>CP076040.1:3600000-4200000 GCA_014529675.2 Opitutia bacterium ISCC 52
GGTAGTAACAACCTGCTGGATCCAGCAAACGTGGAAGCATACCTTGAGAAGCGGGAAGACAAATCCAAACCCGTGGCCCTGTTTATTGGGCCAACTGACACTCATACGATTTGGCCGATCGAGCCGGACGAGGTTCATTTCAATCCAAAAGATGCGGTGCTACCTCCCAAGACCTTCGATATCCCTGAAGCGCGCCAATTAATGGCCCGTTACAACCAGTCTGTTGAAAACGTCGACACAGCGGTCGGCAAAGTACGCGAAATTGTCAAACGACAGCTCGACGAAGACAACACCCTCATCCTTTACACGTCCGATCATGGGCAGAATTGGGCGTTTGGAAAGTGGTCGCTTTACGAAACGGGCGTGCGTATTCCACTCATAGCTGTATGGCTCGGAAAGATTAAGCCCCAATCCACAACCGATGCCATGGTTAGCTGGATTGATTTAATCCCGACCTTTATCGACATCGCAGGCGCACCAATCCCAAAGGGTATTGATGGCAAGTCTTTCAAAAACGTATTGCTGGGTGAAACCGACAGCCACCGTAAGGAGATCTTCACGGTCCACAAAGGCGACAAGACCGTGAACGTATATCCCATCCGAGCGGTAAGAACGGATAAATGGAAATACATGCTCAACCTGTTCCCAGAGTTCTACAATACGACCCACATGGATGTGAAGGTCTTCCGAGAAGGACACACCAGAGCCGGTCAAGAAAACCAGCATTATTTTTATGACTGGAACGCCTGGGAGCAAGCAGCCCAAAAGAACCAGGAGGCTGCCCTGTTCATGCATCGCTATCATGCCAGACCCAAAGAAGAGCTGTACATGATCGAGGAAGACCCTTACGAAGAAAACAACCTCGCTTACGATCCAAGATATGCGGATGTCCTAGCCTCCATGCGCAAGCTGATTAAAGACCGCATGAAAGAAGTCGGGGACGACCGGTCCCTGTCGGGCACACCCAGACTTCTGGCAGACCACCCACTGCCTCCGGCCATTCAGCTCTACTACCCCAATGGAGGAGAAACGTTGCATCCCGGGCAAACCACAGACATCGCCTGGAGCAACTTCTGGGCAGGCACTCAAACTGTCAAACTGGAATACAAAGATGGTCGTAATTGGAAAGTCATTACAAAATCAACTCCACACAACGGCCACTACGCCTGGCGCGTTCCAGTGATCGCATCTGACTCAGTAAGTCTCCGGATCAGTTCAGCTGATGGAAACACCTTCGACGAAAGTGACCAAACCTTTTCCATTTCACCCAAACGGTAAAGACCCATGAAATCGATAATAGTCTGTGCGGTGCTCCTTACCACTGCTTACATAACTAGCTTAGCTGAAGAAGTCTATTTGGCCGACCCAGCACTCTACAAGTATGATGGCGTTTACTACCTCTTTGGAACTGAACCGCCACCACAGCTTGGTTTTCGGATTTATGCGTCAAAAGAACTAAAAACCTGGTACGTTCCCGAAACTGCCTATGATGAGGGATACGTGCTCAAAGCTGGAGAGCGAGCATTCGGAACGGAAGGTTTTTGGGCACCTCAGGTATTAGATTATCAGGGAAAAGTGGCTATGCTTTATACGGCAAACCGACAGATCGCCGTCGCCTTTTCAGATCACCCGACTGGTCCTTTTATCCAGAAAGAGATTCGAGCGCTGAATGAGGACCACCAGGAAATCGATCCCTTTCTGTTTCAAGACGATGATGGAACACTTTATCTCTATCATGTCCGCAAACATGAAGGAAACCACATCTACGTTGCCGAAATGGAGAGCGACCTCAGCCGAATTAGGGAAGGCACCTTGAAACATTGTATCTCGGTTCAAAATGAAACATGGGAGAATACTCCCGATTACTCGACCGAAGAAATTGCAGAAGGGCCCACACTCATCAAACGAAAGGGCACCTATTATCTCATCTATTCAGCAAACCACTTCATGAGTGTTGACTATGGTGTCGGCTATGCAACCGCACCCTCCCCGACCGGCCCTTGGACCCGTCACAGTGGCAATCCCATCCTTCGCAAAGAGTTTCTTGGCATAAACGGAACCGGACATGGAGACATCTTCATGGATGGAGACGACATGTATTATGTTTTCCATACCCATGCCTCCGACGAAGCGGTACGTCCCCGCCATACTATGCTGGTCGAAATAGGATTTCGAGAAACCGATTCAGGAATCGATACGATCTTTGTCGATTATGATACGGCAAGCTACCTTCATCAAAACTGATTCTGACTTCTCCGAAACAATCTAACGAGCCTAACTCAAAATCTCTTTGATAACCCGGCGGTGTTCGACCCCGGTCAAGCGCGAGTCGAGGCCTTGGTGACGATAGGTGAAACGCTCATGGTCGATACCAAGATTGTGTAACACCGTAGCATTAAAATCATTAATATGAACCGGATCCTGGACGATATTGTAGGCGAAGTCGTCGGTCTCGCCATAGTCGACCCCGGGCTCGAATCCACCTCTGGCAACCCAGGTACTGAAACAGCGTCCATGGTGGTCGCGCCCGTGATTGTCTTTGGTGAGTTTGCCCTGACTGTAAATAGTGCGGCCAAATTCACCGCCAAAGATGACGACGGTGTCTTCCAACAAACCACGCTCCTCAAGGTCGTTAATCAAAGCCGTTGCCGGTTGATCAACTGACTTACAATTGGTCGCCAAATCCTTAGGCAGATTGTTGTGTTGATCCCAACCTCGATGAAAAAGTTGCACAAAGCGGACACCGCTCTCAGCCATCCGGCGGGCAAGAATACAATTGGCAGCGAAGGTACCTTTCTTTCTCGAATCGGGGCCATAGAGGTCGTGGATGTAATCCGGTTCCTCCTTGGTGTCCATCAGGTCAGGTACCGATGCCTGCATGCGAAAGGCCATTTCGTATTGTGAAATGCGGGCTTGAATTTCCGGATCACCCACTTGCTGAAACCTCTGCTCATTCCTGAATCCATTGATAGAATAAACCCTTCTCTTCCTGCGTCAGCGCGCGGTGATGCTCAGGTGGAGGCATGATGTCTTCCTCATCCTCTGCATTGATCATCCAAGTCAACAGGCTCTCTTCCGGATCACCCGGGATGATTGCCGGTGAGCCATCGCGATCGGCATAAGCTCCTTCGGGTGTATCCAAGCGCAGATCCGCTTCACGCGGGCTGGCGTCGGGACCATGACACAGGAAGCAGGTGTCCGACATGATCGGCCGGATGTCGCGATTGAATAACACTTCACGCTGCTCATCGGGTTGGCCCGAAGTGGATAAGCTAGAGGCCAAGAAAGCCAAAAGGGCTATTGGGTATCTAATCGAACAGATCATTAAGAAGGAAAGAGTAGAGTATAAGTGATCTACGGTTAAACCCTATTTTTGCCCCTTCTCAGACGGAGAACCTATATATTGAAGGAGACAAAAGAATTTTTTGAATAAATTTTGCTTTCTGGCATCTTTACATTCATTCATGGCATAGATTATGGCCCATTTTGTATTATGGGGTACTAAAATCCCCGTGATTCTTCCATAAAATTCTACCCTTAAAACCAACATGAAACGCTGTAGACTTATCTATAGAAGCAAAGTCCAAATTGATTTCCCTCGAAAAACCGAATTGGAGAACATCCTTTCGAAGGCCAAGGATCACAATAATGAAAAAGGTATCGTTGGTATGCTCATATTAACAGGAGATCAGTTTTTGCAAATCCTGGAAGGCCCCGTTCGCTACGTAAACCAACTTTACAATAAAATCTTACAGGACGAACGCCACAAGGATGTTGAATTGATCAGTTACGAACTAATCACCACTCCATATTTCTACGATTGGAGCATGCGTTTGTTGAATCTCGATGAGGTGGATGGAGATTTGAGACATCGCCTCATGAAAAAATACCCCCACCAGGATTATCAGCTGGTCATTCCTGAAGAAAAAATACTCCTGTATTCGCTCATTCATGACGCTCGAGATCTATTTAGCGAGCTGGACAAAGCCAACGAGTAAGACTATCTAAAGAGACTAAGGTAAATCCCACAGGACTTATGGCGTAGTTCACCGATCGGATAATACTCATGCGTAGTGAGTAGCCTAATACACCACGATTATTCCAATGCCTTTTTAGCAGCTTTCAATAGCGAATCCTGACTGGCTCTAACCGTATAATTGTCGTTCACATAGGCAAATCGTACGGTGCCAGTAGTATCCAGAACAAAAGCTGAAGGCGTAACCAGGAATCCGCCGTTGCGTTTCTCTAAACTGAATGCGCGACCATCAGGCATCGATTTTACGTGCTCGAGGTATTGTTTTACCACTTTGTATTTAATTCCAAGGTTGGTTGCCAATTTGAGATCGGGGTCCGCGAGCAATTGGTAGTTAATCTCGGAGTCATCGTAGGCGTTCAGAGCTTCCACGGTATCGGTACTTATCGCGAGCAACTGATATCCCATTTTTTCAAGTTCGGGGACACTCTCTTTCAGTTCGTGTAACTGTATATTGCAATACGGACACCAACCGCCTCGGTAATAAATCAATAAGGTGGGTGCTTCCATGGCTACCTTGTTGAGGTCCAATTTTTCGCCTTCCTTGGTCCAGACAACCGAACCGCTTGGAAGTTTACTGCCCACCTTAAGTGGATTCATTTTTGATCCATCTTCCCAAGGAACGTAAGTAACTGTGTCTTTGGTATAGGGATTGGGTGAAGCACCATCGCGCATGGTCACCCCGACTCCATCCGGAGCCACGGTATACTTGGGCGTGCCAGCTTCACGCGATCCGTCAGTTGACCGTGGTGGTGGTGCTCTTCTGGGTCCGCCGCGAGGTCCGCCACCACGGGGAGGTCGGTTTTCACTCTGAGCGCGCTCAGCACGTGGTGGTCGTTCGGCGCGCTCACCAGAAGGTGAACCTTCTTCGGAGTTGTTCTCCTGCGCCTGTGACGTTGACCAGGCCAACATTGCAAAGAAAACAGTACTTATAAATATTCTTCTAAGGTTACTTGAGTGCATTCTGATCATAGTCATCCTGGTTCTCCATGGGTTGCATTTGCTGAAATCCCATCTGGCATTAACACCACTATGGTCATCATGGGTAAGAAGAAGAAGACTGATATCCTGAATCAGCCTTTGCAAGGGGCAATGAAAAGACCCAAAGAACGCCGGATGGGGTAACGGTTGACGCGTTTCACCGAATACATCCATAATGCTCCACGAATCTCCAAATTCCACTACATGACTGCAACGAAACGAATACTCTTTTTCTTACTCACGTTGGCCGTTTCTGGCAGCCTGCACGGGCATCATGCATCGGCTCCCCACTTTGACTTGAACAAAGAAGTTACGGTCAGTGGTGTTATTACGAGGATACGTTTGGTGAATCCACACGCCTATCTGTATTTCGATGTTATGGAAAATGGTGAGCAAGTGAGTTGGCGTTGCGAACTCAGCTCAGGGACGCAATTGAGGCGCCGTGGCTGGACTCCCGAATTATTTCCTAAAGGAGCAAAGGTTACCGTTAGCGGTGCACCGGCAAGACGTGAGGATAACCATTGCTACATGACGTCCTTGACCTTTGAAGACGGAACAGTCATCGAGCGTCGAACCGATTTGACCAATACCAGTGGTAGACGAGGACGCCCTTCGAATCGCAACTCGAATGGCGATTATCTAACCCACCTTGAAAACGGCCAACCCAACTTGCAAGGCGCCTGGGTTTCATTGTCATTTGGCCGCAGAGGCATGGGGCAACGGGCAAGATATAGAGCGACTTCGGAAGGATCCAAGGCGGCGGAAGGTTATGAAATGGAATTCGACGACCCCATCCTGCGATGCCACATCGTTAATATTTTAGCAGGTTGGAATCACGACCGGCACGTGAACGAAATCATGCAGACCGACACTACTATAACCATGCAGTATGGCTTCATGGATTTCGTTCGTACGATCCATCTCGATCAGGATGAGCACCCCGAGGATATCGAGCCGAGCACAGGCGGTCATTCGATTGGACGCTGGGAAGGAGATACCCTGGTGGTCGACACCATCGGATTCGAAGCAGGTGTCCTGAATCACCAGAGGGGGGTAAAGCACAGTGACCAGATGCGTGTGATTGAACGATTCCACTTTGACAAGAAAAACCAGTATCTGGTTCGCGAATACACCGTAAATGACCCTCTATACATTGTAGGAAAAACCACTGGCAGCGACATGATGGCCATATCCGACATACCCTACTCTCCCTACAATTGCGAGGAGCTCAGCGGTAAAAACAACATCCGGCCGCCGAAGCAATGATAGAGGAAAGAATGCCTGGAAGGCCCATGAAATAAAAAGGAAAGATTCCTCCCAGACATGACTTGGATAGTCAGATAATATGCTAGCCAATAACCCCAAATCCACAATACTCTTTTACTATGAACAACACCATACTTCGCCTTCTATTCTTTGCTGTGTTTATTCCAGCCGCCTACGCCGAACGGCCCAATATCCTTTTTATATCCGTCGACGATATGAACTGCGATTCAGTCGGTGTCTATGGCAGTCCCTTGAAGAACATAACTCCACATATGGATAAACTGGCGTCCGAAGGACTCCGCTTCGAGTATGCCCACGTCATGGTAGGCAACTGCTATCCTGGGCGGAATGTCATGTTTTCAGGACGCTCTTCCCATAGCAATCTGGTGGAGGGTTTTTATGCGATTAACGAACCGCATTACCCGCACCTCGCTGATCTGATGAAGGCTGGTGGATACTTCACGGGAATCTTTGGAAAAGTGAGCCACACAACACCTTACTCACCCTACAACTGGGACCTGATAATGGGCGAACGCAAAGGAGAGAAGAATCACATCAAGGATGCGGGTTCCTACTTTCGCACCACGGCGGAGGGTATCGCTGCGGCTAAAGATGCGGACAAACCTTTCTGTTTACTGATCAACATTTCTGATCCCCATTTACCATTCTACCGCTGGAACCGCCGTCAGGAAATGGACGATCCTTTTGTACCCAGCCAATTGTACACGCCGGAGGAAATTCCCGTCCCGGGCTACCTTCCCGACACTCCTAATGTGCGGAAAGAACTGGCGCATTATTACATGTCCGTCAGCCGGGCCGACGATTGCGTCGGTGAAAGCTTGCGTGCGTTAGCTGAATCAGGTCAGGCCGATAATACCGTTGTTGTTTTTCTCTCTGATCACGGCATGCCTTTGCCCTTCGCCAAGACCTGCCTATACCACCACAGCACACGCACCCCGTGGATGGTTCGCTGGCCAGGACAGATCAAGCCAGGTACCCATGACACCGACCACATGGTCTCGGCGCTCGACCTGTTGCCTACCCTGCTCGATGTCGCAGGCATCGAGCATCCGAACGGACTCGAAGGACGTTCGTTCTACAAAGTTTTGCAGGGAAAGAAACAGCCAGAATTGGATTACGTCATCAAAGAATACAATGAGAGCTCAGGGCGTCGACGCCATCCCATGCGCGGAGTTCAGACCAAGAAGTTCAACTATATCTTTAATCCCTGGGCTGTTCAGGGAAGAAAGTTCCAAGCTGCCGCCCAGGGGACCCTTACTTATCAAGAAATGGTTGAACTATCAGAGACGGACCCGGTTTGGTCCAAACACCTAAACCAGTTTGATTATCGCGTCGTGGAAGAATTCTTCGATGTCGAGAATGATCCTGACAATTTGATTAATTTGATCAACGACCCCAAATATCAAGACGAGATCGAAGCCCACAGAAAAATCCTTGGCCAATTTATGGAGAGGACCAGGGACCCAGTCTTTACCGCCTTTCAGAATCGCGACAATCCGGGCTACCTGGACGGATTTGTTGCTGCCCTCCAGGCTGAGGCATACCGGCGACGACAGGTGACCCAACAAAAGAGTCAGGGTTGGTAGTCTTTTACTGATTTCCTGTCGCTTTTACAGTTTTGCTCATACAAATTCCTTTGTCAGCTTTCCCAACAAATTCGATGCGAAAGTGGATAAGAATTAAGCGCCTCGAGGAAGACTATGGCCCCATCAAGATCTCCTCAGCATTGACTATCTGGGTGTTCTTAGGACTCAATCTGCCCATCTTTCTCAAATCCAGTTCCATAACTGGGCTAACAATCCAATAACTCCACTTATGCTCCCTGTCTTTTCTTCTCCTGCTGCAGGTCACAATGCAGCCATCAGCATTTCCTTGATGGCTCTTCTCTTTATCTCCTGCTCTTCGTCTTCTCCTACGATTCAGCATCTGGAAGTCGATCTCGATCCGAGTGATACCGTACCGTTAAGCGCGGAAGTAAGTTTTAATACAAGCCAGGCCACAACCGTTGCGCTTGAGTTTGTGGAAGGTGATCGTAGTTGGATCGTCGATACGAATCTGCCTGTAGATACCAAGCATGTCGTTCCGATTCTAGGCATGCGGGCTGGTCGAACGCATAAGGTAACTGTTGTGGTCAGTAATTCCGCCGGACAAACGGAGAGGTCAGAGCCCATTGAAATCAAAACCGATCCACTCCCTGAAGATTTCCCTCCGATCGAAATCAAGGTTAGCCAACCAGATAAAATGGAACCAGGGTTTACCTTCATTGAACCTACCTATGTGCCCGTCGATGACAGCAAACGGCCCAATGATTGGATCATCGCATTGGATGAGGACGGTGAAGTGGTATGGTACTACAAAACTCCACCGGGGGTTGCAGATACCCAGCGCCTGGAGAACGGAAACCTTATTTTCACCGCAAAGAATGTCGGCATCTTCGAGATTGATATGTTGGGAAACATCATTTCCCATTGGTACTCCAATCTAGCGAAAGAGGATCAAATCTATGAAGATAGCATTCATGTAGACACCGATACCCTGCATCATGAATTCGCTGTAAGGAAATCCGGGAACATCCTCGCTATCAGCACCGAGGTACGCAAATACGACAATTATCCAACCAGTGAAACGGATCCGGATGCGCCTAAAGCCACCGATAATGTGATTGGCGATGTTATCGTCGAATTCGACCGTGGTGGAAACATAGTAAGAGAAATCAAATTGTTGGATATTATTGATCCATACCGCATTGGCTACGGTTCGCTGAACGGCCGCTATTGGCAGGGACTCTATGGGCATGTAGGTGGAACCCCTCGGGACTGGTCACATGCAAACAGCGTTTCGCTAGATGAAGAGGAACGATTCGCATTGTTTTCGATGCGCTATCAAAATGCTGTGCTCAAGCTCGACCTCGAAACGAACGAAATTGTCTGGATCATGGGTGACCATACCGGATGGGGACCAGATTGGCAGCCTCTGTTACTTAAGCCTAAAGGCGAATTGACCTGGCATGCAGATCAGCACGCTCCAATGAATACTCCAGAAGGAACGATTTTGCTTTTCGACAACGGGATGAATCGCGCACTCCCGTTTAACCCCAAATTACCCGTGAGCGAGTCTCGCAGTCGTGCAGTCGAGTATCGTATTGACGAAGAGAATCGGGAAGTCGAAGAGATTTGGTCTTACGGGGATAAGCCCGGTGACGAGCGCTATTACGCTTGGCGCGTTGGCGACGCCGATTGGATGCCCCAAACTGGAAATGTGCTCATCAACTTTGGTGGCCTGACCTATGACAAGAATGATAATTTTGGCAACGGAGTTAACAGGTTCAACTGGATCCGCATTGTCGAAGTGACGCGGACCACACCGGCCGAGAAAGTCTTTGAGCTGAAGATCAGCGACAAACGCCCCGCTGGTTGGCTCAGCTTCCAAGCAGAACGGCTACCGAGCCTCTACCCCTAAAACATCTGTTTGACGCTTCAGTAAGCACGACCTGCCTACACTCTATTCGAGGAGAAATACCCCAGGGCAATCCCCATAATTGAAAGTCCACCCACAATCCAGGGTGCGACCGATATATTTTGTGGTGAAAAGATTGCTACAAGAGCAACCATGGCTACGGAGACACCTCCAATAATGGCTGCAATGCCTACATAGGCGGCATTGGGTACTTTGGTTTCGTTCATGATGTTCGTTTCAAGTGAGTGATTCATGGTATAAGTTTTGGAATTTATTTTATGTGTTTCGTCTATAAGTGCCACCTGGTGGTCATTAGGTGACAGACTTTTTCGAAAAAGTTTTTCACCAACGAATACGCCAATAATCTGCCCCTACCCATACAGCTGTTGTTTGCCTTTCAATAATCGCCATAGAAAAAAAAGCCTGCTATTGAAATCCATGACGCCTTCGCCTAGGATAGTTCGACTTCTATCCTACTAATTTAAACAAAACCACCATGCTCAAAAGTCCATCCATCAAACTGTTAATACTATTTGGAGTACTGTCTCACCTTTCGGCAAGCGCACAACCTGATCTCGAGAACGCAGCAGATGTAGATCGAAATGTAATATACGGCATGTACTCCGGCCTGGCATTGGTAATGGATGTATATTATCCGAAAGAATCAAACGGCCACGGGGTCATCCAAATTTCTGGAAGCGGTTGGACCCGGCCCATGGGTTATGATGCCCGAGCGCTGAGCCATCAGACTCATGTTAAAAATGATGGCGAGCCCTTGTTGGCGGCTGGCTATACGGTCTTTGCCATCAGTCACCGCGCCACTCCAAGGTTTCAATACCCATCGCAAGTAGAGGATGTTCAACGGGCGGTTCGATACATCCGTTTCCATGCAGACCGGTTTGGAATTACACCGGATAAAATCGGAGCCTTGGGCGGATCTTCTGGAGGGCATCTGGTCAGTATGCTGGGAGTCTTGGATGGCGATGAAAACCGCCTCGACCAAAGCCCGATCAATCAGGTGAACGCCAAAGTTCAATGCGTAGTTGCGCGAGCGGCACCTTCGAACTTTATCAATGGGCAAGACGCCAACTACTTTCTAGGTGTAAGGGAAAAGGAAAGAACCGTGGAAGGATCCATAGAGCACACAATCGCATCGGAAGCCTCACCCATAACCCATGTGACCAAAGACGATGCTCCCATACTTTTGGTTCATGGCGATGCGGACCCGACGGTAGACTTTTCTCAATCCGAACACATGCATACCAAGCTGAAGTCGACCGGCGTACCCTCGAAACTAATACGCGTGAAAAACGGCGGTCACGGATTCAATTACGGAGGCCACAAACCAGACGATATTGACCAAACGCAAATTGCCTGGTTCGACAAACACTTACGAGGCAAGTAAATCCTCAACGACTACGCCGCCCTACAGAATCACCGCCCAATCAACTTGCCATACCTTACCTAAGACAAGGCTACCGAAGTTAGCGATAGAGAGAGGGAATTCGATCACCCCGATAAATGGCCCAGCCCAATCCTGTATCTTGCAGACGCATATCCCAAACAACTTCAGAGGGTTGCTCATGAGTCACTTCTACCAGACGCGCCCAACGTTGAGTATCGGGTCCACGTCCGGCATTGTTGCCGTCAGCATCTGATTCTTGTCCACCAATGGTGATCAGAACATTATCAGTCTTCGGTTGCCAATCTACATCGCCCAGGTACCGCGCATAAAATGGTTCGTCTTTGGGACCATAAGTCCAGAGTTGCGAGACTTCCATCGTCTCTTCATCCACAGAGTATTCAACAGCTCGGGAGTAACTGTCCGCCAGCGCCATTTTATCATCGAACGGTGAGCTTCGTGCAACGCCGTTATCAAACAGTAGGTAGGTTCCGTTTTCAGTATGGGAAATGGCGTGGTGCTTGTAAGACCACTCGAGATCACCGACAGGTGTCAGCAGCTTGTCACTCCAAGGCTCTTTCCAATTGTCATGGTTTCCGAGAATCCAGACGAGCTCACCACTATCCATACTGACTTTGATAACCGCATCTTGATAAGGTACAGACAAGATAAACGAGTTGTCCTCTTCCTCGTAGATAATTGCGTTCGCGTGCGTCCAGTCATGCCCGGGACCACCGAGTTTTTCTTCGTAGTGCGTTCTCCAGAAACCAGTACCGAGCGAACTGTAACCGATGCGGTAAGGATCGAGAATATCATGCAATTTCCATTCTCTTAGCACGTCACCATCGAGGGTCATTTCGATAATGACATCACCCAGGACATTGGCAGTCGCTCTCGGTGCGTCCGCGTCCGTTTCACTGGTATACCAATTTTCAAGGACTCGGTTCTCATTACTGAGCAGCAGGATGTTTCCATTCGGAAGACTGGTGAAATCATGGTGGAAAGATCCAGTTTCCACTGGGATGCTGCCTTCGGCTACATTCGTCGCGGTTCCTGTGAAATGCCAACGGCGCAGAATATTACCTAGAACATCTATTTCGACCATGCCACCAGTTCCCGGCCAGATTTCATAGATGAAGTTGCCGTCTGGCATCTGCCGAACGTCATGGATTTTGTGGTCTGTGGGCAAATAATACCAGGTAACTTCGCCCAGATCATCCACGATAACAGCCGGTGCGAAGACCGCAGGAACTGCATTTCCTTCAGCATCCCAACGTCCATTGACATTAAACAAAGTCACACCGGGCTCCATGGCATCTGGCTTACGGACGGTCACTTTTGGTATCGGAAAAACATCTGGCAGCGCGGGTGTTTCGAAGGTCATCGCCGCGGAGGTGGCAGAGCTGCCTCCTGCATTTGTTACGGTCGCGGTTATGGTATGACTGCGTGCGGCGCGCATCCCAATCACAGGCACTTCAAATTGATTAGAACGCTCCGAACTCGGCTCAATCGTCCATTGTCGGTCTCCATCGTCGATGTTGATTGCCAAAGTCACCGGCTGATCAGCCGACAAGCTAAGCACGGCTGCAAGTGGCACCGTTGGATTCGGATTTGGCACAAGGCTCACTTCACTGATGGAAGGCCCTGATTGGCTGCAGCCGGCGAACCACACTGGCAGGATAGCCAAAGTCAGCAAATATTTCGAAAATAGAACACGAGTCATAGCAATGGGTCTTATGATTGAGCTTGGAGGTAGGTTTTGAAAAAATGAAACAGTACCCAACTATCCGAGAGGGACAACGCGAAACTAAACCAGAATATGCAGAAGGCTGTACTTCCTCTGACCAAGCGGGATCTAATGGAGGCAACCGGAGAGTGGGTGGTTAGCAGTTCTAGTTACGCGGTTCCAGCATTAAGAACCTCTTTTCGCTATCTTTTGTTCAAGCGCCTTTTTCAATTCACTCACCAGCTTCGGATTATCCTCGGCGAGGTTTTTCGTTTCCTTCGCTGAGGAACTATGGTCGTACAATTCCATATTACCATCCGTATGGAGAGTAAAGCGGTAGCGATCTGTGCGGAGAGTCTGCGCTCTCGAAGTATATGCGTAGGCGGTATGGCCCGGCGTGGTAGGTTCTGTGAGCTGAGGAACCACCGAGGTGCCATGAACGAAATCGGGTTTATTCAGGCCAGTAAGTTCGCACAGGGTGGGAAAGAGATCAACGGTCTCAATGACTGCGTTGGACTTTGTGCCAGGATGATTCATACCAGGAGCGGAGATGATGAGCGGGGACCGGAGTGCTTCTTCGAAGAGACAGTGCTTGCCCCAGATGGCATGCTCACCCAGGTGCCAGCCATGATCTCCCCAAAGAGCGACAATGGTGTCTTTGTCTCGGCCGGTTTCCTTGAGTTTGTCGAGGATTCGTCCGACCATGTGATCTACGTAGCTAACGCAGGCGGCGTAATGACGTCGGACCTTATCGGCGTAGGCTTTGTCCTTGTTTGGGTCCTGCCCATGATGGAAATACTGATTGGTGAATTCTCCCGATGCGTGCCAGGTGCTGGCCCAATCAGGCTTCTCTGGGTGAGGGATCGGAGGCAGGTCGACTCCTTTGTAGGGATCCATATATCGGGCCGGCGATCCAAATGGGAGATGAGGTTTGATAAAACCGATAGCCAGAAAGAAAGGGGTGTGCGCTTTTGCTAAATCTTCGAGTTGTTCGAGACCTTCCTCGGCAATCAAGCCATCGTGGTAGTCAGTATCTTCGCCTTCAGCGCTTTGCATGACCTCCATTTTATTTTCCGAAAAGGATCCGATCTTTTTGATCTCCCCATGAACCAACGAATGCATCGCCCCTCGCGGGTGTTTCCATCGGCCAGTGGGCATGAGTTGACGATCCCAGGCTCCTGGCATTTCAAGAACGTTTTGGTCATACCAATCCTCACCGCCCCACCCACCTGGGTGATGCGAGACTTTACCAACAGATACCGTCTTATATCCATTTTTCCGGAACCACTCCGGCATACTTGGCGAGACGGATGCATTGAGAGACTTTAGCTTCTCGGCTCGTGCGAAGAGAGCTCCATTACCATAGGAGCCGTACATCCCAGTGAGCATGGTATAACGAGAAGCACCGCAAGTAGGGGCGTTTACGTAGTGGTTATGAAAAGCTCTGCCTGAATTGGCGAGGCGATCAATATTCGGAGAATGTATGTAATCGACACCAAATGACTTTAGTTCTGGGCGAAGATCGTCCACACAGATGAGCAACACATTCTTTTTGTCGGATGAGCTACCATGACCTGCACCCATTAAAGAACAGAAACAGCCAAGGTGTAGAATAGTAGCAAGGAGTATGAAGTGTTTTATTCTCAATGGGATGGGTAGTTAAGAGATTCTGATTAAGTTCGAGTAGCTAGATTGAAGGGGTGGCATAGGGGTATCAAGGTGTAAATCGGATAGCAAAGTCAGCCGAAAGAGTTACATTGATAAAAAGAGCAACAAAAGAAGCTTAACAAGCGTTGTAGTACCCCAGGTTAATAGCTCGCAGTTTAATAATTTCGTCACCAATTTGGGGAATATGAAATTCAACCTATTTCTCCTGTCCTCGCTACTGGCCTTGTCACCCTTTGGAGCTTTTGCTTCTGATTTTTCTTCACTTATTGCAGGAACCAATGAGATTCAGGTCGAACATGATGGTTTCAGTAGGAGGCTCATTGTTACTAGCCCCAAAAACTATTCCCCGGATAAAAGCTACCCGATTCTCTTTTGCTTCCATGGTGCAGGAGGGAAAGCGGACGGACCCAGCATGCGGTTTAGTCCGCACGTCGATAAACGGGGCCTCATTCTCATCAGTGCAGAAGCGATTCGACCACTCGCAAAATGGAATTTTAAGCAGGACTTCCATTCTGTGAATTATGATGACGTCGGTTTTATTTCCCAAGTAGTCAAAACCTTGATCGCCCAGAAGATCGCGGATCCCAAAACCATCTATGCGACCGGACATTCAAGCGGGGGATTATTTTGCTATCGATTGGCTAAAGAAACCCATATCTTTGCTGCCGTGGCCCCTATGAGTTGTGGAATGGCGAAAGATGCTCACGAGCCCGACGACCAAACAACACCCGTTTCACTCATGCAGGTAATCGGGGATCAGGATAAGAGCTATCATGGATCCACAAACCCCAAGATAACGATGTATTCAGCAGAAGAGCGTATCCGCATCTGGAATACTTTCAACAACTCCAACTCCAAACCGAAAGTTGAGAAACAAGGGGAATCCATAATTTGGTATACCTATACGAATCCGGACGGCCTAGAAATAATCTTTGGAAAAGTTAAAGATGAGGAACATCACATAAGAAGGGATCTCCGAGACGCAACGGACGTGAAAGCATTGGATTTCCTATTCAGGCACAAATTAAGATAGAAAGCGCTTCGCCGGGCAGGGATCATGTTGCCGTTGGCTCGGCACCTAGGCATGACTCAACTCTCCTGCTGGTTATTCAATTACTCAAATGCGACTCCGACTTCGTCCGCATAGTTGAACCATTGCTTTATCAGGTCTTTTTTCAGATCCGGATATCGATTTGAGAGGTCTTCTTGTTCCCCCGGATCTTTAATCAGGTTATACAGTTCCCAGTCAGCAGTCTCTGCTCCGGAATAATAAATCTTCCAGTCACCTTTTACTAATGCACGTTGGCTGTGTAATTCCCAGCCAACCGCTTCGTCACCGCGGACATCTATATTACTGTTTTTCAAATGAGGAAAAAATGATTTACCGCGAACGGGGTTAACAGTCTTTCCTCGGTGCTTGCTACCGGGATGACTGACACCTGCGACGTCGAGCAAAGTCGGTAATACATCTTGGACCGTCAGGTATTCTTGGCTGACCCTACCGTGGTCGTTCAATGAAAAAGCATTTACAATAGCGGCGGCACGAGTGCCTCCTTCGTAAAGAGAATTTTTGACATCTCGAAAGGGAGCCATACTCGCTGATGCCCACCCACGACCGTAGACTGTAAACGAGTTGTTCTGACCGAGGCTTTCCAGGGATTGATCGTAGCCTCTGGCGAGCGGAGGAGGGAAAGTCTGCGCTGCACCGTTGTCTGACATGAACAGAACGAAGGTATTCTCTCGCTCACCAATCGTTACAAGATAATCCAGCACTCGACCGATGTGAAAGTCCATGTTCTCTACCATAGCCGCATAGATCTCCATCTTTCGACTAAGTAAGAGTTTCTCACTCTCTAGGAGACTATTCCAGGAATCGGTCCCGGTATCGAAACGGTCCATGTTTACATTATCCGGAAGCACCCCTTGTTTCATAGCCCGCTCAATACGTTGGGCGCGCAAAAAATCATAGCCTTCATCATAGTGATTCTTGTAACGCTCACGCCAATCCAGAGGAACTTGTAATGGGAAATGGGGTGCCGAAAAAGCAAGGTAGGCAAAGAACGGCTGTTCACTGTCCTTGTTGCCATCGATGTATTCGATTATTTTGTCCGTAAATGTTTTCGTTGAAAAATAGTCCTTAGGTAGCTCCTTCACCACATCCCAATTCTCCCGGTAAATAAAGGGTTCTGCACGAGCTATTCCGCCATGGGCACCTCCGTCTGGCGGAATTAGATGCAAGGCTGTTCCCGTCAACTGAGCAAAGGATTGTTCGAACCCACGGCCTGCCGGAATGTGCTCTTGAACCAATGCCCGACCCAGGTCCCACTTGCCCGTCATATAAGTATGGTAACCCGCATCCTGAAGGATTTCGGGAAGAGCCGCCACCCGCTGACTCAAGTAGCCGGCGTACTCCGGTGTGCCGTAACCAATGGCTTCCTTATTCGGTGCTAAGCCATTATCAAATACACGCATAAGGTGCATCGATCCCAGTCCGGCTTCATGGTGATCCATTCCCGACATGAGCATCGCCCGGGTGGGCGCACACACCGGTGCCGCATGAAAGTTTGCAAGACGTATACCCGAAGCTGCGAGGTCATCCAGATGAGGGGTTTTAATTTCGCCACCGAATGATCCAATATCGGTGAAGCCCATGTCATCGGCTACGATGAGTAAAAGGTTCGAACGTTGATCGTCTGCGTTGGCATAATTCGCAATGCACCAAACAACTAGAATCAGAAATAATTTAACAGTCTGCATATTCATATAATAATTTAGTAAGCACGAATCGAAAGGAAATGATCCTGGGTGAATCAGCTCACGGAATAAATACCTCTCCTTTACCAATAATACGAGCCGTGCGAATGGCTCCGGACTCATGAATCTCCAAACCAGACTCTTTCGGGGAGGTCTTCAGAGTCACTGCAAATTGCCCGGATGGATGTTCCAGGGAAAAAGAGCTAGAGTCGCTTGCTTCCTCGGCAATGCCTTCTGCAATTGATCCCGGGAGTAAACCAACGGCTGCGACTGAAAATGCACCCATAACTCCAATGGCAACATGACATTGATGTGGTATAAATGTGCGTGTGTTCATCAGGCCACCGGACCGTGGAGGTGAAAGCAAACACATCTTGGGCACGGAGAGTGATGATACATCGCCTAAGTTCATCTTCGGACCCATTTGCAAGCGGATGGACTCGAGGCGTTTCTTAAGGTCTTCATTTGTATCCAGCTCCTCCTTGCTTTCATTGCCACTTATCGCGAAATCTGATGCTCGAAGCGCTATGACTGGCATGCCGTTATCGATACAGGTCACTTGCACATTATCGACTTCGTCTAACACGTTCCCGGTCGGTAGTAACTTTCCGCAGTTGATACCAACGGTCTCGAGGTACTTGCAAATCACAGGAGCACCCGTTCCGGGAACGCCGTCTACTTTCGCAGAGCCCTCCAATGCAATTTGAGAATGGGGCGTCTGCACAGTGACCTCGCACAAAGCGCCATTATTAACCATGTGAATGACTGCTTTGGTAGTGGGATCGGTTGGCGCAAGCATTCCGCTCTCGATCGTAAAATGTACCACGCCAGAGAGAATGTTGCCACATCCTTGCGCAGCCGAAAGACGTCCCTCTCCAATGATCACCTGTAAAAACAAATAGTCTAGATCAGCGTCCTCGCGCTTCGAAGGACTCACCAACGCGACTTTGGCAGTGAGAGGATCGCCACCGCCCAGACCATCGATCTGTCGCGTGTCTCCAGGACCAACCCCTTCCATCGCTGCAAGTATGAGCCTATCTCTCTCCTCTACAGAATCTGGGAGATCGGCCGTATTGAAAAAGATGCCCTTGGAGCTACCGCCCCGAATTTGCATGTATGGAATTCGCGAGGCCATTCTAGTACCCAAACTTCTTATCCCACTCGTATATCTTCAAAGATGTTTCTCCGGCCTCAAGACGGGCTCTTACAGCAGCCTCTTTCTTTTCGCGGGCATCAGCCTTTTCAATCGCTTCTTCAACTCTGTCCTGCGGGACAATCACCACGCCGTCTCGGTCGCCGACCACGATATCTCCGGGCTGAATAACTATGCCTCCGATCGTAATCGTTTGGTTTAAACTACCTTCGGGATCCTTTCCGGTTCCCTTGATACACAGTCCACGAAAGAAGATCGGGAAACCCAATTCTTCAATCGTGTCCGAATCTCGGATACACGCATCAATAACCAGGCCAGCCACGCCTTGCTCCATGGCCCCTGATGTGAGCAAGTCTCCCCAGTAGCCAGCATCATAGGCGCTCGAGCAGTCCGCCACAATTACGTCTCCTGGCTTCGCATAGGCGTAAGCGCGGTGCAGATTCACATTCATATAGGCCTTACACTTCACCGTGTAGGCTGGGCCACAAATACGCATCGCAGGATTCAGTGGTTTGATCTGGTAAGGCAGGTCACCTATTTGTCCCAAGGCTTCATGGAGGGTGGCGGCTCCAAACTGCGAGAGGGCTTTTAGTTGCTCGTCGGTGATCATCGCTTTAATCGAAATGAACGTCAGGTGCGATGGAGTCCAAAACAACAGGAACTCTACTTTGAAAGGCCTCCGCGAATTCAACTTGTTTCTTCCCGGAAATCCTTCGGGCATGATTACCACGCCTTCCACCCAGTTCGGTGTAGTAGCTTTGCAAATACGTTTGAGCTCGCATGCATGCCATCGCTGCTTTCTTTTTTTCGAATACCGAGGTGATATCAACGAACGTGTCGGGAATGAAGCCGGACAGTTCCGGTTGATGCGGCTCAAAGCTATACCAGAGTGGAGGCGTGATGGCTTTGAAGGCTGCATCGACACCGGCACCCGCTGAAAGCAAGCGCGCTTTTTCTACGGTTTGATACGTTAGCGGATGATCGGGGTTAAAAGGATCTTTAGCGGAATGCGTCAGGATAACGTTCGGTTCAAATTCGAGAATGATGGCCGCCAACTGCTGGACACGTTCGTCGCTCACAACCATAGGGTAGTCGCCCCAATCGAGGCAGCGGAATTCACAACCCAATATTTCGGAAGCCTCGGCCGACATTTCATGCCTCAGTTGCTTCACATCTTCAACCGAACGATTGGGGTCTTCCTTCCAGAGCACGCCCGACTCACCTCGCTCGCCGTAGGAAAGAGTCAGGTTTAATACTTCTCCGTCTTGTTCCACTGTTTTGGCAATGGTGCCACCCGCTCGCCAGACAAAATCCGCAGCATGCGCTCCGACTACCAATAGCTTTCTTTTGGTTTCCATAAAATTGATCAGGCTACCGATTCAGGCATTATCCTCTGTTTCATCCGGCATGGGAGAACCACGGGTGTGAAAACTCTTAACGGTTTGCAGACCCCAGGCCTGTCCTTTTTTGCGTTCGTCCAGAGACCACACAATCGGCTTGTAATCGGGGTCCAACACAAGACGAGCGGTACTGTTTGCTATCTCCACCCGGTGGCCTCCCGGTTCATAGAGGTATAGAAAAAAGGTCTGCTGAATAGCATGCTTGTGGGGCCCAGTTTCGATGGTGATTCCGTTTTCCAAAGCGATATCCGCAGCAATCAATACTTCCTCCCGACTGTTGACTGCGTAAGTCACATGATGAAACCGGCCTCGCGCTCCTTGTAGGTGATCTTCTGTGACAGCCAAATCGTAAGACTTTGAATTGACGGAAAACCAGGCGCCCAGGACTCGGTCTTCGTCGGATATAATGGTTTCCGTCAATCGACCCCCCAAGGTGTTGAGCTGAAAGTCTTGAAAGGCACCCACATCGGGAGCCAACAAGTTAATGTGATCGAGACGCCGTACATTCATACCCCGGCCGGGAAATTTGGAAGCGGTGTTTTTAAGAGCCGAAGCGTCATCCGTGCTGGATCGGTATTTCTCTGATTCAAAATAGATTTCCGTCAACTGACCGCTTGGCATTCTGAACTGGTAGGTACGGCCCTGGCCCAAATCCCCGTCTGTCCAACCTAGGCCATGCCCACTTGCCTCTATTGCCTTCGCTTTGTGTTCCAGAATTTCGTTACTTCTTAAGCGCCAGGCGTAGTGTCCGAGATCCGCATGGGTGTGCGCCGTCAACTTCAAGGTATGATGCTCGTAATCGTCGTAGGCACGCAGATAAACAGAATCACCTTTTTCATCGCTAATGGACATCCCCATCACTTCCGAAAAAAACTGAACGCTTTCTTCCAGTTTTGGTGTCAGCAATTCCACATGCGCCATGTGGGCAATATCCCATTGGATCGTATCCATTATTTTAATTCAGTCTCTTAATTGTTTGATGTTAGATTTAGATAATTCTTAGGGAATCAAATCAAACCAAGCCAAGGTACTACCCATAGCATCAATGCGGTAAGAACGATCACCCAAAAGACACTGATCACCAGTCCTGGCCAAAGCATGTCGGTCATTCGATAATAACCTTTTGAATAGGTGATCAATGCTACCGCATCCAACGGAATCAGAAATGCGCACGAGGCCGTAAATATAACGGGAAGGGCCAAGAGCATGGGCGGTTGGCCAATAGCGATTGAAAGGGCCACGATGGGCGGAATCATTACCGCATTTACCACAGGCCCTATCGGTACCACAAAATGAATTAGGACGGTAAAAGTACTGATCGCAACGATCAGCCAGAGAACACTTATCCCTCCAGCTCCATCGAAAATCGCGGATACTACCCAAGTTGCGAGTCCGGTATCGCGGCTAGCCAAGCCGATGGAAGTAACCGCTCCGATCATTAATAGAATATCCCAGCCAATACCTTTCGACGCCTTATCCCAGGTCGAGACACCAATTCCTGGAAGAAAAAAGACAACCGAGCCGATAAGCGCGATCATGGTTACATCGAGCGCCTTAGGATACCAGTTACTTAGTATCCATAAAAAAATTACTATACCAAAAATAGCCATCACCTTTATTTGGGCGGTACTAAGGGGTTCCTTCGACACCTCTCTTTCTTCCGGATTTTCAGAGATGTTCGAAATTTCAGGTGGAAAGAATTTTAAGAGCACCAACCAGGAGATGGGTATGAGCAACACAACCATGGGGATCCCAATAGCCATCCACTTTAGAAATGGGACTTCTCCTCCGCCTAAATCAGAAAGCATGACCAACCCCATGATGTTGATCGAACTTCCTGCGGGAGTAGCGATTCCACCAATAAACGCGGCGATTGTGATTCCCAGCATCAATACTTTTCCGAAATTGGAGGACCCGGGTTGCAAATTCTCCTGTTGAAGGATCCCTAAGCCGAGAGCCATCCATAGTGCGCAGGCCGGCACGTCTGACATAACCGACGATACGACCGCGGTTCCAATCATGAAAGCCAGCAGAATTTTTCGCGTATCCGTACCAGACTTGGATAGGAGCCAATGGGCAAATCGACTGTCCAGCTTGGTTTCCCTCACTACCGCCGCGAACAAAAACATGGCCAGGACAAAGAAAAATACTGGACTGATAAAGTTGCCAGCAGCCTGACGCAAGGTTGCCGATCCGACCAATGCCTGACCGCCTATGGCCAATATCGATGTGACAGGAATCGGTATGGCTTCAGTTACCCACAGAATGAGACAAGCGATCGAGAGGGCCATTAGTCGATGCCCTTCAACACTGAGAGAGTCAGATACCGGCAGAAAAAAGACTAGCAGGAAGGCTGCAAGAGCAACCATACAAGCTTTAACCGGGCTGGTAGATTTTTGGAGAAACGTAGCATCAGTCATTATAATTTTGTATGGAGAGAAGAGCGGAAAGGCTGTGGCAGGCTGATTCGGATACAAGAGATAGTAACAATTGTGACTAGTTGACAAGCACCTTTCAAAATCGTCTTATTAAGCTTTAGAGCGCAACCACTATGATCCGTACACTCATTTATATCACCATTTACTTTTTCGGCCTTACCTCAATCACAACGGAAGCCTTCGCCCAGCGCAGGGCTGCCGATCAGCGTCCACGAATCGAACCCACGGTTTCAGATGTGCCCTATGGTGAACACGAGCGACACGTGTTCGACTTTTACAAGGCGGAGTCCTCATCGCCCACACCTTTGGTTTTATACATCCACGGGGGTGGTTTCGTGAGAGGAAACAAAGACACCATAAATCAAGAAACGCTCAAACAACTCCTGAAGGCTGGCATTTCGGTGGCTGCTATCCACTACCGCCTGGCTGGTGAAGTGCCGCTTCCAGCAGCCCATGAAGACGCTCAACGGGCGGTTCAGAGTTTGCGTGCTAATGCAGACAAGTGGAACTTCGACAAAACTCAGATGGGTGCCTTTGGTGGTTCCTCAGGGGCGCAGTTGTGCATGTGGTTGGCATACCAGGACGATCAGGCTGATCCGAAAAACAGCGACCCCATTGCCCGCGAATCGACACGATTAGCCTTTGTGGCCCCGCTGAACGGTCAGATAACTAACGATTTCGATTGGTGGCTGAATAATCTACCTGGCTACGATGAGCTCCATCGGGATAAAGCCGAAATTTTCGGAACGAATGATAAAGAAAAAATAGCGCCCATAGCGGAGAAGGTTTCGGTAATTAATCATGTAACGGCAGACGACCCACCTACCTACATGAATTATGGAATGGCGCCTGGAGATTCGATTCCTGAAGGTGATCGTGCTACCTCCTGGAAAGTTCACCATGTTATTTTTGGAGTCACTTTGAAGGAGAAGCTAGACGCCCTGGGGGTCGAGAATCACCTCAACTATCCTAATGCCGATTCAAAGTATAAATCAGAAGCAGACTTCTTTATAGACAAATTCGGGAAATAGGGCTCCAGAGGAATTACCGTATCCTCTGGCCTTAGCGTATGCGTATCCGGTAAATGGATTCATTGATCCATACACCCACATCTACGCATGCCCTTTCTTCATTTCCCATAAGCCTTGCAGAGTTAGAGCCTTATTCCCCACCTGACCACAGGTCTGTTGCAGGATCATAATTCGGGTTGGGTGTCATCATCTGCGCATTCACATCTTTACGCCATTGATGCAGTTTCGCGGTGAGCTCTTTGGTTTTGCGGGTTTCAATTTTTGAAAGATCGTTCTGCTCTCCAATGTCCTTGGTCAGATTAAAAAGCTGAACGGTTCCGTTTTCGAAGTATTCGAGCAGCTTGTAATCACCGTCACGAATGGCTCCACCCGGGCTTTGCATCCCATGATTGCTGTAGTGTGGAAAGTGCCAATAGATAGGTCCTCGTTCCATTTTTTCGCCACGCACCAAGCGGGTGAAACTCTTCCCATCAAGGCCGCTTGTGTCATGGTCTACGCCGATCATTTCAAGAATGGTAGGGAAAAAGTCGGTACTTATAACCGGTTCATCGCTGACTGCTCCTGCCTTTCCCTGATGTGGCCATTTAACAATCATGGGGACTCTGATTCCGCCTTCGTAGAGCCAGCCCTTGGCACCACGGAGTGGCAGATTGGATGTGGAAGCACGGGTATCAATTTTGTCGCGAGTGGTTTTGAAATGAGGCGTGCCATTCATCACGGACATGCCGCCATTGTCTGACATGAAAATGACGATGGTGTTATCTTCGAGGCCATGTTCCTTCAACTTTGCCATGAGTGTCCCCAGGCTTTGATCGACGCTTTCAACCATGCCGGCGAACTCAACATTATCTTGCTTCTGTTTCACCTTCACAAGGTCGTTGGCGTAGGAGGTGTAGGTATCCCTGTACTCCGGCTGCTTTATCAATTCATCGAGCTCGGCCCTGCTCGGGTTGGTCGGGCTGTCCGGGTTGCCTTCGAGTATGAAATCCGGTCCGGGCTGGGGCGGCATGGCGGCCAGTTTCTTCTTATACTTTTCGACCAGGTCGGGCCGACCATGAATGGGGTCATGCACCGAGAAGTGAGACATATACAAAAGGAAGGGCCTGTCCTTGTTCACATCAATATACTTGGCGGCCAGCTCCGCCAGGCGATCGGTCACGTACTCTCCTCCATCGAGCCCGGGAATATCCTTCGGGTTATAAAATCCGAGTCGACCAAGGTTGGAGTTCACGGAATAGGGAACATGTAAGTCAAAGCCATGCCCGGTCGGAGTGGTGTTTCTTCCCAAGTGCCACTTACCAAACAGGGCGGTGGCATAGCCTTCCTTCTTCAAGACTTCGGCCAGGGTGGTCTCATCGGGATCGAGAGCCATGGCCTTGTCGGGATTCTTCAAGACCTGATAGGGTCGATCACTTCTTCCATTGAGCCAATCCGTCAGGGTCAGGGTTGCAGGGTACTTTCCTGTAAGGATGCTGGCTCTGGTCGGCGAACACACATGGCAGGCCGCATAGGCATTTGTAAAACGCATGCCTTCTTCCGCGAGTTGATCGATATGAGGCGTGTCGTAGAAGGGACTGCCGTTACAGGCGACGTCAGACCAACCCAGATCGTCCACCAAAAAGAAAACAACGTTCGGTGACTTGGCTAGTCCTCGCACACTACAGAGGAGGAAGATTGCGAGAATTGGAAAGAGTAATTGTTTCATGGTATATCTCCTATGCGGTTCAGATAGCCGAAGTAGGCTCTCAGTGTCGTTTTGTCCTATCTGGTGAATCAGATTTGCAGGGTAATAAGAAAGTACGATTTTATTATGCCTTGGCAAAATTGGAATCGAAGAAAGAAGCAGACTAAGAAAATACACCAAAATAGGCCCTGGATATAGTAATCGCTGGCCATTTCTTATTAGAACTTGGCCAAGCGGTTATCATGTTAGAAGCCGTTATTCAGTTGGTTTGCGTTGCCAACAATTCGTCTAGTTGCGTTCGCAACTGGGTGAGCGTTTGGCCGATGAGCAGCTTGTCTGGCTGGCGGTAAGCCAAGTTCTTCAGCTCATGGGGATCGTTCTGGGTGTCATAGAGCTCTTCTTCACCTGAAGCATAGCGTATGTAGCGCCAGCGTTCGGTTCGCAAGGCATGATGGTCGACGAAGGTGGTCCAGGCGGGGTGGTCCCAATCGGCATTCACGTTTTCCAGGAGAGGAAGGAGGGAACGACCTTCGAGTTCGTGCGGTGGATCCAGGTCGGCATAGTCCATCACCGTTGGATAGATACTGAGAAGCTCCACGGGTTTGTCGCACACGACACCAGAAGGGATTCCTGGGCCGACGATGATGAATGGCACGCGCGTAGCCAGCTCCCACAGAGTGGCTTTTCCCCAATGACGTTTCTCCCCCAGGTGATAACCATGATCGGAAAAACAAAGAACGTAGGTATTGTCTCCAAGTGGGCTTTCTTCCAGGGCATCCAATACCCGGCCCAATTCGTGATCCATGGCCGAGGTGCTCGCCAGGTAGGCTTGCACAATGGATTTCCATTTGCCGTTGTCCTCGACCCAATCGTGCGTCCAAAGCCCAGGGGCTTCCACATCCTGTGGTCGTCGCTCCCGTTTTCCAAAATAGACCAGATCTTCGGTATCGTTTTCCACTGCTCCGATGGGTAGTTCTATTCCGTTCAGCGGATGGCGATCGAACCAGACTTGCTCGGCATACATCGGAGTATGAGGCCGGTAAAAACCACAACCGATAAACAGGGGACGGTCATGGCTACCTAGCAGGGTGTCGATGGTATGTTGGGCAATCTCCGCATCGTGACTGGCAGCATCCTTTACCGGAGGAACGCCCCAATCGGTTAACGTCCAGCCTGCATCATAGTTCACCTTAGGAGATTGCAAGGGCCCGTAAAAGAAAGCTTCCGATTGCTCCCACTCGTCGTCCGAGCTTCTTACCTGGTGATAAAGCTTTCCGTACCCATGGCTCGAATACCCGTTCTGCAGCATAGTTTGTGAAAGGGTGACAATGTCCTGCGTCGATTCCTGCTCGCGAAACCAGCCCATCGGATTGGAGTGGATTCCGGTCGTGGTGGGTCTCAGCCCTGTCCAGATCGCCGTGCGTGAAGGATTGCAAACCGGGGACACGCAATGCGCGTTGGTGAACAAAACGCCCTGCTTGGCCAAGCGATCTAAATTAGGAGTGGAGGCGTTCGGATGTCCATCCAGACTTCCCACGTAGTCATTCAAATCATCGATGGCGATGATCAGAAAATTTGGCCTTTCCTCAGCCACAAGGCCGAGCATTGAGATGAAGGCCAGAGCAACAAAAAGAGGGAATTGTCGGAATAGGTGGAACATGAACATGGGTCGTAATGGTGTTATTCAATAATGGCCTGATAAATGGCTTTTGCAAAGTCGCTCCGCATCGAGCCACGCGGTTGTTGCAACATGATTACTGCGACCAGTTCGTTTTCAGGATCAGTCCATGACATCGTGCCAGCAGCACCGCCCCATCCAGAGGCACCTTTCCCTCGATGGTTCATTGCAGTATCTGGATCCAGTGTGACGGCAACCGTGTATCCGAAACCCATCCCGGCTTGTCCCTTCTTGTTACTGGTTGCATAGAGGTCGTTCACCTGGTTGCTCCCCATCATCTTCACGCTGGCTGGGCTGAGTAGGCGGTGATCAAAAAGTTCTCCACCGTTGAGCAGCATCTGTTCGAAGTGGAGATAGTCTTCCGTCGAACTGAAAACCCCCCACCCCTCTTTCTTCTTTGAGAGATCAACACCTTTGATCACGACCCGTTTTGATTGCTTGTCGCTCGGTACTCGGAAATACGAATGATTCATCTCCAGTGGATCAAAGATCCGTTTCTGAACGTACTCCTCAAATGGGGTACCTGAAGCGATTTCGATGATGCGTGACATCACATGGAGCCCCGCTCCAGCACTGTAGCTCCACTGCGTGCCCGGTTGAAAATCCAAGGGCGTCTTTGCCAATCTAAGAGTATAGCTTGCGCGTGTATCGTCGTCTTTTCGTCGAGGCACCGGACCGACTTTCGCCCCTAGGCCGCCGCTAACAAGTCCGGACGTGTGAGTGAGCAAATGATGAATCGTCATAGGTGTTTCAACCGGTACAAGACGGTGCTCTGGGATCTTTCTCTTACCTTGGGTTTTGAATTTAGACATGCTGGCTGTTGGATCTGCCAGAACAGCCACTTTCATGTTGGCAAATTCGGGGATGTATTTCGAAACCGGATCACTCGGACTTATTAGCCCTTTTTCAATCAGCATCATTGCGGCAACACCAACCACAGGTTTGGCCGAAGAGGCCATGATGAAAATAGCGTCGCGTTCCATCTCGCGCCCTTTTAAGACATCCATTTCTCCATGGGTTGAGAAATGAACTACCTTGCCGCGTCGTGCCACAGCCGTGATCGCTCCTTGAATAGTCCCCGCCTCAATGTGCCCCTGCATAACTTCGTCGATGCGTTTTAAGCCCCCGGTTGACACCCCGACCGACTCAGCCTTGGCCATGGGCATTTTCGTCGGCGTATGCATGGGTTGGGCCGAAGAGGAGCCGAAGGCGCCAAAGGCCAGCGCAAGAACTAAGAGTATAAAACGTTTCATGATCGAGAAAAGTTGGGCAGTGTATCAAATGATCGATCTTAGGGTCTAAAGTAGTGAGCAAGGTAATCCAACTCTGAATTCTTACAGGGCCGAAATACTGGATGCTGGGACCTGGATGTTCGGGGCTGGTTATTAGATACGGGCAACTCAATTGATATACCGAACATAGCGGAACCAAAATAACATTTTCGCGCACTCAACACTGCATCCAAAGTGCTCCTGTAGTCCAGGTCAGGGTCAAACTGCACTTCGCAGGCCAGACTCACCATTACTACAATTCTTTGCCAGCTTCTGCGAGAAGGTTTATCCGATTCAGCTAAGGCTGCCCTCGCAAGCGCCCGAGATACTCATACTGATCAAATGCTTCTCCGCCGCCAATGACTCGAGGATCCTCGTATTTCTCTAGCTCGGCAAATAGTTTTTCTTTCAAGCGATGTAACGTACCCGCGTATTCGGTACGGCCTGCGACATTATGCACCTGATAAGGATCTAGCCGAAGGTCGTATAGCTCGTCAGTCGGTCGAAGCCCAAAGGATAGCTGCCAATAGATCTGCATATCCGGCTCGTCCTTATGCTCAATAATATAACTCTTCGTGGGACTCTCGTTAACTTCCGAATAAGTGGGGCCATAAACACTTCCATTGGGATGACCGGATGGCCATCTCTCGGGCTTGAAGTTGTTAATATATAAAAAATGGTCGGTGCGAATGGCGCGCATGGGAGTACCTCCCCGATGGTCCAATTGAGCCAGGGTATGACGTTCCTTCCCGGCCAAGACGTATTCACGATTCGATGACACACGCCCTTCTTTTTCGGAGCGCAAAACAGGCAGCAGAGAACGACCGGTGGTGCCAGGCAGGTAGTCGACTCCGGTTGCTTCCAGAAAAGTGGGAGCAAGATCCGTGGTGCTCACAAAGTCAGTTACGACTCGGTTCTGTGGCACTTGGGTATGCCACTTAATGGCCAGGGGAACGCGTGCACCGTGATCGTAGAGGCTGGCTTTTCCACGAGGAAACGGAAATCCATGGTCCCCCGTCATGACAAAAATGGTATTATCGGAAAGTCCCTGCGCCTCCAGGAGAGCCAGCGCTTCACCCACCTGACGGTCGAAGCGTTCCACCTCCCAGTAATAGTCAAGAATGTCTCTGCGAACGGCATCTACATCTGGAAAGAAGGGAGGCACATCAACATCCTCCGGCTTCATTCCTGCTCGGATTCCTGAATCCAAAATATAGGGTCTATGAGGATCCGAAGCTCCAAACCAGAAACAAAAGGGTTGATCTTTCGGACGTTCCTTCAGGAACGCCTCCAGGCTCCTAAACTTTTTACCTGCTACTTCTTTCCCACCATCCGAACCCGGGCCGAATCCTTTGCGATAATGCCCCACAAAATAGCCGGCCTCCTTCAACACCTGCACATAAGTCGGAAATCCTTCCGGATAATTACCAAACAAGGCGCTGCCTGATTTAAGTCTCCAGAAATGCTGTCCAGTAAGGATCGCATTCCGTGATGCGGTACAGGTTGGCGTGGAAACATAGGCGTTGGTAAACAGCACACCATTGGCCGCAATGCTGTCGAAAGCAGGTGTCTTGATCACCGCATCTCCGTAAGCACTTGCATGAGGCCAACCCCAATCATCGGCAATGGCAAAAAAGATATTGGGGCGATCGCTTGTGTGATGATCGGCGAAGAGAAGTGCACCGACATTCACAGTCAGAAGAAAACAAAAGATGACGAATCGTTTCATGAGCTACTAGTTTACTGTGGTCCCTTTAATCCTCGGAATATTTTTCCGACAAATTCTCTGCAGTTCGAAGGCACGATACCTGTTTACTCTCCCTTCGAAAACCCTAGCATCCAATCGACCAAATCTATCGAACTCTACGACCGCAAAACCAATCCTGAAGAAATGCATAAGCTCGTAAATAACCCTACCCTACTGACTACCGTCCTTGAGCTCTTCACACTCATATGGAATAAATTTGTCTGTAGAATACATAGATGAATTCGAGTGCGAGTAGGGTTCGGCCAAATAAAGGGGATCTACAATGGTATATTCGCGGGTCAATTCAGTGCCATCCTTGCTCATGGTGAACCGTTCGGTGATTTCCATCTGGTCACTGTGCCGAATGGATGAAGTGGCACGTCCACCAATAGCTATAAGGAAGCCAGGCTTGAAGCCTTTGGTGTGGACGACCAGCGTGTCACCCTCCCATTTTCCCAAAGAATAGCCAGTGACGCTGGGTTCGATTTCATCAGGAAAATCTCCAACTAGATGAATGACACGAACCATATCCATAAACCCGTAAGTGATGACCAAAGCGGATCCCGTTTGTTCGATCTTATTCATCATCTGGTCAAAGGCATAGTCGAGGATGATGTTAGTCGGCTCGCATTGAAAACGAGGATTTTGATCTTGGGTAAAGTCGTCTGCTTCTTCACGCGCAAGATCTGTAAGCTCATAAGACGGTGGCCGGTTTTGGCTCGCTTCCTGTCCCCAACCCACGGCCTGCGGTGCAGCAACTTTTTGAGGTGACCCGTCCTTACCAAAATCAACTCCGGCTGGTGGGCCATCCGACCTTGGACTTGGGCCCCAAGGATTAGGAGCATTCTTTATCGGCTCCGTCCAATTTCCGGCCAAATTTGGGTTTCCGTCTTCCCGAACTAATTCCCGCTCTCCAACGACGATATTGCCGGAGGTATCCAGCGTGTCGTACCGTGCGACGACCGTCCCATCTTCTAAGGTAATGGTTTCGGTATAGCAGGTTTTCGGGTCACGACGGTCGGGCGAACCAAACACGGTAATGGTGGTTCCCGGCTTAAACATATCGACGGTCCAACCCTTGCGCTTGAGCAAACTACCTGAACGCAACTCGCAGCGCCATTGCTCTTCTTTACCTGAATTGTTCTTAACCTTGAAGTAGACGTAAGCATGTGGGTTGACAAAGCGAACGCGGTTCACAGTGCCAGACACAGTCAACACTTGCTCCAGATCAAACTGCCCGGTCACACCATGGTGAGCCACTGAGGACATAGGCAAAAAGATAAGACCAAACAAGCATGTCAATAGAGTGTGCCTCATTGATAGTTTGAACATCATGCGTCCTATGCTTCAGGAGCAAGTCAACCAACGCAATTTTGAATTTTGCGGCGCAGAGAGCCGGACACGTATTATTTGGATAAAGAAAATGCCTGCCTCAAATACTCCCAGAACCACGCCAACTCCATCGCATCTATCCCATCTTTACTCGGCTTGATCTCCGCGACATTGATCTCGATCAGCTTCTGTCGCGTGGCGCCTATGGGATGCCAGTCCTCCAGAATCTTTATATCCAGCGTGCTTTCATCAAGAATCTCTTCGGTACAGAAGAGGGATTTCTCGGCGGCATGGAGCGATGTGGCGAGCGCGAACGTCAGCGCTACCAGCAGTGGGTTTTCATCATAAAATGCTCCAATCGCTTCGACCTTCCTGCTGCGTATTTATTTAAGAAGCTTAAGTTCGTCTGCGCTGAGCGTGAAGTGGCGGTTGTGAAACGCATAGGAATCGAGGGCATGGACTTCTTCACCCCAGGAGTGTCCGCCTTCGTGAAGGATGAAGTCGTGCTCAATATTCAGGGAAACCAGGAAGCGGCTTAGATTTTGTGCGCCCTCAAGGCCTTTGTCTTTTTTGCCGAAGACGATTCTGATGCCAAGATTTCTGCGGATCAATTCATGGTTTTTCTCAACTATCGAGTAGCCTAAATTGTCTTTCCAATACTGGGGGTCATTTCCCATCATTTTATATTTATTGCCGAAATAGGGGATCGTTTTACGGGCTTCTTCGCTGGTCGGGTCAAAATCAACTTTCAAAATGCCGCCGCTTGCAAAGTTGGTGATTGAGCTGAACATATTCGGGTGCAGAAAGCCCAATTGCGTAGCTCCGGCTCCACCCATCGAAAAACCCTGAATGGCCCGGGCGCGCGATTCAGGAATCGTTCGGAATTTCTGGTCTATATGAGGAATGAGCTCTTTTATGATCATGGTTTTTATCATCAGGCTTCCATCAAATGAATCCTGATAGCCTGAGCCCTTTGCTCCATTGGGCAGGACCATAATCGTCGGTGGAATCAGTTTATTTTGGATCGCCTTTTTAAGACCTTCAATGCGGCGCAGATTCCTGGATTCATCTCCTCCGCCACCGTGCAGTGAATAAATAACAGGATAGCGGCTTTTCGGGTTATGCTCGTAGTGCTCTGGCAGGTATATGTAAAAACCGACTTCCGCATCGTTGGCATCCGAATACAAGGTGTGGTGCTGAGCCTCGGTGGCGTTTTTAGTATCTTTGTTAATCCACTCGAATTTAGTTTGTTCACGTGCTGTTTGAGCTGCCAATGAGGACGACACAACCAGCATTATATAAATTGAAATAGGTAGAAATGAATTCATGGGCTTGGCTAAGTATTCAATGTAAGGCAGGATCAAGAGACCAGGAGTTGATCTTTGATACTTAATTTTGGCCAAAGGGAAATACAGCTCAAGGTTTAAGACCCACTCCTTTAGATGTCCTCCTCTTGTCAAAAGTACTGATCTGACGTGAATGGCACTCACCCCTCTCTCGGCCAATTCCGTTCTGTTCCATTCACATAGATCAGGATAGGTTGTGCCATCATTGAGCTCTCATGCAATGAGATCATGGACGACATGCCCATGCACATCAGTTAGACGAAAATCGCGTCCTTGATACCGGTAAGTCAGCTTGGTGTGGTCCATTCCCAGTAAATGTAATAAGGTGGCGTTCAGATCGTGAATGTGAACGGCTCCTGGCGTAAAGTGATGCTTAGACGGCTGGTGCTTTCCTACCAACGGGTTTCCATCAGCATCCGTAATATTGTATCCAAGGTCATCGGTCTGACCATAGGTAATGCCAGCTCTAACTCCACCGCCAGCCATCCACATAGTAAAGCAACGGGGATGATGATCGCGACCGTAGGCATCGGAACCGTATTCTCCCTGAGAATAAGCCGTACGCCCGAATTCTCCTCCCCAAATAACCAGGGTATCTTCGAGCAAGCCGCGACGCTTCAGGTCGGTTATAAGCGCCATGCAACCGCGGTCGACATCTTCGCACTGGGCGGGCAATTCTGTGCGAAGGTTATCGTGCTGATCCCAACCGCGGTGGAATATTTGAATATTTCTGACGCCTCGTTCAGCCAATCTGCGCGCATTGAGGCAACAAGCTTCGAATGTCCCCGGAATCTTTCCTTTCTCGCCGTAGAGCTTCCATGTCGAATCGGGCTCCTGGCTGATGTCCATTAGTTCTGGAACGGCAGCCTGCATGCGGTAGGCCATTTCATGCTGTTCCAGACGAGCCAGTATGCTGGGGTCGCCAAAGTCCTTATATTGCTTCTGATTGATCGCAGCCAGGGCATCCAATTGGTGACGGCGATGGGTACGCGAAACGCCTGGCGGATTATTAAGATAAAGCACCGGATCTTCGCCTCCTCGAAAAATGACGCCCTGATGATTGGAGGGCATGAAACCGCTTCCCCAAAGTCTCCCGAACAGACTTGCTCCCTGCTGAGAACCCATCGAATGCATCACCACATAACTGGGCAAATCGGAATTCTCGCTGCCCAAGCCATAGCTCAACCAAGCGCCCAGACTCGGCCGTCCCGGTATCTGGCTGCCAGTCTGGATATAGGTGACTCCCGGATCGTGATTAATCGCCTCAGTATGAACACTGTGGATAACACAGAGTTCCTTCACCACCTTGGCGGTATGAGGCAGAAGTTCGCTCACCCAAATACCACGGTCGTTATTTTCGTATTGGCTAAACGAATACTCGCTGGGCATAATCTTCAGTGCGCCCTTGGACATTCCGGTAACACGCTGACCATCGCGAATGTGAGCGGGGATTTCCTTACCAGCATGCTCCTTCATCTTTGGTTTATAGTCCCAAAGGTCGTGTTGGCTCGGCCCTCCATTCATGAACAAGTAAATGACCCGCTTTGCGCGTGGCCTATGATGAGCGGCAGCTTGATACGGAGCAGCCGAGAGAGTCGGCCCCAGTAAGCTCGCTAACGCTGCCGTTCCAATGCCTAGCCGCGCTCGCCCGAAAAACTGACGACGGGTCATCAACAATTTATGTTCGCGGATCGGATCGGTTTCCATCGTGGTTATCAGTAAAGAAGTATAAACGGATCACTTGCCATGACCGCGACGACGACCTGAGTCCAAGCGGCGACTTCTATAGGATCGAGAGATTCGTTTCGCTGCGTTCCACCCACTTCGAGCAATGATTCAGCAAGCGAAGGATTCGCTGAATAAGCGCTTTTGGTTTTCTCGAACAGCGATGTGCATGCGGTCTTTTCCTCCAGGTTCGCTTCCCGGCCTGCCAGCGTCTCGAAGAGGCGGTCAACCAGGGCTTCGTCGTTTTCCCGAGAATCGATGATCGACTCGGCCAATTTCCTCGCAGAATAGATTCGCTGAGGTTCGTTTAGAAGTGCCAGCGATTGCAGCGGCGTATCCGTGCGAGACCTACGAGCACAAGCAGATTCGCGATTTGGCGCGTCAAATATCGTCATCATGGGATGAGGGCTGGCTCGTTTCCAGTAGACATAAATACTGCGGCGATAGACTTTGGGTCCCGTATCGGGAACGTACACACGGGTATTACTTTTCTGATGACCGATCAACTCCCAAAGTCCTGGCGGCTGATAAGGTTTCACTCCTTCGCCGCCCATGAACGGATCGAGCAAATCTGCGGCGAGGAGCGTCGAGTCGCGAATAACCTCTGCATCGAGCCTGAAGCTGGGTCCACGAGCGTAAAGCCGGTTTTCAGGATCATCGATGTCGAGCCGCATAACGGATGACTGTCGAAACGTCCTACTGAGCACCAACCGTCGCAACATGGCTTTTTGATCCCAACCGCTGGACTGAAACTCGAGGGCCAAAAAGTCCAGCAGCTCAGGATGGGTTGGATGCTCGCCTTGAAGCCCAAACTCCTCGGGCGTTCTCACAAGCCCGACTCCAAACACCTGTTGCCAAAGTCGATTCACCAATACGCGGGCCACGAGAGGATTGTCCGGAGCCGTTAGCCATCGCGCCAGACCGAGGCGATTTCGAGGGGCGTCCTTGGGCATGCCTCCAATCGCGGCAATGACACCGGGCTGGAGAGCCGGACCCGATGGAGAATAATAATCGCCTCGCTCTAATAGAAAAGTCGGCCTTGGCTCTCCCTCTTCGGCCACCAGGGTCGTGGACATACGGCCTTCGATCTCGGCAAGCTCGAAGGCCTCCTCACCCGACAGCTCGAAACCCAGTGACTTCAGATGTTTGTGCCGCTTCCAGTCCGCAATGTCTCGCGGAGCCTTCTCAACGGGCGGAAGATCATATTTATAACCATCAAGCGGTTTCTCGGCGGTATTATTGAAGAACGCAAAGAGCTGGAAATACTCCTCATGAGTGATGGGGTCGTACTTGTGAGTGTGGCAACGGGCACACTGCAAGCTCAGCCCGAGAAACACGGTACCCAAATTCTCGACACGGTCGAAGTTGTTTTTCGCCTGAAACTCTTCCGGTATTGACCCACCTTCATTGGTCGTCGGATTCATTCGCACATAACCGGTGGCAACCCGCTGCTCGAGCGACGGCTCTGGCAATAGATCTCCCGCCAGCTGCCAGGTAATGAACTGGTCCATCGGCAGATTGTCATTGAACGCCTGTATGACCCAATCGCGGTAGGGATAGAGTCCCCTCCGAACATCGCGGGCCAGACCCGACGTATCTCCGTATCGAACCGCGTCTAGCCAATACCGGGCACGATGTTCCCCATAATGTTCGCTTTGCAGCAACTGACCCACGTAACCGTTGAAGGCGTAAGGATCTTTTGACGACACTAGAGCCTCTACCGATTCGACGGTCGGAGGTAAGCCGGTGAGGACCAGAGACGCCCGGCGAGCCAAGGTTGTTAGATTCGCCTCCTGCGAAAAATCGATTTCATTCGCTCGCATGTCGGCCTGGATGAATTCATCGACCGAATCGAAGCGAGTATCTCTTTGAGGTTTCTCGAACGCCCAGTGCTTGGCGTACTTCGCGCCAGAAAGGACCCAGCTCTCAAGAATGTCGCGCTCCGAGTCACTCAATGGTTTTTCATCGAGCGGTGGCATCGGATCTTCTTGGTCCGAGATGCGAGCAAGCAGAAGACTGTCCTTCAGCTCATGAGGATTAATCGCCTGTATTCCGTTTCGAATTAGAACCGCTTCCTCGTAACTGGTAAGCTTCCGCTCATCTGCTTTGGCGTCAGGCCCATGACAGACAAAGCACTTTTCTGATAGGATCGGTAGCACTTCCCGTGCGAAATCGGGTTCCGGCGTCTTTGCTACAACAGCCACCCCCGTCAGGATAACGAGAACAGAAATTGCAATGGATAACTGCCTCGCATTGATCATTCCATTAAATCAACCAGTGACACATAGCTAAAGACAAGTATTAACGCTCAAAGTGTTTAATCAAAAAAGGCTTCCACCGCAGAGAGGGTGAATGAGGTCAGCCCTTAATGTTTGGTGTCGATGGGTAACCGCTTTGGCCATTCTTGACCCACCCATTTTTAAGAACCTTGCTTAGATCTATGAGTTTCAGCAGACGACATTTTCTTCAAGCCAGCTTGATGGGTGTTTCTGGTACGGCGTTGGGCTTCAAGTAATCCGCCTTGGAAAAAAATAGCATGACACCACAGAGTTCACGCATCCTTCTGCGGGGCTACTGGCATGAAATCTCAACGGATTTCCTGTCCTACTCCGCGGCCAGGCCCCCATTTCGAATGATCGATTGTGAGTAGCTGTACCCTGCGGAAGGGACCGCCGGGAATGTTTCCTGATACAATCAATATTGGTGACATCGGGCATACGGTGGGGAATATCAACTTGATCAAAACTTACCTGCAGGAAGTTGAAATTATCCTGTGGCCAACGAATGTTCGGCATGGGGTGAAGGAAAAGATTCTGAGGCGGTTCCCCAATCTGAAAATCGTCCTATTGAGGAGAACCTCACGCAGGTGAGTGATATCCATTGGTTCAAGGAATTTATCGAGCTCTACGATCCAGACCAACCCACTGGAGAAATTGATTTGGGTGACAAGATAATTGAAGAGCTAAAAATTGCGGATCAGGGGGAGAGGGCTAGAGGTGCCAGGCAGTATTGGTTTTTATTTGATTAGGATTGCTGCTCGACTTCTTTCAACGCCTAAGCTTTACCCGTAGAAGTTTCTGGCCTTAAAATCACTGACTAGACCTACCCGTGCCTCCTACCCAATTCGGATTTTTTATAGCTGATCGAACAGGTAACTGCAAATTTGCAGTACTGTTTACCTGCCTTGTTTCTTTATTATATCCGTTGCATGGAAACGATCACGCGGAACTCAAAACTGCAGAAGTCACCGAAATCAGTTCGCCCATAACCTTGGACGGTTTTTTGGATGAAACTGTTTGGGCTTCCGCAAACCCATTAGAAGATTTGATTCAGCGTATTCCAGACACCGGGCAAGTGGTGTCTGAAAAAACTGAGGTTATTCTATTACGGGATACGGATAACTTGTACGTCGGAGTAATCGCGTATGATTCTGAACCAGATAGGATTATCGGCACTACCATGGCGAGGGATGCCCGCCTTCGATCTGAGGACAGGGTAACTATTATTTTGGATACGTTTCGAGATCAACGTAACGCCTACTATTTCGGAACCAATCCGGTCGGATCGATGAGCGATGGATTGTTGTATGGGAGCCAGGATTTTAACAACGATTGGGATGCCATTTGGGACGTACGGACTCAACTTACTGACGAGGGGTGGACCGCTGAATTTGCTATCCCCTTCAAGAGTCTCAATTTTCCAGAGAACAACGACACCTGGGGTTTCAACATTCGACGGAGCATTCTCCGGAAAATCGAGGAGTCCGTATGGTCCGGTGCCAGCGTCGAGAGCACATTCCTCAATGTTTCAAACGCGGGTGCCTTAACAAACATGACGGGCCTTAAGCAGGGCGTGGGTCTCGATATACGCCCTTTTTTGGCGTCAAGTTGGTTGCATACTAAGAGCACGGGCGACGATGACATTGATTTTGAACCCGGCCTGGATCTATTTTACAATATCACTCCTAGTTTGAAATTATCGGGAACGATAAACACCGATTTCGGGGAAACTGAAGTGGATGCCCGGCAGATCAATCTCGACCGGTTTTCGCTTTTCTTCCCGGAAAAACGATCGTTCTTTTTAGAGGATATTGGAGTGTTTAATTTCGCCAGTACCATTCCGGAGGGCCCTCCAGGGGCTCCGGATGCCGATGCGGATATCATCCCATTTTTCAGTCGGCGGATCGGACTCTATCGAGGTGCCGAAGTACCTATTGAAGTGGGGGCAAAGCTGACAGGTAGAGTGGGCCAGACAGAGGTCGGATTTCTGGGAGTGATGTCAGGCGAAACCACCTTGGACGGCAACGGGGATCCCGTTTTGATCGAGGATAAGGAGCTCTATGTTGGACGCGTGAAACAGAATTTCTGGGAGGAGTCTTATGTCGGCGGCATTTTTACCCATGGAGATCCAGCTCCTGGTGTGTCGAGCAAGACCTACGGGGCGGACGTGATGTTGTCCACCTCTGAGTTCCTGGGGTATCCGCGCGATTTTCGTTTGAGTGGCTTCGGTCTCAAATCTGACAATGAAGGTGTCGAGGGAGATGACATGGCATTCGGTGCGGCCGCTCATTATCCGAACGAAATCTGGGAAGGTATCCTTGCCTACAGCGAAATTGAAAAAAACTTCGATCCTGCTTTGGGCTTTGTGCAGAGGAATAATGTTCGGATGTACCGGATCGGCGGAAACTTTAATCCTCGCCCGGAGGATTTTTTAAACGTCGAAGACATGATTCACAGTGTCTATTACACCCGGTTCGAGCGCTTGGAGGATGGACAACTCGAGAGCTCAACTTTCGATGTCGATTGGTTTCATTGGCATTTCAAATCCGGTGATTCGATTCATTCCTTCATGAACTACAACCGAGACGAAGAACAGTTGTTTGAGCCCTTTGAAATCTCCGATGGAATTGTGCTCCCGGTGGGTCGGTACAAGATGGATCAATTCAGTATATTTTTGGCCTCGGCCAGGAAGCGACCCTTGTACGCGAGTATAGGAGTGACCTTTGGTGATTTCTGGTCGGGATCAAGCGAACAAATTCGAGCCAGTTTCGTCTACAAACTTCCTCCCAGGTTTACCTTGGAAACCAGTGTCCGATATACCTTGGCCAATTTACCGGAAGGCAAGTTCTCCGCTCGCGTATTTACTACAAACTTAGACTTTTCCATATCACCCCGGCTTACGTTTTCGAACCTCGTTCAATACGATAACCGCAGCCGAAACCTCGGTTTGCAGAGCCGCATTCGTTGGACGCCAAAGCCCGGCAACGATTTATTTTTATCCTTTAACCAAGGTTGGATCAACGAATCGATGGGCAGTTTGAGGTTCGTATCTGCTGATACTAAAATTGCGACCAAGCTTCAGTATACCTACCGTTTCTGAGTCTTCAGCCGTCGCCAAAGGTCAAACGTAGACTCTAGAATTTTCTCTGTTTTCCCAGTACGAGACCGCACTCCTAACCACTACAAATACCTTCCGGCTGTTTCTATTTGCCACTGTCGTCATTGCTTCCTAGAAACTACGTTTGACCCGAATGGCACTGTTTCGCTACTCCACTACTTTTTTTCAGCCGAAATCGGAAACGTTCGTCCGATGGTAGAAAGCGTTCCGGTAAAGGAAGCACCTTCAAAGGTTCCGCTCATGACTACAGAATAACCCCGCGTATTAAAGCCGCTGCTTTCGAGAACGCCACTTCCCATGATTATATCCACGAGAGGAACAGCCTGGTCACCCTTTCTCTGAAGCGTTCCAGAATAGCCGTCACCCTCCTTCACGATAGTAAAAATTCCTTCAGGTTCTCCTTGGGGAAGGTTTTCGATAACGTACTGCCATTCACCAAGCACTGGATCGACCTGCGTTTGCAGACTCGCGCAAGCACCCAGCAGGATCGCAACGACCATAGAGAATACAATTTTAATTTTCATATAGATCTTTGATTTCGTTCATTAATTAAATGCTATACCCGGCGCGACGTTGATACGTGCGCAAGCTATTGGCCTCGGCGTCGTTGACGAATTTCTCCTTCTTTGGATCGAACGTAACTTTACGGCCCAGCTTCCAACTGATGGCGGCCGCGAAGCAGGCCATGTGGCCGTAGCGTACCGCGGTCGAGTTGCATACCGGTTGTTCGCGGGTCTTCACACAATCGAGGAAGTTACGCACATGGTGGACTGGATCGGTACCGTAGATCTGGTCAGCAGGCTTGCTGGCTACCAGCTTTGGATTGCTGGCTTCGATACGGTCGAAATCCCCAGCTTCTACCCAACCCTCATCGCCGACAAAGCGCACGGGGCAAGTACCCAGTCCTTCGATCCACTCCCCCACTCCATTGCGCGAAGATAGTCGCATGACCAGCTTGACGCCATTGGCGTAGGTAGCGTGTAACAGACTATCGGATACAGCTTCATATTCAATAGGGGTCGTTCCGTCGGCATCGGCTGCCCACTGACAAAGATCAATGGTGTGCGATCCCCACTCGGGCAGTCGCCATGCGGCATAGAGTCCCTTGTGATTACGCCACTTACCTCGCACGCAATAGTCTTCGTTAAAATCAACCATGGGTGCAGGACCCACCCACTTATCCCAATTGATCTCAGATGGATCGGGCATGGGCTGAGCCGGTAAGGGCTCCAGGTATTGCTGCAATTGCAGGATGCCGGCATGCACTTCCTTCATTTGCCCCAGCTTACCCTTGCGGGCGAGGTGGGCAGCCAGTTTGAAATTGGGAACACTACGACGTTGGGTTCCGGCCTGAAAGACGCGCTCGTGCTCTTTGATGTTATCATCTAACTCCTGACATTCCTGGATGTTCATGGCACAGGGCTTTTCGCAATAAATATCCTTACCGGCCCGTGCAGCGAGAATGGAGGCCGTGGTATGCCAGCGGTCACCCGTGGCGATGACGACTGCGTCAATGTCATCCCGTGACAGGACACCGGCCATGTCATTATAAGTTACGCAATCCGAGTTCCCGTAATGACGGTCGGTCTTGCGCTTGATGATTTCGCGCCGCTCCTTCTGAGGATCAGCGATGGCAACGAACTGACAGTCCTTATGCTTAAAGAAACCGTCCAGGACCTTGCGTCCTCGCGGACCCAGTCCAATGCCTCCCACGGTAATCCGATTGCTCGGAGCTACGGTTCCATCACTACCCAGCGCACTGGCAGGAATGATGGTGGGCATGCCGATCCCGGCAACCGCAGCGGTTTTTAAAAAGGTACGACGGGTAGATTTGGTACTCATAGGGTATTTATTTTAAACATTAGGGTAGTTTTCTGAATCTTCATCTTACTCTAAATCTTAATCCAGTCAAACATCACGATCCGGAGAATTGGGGCATGGTTGATAGAGAGTTATTTGGGATATTAAGATTAGGATTAAGAGTTTATAAAGCGCTGGAAGAGGTTGTGGGTGATTTGCTGAACACGTGGATCGACGCCTTGTTGAGCGACTCCATGTCTGACTGGAGTTTTGTGGCCCGGGGGGCTGGATAAACCATTGGCCCACCAGATGGTGGCGGCGTTGAAGACGATGTTGCCCTTGGGGCCGTCGTAAATGGTGGCGGTGTAATGGCCGGGATTTCTTCCGCTCATTAGTGTTTCGCCTTCTGCAACGATCTGCATACCGGGCAAAGACATCATGGGTGCTCCATGCCACTCCCAGCCGACGAGGCCTTCGATCGAATCTCCCTTCTTCATGTCGGTTCCCTCGAAGAGCCAATGCTCCGGCATCGCGCAGGTCCAATCGCCGGCTCCCATGACGGGGGGAGTCGTCCGGTTCCCCATCAATAAAGCGCCATCCGGCCCCATGACGGGTTCGAAGCCTTCCTGATTGACGTTTCGCCTGGCATCTCCGCTTCCATATTCGGGAGGAAAGAACCAACCTTCCCGGCGAATTACCCGGTTGGGCTGACCGTTTCCGGAAGGAAGCATGGGAACAACGCACAGAACGGCATTGGCGCTCAGGAAGGCCAGATTCACGCCTTCGTCACGGGCTTTGAGCACGTTCTCGTACATCTGCAAGGACCAGTACTCGTCGTGCCCCACTGAAATGAAACCTTTCGTACGTAGTAATCCCTTCGGATCGGCGTGAGTGTCGACGTTCGAAATGTAGGATATATCGTAACCGTGTTGTTCCAGCCAAAAGGCCAAGGGGAATTCCCAGGGCCGGTATTCGCCGGAACCTACAGACGCTTTGATCTTGTTAACCGGGTGAGTGAACAAGGCATAAGGCCGGTCGAAGCTCACGGATCCACTGGGCACGCTGGTGCTGGATCGCCCTTCATGCCGGGAATAAATCGAGAAATCGACAGGCCACCGGTTGTAGGCGGACCAGGTCAGGTCGCTGCATTGAAACAGCAAGTCGCAGGGACGGTCATCACGCACGATGAAAATGACGTAGCTTTGTATGCCGCTGAACTCTCCCGTAAGTTTCCCCAGGTAAACTCCGCTCAACCAATCTTCGGGGATGGTCAATTCTACCGACGGCTCCCAGTTGCATTCGTGCAGGTAGTTTTCGCCAACTTCCGGGACGGGTTGCGGAGTACCTTTGAGTGCGTCGTAACGTCGAACCAGTCGAGCGCCGTCTCCGTTGTAGTAACCGGTGCGGAAGATCTCCAATTTGAATTCGGTCTCCGGATCCGTGCTCACCATAATCTTCAACTTCTCACCCGCCCGGATGCTGTTGGCCGAGCAGTACCCTTCAATCCACGGACAACGCCCACTGGTCACGTTACTTCTCCCTATGGTCGGATCGGTGAGGGTATTGGTTAAAAGCCAGTCACGTGTTCCGGGTTTCTCGTTTTCAATCTGTATCCTGTTTTTACTTACAGAAGTTTGTCCGAAGGATTTAGGAATACCTATCGCGCCTGATGCTAGTCCGATACCTGCCGCGGCCGCTCCTTTTAAAAGATCTCGACGATGGATGCCGGGTTTGGGGTTGTTTGAGTCGTTCATGTCGAGATTAAGAGTAAGAGTAAGTGGGCTCTATCGAGCCTGCTGCAAGTAGGCGACGATATCGTTAAGGTCGTCGGGGCTCAAAAGAGTATCAAACACTTCAGGCATGAGGGAGGTATGTGAATATTTAGCTTCGATTATATCCGCGGTCTGTATGGTAACTTCCGCTCCCGGTGATGCAGAGAGGACCATGGTTTCTTCGGTTTCATCTGTAATAACTCCGGAAAATTCGCCGTCTTTGGTTCGGACATGCACCCACTCGTAATAACGGGAAATGGAAGCGCTTGGAAAAAGGATGGCTTCCAATAAATCCCATTTGCCCCGCATGGCACCAATGTTCGTTAGATCCGGACCGAAGTGCAGACCCTGATCTCCCATTCGGTGACAGGTGATGCACAGCGACTTGGAGGCGTCAGCGAAGACTTTCTCTCCACGCTTGGGATCTCCCTTTGTCTGGTTGAAATGTTTTCTTAGCTCACCCATGCGTTTAAACTGATGAGCTACTTTGATAGGATCGGTGTTGACCGGATCGGCCTGGAGAATATCGGGCCGGATATTGGGATTGGGACCACTCCGGGCAACCTCTGCCATGATTCGGAGTTGTTTCGCCAGGGGATGTTTTTCGGGAACCTCATCCGCGACGCCCATTTCAAACAGTGCGTAGGTGACAGCGTGCTTTAAAAAGGGATCGAGTTCTCCGAGGCCTGCTTCCAGCAACGCGCTAATCGATGAGCGGTCGCCGATTCTGCCAAGCGCCATGGCGGACAGGCGGCGAATATGGAGATCCTTCGAAGTGATAGCCTTCTGCAGTGCTGGCACCGCAGCCGGATCCCGCCAAAGGGAGGCGCTTTGGATAGCCACCGAGCGCTCGTCCGCACTGCCATGATTGATTCGTTCCCGTAAAGCTTTGCGAGCTGCAGGGCGATCGATGCGATGGAGCGACCACAAGGCAGGCACGCCGGCCTTGGCAGATTTTAGGTCATCGATATATTCTTTCTTAGCCAACGCCTCGATAGCGCGGTTCACAACTACTGGTCGTTCATCGGAGAGGTAAGCGATGGAGGGTTGATCCCAGTTCAGTTTATAGCCTCGCGGATCTTCCTGAATTGCTGCATCCGTTTTTCGGATACGGTAAATACCACCGAGGACATGCGGTTTGGCCACCTGCGAGGTGGGACAACACATCAGATACCAACTTCCCGTATCTGCTACGAGCAAACTGCCGTCGGCATCTTCAATCACATCGGTCGGATGAAAATCCGTCTGATCGCCTTCGAGAAGCACCTCCGCTTCTGAAGCAAAGGTTGATCCGGAACGACTCAAGGGGTATCTGGATATCCTTCGCAGATTAAAGTCGGCGCAAAGTAAATCTCCCTTGAGTCCCAACGCATTATTCCGAGCCATGATTACTCCGGAAGGGGCCGCAGCTCCTGTATGCGTCATGACCGTCAAAAAGTCTCCCGTACGAGGGTGACCCGACAGGGCTGCAGGATTCTTTCTGCCGTACATCCCCCGGTAAACCATATGCAACATACCGTCTCGCTGTCCGGGGTGAGTAGCCGGAAGGACATAAAATGTTCCGCTGAGAAATCGCTCTCCCGTTTCGCTGAAAGCCAGGCCAACCGGATTATTCATACCCCCCGTCATGACGACTTCCAATTCACTGCCATCCGGTCGGGCTCGAAAGGCATGAGGCGCCTTTGACTGATGCAGCTTACCATTTCCTAGGACAAAGCTCTGCTCAGCATAAGCTCCCTTGGTCCAATAGAAATAGCCGTCCGGACCGAGATAAGGTCCATGCAGGTCATTGGCACAGCGTTCTATGGATCCGCTGTTAAACCAGGACACCCGTTCATCAGCTACATGGTCGCCATCGGTATCACTGAATTTCCATATGTTGGGTGGGGCTCCTACATAAACGTCTCCTTTATAAACCAGAATACCTTCCGGAAAGGGCACCTCCTCCGCATACACCTTCGACTCATCAAAGACCCCGTCGCCATCGGTATCGACCAGACTCAGAATGCGGTGGCTTGGTTCCGCCAGCTGAATCGGCCCCTCTCGGGTGTCGCCGGAACTATCTGTGATATACAAACTGCCATCCTCTGCGAAATACATGTGGACGGGTCTTTCGACGAGAGGTGGTGCTGCAGCAAGTTCGAGCGTGTAGCCGTCCGGCAGGGTAAAGTTGTGCGGAGGGAAAGAAACGGTTTCTCCGACCATGACCACAGGTGTAAACGCAATGACCCAAAGAGCTACAAGAATGCGAACCTGCTTCATGGCAAAAAGGAGTTCTTAGGGTTGAAACTGAGTGGGGTAATAAGAAGTGAACTGAAATCCATCATAGGGAGGAATTGAAAAGACTATGCGACTGTCCAATCCCCGACCACAGTAAAATGGACCTCCTGAAAAGTGGCGAAGCAATGAAATGGTGGTGGTGGATTTAACAATGATCGCCTATTTCGCTTCCAGTAATCAATCGGCATAATGTGCTTAAAAGGTTAATCTATCGACAATTACACTCCTTGGGAGGCCTTCTGGAGCATAAGAATGCCAGGTCGAAATAACGATCAGTCACGAAAGTCCTTGCTGTCCTGAGGGACCGGGTCGTTTTCTCCAATGATTTGTCCTTCCCATACAGGCACCTTGTCATAGTAGGTCAAAATGCGCGCGCGGCTGCCAGGGGTGGGACCATTGTCGATTTTTGGGATCCACTTTCTCATGGATTTCAGGATCCCTGGTTTTTGGGAAGCGAGGTTGGTCCATTCGTGGGGATCGTTGACGATATCGTAGAGTTCCTCGGCGCCGTCTACATAGCGGATGTAGCGCCACTGTTCATTGACGATGGAGTAATTCCCCTGATTGTGCGATGTGATGGCCGGGCGTTTTCGTGTACCACTTAACCGCTTGCTTGTAATCCTGAAGAACGCGTTTGCCTTGTTCTTAGAACCCGCCGACGTTGTACTGAGAGCGTGCAGACACTGCGCTTGTTCGCGGCGAGAGATTACTGAATGGGGTAGGCGGTAAAGGACATCGTTCCCTTGACGAGGTCCACATCGCCCTTGGCATAGATCATGTCACCATTGGAGAACTGGTCTAGGGTGTATATGGTGACCATCTTGCCGTTACGTTTCCAAATACCCTGCAGGGTGCCTGCGACCATGACGCCGTCGTTGTTAATGGTTCGAACATCTCCAGAGAAGTCGCCCTGGTTCTTGTCCGCACTGCTGCTGACAAAATCGTAGCTTAGGTAGACCTTGCCGTAACCTTCACCAACCTCGCCTTCAGCCGTCAGGGTGATGCCGTCAACGTTACTAGTCCAGCTGGTAATATTAAAGTCCGCATCGAAGGACTCGCCGCTCACCTCAAAGGCATGGAGGGGCGCTGCGAGCGCGCTTACCAGCATGGCGAGGGTGAGGGCGACATTTTTCATTATCTTGGTCATAGAAGTTTTCATTATTGCTTTTGGATTACCGGTCATGCATCGAGCCCATTGAGAATGAAAGGAACTTCAGCTCTCCCTTGGACTCATTTTCTTGATTCTGAGATTGATTAAAGAATACTGAATTGTGCGGTCGTTTTCCCTTCCGGAGAGACGTTGTAGATGCCGACACCAGCAACTCCATTCAGGTGCTTAAATTTTTCGGAGGCTGTGTGATGATGATTGATAGTTTTGAATATCACTCCTCCATCAGCTTCCTTACCCGGGGCAGAGCCGCTCCCTTTGAGATAGATAACCTCTCCACACTCGGTGGTTAGAACCCCGTCGCCCTGGCCGTAAATACTGCCATCATTGCGTTGCACTTGTGTGTAGGTCCAGAGAGCATTGTATTTTGAGCTTTCTAATATCCCTTGTGTGGAAAGTGAGACTTCGTAATGGGCTCCCTCAGCATTAGGTGGCAAAACACGAACCCCAGTTACCTGACCAGTTTCATCTCTGAATTGTGGATTGTCTGACATAATTAAATTTCTTTTCTAAAAATTTTGACTGAGAGCTTCGTTTCTTCTGTATGAATGATATTTATAATAACCCTTTTGCAATCATTGACTTCGGAAGCCTTTTAAGGCTTTAAAATGCTGGAAAGGCCCAGTGAAAGCGGGCGGCCAAAACCCATATTGCAACATGCGGTCTTTAGTTGCCTGAGGGGGATCGCCCAAAACCGTAATGGATGGGTTTGCTATGCCTGCCATAAACAGCTCAGTTCTAAGGTTCTCAAGATGCATTTGCTGTGTCGAATCATCAGGAAAGCATTCTATCAATGTGGCACGCTTCGGACTTGTCATATCATCAACGTAAATTTCATAGCTGCTCATCCCGTTTTCCTGCTCAATGCCTACCTGCTTGCCGACGTAATCACGAAATTGCGCGGGGTCCGTGACATCGAAGACAACGTAACAATACCAATGTGACCCTTCTTCGTTTTGATTACTTTTTTTATCCATGATTGCTAGGAATTTGCTTTTGGCGGAAAGGTCGCGGAGACCCGCCTTGGTCGGATCTCCGGTGAAGGGGCCTCGTATGGGGCTTTTTTGTTAATGAACTCTTTTTATCTGAGCCTTATTCTTTGTTAGCTCTCCATCTAGCATAATCGTGGCTTCAAAGGTTATTGAATCTTTTGAGTTCATTTTCCATTTCATCTCGGTAACGAAACTTTCATGTTCGGCGTGTAAATCCACTTTTGTATTATCCAATTCGACAGACATTACCGTACCCGAAAGACCACTCACAGAAAAAACTGGCTCCGTGCCTAAGGCACAGTAGTGTCTTACTACTAATTCGCCGTTATCGTCGCTGTATGTTGTAAGCATCTCCACACCATCCTCTACTAAAGTTTCGATTATGGTGTTTCCTCCAGACGTGAGCTTGAATTCATAAAATACATCGAAAACTGCTCCCGTTGCTCCTTGAGTCATGGTACCTTCCCACTTTCCTAGTCTTTTTATAACTTGCTCAAAAGCGGCACTTTTTTCTCCAGATGCCATTTCTACTCCTCCAATTACAGCCGGCCTTTCATTTGCTATTGCTGATATAGATAAAATTAAAGTGATTAAAATTGCCCCGATATTATTTTTCATAGTTACATTATTTTCTTCAGATCTTCTGGTAAAGAATCTCGATTGATTACAAAAGCGAATATAAATTCGCCCGATTGATTCTCCTATTAACCCACAAATTTTATCTCAATTTTCGTAAAGCCCCAAAATTGTTTAGGGAGAGAACGGAATTAAATTTCTACCATAAAGACTTTTGGCTACCAAGTAGTCGCTATTGAATTCCTCTACTGATAAAATTTTGCCTTCCTTGAATTTAAACAGCCATGAATAATCATTATTGTACGGACCGTACTTACCCTTGGCTTTTCCTTTCTGCCTTACAGCCACTCCATTTTCATCCGCAATAATATCAGTGGTTTTTAATTCTATTCCGTCTGGCACGAGTTTCGGGATATGGCCAAGCCAATTGGCTAAAAGCGACTTCGTGTCATAAGGAACCCCGTAAGGAAGTAATGTATCGGGGATTTTTCCCATGTAAGTAAATGCAAAGTCTTTGTGTAGTATCGGCTTTAGCGCTTCAGGTTCGGTGAGTAACTTATTAAAGAACTCGAGGGCCATTTTCTTGTTTTTTATAGCTCTTTCCATCGCCGACTGCTCATTGAGCACAGGTTCGGAAGTTTTTTCGTACCGAAATATACGGTCAGAAGAAAACGCGACTCCTGAATACTCGTACCAAATTTCGTCTTTTACCCTGAATGGTATAGAAAACAGACTTTCACCATCGTTTCCATAGACCGTGAATTTAGGAGTCTTATTTACTATTTCAACAGAGATCGGCTTAATCTGCCTACCCTTAGATTCGCCATCTTTTTTGAAGTACTCTATTCTTTCAGTGAAAGGGCTTATCGTTTTGGTTCGGTACCCATCATTACTCGGAGCTGTCCAGCTCCCCTCTAATTGCTCCCACAACTTAGAAACCGCATTTTTGCCTCGATCAGTCATGTATATAACGTCGAACGTAACCCTTTGCATTTCCCGCAACTGCCCAAAATTGAGACCCTCTGGCAATGGCCCTGCTAAGTCACGAGCCTTTCGCCATAGCCCTTGTCGCTCATCATCTGACTGATTAACATCAATCCTAAAAATATCGACCGTGCGAAGCGCTGCCTGGGGTGTGTCGCCCATACTAGATACTACTTCCTGGAGTTCCCAACCCAAGAAGCGAGGATCCAATTCAACCTTGGCTTGTTGCCATGGCTGGATGTGTGCTTTTTCGGCCGCGATGTAAGCGGACCTATTCCCCGCGGATGGAGTCATGAAATTCCAGTTAAAGGCAACAGAAGAAGGCTCTGGAAAAATAGAATCGATAGTATAATCGCTTAAAGCTAAAATCTCCCGACCCTTGATCCTGCGAGATTTTTGCGTGATATTTTTTAGTATTTGAAAATCTTCCGCTCCAAGCCAATTTTCAATCTCAGCCATATCGTATAAACCGTTTAAGTCGTCCTGAGACTGGACGTGCTTCCACGTAATATAGTCAATTCCGAGATCGTTCTCCCTAGCCTTGGCAAGACCCCATCCAAGAATCCTTCCATCGCTTGCCAATTTTTCGTGCACCTTCAACCAAACTGACTCTGCTTTAACATAGTTTTCCTCCTGCCCAGAGAAAACCTCCATAAAATCAACCCCTACATAATTATATGGTTTTTTGGCCGCCTTGAAGCCTGGCTCCATTTTCTCTCCATGTGACGCAGAGTGATGAGCCGCTTGCGATGTGCAGACCAGTACTGCCAATAATACTAAGTAGAGTGATTTCGTATACCATTTCTTTCTCATATCAGTTTTTAGCTTTCTCTTTTTGGCTGGGGAACTTTGACGCGAGCACTTGGAAGGCCTCGAACCTCACCTCGCGTGAGCTACGAGGCGATAGAGGTGTCTTTTCACTTTTTTATGAACCTTCCCAAACTCAGAAAGATCAGGCATTTCTATTCCTTCATCGAAGTGCGGGTCCAAAGCTTCAGCCAATGATCTGAAGCCGTCGACGGTAACTGCGTCGTAAGGCCTTTCTGATCCACCTGGCTCAATCACTTGCCCAAGGTACCAGCTTGCTATACTAGTACTTCCCTTTTCAATTTGCCCAGCGATAAAGGGTCCCCATACTTCATTCTCCAGCCGCAGATATTCGCTCAAAGTGCCTGGAGCCTTTACGAAATTAATTCGAATTATTTCAGGTATCTCAACCGATCCTGCTGAGACCATATTTACCAAAGGCTTCTGATATAAGTAGGCCTTGGCTTCGAACAAGTCTCTCACTGATATGTCAGAAAACTTTTTATCGGGGAATACCTTTTTCCACGCTGGTGCCCCGCTGCCATATAGCTCTAGGTCACTAGTCTTATCGAATTCAGCATAGATCAGTATATTCGGCTCTTCGTCCATATTGAAACCGCCTATTCTTTGCCAGACAGACCAAACGGACATACGCCCCTCCTCTATCGCTTTTTCAGCGATTGGCTTCCAATAGTCTTGTTCTCGCTGTATATATTCCGCCATGTCCTCTCTTTCGACGAAACGGTGAGCTACGCTCGCTATTTCCTGAGCTCTAGCAACATCCACCGAGATTGCCAACGGAGCGAGGATAGATAATATTAATTTTATCAGATTCATTTTTGTTTTTCAGTTTAGAATTTATATTTGTTTCCTTATTCGGAGCAGCCGATCCGTCGATGCACGGACCGCCCACAATAGTTTTCCTGGCTATGGAAAACTCTGCAAAAAACTAAAGGTTCCCCGTGCTCATTTCCTCTTCGAATCTTAAAACGTACCTATCAACATCTCCTTCGAAAAACTCGTGATATCCCTCCAATAATTGGCTTCTCTCATCCTCTGGTAAGTCCAGTATCGGCTCGTCTAGCTCCGCCCAGGAATCTATAAAACGCCCACTGGCGATAGTTAGGTGGTTACCTCCGTACAAAAGTCTGTCCCAAACCCTACCATTGCTCCCGCTCTTTTGCACAGCTGGGATGAATTTATTCTCAACCCAATCGAGGTATTCGGAAATTCTGCCAGGTCGGATCGTTCTTTGGGTAACCACAACGAAATTAGGCCTATCGTCCGCTGGGATCGCCAACTCTCTCCTGAAGGTGGTCAGTTCCCTGCTCTTAATAGTCTGACTCATAGCGCCCAACCACAGATCCCAATGAGCCTGATCCATTACTTCCTGGCCGCTTTCCCTTTCGGCGAAGCTATCGCTTTCGGTTATTATGTGAAACGTGTGCGTTTCGCCATATACTCGTCTCCAAACCCAGCGTCTGCCTCTCCCAGCATTCTCGTATGCCTCAGACATTTCCTTCTGCAACGCTGTGAACTCATCTATTTTATCGTGCTTAACCGCGATTTTTCTTACGATAATTAATCGGTCAGTTTGTTGCGAGTAGAGATTCGCACTACCGGCTAGAAAAACTGCCAATATTAACGATATTCTGAATTTTGGTGATACATTTCTGATCATTGGGGCATGAAATTCAACCCCACAGAGGTTTTGTCAATAATTATTTAACTAAAGATAAAAAATTTGTGCATTGCTGCACAAGTTCTGGATGACCATACTACTCCAATAAAATTGGATTTACGCTAGTTTTGTTTGCAACCACCTGTCCTTTCCGAGAAGTATATCTCTTAGAGCTTACCCTCCCATACCGATTATCAATCCATTGGCATCCCAAGGGGATTTGGCAATTATGATAGAGACCTTTTGGCAACACTGTTACGACGGCACCAACATTACTCTACTTGAATCGATGACAGGTTTAATTGCTAGCTTCCTCACCGATATCAATTGATGAGTTTTTATACAAAAACCTCTGCCCACAAGGCAGGGGTTTTTATGATGAATGTCAGCAAAAAATGCCAACCTAGAAAAAGACCAATGCGATTTAAATCCTGAGTCAATTAAATTTTAATGATCATTGCATATTCTGATTGGATTTGTTGACTTCGTAACCGAAATGTAACAATCTATCATAATGTCCCAATCCATCAAAACGAGAACAGTCGGAAGACCGCGTAAATTCGATCGTGACAAAGTCATCGATCAAGCACTAAAAGCCTTTTGGATGCATGGATATGAAGGGACTAGCATGCGCATACTCGTATCAGCGACGGGCCTAGAAGCGCCGAGCATATACGGTGCATTCGGCAACAAAAAGCAATTTTTTGAAACGTGCATTGAAAGTTATGCGAAAAAATCTCGGCCGTTCCACGAAAAAGCAATAAGTCAACCAGATTCGCGCCTTGTAGCTAAATGTTGTCTAGAAGGTGTGGTTGAAATCATGACATCTGAGGGTTATCCTGAGGGTTGCCTTGTCATTTTGGGAGCAGTTGTATCTAGCCCTCAATCCGACTCTGTCAGACATTATTTGTCTGATAAAATGTCTGACCTTACTTTGCGTTATGTTAAGCGATTCGAAAGATCAATAGAAGAGGGTGATTTGCCAAAGAATGCAGCCCCGTCAGCACTCGCAAACTACCTTATGACAATCGATCGTGGACTCGCCCTACAAGCAAAGGCAGGCCATACAAAACCCGATCTTTTAAAGACCGTTTCGATGGCCTTAAGTAATTGGCCATTCTGCGATCGCTAGTTCGTTTGCTAGCGAATTGTGACTGTTTATACGATAACGATTCTTCTCAGCCTTCTGGCCTATGTAGTGGTTGGGAATTACGTGGGCCGCAAAGTAAAAGGAATCGAAGATTACTTCGTGGCGGGCCGGCGAGCCCCAGTGTTTCTTATAGTGGGAACGCTCGTCGCCAGCTTTCTAAGCTCCAATGTTTATATCGGCCAGGCTGGTTTCAACTACGCCGCAAATGCCGCCATTATTCTGATTTCTGCAGTTGTTTTGTGTGGATATATTTGGGTGCTGTGTACTTTGGCCGCTTCATTCGCCGCAGCCGTACTCTAACAGTCGCTGAGTATTTCGGGCAACGATTCAAAAGCCGTCCCGTTCGAATCATCGCCGGGCTGACAGTAATCATAGGTCTCGGATTCTATTTGATCGCCGTGACCCAAGGTACAGCACTGATCATCTCGAGTGTAACTCCTCTGTCCTACAGTCAGTCTCTGGTCATCAGTTGGGCAAGCTATACTTCTTTTACGTTCTTCGCAGGATCCCGTGGGATTATCATAACCGATACGATGGTCTTCGTGTTTTTCTTGGTAGTCACGTTTGCAGCTATGTATGAGATCATCGCCGCCCAAGAAGGCTGGTTCGAGGCTATGGATAAGCTATTGCAGTTAGAGGGAAAAAAGTATTACCTAAAGATATGAAAATCTCGACTATTTTCAAGGCGATGATGAATCCGGCTCATGCAATTTATTCGGACACCGTCATAGAATACATTGTCCCTAAAAAGAGAAAGCACGCTGCTTTGATATCCGCGCCTAAATCAGGATCGACTTGGCTCAGCTCAATACTGATGTCCTTACTTGGCTGGCAAGTTATGCATCTACTTCCTCATTTTGGGAGAAGAGAGCAAGAGCTCGACATTCATCGTCTCCTTTTGACTAAGCGCAGCAATAACATCGTTACCCCGGGCGTCCATACACGTTATAGTCGCGAAACTACCAAATTGTTGAAACTCAGCAATGCCCACACAATTCTTCAGTTTCGTAGTATTTTTGATATAGTCGTGAGCTTTAAAGACCATATGAATAATGAAAGCGTCAAATGGCCTATGGCTTACATGGATACTGATACTTGGAAATCCTTTAACGAAACCGAGCAGCTCGATTTTGTCGTGGATATGGTAGTGCCTTGGTATTTTAACTTTTATTCCGGTTGGATGAATTCTGATTTCATAAAAGACAAGGAGCGCGCACTTATCGTCACCTATGAAGATATGAAGCAGGATATCTTGGCTGTTGTCTCAAAGACCTGCAAATTTTTGGGAGAGCCAAAATCCGATGACGAAATTCGAGCTGCCATAGAGCTTTCCAAAAGATTGCAAACCCGCAAAAACAAGGGAGTTGTCGGACGGGGAAAATCACAACTGAATGACAAGCAACGCCAGCGTATCGTTTATTACACCCGATTTTACCCAAACATCGACTTTACCATCCTTGGAATTCCCGATGAAATGATTCCTTCACGACTGACCGCGGCCAAGTAAAATCCTTGCTTCCTTGATCCATATTTTTTTCAGAAACTTGGATCGATTCCAATATGGTTCATTCAATTTCAAGTTTCGGAAATCCTATCTAATACCAGGTTGTGGAAAACTGAATTTCGAGCAAAAAACGATCGCTCCTCATTCACTAACACTTACTTCCTTGTTCTGACAAACAAGCAAATGTTCTTTGTAAGTCGTTGATTATAATGATGGAGTTGAAAGGATTCGATTTCAGTATTTGGATACGGCCAGATAAGACGTAATGATTCTCTATTCATTCGCAGGTATTAAAGGCTTTAAATCGTAGTTTTCATACTTGAATCTCGAGAACCTAATCGCCTCATTCCGTTGGACCTGCAAAAAAGTCACCCCTGAGTTCATAAAAGTTTGCTTCCCGTAAAAGCACTGTTTTCTTGAGGACCATGGCATACGAATTAAACGGAACCGTAAAAGAAATTTTCGACACTCAAACTTTCGATAGTGGCTTTAGCAAACGCGCGTTTGTAGTCACAAGCGAAGCTGATAAATATCCTCAGGACATTCAGTTCGAGTGCCTTAAGGAACGTATCGAATTGATTGATAGTCTAAACAAAGGCGACAAAGTCACCGTAAGTTTCGATATCAATGGCCGGGAATGGAACGGAAAGTATTTCGTGAACCTGGTAGCGTGGAAGATCGATAGTAAGAGCAGTGGTTCAGCTAGCGCAGACGACGATACTCCACCCATGGCGGATCCGGACGAAGACTTCGACGACGAGCCACCGTTCTGAGGATTACAATTACGTTACGGGCAATCCGTGAGCCACGCGTAAGGTCGGATCCTGCTTGAGTAGATCGAGGCCTCGTTGAGCCAAGGAGATGAATTCCTCTTCATCCAAAGCATCAACCCGCCGAAACGTTTCGAGCAATTGATCGAGGTGCTCCATGGTGTTCACACCCACCACAGCGGTAGAGAGCCCTTTCAAACTCAAGGTGTAACGAATGGCCATTTCATAGTCTTCCTTCGGGAGACGAAACTCGTTATTAAGGTTTCCTCCCAGCACCTTCATCGAGACCAGACCAATATTTTTCTCTAATGCGCGACCCCAGATTTTGTTTTCAAAGTCGTAGGTGTGCTGGTTGACGTAGTTGACGGCGTGCATCATGACATCGATCTCGCCTGAATCGATCGCGTAATGAAACCGGCTGGGATGCAAGTGACCGCTAGCGCCGATGAAGCGGATCTTGCCCTGCTCTTTCGCTTTGCGCAATGCACCCATGGCACCTTTCTCGCTGAATGCAAAATCGAGATCACTCCAACGGTCCAAATGACCCAGGTTGTGCAAGTGGACCAGATCGACATGATCGGTTTGAATGTGCCGCAGGCTGTTTTCCAATAATTCCATCGTACCTTCGTAGGTATCGGCCTCCGTCTTGGTCACTATAAAGACCTTGTCTCGCCTACCCTTTAAGGCATGTCCCAAGCGACGCTCCGCTTCTCCCTTGGTATAGTTCGGCGCGGTATCCATGTAATTGATGCCTTCGTCGATGGCTTTGGCGATGATGTCATTCACCTTTGGAATATCGGTGTTGGGCCGCCCGAGAGGGGCCGTGCCGATACCCAGTTTTGAAACCGGCACATCCGTACGTCCTAGTGGATTGTATGGCATCGCTTCGTTTGGCGCCGCCCAAGCTGAAGGGCTGCTATTCTTCAGGGCAAATAGTCCACTGCCTGCGAGGGCCGAATATTTAAGAAAATCTCTCCGTTCCATAATATTTCAAGGGTTGATGAGTAAAACGAGTTTGAGATTATAACCTATGCGCATGAGCTCCGTTTTGCAACTGGAAGATTGCAAACAACCATGAAGGCGGCCCGCTTGGCAATCGGGCCCTACCTAATCGAGCTAAAGACAGGGCGGGATCGCCGAGCACACCGGGACTTAATTTTCCCAAAAAGAAAGCCCGCCAGACTTTCGTCCAACGAGCTTTCCCACAGGTTAAACTCTATTACTACTTAATTGTGCGGGTGCATTTCAAGTATTTCCTCAACCATATAAAAACCGGCCTTATCTTTGACTTCCTCGCGCACACGAGCGACATCGGCTGGATCAACGATTTTTGAGAGGACTTTCTTATTACCAAACTGGATGCGGGTATAAGTGATAACGGCGGCAATTTCCTCATCGGTTAAAATGCCTTCAAATCCTGTCATGGGCGGCAATCCCTTGGTCGGGTCATATTGCTGGCCAGCTACTTCAATCGGTCCCCAGAGGCCTTTTAGGACTATCTTGATCAAACGATCTTCATTGCCCATCACCCACTCATTATCACTGAGTGGCGGGTAGATATCTTGAATCGCCCCTTTCCCATTTTCACCGTGGCAGGTCGCACAATGCGCATCCCGATTGAAGACTTCCTGCCCCAGGTTATAAACTTCAAGAGCGGCAGCCGGGATGTTGGTTTGCGGAATATTCTTTGCGTTCCCCCTTTTGGATTTGTCGTAAAATTCCAAAGTTCCGGCGAGATAGGATTTGAGGTTATCGTTTCCAGAAATGTTCAATTCTCCAAGCAGAGCCATAGACTCAATACGATCACCTAGGGTCCACATGATCGACTCGTAGGCAGGTCCCATCCATTTGGTTATGGGTTTCTTCAGGCCTTCGGCAGCGATGCGGGCACCGATGTCATTGTCCATCCAGGAAGCAGCCACTACTGACTCAAGACGCACACGAGGATGCTCATCCACCGCAGCTTTCATAAACAGGGCTTCGTAACCATCGATTTTCCGGTAGGCATAACGAAGCACACGAACGGCAGCCGAGCGAAGATCGTAACTTTTGCTGTCCAAGCATTGTTGGAGTAGCTTTTCATCCACCTGGTTTTGTCCCCAAGTCACCCAAAGCGCTTCCAAGAGGTGACGATTGTAATCAGGATCCGATTTCTTCAAACGGGCGGCCCACTTCTTAATCGCAGGCAGAACTTTGTCGGCATCATGACTACGAATCTCACGGCGGGTACGGTAGCGGGTGCGATATTCATGAGCCTTAAGATTTTCGAAGAGTTTCGATAGAGACGCTCCATCAATCTGGGCCGGTTCGAGCAGTGGTCGTGACGGATAGGTGATCCGATAAATACGGCCGTGGTCGTTGTCCCGGTTCGGGTCACGAGCGGAGTGCTGCATATGCCCGATGAGTGGGTTGTGCCAATCGATAACATAGAGCGATCCATCGGGGGCGGTTTCGATATCGACTGGACGGAAATTCGGGTCGTTCGAATAAATCATATCCTGCCGAAGCTCACCGGTGTAGCCTGCGCCATCTTCCCAGACCTTGTGCTGCTTGATTCCGAGAAAACCGATGGAGTTGGCGATCAGAAAATCACCTTGTACTTCATCAGGGAAATGCCGCGAATACATAAACTCGGTTCCAGAGGTGGGACGAACCCTATGCGTGGTAAACTGCTCAACTTTTTCGACTTCCATTCCGTAGGGAATCTTAGCGGATAGTGGTAATGACCACCAATTGGCACCGCCCGAAGCATCGGACAAAAAGTTTTGTCCCCACTCGTTGAAGGTGATCCCCCAAGGGTTGGAAACGTCCGTTTGCATAAAGCGTTCCAAACGCCAGCTATTGGGATCGAAACGCCAGTTGCCTCCGTCGGTGCAACGCTCAGGTCCGTAGGGAGTTTCAACTTGGGAATGAAGGAAACGGCCTTCGCTCATGTAAAACGCACCGGAGGCATCAGCACTGTAGGCGGAGATCGCATGGTGGGTATCATGCGAATCAAATCCGTGCAGCAGCAGCTCCATACGATCAGCTCGATCGTCCCCATCGTCATCAACGAGCAATGCGAGATTCGGTTCCTGAGAAAGGTAGACACCTTCCGGTGCGATCTCGAACCCGATAGGCAGGTGAAGCCCATCCGCAAATACGGTCTGTTTGTCCGCACGACCATCACCGTCGGTATCTTCGAGAATCAGAATCTTGTCATTGGGTCGTTCATCTCCCGGTTTGTAGTGCGGGTAGGAAGGAAGAACAGAGACCCAAAGGCGGCCCTTGTTATCAAAAGCGGTTTGCACCGGATTCTGCAGGTCAGGGAATTCTGATTCGGAGGCAAACAAGTCGATCTTGTAACCTTCGGGCAGGGTGAATCCTTCCAGAGCTTTATCCACATCGAGAAACTCAATGGGGAAATCAAAATTCGTTTCAGTCGGACTAAGCTCAATGGTCTTGGAATCATCCACACTAAGGTTTTCCGTTTTACCCTGCGCAACTTCGTGAATCTTCTTATCACGAAGCACCGTCATCTCGCGGATCTTTTGAATTTCCTCCGGGTAATTCTTGTCACCGTAGGGTTTGTACCGACGACCATAGACGTGAACCCCATTCAACATGCGGTAGTCATTAAACCAGAACCAGTTTTTGTCGGCTACAGCTTCATAAACGAGCGCTTCATTTGCGAAGGAATTGGAGCTGGATTCACCGTAGAGTTCATCGGCCAGGATGGTTGCCAAGTTGGCATACCCTTCGTTGGACAAGGCAAAACCGTTGATCGTTTGCGGGTTCTTTTCGGACGTGTAGAGTTTACTGGTCGGTGTGAAAAGATCGATAAATCCGACTTTGTTATCACGTGCTGCTCGTTTCATAGCAGCGGTGTAGGCGGCCAGGCGTTTGTTCTCCTCTACCCCATTGGGTAAATCCATGGTGTCGGACAAGTCCTCGTAGGCTGTTGGAGAAACCAGGACCAATCGAGGTGCTGATTTTCCATTATACTTTTGAGTCAGGGTATGTTTCACGAACGCATCCAGCTCGTAGTAAAAGCGGTCTGCTTGCTCAATACCATCGAAGGATTCGTTGTAGCCAAAGAATGCCAGGATCGTGTCAGCCTCCAGCATGGTCAGCCACTCATCCGGATAAGGATAATGTCCGATACCGGTGTGAATCTGATGGTGCGGATGAAATGCCTCTGCTCCAGGAAACGCCCATTGTGTCTCGCGGGACGGATGGGGACGAAATCCAGGAGTATCTCCCGGATGACTTATATTTCTGACAACCAGGTTTTTATCAGTAAAACGCTGCTGCAGCTGAGTCTCGAAGTATGGGAAGTAGACCATACGCTCTCCGAGGCCGTTACCGATAATAACCAGGTTTTCGCCTTTTTTAACTTTAAGCGGTAGCGGGTTTCCCACCACGGCGGTTGTGCATGCCAACAGTGCGGCGGCAATGAATAGTCGTTTGAACATAATCAGGGCAGAAAAATATTAAGGCTACAACTTACTCAAAGTCGGTTACATTTATGATGTTTTCATCAAAGTAAGGATCATTGTGGAAACCAAACATCGTAGGGCTGTAAGTTCCAACGACATCCACCTTGGCTCCATCAGTTGGGACAGAAATGCCGAGGCTCCAAAGGACTCCATTTACAATCATGCGGCAGGTGCCTTCGACATTGATTTCATTGGAAGCTCCCATGGTCGTGCAAAAGGCTTTTCCTTTTTTGCCACCCGGCAATTGGTAGGACTTGGTCCAGGCAACTGGCATCATGGGATCATTCTTGTGAAAACCTTGGTGCTTTCCGTAACCGGGCACTTTCTCGTAGGGACCAGGGCCCATGGCAGGACTATCTTTTTCCATGCCCGCCAGCACTTGTCCCATCACAACTGGAACACAGTCATTATCAGCAGGCCAGGTGACTCCATACACATCGGTCGGTCCCCAGATGTCGCCCTCGCCGATACCATTATTAATTTCATGGTTTCCTACGGTAATCCCTCTCGTAGCTTCCTGTTTATGCCATCCATGGTGGGAAACCCAAGTCGTTCCCAGAACCAGCTGGCCGAAGCCATTCTTCCATTCGGTTTTAGGTCCGTCGTAGTTGAAGCTGTAGTGTTCGTAAGCAGACCCTTCGGGAACATTGAAAGCGTGAGTGGCGGTCCGCATTCCTACAACTGGTTTTCCAGCCATCAGAAAATCGTCGACGTTTTTCATCTGGTCATGAGCCAGGTTACGGAAGCGCGTTCCGATAATCATAAGATCTGCATCAGCGAGCGCTTCGGTATTAGGAATATGCGTCTGGTGGTTCGGGTCAACGATACCTGGTTTCTCAGGATCCTGAGAAAAGAGCACGGTGCACTTGAATCCATGGTGGATGGATAAAATCTTAGCCAATTGAGGCATGGCCTCCTCGGAGCGATACTCTTCGTCGCCGGCGATCAGAACAATGTGTTTACCCTTTCCTACTCCGGAAGATCCTTCGAATTCCAGCCATTGCTTTGGACCAGAAGGAGCTTGTTCAGAGGCGGACTCTTGGGAACATCCAAATTGAAGACTCATAACCAGAAGAGATAGAAAAACAGTCAGTTTCATAGTAAGGGATTTTATCCTTGGGTGAAGAAATTCGAGATCATCAGCAGTAAGCTGTCTCGGGTCAACTCAGGAACCTGAGCGATTTATTATAGCGCCTAAGCGTAATGAGAAAGCCGCATTCTGGCAATGTCACGACCTCAGCCAAAGATGGACAAACATGACCGAGACCGGTCTCAATAACTCTTCTACTCCAAGGAGATCTCAGGAACTACAATCAATTAAATACTTAATCCCATCCGGATTGGCCTCGATGGTTTCAAAACTCTCTTGCACGTCATCAATGGAGTTTATCTGCGTAATCAATTTGTCGAGGTGCAGATTACCGGAGGCGGCCAGCTCAATGGCTTCATCGAAGTCCTGTTCTTCGTAAAGGCGAGCGCCGATCAACTTGAGCTCAGACCAAAAGAATTTAAACAGATTTACGGGTCTTGGCTCAGGATGAATGGCTACCATCACTATGCGGCCACGCACATTGGGCAATTCGGTCATGACCTCAACACCCGGTTCTGATCCTGAAACTTCAAACACACAATCGGCCATCGATCCATCGGTGGCAGAGCGAACCGCTTCGACCAAATCGTCTTTGATTGGATTCACCACACCTAGGCCAAGAGAAGCAGCCAGATCCAAACGCGATTCGTTTACTTCGGATAGAATCACCTGCGCACCTTTATCTTTTGCGACGAGGGCAATGAGAAGACCAATGGGCCCACCACCAATCACCACACAGGTCTCGCCAGCCTGGACCTCTCCCAAGCGGACGTCGTGACAAGCCACGGCCGCCGGTTCAATCATAGCACCCTGTTCCAAGCTAAGACTTTCAGGCAGTGCGTGTAATGTATAGGCGGGCACGGTCCAAGAGGACTGCATACCGCCAGGCAAATCGATGCCAATAAATTTAAGGTTCTTGCCTACATGAAGATTCCCTTTGTCAAAATCAGAAGGTGCTCCAAACTTTAAAGGTCGCACTGCGACGCGATCGCCCACCGAAACCGTTGTTACGCCCTCTCCTGTTTGAGCAACCGTGGCTGAGACTTCATGCCCAATGGCTAAGGGTGTGCTGACCCGCTGATCCATGTGACCATGAAAGATATGTATATCCGTCCCACAAATTCCACAATAGGCCACGTCGAGCCTGACCTCGCCTTTGGTAGGGGCAATTATTTGACTGCTTCCAACACTGATTGTTCGGTTACCTTGATAAAGCGCTGCTTTGATTCTAGCATTGCTGCATCATTTGGCGGAATTGACCAGTCTCTGTTTTAAGTATTCCCGATTGGCCCCTCTAGTAACTCTGCGTTCAGTTCATGGACTAGGACTGAGCAAGTACTCAACTTGGCGTTTACTGGCTTCTTTCAACAAACGAAGATCCTCCACTCAAACCCAGCGGATGGATTGACAAAAGACTACCAGTTAAAGTCTTTGTTGAGCAAATCGTACAACCTTTGATTAGGTTCTGAATAATAGTTATTCAAATAATCGTAGACCTCATCATCCACCTTCTTTTTGGTTTCCGCAACGTGCCGCGGCTTTACGTCCTCAATGACGACGCTATTGTCAACGCCCACGAAATCAAAAATTTCCTTCAACGTTCCGTGCACGTCTTCCCGCAACTGCTTCATACTTAAGATAAGGATCTGGTCTTTGCTAAAATGTTTGTAGTAGGCCTCAATCTGTTCCGCATAGTGCCCTCTCAACTTGTAGGAGAATGTCACATAATTAGGATCCAAATAATCCTGGTTTTTATGAGCATACTCTAAACGCTCTTCCTCAACTTTGAGCGCTTCCATAAGCCCCAGTGTTTCCCTACCCCCCCTTTTTCATGTGGTTGTAATGCGAGATCGCTCGTTCCACGGGGTTCCTTAAAATAGCAATGAGTTTTACATCAGGATTAAATTTATGAATCCGTTCCGGAACCAGGGGATTGAAAATATAACGAGGAGAAGCCTCATACGTTAATATCTCATTGGATACGATTGGAAAACGTGCCCGGTACCAACGATGATTATTTTCCCGGTAGTTTGGAGAATCAAAATAATGAAGCTCTTTATACACCGAGGACTTCAACTGGTGATGCTGATTCAGATAGCTGAACAAACTGGTAGTTCCAGCCTTCATGGCTCCAATGATTATGAAATCAGGAAGTCTCCTTTTCCACACAGTCAACCGTCGGAATCCAGCTATTCCTTTAGCACCCATTCGTTGTAGCGGTGTGCTCATGTTAGTTTAATTGTGTTTTGGATGAGATGATGGATAGGAGATAGAAAAGGAGACAGTTAATGCCTAGCTCTCAAGGCCGGTCTACGGCTTTATACCAAATCCATTTTCAATTGATATGCTTTTTACATTTTTTAACTTAGCAAGACAGAACCACCAACCTCAGAGGAATACTATCCACATTTACACCTTGCCGAATGTAGGCCAAACCAGCTTTAGTTAAATCGTGTTGCGACTCTACCCTATTCTTCTTTTCAGTATTCTAAGCTCTGCTTTCACCCTGGTCGCACAGGATCCAGGAATAAGCGTGCCACCAGGCTTCAAGGCCACGGTCATTGCTGACAATATTGGAACGGCCAGAGGCATAGCCATACACGAAAACGGGGACATGTATATTTCCTTAAGGCAAGGCATCGACCTGAATTATCTGGTTGCCCTTCGTGACACCAATCAGGACGGAAAAATGGATATCATAAAATACTTCGGTGAAGTGGGAAGTATGGTTAAAAGTATCCGCATCCACAAAGGCTACCTCTATGTAGGAGCTACTACGCAAGTCGTCCGTTATAAGCTCGATGACGAAGAACTCCTGCCCCAAGACCTTTATGAGGTTGTCGTCACTGGCTTTCCCCCACCCCGCTCGCACCGCAGTAAGAATATCGCTTTTGACGATGCCGGAAACCTGTATGTGTCGGCCGGGGCACCCAGCAACTCCTGCCAGAAAGTTGACCGCACCAACGGTTCACCTGGAAAGATGCCCTGTGACGAACTCGAATGGGGAGCCGGTGTTTGGCGCTTCGACGATGACCGATTAAACCAAAAACAACTGGTCGATGGTCAGCTCGTCGCTACTGGAATTCGAAACGCAGTAGGCATCGATTGGGATCCCATCAAGGGAGAGCTCTATACCGTTTCCAATGGCAGGGATGGCCTCATGCAAAACTGGCCCGACTACTATGATGAGAGGGAGAGTGCAGAGAAACCGGCCGAACAATTCCAGCTGATTGAGGACGGTAAGGACTTCGGTTGGCCCTATGTTTACTTTGATCACGAACGGGACGCTCATTTGATCAATCCAGAGTATGGCGGAAATGGAAAAAAGGCCGCCGAGGAGGGCAAATACGATAAACCCGCCTACAGCTTTCCAGGGCACTGGGCACCTGTCGGCTTACAGTTCTATAACGACGATCAATTTCCTGAAAAATATCGAGGAGGCGCCTTTGTCGTCTTTCACGGATCCTGGAACCGTGCCCCACTTCCCCAGCAAGGTTACAATGTAGCCTTTGTCCCGTTTGAAGGCAAACACCCGTCGGGCGATCACGAGATCTTTGCAGATGGTTTCAAAGGAGCGGATCTATTACTAACACCCGCTTCGGCTACCTATCGCCCCACCGGAATTGCCGTTGGGCCAGACGGATCGCTTTTTGTTTCTGAAGATACTGGAGGGCGGGTATGGAAAATCGAATACACCGGCAATATCGCTTCCCAATCAACAACGACTTCGTCAGCAGCCACAGTAACCGCCACCTCAGCGGCACCCCAGGTGGAGCTCGATCCGAAAGGACTGCAACTCTACAATCAATATTGCATGGCCTGCCACCAGGTCGACGGCAGCGGGGTTCCCAATATGCAGCCCCCCTTGATAGCTTCATCCAAACTAGCCGATGATGAACACCTCCTGAAGCTCATGCTTCTGGGCAGTGATTGGATGGATGATCGAGAATACACCAACATCATGACCACTTTTTCGTACCTAGCGGACGCCGACATTGTCACCGTTCTCAATTACACCAAAGCTCGCTTTGGTCAGGAAGCATCAACCATCACAGAAGAAAAAGTCGCAGAGATGCGCACCAAACTCACTCCATGAGCAGCATACCCCACAACCCTTTCCAGGTCGAGGACCTGGTCATCGACACCATGCCCGAGGACGACCGTCTCTGGGTACCACAGACCGACACCGTTTCGTTCAGACCGATCCTGTTTAACGTCTCTAATGGCTATTGGATCAACCTACTCAAAGTGACCCGAGCAGGCATCTTGAACCGCCACCTCCACCCTGCCCCCGTTTTTGGGTACGTGATCAAAGGTTCCTGGCGATACCTCGAACACGACTGGGTGGCCAAAGAAGGCAGCTTTGTCTATGAACCACCGGGTGAAGTTCATACCCTCGTGGTCGATGAAGACGTGGAAGAAATGATCACCCTCTTCCACGTGCAGGGCACCTTGATCTACAAGGATGAAGCCAACAATACGGTCGGCTACGATGACGTGCATACCAAGCTGGAGCTTTGCCGGAAGCATTTTGAGAAGGTGGGGCTGGGCGCGGATTACGCTGAGCAGTTTATCAGGTAATCGCAAATCGGGACCCAGGCCCCTCCTGCATTCAAAATCATGATCTCACCAATTCTGTAGGAGGTGGCTGTTATTCATCGTTTCACTTGTAGATGTGTCCTCACTCCGTTCGTCGGTAGCCGCCGATTTCACCCCATTGGATGGTTACTCAACCATTCAGGATAATCCATATCTTCGGACACCATACTCCTAAGCCAGAGCCATTCCTCTTTTCGACATCGAAAGTTTTTGCCAGGCGTCGAAGGATTATTCCACATGCAGAACAAAATGGGCGCCAGATCTTCATCTCCTCTAAATTTGCGGTCAAAAAATCCTGCCTGCCATACCGACCCAGAACGGTTCAGCAGTGAGTTAATTTCACGAGCAGACATACTTTTATATATGCACAAGGATTCTGCCAACTCTCCCTCAATCAACCTAACTACGGCATGTGTATGGTCAGGCATTCTGACAAGAGCGACCAAATCAATTTTCGAACCAAGCTTCTCAAAGTGATCGAATAGCTTCGCAGGTATTCCATTTTCGCAAAGCAATGATGTCCGGTTCACAGTGCAACAGGTAATAAAATACCGTGCATTCAAAATAGATACGCGACCCTTTCTCAACGCACAGTATCCTAGTGACCGTCGTTCGTTCCTCACAAAACTGATTTTCGGGACCAAGGCCCCTCCTACAATTAAAAAGAGTCCCCCTCCATAAATGTAGGAGGTGGCTTGCCGCCGATCCTAATCTTATGATGCCCAAATACAATTTCTCCCTTCACAATTTCGATTCAGCCCTCATCCTTCAATTTTCTACCTTTGAAATTACCCTGAATGAATCGCTTAATTATTACTCTGGGAATCTTTGTCGCTTTTTTAGTAGGACTCTGTGCCCAATCAACGGTGACAACCAAAACCGATGAGGGAACCATCCGCGGCCGTCCGAACATCATTTGGATCTATGCCGATGATCATGCCTTTCAGGCCATAACAGCCTACCACGATCGATTTGCGAACTTCGCGCCGACTCCGAATATCGACCGCATCGCTCACGAAGGCGCCTTGTTCAAGCACAGCTATGTGGTGAACTCGATTTGCGCACCCGCCCGGGCCAATATCCTGACCGGTGTTCACAGTCACAAGAATGGCGTTTTGGACAACCGCATCCCCATCAGCTTCGATCAGCCTACCTTCCCTGCCATCCTAAGAGAAAACGGCTACACGACCGGTGTGTTTGGCAAGTGGCACATCAAGACCAAGCCAGAAGGATTCGACGATTTCAAAATCCTCATTGGTCAGGGCCAGTATTTTAATCCGGACTATCGCATAAAAGATGGCGCCGGTGAAAAGACCGTTCAATTAGAAGGCTACTCCACAGACCGAACCACGACGGAAGCGCTCGACTTTATTGAAGCCAACAAAGACTCGGGGAAACCGTTCATGGTTATGTGCCAATACAAGGCACCCCACGGTCCCTGGTCACCGGCCTTCCGCAATATGGAATTACTGCGCGATGTGGAAATCCCAGAACCACCTACCTTCAACGACGGCTACCGTGGCAGAAAGGCAGCGGCCATGTCCAAGATGACAATTCTGGGCAATTTCGTCGGCGAGCGATTTGACAGACTTCTCAAAGGGAAACCAGCCAGCTCGCATTATGGCCGCCTATCAGAAGAAGAACTTCAACGAGCCAACAATTTCTTTGGCTATGAAAATCGCAGGATTATCAAGGGTGATTTGCGGGAAACGGCCCTGAAAAAAGAAAAGTATCAGCGCTACATCCATGACTACCTGCGCACCGTTCAAGGGAACGATCAAAACGTGGGCCGCATTCTCGATTACCTGGACGAAAGCGGACTAGCTGAGAACACATTGGTTTGCTACTCAAGTGATCAAGGCTTCTACCTCGGAGAACATGGCTGGTACGACAAACGATTCATGTACAACGAATCGTTCTTCACCCCACTGCTCATGCGCTGGCCGGGACACATCGAGCCCAACACGGTGGTAGAAGAACTCGTGCAAAATATCGATATGGCACCCACCTTCTTATCACTGGGGAAAGCCCCGGTTCCGGATGTTATGCAAGGAGAAGACATCACACCCCTGCTCTACGGCATCAAACCTCAGCAATGGCGCAGCCATGTCTATTACCACTTCTACGAATCCTACGATAGCACTCACGAAGTCCCCAAACACGAAGGCGTATTCGATGGTCGGTATAAGCTCATCCACTTCTACGAACTCGGCGAATGGGAGTTCTTCGACTGCACTTCCGATCCTTACGAAATGCACAACCGCATCAACGACTCCAGATCACGAAGCAAAATCGCTGAACTCAAAGCCGAGCTTGCCCGCCTGAAACATGAGTATGAAGTGGAGGAACCAAGCTAGATATCGGTGTTCAGTAATCAGAGGTCGGTAATCAGTTTTTCTGAAACCAACCCAAACTTCAAAATTCAATATGAAACTCTTCAAACGACTACTACTCTTAGCTCTCTGCTCCGGACTCTTTGCATCCGCCTTAGCGGACCGCCCGAACGTCATCGTCATCCTTACCGACGACCAGGGCTGGGGCGATTTGAGCGTCCACGGCAACACCAACATCAGCACGCCGAATATCGACCGGCTGGCCGCGCAAGGCATGGAGCTGGAGCGCTTCTACGTGTGCCCCATTTGTTCACCCACTCGCGCCGAGTTTATGACCGGTCGCTACAACCCACGGACTGGAGTCAAATCTGCCAGTCGTGGCGAAGAGCGCATGGACCTCGATGAAACCACTATTTTTGAGTCCTTCAAGGAAGCGGGCTACAACACGGCCGCATTTGGCAAATGGCACAATGGTATGCAGCCTCCCTATCATCCCAATGCTCGCGGCATCGATGAGTATTACGGATTTTGCAGCGGACACTGGGGTCACTACTATTCACCTATGCTCGAGCACAATGGCGAGATTGTGACCGGCGAAGGATTCGTAATCGACGACTTCACCAACCGCGCCATGGATTACATTGAGGAGAAGAAAGACGAACCCTTCTTTGTTTACCTCCCCTATTGCACCCCACACTCACCCATGCAAGTTCCAGAACCTTGGTGGGTGAAATTCGAAGACAACGATCTACCCCTGAGGGCTCGCGACGATCAGCAGGAGAACTTATCTCATTCCCAAGCTGCATTGGCGATGTGCGAAAACATCGACTGGAATGTAGGGCGCTTGATGAAGAAGCTCGACGATCTGGAAATAGCAGACAACACGATCGTCATCTACTTCTCAGACAACGGCCCCAACGGTTATCGCTGGAATGCCGATATGAAAGGCCGTAAAGGCAGTGTCGAAGAAGGCGGTGTTCGTTCGCCTTTCTTCATTCGCTGGCCCAATAAAATCAAATCAGGCACCAAGACTGATACCATTGCCGGAAGCATTGACCTCAAAGCTACGTTAACTGATTTAGCGGGTATTAAGAATACGGGTACGCTTCCGATGGACGGCATCAGCCTGAAGCCCCTACTTATGCAAACAGGTGAGGACTGGCCGGATCGGCTCTACGTGAATCACTTCAAAGAAAAAACTAGTGTGCGCAGTCAACGTTTCAGACTAGGATTCGAAGGACGGTTGTTTGACATGGAGAACGATCCTGGTCAGCGCATCGACGTGCGGGACAAATTCCCAAAAGTTTACAAGGAACTCGTTGCGGCCCAAAAGCAGTTTGACCGTGAAGTGGTAGGCGAACTACCACCTGGCGCGGACCAACGCCCTTTTATCATCGGACATCCCGAGCTTACCTTCACCCAACTCCCGGCTCGAGACGGCATTGCTACCGGCGACATCCAACGATCTGGAAGAGCACCGAATTGTTCATTTTATATGAACTGGACAAACAAAGACGATACCATCTATTGGGACGCCGATATTCAAGTGGCAGGAAACTACCAAGCTCAAGTTTACTACACCTGTGCCGAAGAAGATCTGGGAACGGTACTAGAACTAAGCTGTGGTGACTCTGCCATTACTAAAGAAGTCACCGTGGCCAATGATCCACCTTGGGTCGGAGCCGATGATGATCGATCTCTCCGCAAAGGAGAGTCCTACGTAAAAGATTTTATCCCCATGGACCTAGGCACCATCCGATTAGACAAGGGGAAAAGCCGACTCACTCTTTCAGCCCTTGAAATACCAGGTAAAGAATCCATCGAAATGCGACTGGTCATGCTGAATCGAGTACCATAAATTAAATTAACAATCAGGAAACTCATGAAAAACTACCTAAGATCACTAATATTACTCGCTACCCTATGCGTGGCTACTTCGACATTCGCAGCCTCTCACGGCAACCATGGCTGGAAGCCCCTTTTTGATGGGGAAACCCTCAAGGGCTTTGGCGTCGTCCAAGGATTTGCAAACTATTATGTAGAAGACGGAGCCATACTGGGCCGCACAGCTGAGGGAAGTAACAATACTTTCCTTCACAGCTATAACCACTACTCAGATTTCGAACTGAAATTCGAAGTGAAGGTCGATGCAGACCTGAATTCAGGTGTTCAGATTCGTTCCCATACCCGCGACTTTGGCAGCCGCCGTTATTTCGGTACCCAAATAGAGATCGAACACAAAAATGGCTACTCAGGGTTTGTCTATGGAGAAGGCTTAAACACCGGGTGGATCTCTCAAGAGCCCCAAGACGAAAAGGCGCACAAACACATGAAAAAAGGTGCTTGGAACGAATTTCATATCATCGCCAAGGGCCCACATATCACAACTTATATCAACGGTAAAAAAGTGACCGAAATGAAATTGCCCAATAACATCTACCGCGAAGCTCCTTCCGGAAGCATTGGCTTTCAAGTTCACGGCATCAAAGCCGGAACCGGTCCTTACGAAGTACGTTGGCGCAACATCCAGATCAAAGAGCTTTAAGGCCCACTTCCATCAAATCTTTCAAAAGGCCCGTCGCAAGACGGGCCTTTTTCTTTGGAATCAACCAACAAATGCTTTGGACGCACATCGGACACATACTCCATATTATCTTTTCTCATGAAAAGACTTACCCTGATTCTCACATTTATCTGGCTAGCGGCCAGCCAACTCACCGCCGAGCAATTCAACGCACTCATATTCGCCGATGCACACGATACCTGGCACTATCCAAACGTACCGGTTGCAAGAGAATCATTCGAGGCCTTGGCGGACAAACACTTCTTCAAACACACCTTTGTCGATACAGATAAACAATTTGCTCAACAGAAATTCGCCGACTTCGACCTCATCGTTTTCATCAGTGCCAACCCATGCGAACTGAACGAGAAAAAGCGCAAGGAATTCCAAGCTTACATTCACAACGGAGGTGCCATCGTTGGGGTGCATTCTGCTTCAGCCACCCAAAACGAACCCAATCGTTGGCTCTGGTGGGAAGATGTGATGGGACGTGTCTTTCGCAAACACCCGGTCAAACAAACGGGTGTCATGTCGGTGGTAGATAAAGATTTCCCGGCTTGTTATCACCTGCCGGACAAATGGCTTTGGACCGACGAATATTACGAATTCGACACCCCTTTCCCAGATCACCTGAACGTGCTCCTCACCGTGGACGAGAAAACCTATGAACCCAGTAAAGAACACGCCATGGGTGACTACCATCCCATTGCATGGTATCACGAATTTGAAGGAGCGCGTGTCTTCTACACAGCCATCGGTCATGTTGCCGAATCCTACCGTGATGATACCTTCCTCCAGCACATCTACGGTGGAATGGTCTGGGCGGTTGGACAGCAAGAGTAGAACCTAAATGCGTAAAGATTGGAGAGCCTCTCAGTTTAAAAAATAGAAACGGCGATCCACCCCTACCCTTTTAATTCAGAATATCCTGAATGACTTTCCCAGCCACATCCGTGAGTCGCATTCGTCGACCGTTGTATTTATAGGTTAGTCGTTCGTGGTCCATCCCAAGAAGGTGCAAGATGGTGGCGTGAAAATCATTGATGTGGACGGGATCGCTTCCGACCTGGTGACCGAGTTCATCGCTCTCGCCGTAGGAGGTTCCCGCTTTGACTCCGCCACCTGCCATCCAAACAGTCATGGCATGAGGATTGTGGTCGCGGCCGGGATTTAAGGTACCTATTTGAGCGACAGGAAGACGGCCGAACTCGCCACCCCAAATGACAAGAGTGTTGTCGAGCATGCCGCGTTGTTCAAGGTCCGTGAGCAAGGCCGCTATGGGTTTATCGGTTTCGCCAGCAAACTGACTGTGGTTGCCCTTGATGTCGATGTGACCATCCCAGGCTCTTTGATTAGCCATACCGCCTGAATAGATTTGGATGAACCGTGTGCCACGTTCCAGAAGACGACGCCCCATCAAGCACTGACGGGCAAAGTGAGAGCACTGCGAATCGTCGAGCCCGTAGAGTTCCTTCATCGATTCTGACTCCGATTGCACATCGAAGGCTTCAGGTGCTGCGGTCTGCATGCGGTAGGCCAATTCGAAACTTTCGATGCGTGCTGAGAGCTCGGCATCTGCAGATTGTTGTTCCATGTCGTGCCGGTTGAGCTGACCAATTAAATCCAACTGAGCCCGTTGTTGTGATTCAGACAGAGACTCGGGTCTTCGAAGATTGAGAATGGGGTCTCCTTTCTGACGCAGTAAGGTTCCCTGATACACGGTCGGTAAAAAACCAGAACTCCAGTTGGTCCGGCCACCCTTGGGCAATCCACGATCGAGAGGATCTCCCATCACCACAAATCCGGGAAGATCCTGATTCTCTGTTCCCAAACCATAAGTCACCCACGACCCTACACAGGGAAATCCCGTTCTGGGCAGCCCACTATTCATCATGAACAAGGCAGGAGAATGATTATTCGAGTCGGAATAGAGCGAATGAATAAACGCCATCTTATCGACATGCTCACCCAAGTGAGGAAAAATCTCAGAAACCATTTTCCCTGACTCTCCCTTGGGTGAAAACCCAAAGGGGGATTGCATAATGGAGCCCACTTCCTTGGAGAAGAATCCAGTGAACTTATCGAAGCCTTCCAACTCCTTTCCGTGGTACTTTGCCAACGCAGGTTTGTATTCCCAGGTATCCATATGACTGGGGCCGCCGTTAATGAATAACCAGATGACGCGTTTAGCCTTTGGAGCAAAGTGCGTAGGTTTGGCAGCAAGAGGTCCACTCGTCGAAGCTAACAAACCTTCCTGTTGCAAGAGATTGGAGAGTCCTAGCATTCCGAGTCCCATACCACAACGCTTGAGCATCTCACGCCGTGTCATTGACATGAGCGAGTCGTGATGCTCGGGGCCGCATTGGCCGTATGGGTTGTGAGTGGTCATAAAATCTTTATCTTTCTCTTACTCTTAACCTTAATCCTAATCTAAGCGGCAGAGCGAGGACGCTCTTGCCCTACCCTTTTCGGCGTTGTCACCAAGGCCGCTACATTTTCCTCTGAGAGGCGGGCCGCCCCGGCGGTCGGCCCCTACCTTTTTCGACGGTGTATCCACCGTTGCTGCATTGAGATTGGGATTGCTCATCTTACATACAAAAATTCGTTTAGGCTAAATAGGGACTGACAGTAGTCGACCCATGCACGGCTCAATTCGTACCCGTCATTCAGGTACGAGGTGCCTTGGGATTCAATAAATTGAAGCGCAAGGTCGATTTCCGTTTCCGTGGGGAAACGACTGAAGGCCAATTGGTAGGCTGCCTTGATCTTAGATTGATCGGAGGGGTACTTGTTTAATTGATTGGCGAAACCTTCTGCATACCGTCGGGTTTGAGGACCATTTAAAAACTGTAGGGCCTGAGGCGCAATGGTGGTGCTTACTCGATTCCCCAAACCAACCAGGTGCTCTGGCCAATCAAACAACAACATCTCAGGAATCAAGGCGGACCGCTTGAGGAAGAAGTAGACACTGCGGCGATTCATTGAGGGATCGCGAGTGCCCAGACCGAAGGGAGTCGTATCTAACAAGACTGAGACTTGCAGCATGGAATCGCGAATCACTTCCGCCTCCACTCGGCGAGGAGAAAAACGCCACAGGTATTTGTTATCAATATCCGGCTCAGCCTTCGAAGCATCGTAGTTGGAATTCTGCTGGTAGGTCGCGCTCATCATAATCTGCTTCTGCAGACGCTTTACATTCCAACCATGCTCAACGAAATCATGAGCCAGCCATTCGAGTAACTCAGGATGACTGGGATCGCCTCCCTGTTTTCCAAAATCACTCGGCGTTGCAACCAGTCCTCGACCAAAGTGGTAATGCCAGACTCGATTAACAAAGACTCGAGCCAATAAACTACCCGCCCCATTCTTAGTATCGGTTAACCAGGCGACGAGTGAGCTCCGCGGACGGCCTAAAGGAGTACTGCTCACCCCTGCCGGATTCAAGACTTGCAGAATCCCGGGATCCATTGCCTCCCCTTTCTGCTCCACATCTCCACGCTCCAGATAATAAGTATCTTTGTAAAAGGAAGGGAACCCTTTTTGTGCACTGCGGTGCCAGGCAGGTGTAACGGAATCACTACTGACCATGATTCGAGTTTTGGTTGGGACAGACCTATTCCACTGATGTGCTTTCAGCTGATCGCGCAATGCAAGCCATTCCGCATTTCCTTTGGCGAATGCTTTTCGAAGGCCGTTTCGCTCGGACAGCGTTAACTTTTCCACATCCATGCCAACCAACAGCTTAATGAGTGCTTGGTAAGCTAAGGCCGGAATCCCTTCGCTCACTTCAACCGGAGCGCGAGGATCCAGGGTGACTGAAAAACGAGGACGACCCACCATCTGTTGGATATTATAACCGCTGGAGACTCGAATACGAAATCGCGTTCCCTCTGCAAAACCAACCGGCTCTGCAAACCGAACCACGATCGCCTGATCTTTACCAAAAGCGTCCCTTTCGATCGACCATCCCTGACTGACACCACTGAGCACTGCTCCGGCTCCCCAGGATCCATCATTTTCCTGGGCCGTGGCTTCTGCAGATGCTAATTCCACTGGTTGCCACTTATCTTTATCCGTTCCGGCTTTCTGAATACTCACCGCAATGCCTCGAATGGTGAATCCACCTTCATGGTCTCGTCCTGGCCCAAAGCTTGGAAGGGATGGATGAGTCAGCGTTTCCATGCGCAAACCCTTGATATCCTGAAGGCCCACTTCCGCCTGGATCAATAAGTTCTCATTTTCCTGTTCAAGATTTTGGCCTGAAACCAAGAGTGATTGATCCCACTGCTCTTCCAATACCTCACCCTCAACCGAATGGTACTTGTCGGGATCCAAGACCAGCCAGCGCTCGAGGGGTATTTCAAAGGAGCCTTCTTTCAACCAAGCCTGAAAGGCTGGCTCGAGTTGGGTTTCCTCAAACTGTTCTAGCTCTTGCCTGAGTCGGTCGTTCTCAAATTTCCAAAATGCTAAATCGTTTTCGTAGCTTTCCTTTTCAGGATCAAGATCGACATAGCCTCGAACGGTTCGGGTAAAATTGGAAGCCAGATGATAGTAGTCTTTCTGCGGAATAGGGTCGTATTTGTGATCATGGCAGCGAGCACACCCAATGGTTGTACCCAAAAGTGAGGTACCCATGGTATTAACGATGTCGTCGAGCTCATCATAGCGAGCAGATTCGAATTCTCTTTCCGTCAAAACAGATGAGAACGGTCCTGCTCCAAGGAAACCTGTTGCCATTAAGGCCAAGGGATCGCTCGGCATCAATTCGTCCCCAGCAATCTGCCAACTCACGAATTGATCGTAGGGCATGTTCCGATTGAAAGCCTTGATGAGAAAATCCCGGTAGTGAAATGCGTATGGGCGATCAAAATCGATTTCGAAACCGGTGCTTTCCGCATACCTGGCGATATCCATCCAATGGCGAGCCCACCGTTCCCCGTAATGCGGAGATTCGAGAAGCCGATCAATCATCCGTTCGTAGGCCCCCGGCTGCAGATCATTGACAAAGGTTGCTACTTCCTCCGGCGAAGGAAGAAGACCGATCGTATTCAAGTAAGCCCGGCGAATCAAGGTGCGACCATTGGCTCGGGCGTTTGGACCAAGGTCATTCTCTCGATGGGACTGAGCGATAAAGCGGTCAATTCCATTGAGCGCCCAACCGTCCCTTCGACTACGAGGCACCGATGGTTTGCTGAGCGGACGATAAGCCCAATAATCGCGATCTCTGCCACTGACGACCATCGGTTCCTCATTGAGTAAGCGAGAACTATCTGCGAGTGGCTTGTCATAGGGCGCGCCCAGATCAATCCAACGCGCGATGGCCTCAATTTCCTCTTCCGAAAGTTTATCTCTTTTATGAGGCATATAGGGTCCAAAGGTATGTTGGATCGAGTCCATCAAATCACTCGCCTCAGAAGAATGGGAGACCAAGCCGCTAGCGAGTAGTGAATCCCGATCCGACATGTCGAACTCACCTTCAATCTCGTCCCCTCCATGACATTCGAGGCAATTGTTCTTCAAGATATCCCGAACCGAAGATTTGAAGAGCTCAAGACCTTCTTTCATTTGGGCAGCATGACTCGCTTCAACTGCAGCCGGTATTTGCGCATGGGTCGAACAGGCCAATGCGCCTGTGAGAAGACCAACTATTAAAACAGAAAGACGCATGGCTTACTGAAAGGGTTGCCCGACCCCAATCTGATCAAAGATTCCCTGAGGTGCTCCACCCGGCACCGGGTCGGGTTTAATCTCGGTCAATTGATTATTTCTGACCTTATAGTAGAAAAAGTGCTTGGGGAGTCGGACGTAAACTTGAGTCGGCTCAACCGCATCAAATCCTGGGAATTCGAGTCGACCGGTATGGGTTCCTCCTTGCTTCCACTTAACCGCATACAGCTCGTCCCCCAACTTCTGTGGAGGCTCATGATCGTAGGTCCAATCAGGAAAGGCGCGATAAAGGGCTCCCAGGAAATCCAAAACCTGCTCGCGACCAGCCGTCCAGGCCGGAGTAACGAAGCGAATGTAGTCCGCAAATGTCGATCCAATGAGATGAATGTCGTGAGTCTTGAGAACTTCCATATAAGTGAGGAGGGCTTCAGGAATGACTGTGTCTTGCGGTACCATTTCGAATATGCCTAAATGCCATTTCTTCATTCCTCAACTAAAACCATGAGATCCCTAAGACACATTTGGTTCCAATGTTTCCCCTTTGCATTGGTGATACTTACATATCATTCGCTTTCGGCTATCGCTATCCACCAATCGGACTTTAGCGCGGGTAATGGCTTCCAGCTGAAAGCCCAAGAAAACGGACTTCGCTTCGACTGGCAAACAGCGGATGGCACGGCCTTTATCGAACTGCAATTCCTCCAACGTCGCGGCGGCAATCCACGTCCTCCCCTGATTAAGGCATTCGGGGTAGATAATCAACCCGTCATAAAGAGGGTCGATCCGCATTACTTATTCTGGGTAGGAGATCGGGACCTGGAGAAACGAGAAGACGGTTGGATGATCTTTTTTGATCGCGTGCCGACCCGGCCGTATTCGTTAGAAAGTGGATTTCTGGATGCAGAAAATGTGACGGTTAGCCGGCAAAACAACCGAGCCACGATCGAAATCGATGGACTTAAGAGCCACCACTTTTCGGGGTGCCTGGCTTTCATTTTCTATCAGGGCAGTCCTTTTGTCCATATGGAGGCACGCGTTTCCACCGAACGGCCAGCCACGGCCTTCCTCTACCATGTAGGTTTGAGAAAACCAGACACAGACGGACACCGATTGAACGGGATCGATGCAAGGGGCAATCCATGGAATAAACCGGTGAGTTCAGGAACAGCTCAAGTCTACCAGACACGCTACCGGTCTCTGGCGCTCAGTTCTCCTTCTGGCTCGCTCGCCATCTCGCCCTTCCCTCACCAGTTTCTCTATCCCTTGGATTTTGCCGATAACTTTGGTTTCAATTGGGCCGGTGATGAATACCAGGACATGATCGACGGATTCTCGTTTGGGGTTCGCCAACCACCAATGGGTGATCGACGCTATGTGCCTTGGGTCAATGCGCCTCCAGGCACTATTCAAAAACTGGGAGTACTGCTATTTCCTTCCAACCAATCCGGTCACCAGAATTTGGATACTGTTCGACAATACACACGGAATGACAGCTTCAAGCCCTTGCCAGGCTACAAGACTTTTACTAGTCACTATCACGTCGAGCACTCCCTCGACTACATCGCCAAACAAGAAGAACAAGGCACGGATGACATTCCTCTCGGACTACAGAATCCGGAATTCGTCGATGTGTTTCGAGACATGGGTGTCGATATTGTTCACCTGGCGGAGTTCCACAATGGAAGCACTCCCAGGATGGCAACTGACCAACGCCTGGCACAACTCCAGGTCATGCACGACGAGTGTGCCCGTTTATCCGGAGACGGGTTTCTCCTACTCCCGGGCGAGGAACCGAATGTTCATTTCGGAGGTCACTGGATCAGTTTCTTTCCCAAGCCCATAAACTGGGTTCTGAACCGAAATGAGGGTCAACCCTTTGTTCAAGAGATGAAGGGTTACGATACGGTCTATCACGTAGGCAGTCCCGAGGATGTTCATGAACTACTCAAACGAGAAGGTGGCCTTGCCTGGACCGCACATGCACGGGTCAAAGGTTCGACCGGCTTCCCAGATGCTTACAAAGAAACGCCATTTTTCAAAAGCGATCGCTTTCTAGGAGCAGCCTGGAAAGCTATGCCCGCTGATTATTCGCGAGACACCCTGGGCTGGCGAGTGCTCGACTTACTCGACGACATGGGCAACTGGGGAGATCCCAAATACGTGATGGGCGAGGTGGACATCTTTAAGATCTTTAAAGACTACGAACTCTTTGGAGCGATGAACATCAACTACCTAAAGCTCGATGAAGTGCCCGAGTATAAGGCTGGTTGGCAACCGGTATTGGATACCCTCCGTGCAGGACAGTTTTTCGTCACCACGGGCGAGGTCCTGATAACCGACTGTAGCTTCAATGGCAAAGAAAGCGGCGAAACGCTCTCAAAACGTTCTCTGAAAGCAGTACCATTGAAAGTATCTCTTGAATGGACCTACCCGCTTTCCCATCTCGAGGTGGTATCCGGCGACGGTGAAAAAATCTATCGCAAGCGTATCGATCTATCTGATACTTCAGAATTTGGAAGCAAGGACATCCAAATAGACTTGGACCTTTCCAATCGCACGTGGGCAAGAATTGAAGTTTGGGACATCGCCAAGAATGGTGCCTTCACTCAACCTGTGTGGATCGATTGAGTCGAGTAGATCACGGGTGGCTTGAATATGTTACCCTTTCATTGGTTTAAATAGAAGAATCACTATTAATAGCAAAGGAGTAAAAGGCAGTACCCCCCCAGAAGAACCGCATGGCGTAGCTGAGTCGCCAAAGAAATAGACATGATTTAAGATCAGGCCGCATGAGTCCGCTACAATGGCGGGAGGATGCGGCCTTTTCTTAGCCTGGCTTTGTCAGTTGATTAAAGCTTTTATACACTTGAATGAAAAGAAGTGCTAACCATTGGAGAACATAGAAGCTTACATAGGGCAGGCATCTCGTACAGAGCGTCGCAACGCATTTAAAATGCGAATCAGCGAGCTACCAGAAGATGTAGAGCTCAGCGAATCGTTTGGCAGCTACTCACTCCATTTTGAAGTCAAGGATAACACGATATTCGTCAAGCGCTCAATTAAGCTGCAATCCCAACGCGTCACTTTGGAAGACTATTCCGTTCTTGAATCTTTTTATCAGAAACGAATTAAGGCCGATCAATCAACCGTCGTGCTGGAACGCTCATAAGGTTCATCTTGTGCCAAGTTCCCCATTTCCTCTGCGTAGATGGGCAATTCGAAAAAGCTCGGATCAATCTCGCGATTGATGACCAGTTCAGTGATGGTTAACTCGGCCTCGTAGGCAGGATTGAGATACCGAATTTTTCGAGGGAAACGAAAGCCTTCCTCCTCTTCAAAATCGTAGTAGCGCTCAGTCGCTTCAAATTCACTTTCGGGGCCCGCTGAAACCAAATGTATCTTCTGGAAGAGATCACCGTTCGATTTAAAATACCAATGCTCTTCCTTTCCATCTTGATCGGTGAAAATCAACTGAATGGTCTCATTGCCTTCGATGATTTCCGGAGGCCCTAAACGGATGCTTGAATATTCACCTCGCAAGTTGAGATCTCGCTGAAGATTAGCATCGTTCAGGAGCTCATCAACTTCTGTGTAATGAAGGGGTCTCTCACCTGCGATCGGATGCCATTCCCAAGCTTGGTTGCCATTGAGAGCATTCCTTATTTCTCCCAATACAGGGAAGTGTTGTATGGAGTATACCCTGTCCGGCGCTTGCATTTTTTGGGCCATAGGAATCCTCAACCCTTGCGATTCGAGCTTCATGATTCCATCTACTTCAATACTGGTAATTGTCAGGAGTCGGTCTCGCCCCCCTTGAGAATCCACATAGTCCTGCAACACCGCATCGACCTTCTCGTCCTCCTCTAAAGCACTTGAAGCAATGAGACCTTGAATGACAAACAGTCCAGCCCAACCGATCAGGAATATCCGGCTAGGCTGCATCCTCATCCTCCATCCGCTGTCGATTCATCCACTCCAAAGCTTCTGTCATGGGCAGATCGACTCCTTGTTCTAATTGATCGAAACTGGGAACCAACACTTCATCTGGAACCACTCCATTTTTCTCAATTCGATAGCCACCCGGGGTATGATAGTCACCTACCGCGTACTGAAATAAATCCCCACTCGGCAACTTTTTGAACAACGATGGCAAGGACTGCCCATCGAAGATTCTCCAAAAACCCGTGCACGACCCACCTCCTGCAATCCTGCTGCAAACATTTCGGAGGTCGAAGCGGACGAGCCATCGACCAGCACGGCCACAGGCCCCGAAAAACGCTTTCTCTGTGGAAAGCCCTGATAGGTCATGTGCCCTTTCTTCAAATTGAGTTTACCCAGGTTGGTTGGCTCATCCACCAACAATCCGCTGATCCCGGTGGCCATTACGGTTAAGCCCCCGAGATTCGATCGAAGATCAATAATGAGTCCTTGGGCCTGCTCGGAAGCTTGTTCAATACTTGCTCGAATTTCGGCCATCAAATTTGGAACGAAGTAGTTGAAGCGGACATATAGAATGTCGTTCTCCAAATAGCGCTGTTCAAATTCGATACGATGAGAAGGGAGGTGACCGACAGAATCAGATAGCTCCCGTGAATCGGCGGTCGGCATCATGTAGACTTTTAGCGCCCGCTTTCCGGGAGGATACCAATCGGTTCGAATTCGTTTTACGGTCCCTCCTTGGATAACTTCGTTCAGGTGACGCTGTATATAAAAGGATTTGATCTTATCTGGTAACGGTTTGCGCGCGAAATGTTTTACCAAGCCTTTGATGGTACGTCTATGGATTGACTTCAAACGCCTCTTGCCGCGACAAATACCCCCAAGAAACCGATTGAGTGACCGCTATATATAAAAAGCTCAACAAGGCCGTCCTGGTACAATATTTAAACTTCCTATACATTTGAGGGTTAAAAGACTCCTAATTCGGGGGGTAAAATTCAAATGTTTATCATCTAAAGGCTTCAACTTGCGGTTTAACCTAAGCAAATCTTTATTCGAGCCATCATTGTTACTTATGAGCTTCGATTCCATACATACTATCAGCTTTGACGCCACTGGCACTTTATTTGACCCAATACCATCCATTGGAGGTATCTATGCCGAGGTGCTGCACCAACACGGTGTATTCATAAGCGAACCTGAACTGGAAATGCGCTTTATGGCGGAATTCCACAAATCCCGCTCTTGCCCGATGCCCGTCATCAATGAAGCGCACGAAAAGAATCGCTGGCACAATGTGATAGCGGAAATTCTGGGTGACGACTTCTCCGACTTTATTTTTGAGGATCTCTGGCAAACCATGGGAGAAGGCTTTCGTTGGAAAACGAAGAGCAAAGTATTACGCACGCTAACCTCATTGAAAGAAGCCGGGTTTAAGCTGGTGCTGTCTTCCAATTGGGATAAGCGCCTTTATTCTATACTTAAGCAACTGAATCTACTGTCTCATTTCGACCATGTATTTCTCTCAACCGAGCTCGGGGTCGAAAAGCCAGCGGAGGCATTTTACTCCAAAATCGCCGAAGAAATTAAAGTGGATCCAATTCATCTACTTCATGTGGGGAATAGTCAGGCCAATGATTACAAACCGGCCTTGAGATCTGGATGGAACGCTCTTCTCCTGCACAACCGGATTCCTCATGGCATGGAGCCCGGAACGGTTCTTGGCTCTGTAGATCAACTGCCAGAGATTTTGCAGTCAGAGCAAGCAGTAGTTGCGGATATTTGAGCGAATCAGGTCCCGTGTAACGGGATTCCCTCGACAGGTGGGAACGGTCACTTAAACCTATGTGGCAGTTCAACTAACCAGCGACCGCTCCATGCGCCACTATTTTAGCCGCAAGACCAATAACCTGATTGCTTCCTTCAGAGGACTTCCCCCCGACCGATCAAGGGCGTGGAACAAGAAAGTGAAGGATCTGGATGACGTGATGGATACGCTGGTAGACCGCTTCAAACTTGGAAGCACCCAGCCAGAGGAGACCATCACTAATGAATGGGTATCCCTTGTGGGTGAGAATAATGCCAAGTATGCAAACCCTTGGCGGCTAGAACGTGGCAGGACGCTTTACGTACAAGTAAGCAATCCAGTCGTTAAACAAGAAATGCAGTTCAGTAAAAAGGTCCTCTTGAAACGGCTAAACAACCTCCGGGGGTGCGAGAAAATCCAGGAGATCATTTTTCGAGCGGGGTAACTCAAAGTAGCATGGAGGATCAAACTGCATCCCTTCAATTGAACTTCTTTTGGATCGCCCAAAATCGCCTGAAAGCGGATTTAATTTCAGTTCCTCCCAGAGTAATCAAAACTAATACCTATAGTGGTTGACTAACAGGAAATAACATTTTGGATTGGCGCGTTTTACCCAAAGTTCAATCCCCGCATACTACTAAAAACATGGGCACAGAGTCCACTATTACTGACGAGTTTAAAGAACTAAAAACAGTCGTTATCCGCTTCGCAGGAGATTCAGGTGACGGCATGCAAACTATCGGGGAACGATTTACGGACAGCAGCGCTGCTTTCGGTAACGATCTGGCGACTTTTCCGGACTTTCCGGCAGAGATTCGAGCCCCGGCTGGAACCATTCCCGGCGTATCTGCATTCCAGATACAATTCGGAAGCACGGAGATCCTGACCCCCGGAGACGCTCCCGATGCGCTGGTAGCGATGAATCCGGCTGCTCTGGCCGTTCATCTGCGTGACCTGACTGAGGGCGGCATGCTAGTGGTCAACTCAGCGGCCTTCACTGAGGCAAACCTCAAAATGGCGGATTTCGAAAGCAATCCTCTCGAAGACCCAGAGCTCACAAGCAAGTACGAGCTGATCCAGGTTGATATCAATCATTTCACCCAGGAATCACTCAAGGATACTGAGCTCACAGCAAAAGATAAGCTTCGCTGTAAGAACTTTTTCGCCCTCGGATTCATGTATTGGATCTACAGCCGTCCGATTGACAACACGATTGATTTCATCCGGGAAAAATGGAGCCGCAAGGCACCTGCTCTCGCGGAAGCCAATATCACGGTTCTTAAAGCCGGTTATTACTTCGGGGAGACGACCGAGACATCACGCAACCGCTACATGGTCGCCAAGGCCGAAGTAGAAACAGGCACCTACCGCAAAATCTCTGGAAATGAAGCACTGGTACTCGGCTTGATCGCTGGAGCCGAAAAGGCAGACCGCAAGCTCCTTTACTCGGGTTACCCTATAACACCGGCCTCTTCGATTCTCGAAATGCTGTCGAACTACAAGCACTTCGGTGTAAAGACGGTGCAGGCTGAAGATGAGATTGCTGCGATTGGAGTCGCGATCGGAGGAAGTTTTGCTGGAAATCTGGGAATTACTGGAACCAGTGGACCAGGAATGTGCTTGAAAGCGGAGTTTATCGGCCTGGCAACTTCGACAGAGCTCCCATTGGTCATTATCAATGTTCAACGCGGAGGCCCCAGCACTGGCCTCCCGACTAAGACGGAACAAAGTGACTTGCTCCAAGCTGTTTACGGCCGCCATAGCGATGCTCCGATACCGGTCATTGCAGCTAACAGTCCTTCCGATTGTTTCGAAACAGCTATTGAGGCAGTGCGCATTGCACTCACCTTTTCTACACCTATTATCGTCCTTAGTGATCTCTATCTAGCGAACGGTGCTGAACCTTGGAAAATCCCATCAGTGGACGGGATAGATGAGATCCAAAAGCCGATCGCAGCAGAAGGAGGTAACTACACCACTTTCGCCCGTGACGAAAAGACCTTGTCTCGCACCCTGGCTATTCCCGGTCAAAAAGGTAATGAGCACCGGATCGGTGGATTGGAAAAAGACGAAGGAGGCAGCGTAAGCTATGATCCTGACAACCATGAGGAAATGACTCATATCCGTGCAGAGAAGCTGAAACGTATCGCAGATTCATTCCCTCCCACTCAAATCCTTGGAGAAAAGAGCGGAAAAGTGCTCGTTCTCAGCTGGGGAGGAACTTACGGGTCCATAACCGCGGCCGTAAGCGCTATGCAAGCGGAAGGGTTTTCAGTGAGCAGTGTTCACTTAAAACACTTACATCCAATGCCCAATGACTTGAAGGACATCATGGACGGCTTCGACCAGATTCTGGTTCCTGAATTAAATATGGGTCAGCTTGACGTCCTTTTGCGTTCACAATTCCTGGTAGACACTGTTGCTTACAATAAGGTTCAAGGGCAGCCATTCAAAGTGAAGGAATTGACCAAGAAGATCCACGAACTACTACAAGACTAAGGCCTGAATTACTACCCGGAGAATCCTACCCAATGGCAACTGAAACGATCGAAGAAAACCCGCTGACCAAAAAAGACTTTGTTACACCCAATGATGTTCGTTGGTGTCCAGGTTGCGGCGATTACGCCATCCTGAACTCACTACAGCGCACATTGCCCGAACTGGGAATCCCCAAGGAGGACTACGTGGTTGTAAGTGGAATTGGCTGCTCTAGCCGTTTCCCCTACTATATGAATACCTATGGATTCCACACCATTCATGGTCGTGCTCCAACGGTAGCAACAGGAGTCAAGGTGGCCAATCCGGATCTTAGCGTTTGGATGATCACCGGCGATGGTGACGGACTCAGTATTGGTGGTAACCACCTGATGCATGCGCTTCGCCGCAACATCAATATCAACATCCTCCTTTTCAACAACCGGGTCTACGGCCTGACCAAGGGGCAATACAGCCCTACTTCACCTGTTGGCACCCGCACCAAGACCACTCCGACCGGCTCTATTGATAATCCGCTGAACCCCATCCTCTTTGCATTAGGCGCCGAAGCTACTTTCATTGCTCGCACGATTGACACCAATCCGAAGCATATGATCGAAACCTTCAAAGCGGCTCAGGCACACAACGGTGTATCCTTCGTAGAGATCTTCCAAAACTGTGTCATCTTTAACAACAAGACCTGGGACCCTGTATACGGACGCCGATCGCGAGACGACAATATGCTCTTCTTAAAAGAAGGCGAACCCATGGTTTTCGGCAAAGAAGAGAAAAAAGGTATTGTTTGGAATGGCAATCAACCAGAGGTAATTCCCCTGGGAGACGCATCTCCTGAAGAAAAAGGGGTCATGATTCACACACCTGATCGCCCTGGATCCCTTTACCCCGCCATGCTGGCTGAAATGACCCATCCTGAATTCCCAACCCCGGTCGGAACCCTTCGTCAGGTTGAAAAACCGACCTATGACGCACAGATTCAAAATCAGGTCCAAGAAGCGATAGACAGCCAGGACGGAAAGCCCGATTTACAAGGCTTGGTAAACGGCGCCAATACCTGGACAATCTAGTATCGTCCAAGGCGCTTCCACCTAACATTCGATCAGGGCCGGAAGGCCTGATTTTACTCATTAGTTTGGGGGCAGAAAAAACTTGCCAACAAAATAGAGCACGCCCATTTTTACGCGCTTACCGTTAGGGCGGAGGCCTCCGACAAGGACCTCTCTCCGCGACACCTTCCAAGGAAAACGGTGGATTTGGCTCCGGCTGAGTCCAGGCATCTACGCCAAACGTCGTGAATATCTAAATTATTATTATGTCGAATACAGTAAAAGTTGATAAACAACCCATCATTGAGAAGTTTCGCAAAAGCGATGCTGACACTGGATCCTCTGAGGTGCAAATCGCACTGTTAACTGCGAGGATCGCACACCTGACTGACCACTTGCGTGTTCACCGTAAAGATTATCACTCCCGTCGTGGACTGATTGCTATGGCGAGCCGTAGACGCAAGTTGCTGGATTACGTAAAAAAGCACGATCTCAACAAGTATAAGCAATTGTTGGAAGAGTTGAATCTCCGTCGCTAATTTCGTAATTACCCAACCAACCCATTGCATGGATGCATCCCCTATCCCCAAAGAGGCAGGCGGATTATCTATGCGTACAAACAGAAGAATGGCGGGTTCGGTGATCGCAGGCAATTAAGCCTCATATCACTCCATCTTGTAAGTCCCCGCCTGTAACACAGAGAGAAAATACATAAATGAAACAGACACACTCAGTTACAGTCGACGGACTCGGAATGACGTTTTCGACCGGCGATATAGCTAAACAATCCAGTGGTGCCGTAACCGTTGGGCTTGGCGAAACCAGTCTCTTCGTATGCGCCACCGTGGCCGAAGAACTGCGCCCTGACCAAAATTGGTTTCCACTAACTGTAGATTATCGCGAAAAATACTCTGCTGCAGGACGCTTTCCTGGTGGCTATTTTAAACGCGAAGGTCGCCCAAGTGAAAAGGAAATCCTAACTTCACGCCTTTGCGACCGTCCATTACGTCCGCTTTTCCCGAAGGGTTTCATGAATGAAATCCAGGTTATCGGAATCCTGCTCTCCACCGACTTGGTGAACGACGCAGACATCCTGATGGTAAACGGAGCTTCAGCCGCAGTATTGATTTCAGACATTCCCTGGAATGGACCTGTAGGATGTATCCGCCTGGCACAAATCGAAGGTGAATTCGTAGTCAACCCGACGAACGAGCAGCAGTGCGATTCTGACCTCGACCTCATCTATGTAGGAACCGAGACAGAGATGCTCATGATTGAAGGATCTGCTGATCAACTTCCTGAAGCTCGATTCATCGAAGCATTGGAATTTGCTCAAGAAGCCATCCAACCCATTATCGCAGCTCAACGTGAGCTGGCTAAGATTGCCGGTAAGGAAAAGCGTGAATTCCCACTCTACAACGTAACAGAAGAAAACCTTCAGTTTGTCCGCGAGCTAATCGCAGACCGTTTGAAGGAAGCAGTTAATACTGCGAAGAAATCTGAACGACGTGCAGCTATCAAGGCTCTGAAAGAAGAAGCTGGTGAAGCGATGTTGGAAGCACAAGGGGAAGAAAACTACGAAGCCAGCCAACTCAACATGGCGATGGAAGTGCTTCAGGAAGAAGTTTATCGTGGGGGTATCCTTAACGACGGTAAACGCGCCGACGGAAGAGCTCCATTGGATCTTCGCCAAATCACTTGCAAAACTGATATTCTTCCAACGGTTCACGGTTCTTCCGTGTTTACACGTGGAGAAACACAATCACTTGGACTGCTTACCTTGGGTGGCATGAGCGACGCTCAGTCTCTCGACGCCATCACAGGCGGAAGCAAAGAAAAGTCATTTATCCTACACTATAACTTCCCTCCCTACTCTGTAGGTGAGACGGGACGGTTTGGTGTTCCTGGCCGTCGTGAAATCGGTCATGGTGCATTGGCAGAACGTTCACTACTTCCGGTAATCCCGGCAGAAGATGAGTTCCCATACTCCATGCGTATCGTATCCGAAATCATGGAGTCCAATGGATCCACTTCCATGGCTTCTGTTTGTGCCGGTTGTTTAGCGCTCATGGATGCAGGTGTTCCTATCATCGCTCCAGTAGCCGGTATTTCCACTGGTCTGGTAACCGAAAAAGATGCTGACGGAAACTACACCAAGAAGATCATCATGACCGACATCATCGGTGACGAAGATCACTTTGGCGATATGGACTTCAAAATCTGTGGTACTCGTGAAGGGATCACTGGATTCCAATTAGACTTGAAGATTAATGGTCTTCCAGCCGATGTCATGAGAGAATCGATCGCGCAATCTTTCGATGCGCGGATGAAGATCCTCGATGCTATGGCTGAAGCGATGCCAGAAGCACGTGCGGAAGTTAAGGACAACGCTCCTCGTATCCAAACCATCCAAATCGATCCTGAAAAGATCGGCCTGTTGATTGGTCCTGGCGGCAAAAACATCCGTCGCATGACTGAAGTCTCTGGAGCCAACATCGAAATCGATGACGACAACAGCGGTAAGGTCTATATTTATAGCAATAGCAAACAATCGCTGGAGATCGCCCACAACGAAATCAAGATGCTCACAGCTGAAATCGAAGTAGGTGAAATCTACCGCGGCACCGTAAAGTCAGTTAAAGACTTCGGTGCATTCGTAGAAGCGCTCCCAGGGAAAGAAGGATTGGTTCACATTTCTGAACTGGCCGACTTCCGCGTTCGCAAGACCGAGGATGTTGCCAAACTCGGCGACGAGATCTGGGTCAAATGTATCGGTATCGATGACAAGGGTCGTGTAAAGCTGAGCCGCAAGGCTGCTATGGCTGAACGTGAAACAGACAACGACAACGATGATTCAGAACCTGAAGAAGAATCAGCGAACGAAGACGAGTAAGTCGCACAGTTATAAGATTTTAAAAAAGCCCGCCAATTTGGCGGGCTTTTTTATTACGAACTAACAGCAACAAAAATTAGTATTCCGACCGGGGAAGGGTCAGGCTTTCATCTTCTTTACCTTAATAAAGCGGCAGATGCGGTTGGACTTTTCCTCTTCAAAAATTTGATCAAGGAATTCCTCACCTGAAACCACGATGAAAGACGAAGGCACTTCCGGGTCGGTTTCGATGGAGACATTCGACTGGTAGGCGCTCGTAGCAAACAGACAAAGACTGGCAAAGCCTGCCGCTATAATACGTTTTCCGACCATCGAATTCTTCAACATGAGATTTAAGTGAAACTCCCTCCCCATAGCACCTCAATCGATTAAGCCTCCCCTACCCCCTATTTAGGCGTATCCCCCATACCCTTATCAGGGGGTGACGGAAGTTTTCTGCATTTTTTCCCATAAATCATTGCAGAAAACTAATCGCACAGGTGTTTTAAGCACATTTCAACGCCCATGCCTTCCTTTCTAATCACAAACGACGACGGTATTCAGATATACTTCCTCCGATCACTAGCAGCAGCCTTATTGGAATTTGGAGAGGTCTACGTCGCTGCCCCCAAAAATGAACAAAGCTGGGTAGGGCGTGCCATGTCTCGAAACCGCGACATTGCCGTTCGCAAACTGGAAGATTACCCTGCGACCGAAGCCTGGGAGATCGATGGGACACCCAGTGATGCCATCAATATAGCATTGGGCCATTTGATGCCGCATAAGCCAGATGTAGTCGTATCGGGTATCAACGTGGGCTGGAACGCCATGGTACCGGTTTTGTATAGTTCAGGAACTGTTGCAGGAGCCCTCGAAGGAGCAAGCTGGGGAATTCCCGCCGTAGCCCTCTCGATGTACATCCATGAGGACCATTTTGAAAAAATTAAAGAGGACTCTGTAAACCCTGACGAAAGCGTGCGAAACGGTATCGATATAGCAGCTCAACTTGGAGCGGAATTCTCCAATACAAAAGTGGGCGAAGCCAATGAGGATAGTGAGGTGTATAACGTAAACTTCCCCATGAGTCCCAAGCTGGATTCTCCTTGGATCGCTACCCAACCCGGAAAGATCCATTTCAAGAGTCTATTCCAGAGATATGACGATACCTCTTTTCGGTTTGCGTACGAAGAACGCATGCCAGGTTCGGAGGCACGTGAACTACCCAGCGATTACGAGACTTTCCTCAACGGCAATATCAGCCTTTCAGTTCTGAACTTCAATCAGCTCGGTAAACGCTTTTCTCTCGAAAAAAAAGCTAGTCCACCAATTGACAAGGCAACATGGCCGCATCACGCATTCCATGAATGATCTTTTTGTCAGCTGGACAGAAGGTTGCCAGGATACCAGACAACACAGCTTTATCTCCATCGACGAAAAAGTATGGGCATAGGCGAATTCGACCCTGCATAGGAAACGTAGTTTCTGGATCCGCGTAGACTGGATGGGACAATCGTTGAGGCTTCTGGTATTCTTGAAGCACATGCAGATGGTTGTCACTCATCTCCACCGCTTGTTGAATTCCTTCCGACCAGTCGTCGCGAGAGGAATCACTTCCTAGAGTCACGCTACGCGCGCCCCAGGCAGTCTCATGGAAGCCACTTATTTTGATAATCAAGTTTCGCTCCTTTTGGGAGGCCTCATTCAGGTCTGTCCACTCACGTATCGGGTTTCCTCCTACGAGAGGCCCATCTAATACAGCAGTAGGAGGCAACGGGGTATGGTCCATAACCCAGCTTTTCGGAATAGCTTTCGATAGAGCTCGAAACGATCGCTTGGGTAAATGCTCCCGCCAATACTGAGAGAGCATACCATGGTGAAATAAGCCGAGACTCAACTTCTCCTCTTGAAAAGCGCGCATGGGCGGAGTTAATTCCACCAACTCCTGCTCAAGTGCTTCAAAGAAGTAAGGCAGGGTCTTTAAGTTGGGCAGATCAAAAAGCTCATAAAAGCGATAGATCACATCCACCTTCTCGGGATTTCCATCGATAGATACATTCAAGGCTTCACCGAGCGGATATACCTCATCGGGATGAAAACAAAAGACGCGTTTTCCCAGTTTTTGAAGCTCTTCACACACCCAAACCATTTCAGGGCGGTAAGTCGCAGCTTCATCACTCACCACAATAACAATCATCGGAGCGTGTTTGTCCGGAGCCTTCGTGGCGAGTGCCTTATAGAATCCAGAGAGCATCGCATCCTTATCTCCAATGATTTGGTCGCTCACATCAGAGTAGAGTCGGTTTAAGAAGGCGGTCAGGCCAATACCTCCAGGAACTGAATCGATTTCAGTGAGCGCAAAGCCATCTTCAGTGACCAAAAGATCCGGTCGAATAACAGAAGGCAATTGACCACGAGTTACTTTACAACGTCCGTGCTTGATCAGGTGATGCGGCTTACCTCGGTCCAAGTAATCTGCCACCCAGGGAGCTATCAGATTCTTATTCCGGAGGAGATTCTTTCCTTCAGTGCAGCGAAGATAAAGCGTTTCTAGGGCTTTGTGAAAATCGAGACACGCTTGCCCCAGAGTTTCAATCTCACGCAACTGGTTCTGAGTAATCGGCCAAGCGTGAGGGGATAGTTTCCAGGTCTTGTCCTCGAATAGTGGAGTCTGCTCAAAGGTTTCTTTGAGATGCTCGAATGAGTGACCGCTTTGTTCCAAGGGAGTGGTCATTTATCAATCCTCCATCTGAATGTCCTTATTGCGCGTAGTCGGACAACCGGCACGCAACCAACTATAGATAAATCGATTAATATCCCCATCCATGACTCCTTTAATATCGGAAGTATCTACACCTGTTCGCAAGTCCTTAACCATCTGGTAGGGCTGAAATACATAACTACGGATTTGATTGCCCCAGCCGATTTCACCTTTCTCGCCATAGAACTTATCCAACTCAGCCCGCTTTTCATCCTGTTCTTTTTCATAAACTCGGGACTTTAGCATGCCCATGGCAGTGGCGCGGTTTTTATGCTGTGAACGACCATTTTGGCAGGTAACAACAATTCCAGTTGGAATGTGAGTTAAACGAATGGCTGACTCAGTCTTATTAACGTGCTGCCCTCCTGCACCACTCGCTCGGTATGTGTCTTCGCGTAAATCCTCTTTTCTGAGTTCAATACCTACATCGTCGACAATCTCGGCGATCACATCCACTGAACAGAAAGAGGTGTGCCTTTTCTTATTGGAGTCGAACGGAGAAATCCGAACCAAACGATGCACGCCCCGTTCGGCTTTGGCATATCCATACGCATTCAATCCGGAGATCATCATCGTAACACGACTTAATCCCGCCTCTTCACCCTGCTGCATATCCTGAACGTCAACAGTATAACCATTCCGCTCAGCCCAGCGAGTATACATACGATAAAGCATTTCAGCCCAATCACAGGATTCAGTTCCTCCTGCTCCTGAGTGAATGGTCAGGAATGCATTACTATTATCATGTGGACCATTGAGGAACGAAGCGATCTCCAGCTCTTCCAGTTCCGTGAGTAGAGTTTCAACCGTTGAGAGAAGCTCTTTTGAAAATTCTCCATCCTCGTCGGCTTCCTCCTCATCAACCAGTTCGGCAATGGCATTGAGATCTTCGAGTTTGGCGTTGTAGGCGACGATTCCACTTATCGCACGTTTGAGAACATTCATGTCGGCGACTGTTTTCTGCGCGGTTTCCTGGTTATCCCAAAAACCCGGTTCAGCCATAGTCGCTTCCATAGAAGCTACCGAAGCTTGTTTTCCTTCTACGTCAAAGATACCTCCAAAGATAACCGCCACGTTTGTTAATCTCTTCTATCTTGCTACGTGTTTCAGGAGTAATCATAAGAAACTGAAAGATAAGAACTCCCAGCCTATTGCAAGCCCGAACACCTTTTCTTTCCCTTGCTGCCTTCAAGACAGCCATCAAGCTACCGAGACATGGAAATAATCGCCATAGCGGCCATGTCCCTCGATGGTTTTATTACTCAGGGTGATGAACCTGGAACTGCGTTCACCTCCCAGGAGGACAAAGACTGGTTTGGGAAAACAATGAGCGAATTCCCCATCAAGGTTTTGGGGAGAAAAACCTTCGAAGTCTCCAAAGATTTTATCTTGGCCCATTCACAAGCGAGTGGACCAGGATTGCGAGTCGTGATGACCCGGGATCCTACAAACTTCAGAGACTGCTATATTCCTGATCGCCTTGAATTTAAAGACAGTTCGGTGGATGAGATCGTTGCGTCTTTGAAGCAGCGACCATTGACCGATTCGAGGGTAGCCGTTCTAGGAGGAGGAGCCGTCTACAGTGCATTTTTAAACGCAGGACTGCTTGATGAATTCTGGATCACCCTTGAGCCTCAGCTCTTCGGATCCGGCACGCCCATCGCCACAGAGCCATCTCTCGCTACACTAACGTTGAAAGAATCCATTCAATTGGGCCCTTCCACCCTACTCTTGAAGTACAAATGCGCTAAATCATGAAGTCCGACTGACCGGACAATTCATGCAATCCACACTCACGCTTCTGACCATTGAATCGTGTTTCCTCGGCCGTCATACCTTCTAACAGTCGGGAAGTACTATGCTTATCTCCGATGGAAACATACCCCTGCTCCCACAATGGATGATATGACAGATTGTTGTTGGTCAGATACTGATAGATCTCCCGGTCAGTCCAATCAATGATCGGATGAACCTTGGTGATGTTGCCCTGCTTCATAACCACGTCCAAATGCTTGCGGGTAGACGATTGCTCACGGCGCAACCCAGCCAACCAGCCCTTGGCATTGAAATCCACCAAGGCACGATTCATGGGCTCCACCTTGTTCATAAGATTGTACTGGGCCAAAGCTTCCTCACCTTGCTCCCAGCGCTTTCCATAAATGGCTTCCTGCCGGGCAGCGCTCATCAATGGCTGATAGACGTGCAAGTTGAGATTCAGCTTTTCCTTCAGAGAATCAACAAATTGGTATGTTTCGGGAAACATATACCCCGTATCAACCATGATAATCGGAACCTGCGGCGCTGCCACCGATACCATATGAAGCATCACCGCCGACTGAGCGCCAAAGCTGGTACTCATGATCAACCGATCCCCAAACTGGTCCACCGCCCAACGAATACGCTCCTGGGCGCTGGAATCCTCCAAGGGATTGCTAGCTGGATCGACTTCGGTCACTGATTTAGTGTTTTTGACTGGTAGAGCCTGGTTCACTGTTATTCTTTAGTTTTTTAGGTAATAAAGTAATAAATAGCCCTATTTGGCTATTAACAACCTCATAGTGCATGTTTTTAAGGTCCTTTTTACTGCTCGCTTGAGACCAGTAATCGCAGGCTATTCAGGCAGACAACCACTGTGCTACCCTCATGGGCAAGAACGCCTATCGTTAAAGGAATCAGGCCAAATAAAGCCGCTCCAGCCATGAGAACAACCGTTCCAAGAGAAATGACCAGATTCTGCTTAATAATGCGCTTGGCTTTACAACTGAGCTGAAATGCGGTGAGGAACTTCTCAATCTTGTCATTCATGAGAACGACTTCACTCTGCTCGAGCGCGGCATCACTTCCCCGAGCACCCATAGAAACCGCTACATAAGCAGCTGCCAGGCTGGGAGCGTCGTTCACTCCATCACCGACCATGGCTACCTTGTTACCTGCTTCTGTTAGCTCGGTGATGATTTGGACTTTATCTTCGGGCATTAAACCGCTTCTGACTTCCTGGACTCCGATTTCCTGCCCGACCGCTTCGGCCGCGCTGCGACGATCTCCAGTTAGCATGAGCGTTTTGAGTCCCAGAGCCTTAAGTTTTTTCAAGGTATCCCCCGAATGCTCGCGAATCTTGTCCTCGAGCAGAATCCTTCCAATCAAGTCTTTCTGAAATACCCACACTTCAGTCACCGAAGGCGGTGGTTCTTCCACATGCTCGATCCAGTCTGCGAGAGGTCCATCTGCCATCAACTCTCGTCGACCTAGAAAGATGGATTCGTCCTCAACTTGACCGCGAAGCCCCCGCCCACTGACCGATTGAAAATCTTCAACTGGGATCGCATTAAGCCCCTTCTTTTTACCGTGGCTCACAATGGCACGGGCAATCGGATGGTTAGACTGCATTTCTAAGCTATAAGCTCGTTGTAGAACTGCTTCCTCTTTGCCCGCCGGAAAGCTCTCTACATCTCGAACAGCTAATTCACCTTGGGTGAGCGTACCGGTTTTATCCATGGCAACAACATCCACCTCGGCCAATTTCTCAATCGCCGCCCCACCCCGAAATAGAATCCCCTTTCGAGCTCCCCAGGCAATGGCCGCCAAAATGGCTGAGGGAATGGAGAGCACTAAGGCACACGGACTAGCGACCACAAGAAAAGTCATCGCCCTGTAAAAGGCGGACAAGGAACTTTCAGTATTTTTATAGAGTGGAAGATCCAACACCAACCATGAGAACAAAAAGAAGGCCAAGGTGATGCCTAAGATAAGGTAAGTGTAGCCCGTCCCAAACTTGTCAGTAAATCGTTGGCTCGGGGCTTTTAGGTGCTGCGCGTCCTGGATAAGGCGGACAATTTTCTGCAGAGAACTTTCCGTCGCCTTTCTCAGAACTCGCACCTGAACCGCCCCCCAAAGATTCAGAGTACCGCTATATACGACGTCACCCTTCAACTTTTCAACGGGGGTCGCTTCCCCGGTAAGGTTGGACTCGTCTGAGGCCGTCTTACCCGAAACCACTTCCCCATCTACGGGAAACAGTTCATCCGGTTTTACGGCAATAGTCATTCCCGGTTCTACCGACTCAATGGGCTTAATGGACGCCTCACCCTCTTCGTCTAAAACCGTCGCCGTTTTCGGGGCAGCCTTGGTTAAAGAATCAATTTCTCTATACGTACGGTGCTCAGCAAATTCTTCCAGCGCACCCGACAATGAAAACAGAAATAGAAGAAGCGCACCCTCGGCCCATGAGCCTATGCTAACCGCGCCCAAAGCGACCGCCAGCATGAGAAAATGAATGTCGACTTGGCCACGCTTGAGATTCTCGAAGGTGTCCAAAGCGGCATCCCAGCCTCCAGAAACAATGGCCAGACCATACAATAGGTAGCCAAGCCAAGAGGGAGTCGCTTCCCAAAACCCAAGCCCAAAGGCTGAGATTAGAAACACCCCACAGGTCCCAGCCAGCACCGCTAATAACTTCCACTCTTCCTCCGTTTCATCACCCTCATCTTCGGACGGCCAATCATATTCTTTCCAGGTCCAAAGAGATCGCACAGCAGGACACTGAGTCTTCTCCAACACGGTCTGATCCGATTCAGTCCTGAGCCAAAGCCCTTCGGCTGGGAAACGGGATTCGATTCCCGACCGGGCTTTCATTTGACGTTCCACGCCATTGAGCAGTTCACGTAAGGCTGACTCGATCTCATCCAATTCCCCCTTTCCAAAGGTGGCCACAGATACAGTGTGGGATTCAGGGCTAATACGAATGGCCTGCACGTCCTCTTGGTCGCGCAGGAAGGTCCTCAGATCTTCCATCCAGGATGATTTACACTTACCTCCTTTTTCAGCCATTGGAAGAAAGGGTGAAGGGACTCTAAAAACAATCAATCCAATTTAGAATGATTCTAATCGAAGAACAGGAATTGTTTTGCATCGACACTGCCTGAACGGAAGCCTTGATCTCCAGAATGATAGGTTTTCAAAACGAAATCGAAGCAGAGTCCGCCCCGGAACTGCTATTTGATTTGGTTCAAAAGACCTTCGGTGAGGATGGTTGGCTGCAAACGGAATTGGGCATGGAATACCGTCCCCAGCAAGAGACCATGGCACGAGAAGTCGTGGGTGCCTTCAACAACGATCAACCCTTACTATTTGAAGCTGGAACTGGAGTCGGCAAAAGCCTCGCTTACCTGATCCCTGCCATCTTGCTAGCAGTTCACCAAAAGCGCCAGGGGATCGTTGCTACCCATACCATCTCTCTACAGGAACAGATCAAAGACAACGATCTGGAGATCTGTCGCACGCTCTTCAAGAAGGTGCCGGAACTTGCTGTTTATGCTGAATTCAAAGTCGCATTCCTGATAGGCAAAGGAAACTACCTTTGCAGCACTCGCTTAGATCAAGCCATTGCGCAGAAGACGGAACTCATTCCTTCCGACGAGCAGACTGAGTTGGAACGCATCGTCAAGTGGTCCATGGAAACCCAAGTAGGCATTCGCCAGGAACTGATGCCTCCACCCTCCTTTGACGTCTGGGAGTGGGTGAATGCAGACTCATCGGCCTGCAGCAAAAAGCACTGCGATCCGAAAACCTGTCATTACCAAAAAGCACGTGCCCGCATACGGGACGCTCATCTGCTCATCGTAAACCATAGTCTGCTTTTTTCTCTACTTGGTTCGGGCAAACCAGAACCCAAAGGCCGCGGTATTCTCTACCCTGAAGACTTTGTGGTTCTGGACGAAGCGCACACCGTTCCGGCGGTTGCGACTGAACACTACGGCATGGGGCTCAGCTCCTACGGAGTGAATCGCCTGCTTTCATTTCTCTACAATCCCAAACGCAGAAAAGGCCTCCTTAAAAGACACGGCACCAAAGGTGATTGCGACCTGGTCATTCGCGTGCGCAACGAGGCCGATCATTTTTTCAGACAAGTCGGAGATCTATTCCTGGAAAAGAGGCAGATCGCCCGCATTTACAAACCAGATTGGCTGGATCCTTCTCTACTACCTCAACTACGCGGACTGATTGTACGCATCAAAGAGATCGCTATTCACTTAGATGATGGGCCGGAGAAATTAGTCGTGGAAGATCATCGTGACCGGTTATCGGATCTCCACAACGGCATCAAACAGTTCATAGCACAATCGTTAGAAGATCAGGTCTACTGGGTCGAACGAGGAGGACGAGGAGGCAAAATCATCTATCTTAGAAGTGCGCCCATCGATGTCTCCGAGTATTTAAAGCAAAGTCTGTTCATGCAGGAAACCGGGATTCTGCTCACCAGTGCTACTTTGGCTACGGGTGAGTCTATGGGAAATTTTCAGAAACAGGTCGGAGCTGAGAAGGAACTGGCGTTTCAAGTCACCTCACCATTCGACTATCAACGCAACGTCCAGATTTTCATTTCCGAAGACGCGCCAGCACCCAACGCCAAGGACGGACGTCAGGACCTTGACTACATGGAGAACATGATCCTCTTCAGCGTCGAGCAAATGGAGGGTGGCACCTTGGTTCTCTTTACCAACTACTACGATCTAAATCAAATTGCCCGCCGCATTGAGCCCGAGCTGGAGAATCTCGGACGTCCTATGTTTCAGCAAGGACGTGATTATTCACGATCCGAACTCACTCGGGAATTTGCCAAGGCCGGCAATGGAGTTCTTCTCGGCACAGAAAGCTTCTGGGCCGGAGTCGATGTTCCCGGTCCTTCGCTATCACAGGTCATCATCACTCGACTGCCTTTCGAGAATCCTTCGCACCCGGTTGCCGAAGCCAAAAGCGACTGGATAAAAGAACAAGGCAAAAGCCCATTCATCGAGCTGACCCTACCCGATGCATTAATCAAATTCAGACAAGGCATGGGCCGCCTCATTCGGAAGAAAGATGACAAGGGCATCATCACTATCCTGGACTCACGGATTTTCACCAAGCGATATGGCATCCAATTTTTGAATACATTACCAAAAAGAGACTATCACAAATTCAGCCTCTCTGATCGAGACTGGGTTTTTGAACACGCCCACTACTAGCCCAAACATTTGAATCGCCTTCAAATACGCACCTAATGAAATTTAAAATGGCATCCATTGTGAACATTATTCTTCAAAATCAAATTCGAAAACATAGCGGACTTATAAATTCGCGCATTAGAAGGCTAAAATCGACATGTGCGAATAGCTGTGTTCCAGCCTACAATTTGCTCAGTCGCGTAGATGCCTACGCTTTTTTGTCAAATTGCAAGCTGCGCCTTGCTTTCCATCACATCTCGATTTTTGAAATGCTTAGGAACCCATGAATAGCGATCCACGCCTAGAACAACTGCACGCCTCCGTTGCGACGACTCCCTACTCTGCGCAAGTTACTTCTCTTTGCATACGTAAGGATGACGGTATCCGGCAGCACCCGGACAAGATCGACATAGATATTGAGAAAGGAGTCATTGGCGATCGCTGGGTTTGGAGAACCTGGAAACACTTACCTAATGGAGACTCGGATCCTCGGGTACAAATCGCGGTTTGTAACAGCCGTATCATCGAATTGCTGCAGAAAGAGAAAAACAACCCTTACCATCCTGGTGACAACATCATGGTAGACCGCGAATTAGGAGCCGACGAATTTCCTGTGGGTGGACGCTTTAAGGTGGGAGAAGTCACCTTGGAAGTCACCGATGTTTACAACGATGCCTGCGCCAAATTTGCCGGCGAATTTGGCAAGGACGTCCTCAAGTGGATTAATGTCTCTGACTACCATGACCTGAATCTCCGCGGTATCTATTGCCGCGTCATAGAGGGTGGATGCGTCCGCCTGGGAGATAAACTGGAATTGAAAATGTAGGAAGGTAGCTTGCTGCCGATTCAGCGTCCTCATCCCATCGGATGCTCCTTCAACCAAGACGGATACTCTACATCCTTGGTCACCATGCTTTTGAACCATAACCACTCCTCATTTCTACAACGAAAATTCAGCCCAGAAGGACTTGGATTCTTCCACATATACATTAAGATGGGAAACAGATCCTCATCATTGCGAAATTTGTGATCAAAGGATGTCGGCTGCCAAACAGGTCCTTTCCGATTCAAGGCGTGATTAATCGCAATAGCAGATCGACTTTTTAGAATCTGGATTGCCTTGGTTAAAGAACTACCGTGGAGTTTGATAATAATATGAATGTGATCTGAAATAACCACTGACGCAACTAAGTCGAAAATCTCCTTACATATCATCAAAGCATTAAAAACGTCCGTGGGAACACCGGGCTCTGTCAGTATCTTTTGCCTATTCGTAGTACATACGGTGAGAAAGTAGCTTGCCCCTTCTTGCGAGAATCGACCTTTTCGCAAAGCCTAGTAACCGGGACTCTTGCGCTCTTCCATTTGTCTAGACTCTGACACAATGGAATCGGGAGCAAGCTCCTCTCCTACATCATTAATGCATATTTTAATTTAGTAATGCAGATTATTACCGATTCGTCGGCCTAGGAAAGCTTCGGGAACGAAAGTCCGAAACTCCAAGCTCAGGCTCTAGGATGTGCTTTACTATGCGCTTCTTTTAACCGCCCCAGAGTCACATGGGTATAGACCTGAGTAGTGGAAAGGCTGGCGTGTCCCAACAAATCCTGAACAAGCCGCAAGTCTGCGCCGTGGTTGAGCAAATGCGTGGCAAACGAATGACGAATCTTATGAGGTGTGAGATCTAGTGGCAGATCGGCCAGTGCCAGGTATTTCTTAATCAACAATTGCACCTGCCTGACACGGATACGCTGCTTTCGATTCCCCAGAACCACGGGATCTTTAAAGCCACAGTGCTCTGAGAACTTCTGACGAAACTTATTGAGCACCAACATCGCGATTTTCCCCAATGGACAAAGACGCTCTTTGTTTCCCTTCCCTCGAATCTTGGCAACGCCTCGACGAAAATCGACATCCCCATAATTCAGTCCCGCCAATTCACTGACCCGAAGACCGGCTCCATAAAGCAATTCAAGTACCAGACGATCTCTCCAAGCCAACCACGGTCCCAAGCTCTCATTGTCTAATAATCTCATAGGACCCGACAAAAGCTCACTCATTTGCTTCTCGGTGAGAAACTTGGGTAGAGGTTTATCCAACTTGGGCAAAGCGATCCCAGTAAAGGGATTCTTTTGAATCGACTTTCGTGTTTGGAGATAGCGGGAGTATGTTTTGAGAGCAGAAAAATGGTTATGAATCGTTCGCCGTGAATGCGTTCCCTGACGCTGTATGAGAAAGCGTTTCAACAGGGTGGGTGATAAGTTTTCCCACACTCCATCCCAACGGGTGTTTTGCTTCATCCATTGCGAGAAGTCACGAATAGCCTGGCTATAGTTTCTTACAGTATAGGCTGAAAGGCGTCGTTCTTTTTCAAGGTGCGACAAAAAAGCATCCAAATGCGGAAGGACCACTGCTTCGCTTTCCTCAGTCATGCGGTTTGCCCCAAGGAGATGATCGAGCGACCGACCTCATTCAAACGTCGGTCATGCTGCTTGCTACGGGAGTCGTAAGTATTCAGAAGTCCCCAAAACTTTTGGGAGTGATTCATTTCTTTGAGGTGAGCCAACTCATGTAGGATCACGTAGTCTTGCATACCTACTGAAAGAAGAATCAAACGCCAATTGAGAGAAATACTTCGTGAAGATGAACAGGATCCCCACCGGCTTGACTGATCTCTAACCGTTACGCGACTCGGGGGTTTGATCGATTTTTGTTCGCACAAGAAGAAAAGCCGTTCGCTCAGTTGTTTCTTTGCCAGTTCCTTGAGCGCCTCACGAATGCGCGCCTCATTAATGGCATAGGGATCATAGCGCAGAGTGACTTGGCCAAGATCGTAATTGTATTCACAAAATGGGCACAGATTGGTAAAACCAAATACGACGTTGCATTTCTTTCCATCCAGAGTGAGCACTGGCTTGTCTCGAAGATACTCCAAGATCGACTTGGGCTTGGGAGTCTTTGCCATTTGCTGAAGCAACCAATCTCCACATTGATCCAGAAACTCAAGGGCAGCCTTGATCGTCGCTCGCATGGGAATCGTGAGAAGCGCCTGATTTTGCTTATCCAAACTGATGTAGATTCTACGCGACCTCCCGGAGCGACGAATCAAATACGGAATCATGACCGGCCCCTCAGCCGTCTGAACCGTATGGAAGCGTGTTTCAGTCTCTTTCTTCAATGGTATCGACAATCTGGTTAGCATACCTTCGCAAGGCTGACTCGGGATCGATGCCAGCAACCCGGCATGCTGCTGCCAACTCAAACAGCTGCTTTCCTGCAGAGGCTTCACTTAAATCTTTGGCGGACTCATCAATAGACTCCGTGTCTGCGAGGGTGCCTGGATCGAGCTCTTTCTTTTGAATCTGTTTATAAACATCACGGGCGCGAAGCAGTGACGGCAATTGAGGAGGTAGGTGCTTAAAGACCTTTCCTTCAGGTTGTTTCCCGTTTTTCTTCTCCGTCGCTTTGATCTCGTCCCACTTCTTAAGAACTGCAGCTGAGTCTTTCAGATCTAAATCCTTGGGACCAAACACATGCGGATGACGCCGGATCAATTTTTCATTCACCTCATCACAGACCGCATCGAAATCGAACACTTCGTTCTCACTGGCAATCTGAGCGTGCATGATCACTTGCAAAAGGACGTCGCCCAATTCTTCACGCATGTGCTCCATGTCAAGTGAGTCGAGCGTTTCAAGCAGTTCACAGCATTCGTCAATCAGGCAAACAGCCAAGGATTGGTGGGTCTGCTCAATATCCCAAGGGCAGCCATCTGGGGCGCGCAAGGCGGCTACCGTTTCACGCAAAGCGTCGATAGAGCTCACAATTGTATTTTTTGGTTGGATAGGTTGGATTATTCGGTTCTTGGTTATAACAGATTGCATTACAAATAAAGAACGGAATCCGAAAAATGGACAAACTGACTGAGATCATGGCCTTCAAGCGGCAGGAAATTGCCGACCGCGTAAGGGATGTACCTGAGAGCGAACTGAACGGTTTGATAGATGCCAACCGTCCATCTCTGTTCACCGCCCTTAAAGGTCATGACAAGGTATCTGTCATCGCGGAGATCAAACGGAAATCACCATCTGCAGGGAACATCGCCGCAGGAGCCTCTGCACTGACTCAAGCCACGAATTACGTTGAAGCTAGTACGGACGCAATTTCCGTGCTCACTGACACTGAGTTCTTCTCAGGCACCCTTCATGACCTTGAAGATGCGACTGGCTATATCAAAGAGAAACAGGCCGGAATACCCTGTCTTCGAAAAGATTTTTTCGTTCACCCAATTCAGGTGGTAGAAGCAGCACAAGCTGGAGCCAGTGCCATTCTTATCATTGTCAGAGCTCTAAAAGATGAAGAGATCTCCACACTCTACCAGAGTGCCAATCTGGCGGGTCTCGATTCCATTTTTGAAATTCATAATGAAGAGGATCTTGAGCGCGCCGTAGGAGCCGAAGCGAAAATCATTGGCGTCAACAATCGCAACCTTGCCACCTTCACAACTGATCTAGCACTCTCCGAAACTCTCATACCACAGATCCCTGATGCCTGCGCAAGCATAGCTGAGTCTGGTATTTTCACGATCGAAGATGTTGCCCGTGTAAAAGCGGCGGGAGCTCAAGCGGTGCTAATTGGACAAGCCCTGATGGAGCATGCCGACCCCGGAGCCTTCATCCGGCAGATCCACGAGCTATAACACTGCGGGCGCATGTCGACCTACCCGACTCTCACCGTCGTCAAAGAGATCCTGCAAACACAGGGACTGGCACCGCGCAAACGACTTGGGCAGAACTTTCTCGTCGATGCCAATATCGCCCGTAAATCTCTCGAGCTAGCCAAAGTCAGTGAAGGAGATACGATTGTAGAGATTGGACCAGGACTCGGAGCACTGACGCAATTGCTACTCGAAGCAGGTTCTCAGGTCTTCGCTATAGAAAAGGACTTTGGGTTGCACCGATTCATAGATGAATCCATTGCCCCACGATTTCCAGAACAACTCAAATTGATGCAGGGAGATGCAATGGACCATCCACTGGCATCCTTAACTGACGCTCCCGCCCAAACCAAAATTGTGGCCAACCTACCCTATGCCATCTCGACTCCATGGTTGGATTCGGTATTGGCGGGCCCGTTGCCGGAACGCATGGTCCTGATGCTACAGAAAGAAGCGGCGGATAGGTTTGTTGCCAATTCAGGGTCGGGGAACTTTGGCCCCATTTCTCTGTTCTTGAAGAGTGCCTACGAAGTGCACGAGATCCACAAGGTCGGTGCCCAATGCTTTTATCCGCTTCCAGATGTGGGATCTGCTCTGTTAAGCCTGAGGCGCTTGGAAAATCCCCTGGTATTTAAAAAGGAAATCAAAGAAGGGATCCGGCAGATCTTTCGTCAGCGCAGAAAACAAATCAGCTCCATCGTTGCCAAAGCTCCGCTCCCTGATTCCTTTCAGGCTTGGTTGAAGGCCATGATCGAAAGCGGGCTCGCTCCCGAAACAAGACCCGAAGCGATTACCGAAACTCAATGGAAAGCATTGGCTGCTTGTTAAGCAGACGGTTTTCCGATACCATAGGTTTTAAAACCAATCTTTTCCAAGGCGGCACGATCCAGGATATTTCGACCGTCGAAGATACAGGCCGGTTTCTCCATCGCATCATAAACGCGCTGGTAATCCAGATCCTTGAACATATCCCACTCAGTCAAGATCGCTACAGCATGCGCTCCTTCACAAGCGGCATAGGCGTCCTCAGCAATTTCGACATTGCGATTGGGAATTCCATTCTCATCGACTTCAGATTCACTTAGATCGAGGAAAATATTATCCCGAGTCACTTGTGGATCGTAGATAGAAACCGTGGCATTCTCAGCGATCAGATCCTGACAGACGTATATCGATGAAGACTCGCGGGTATCATTGGTATCTTTCTTAAACGCGAAACCGAGGATGGCGATCTTCTTGCCATTTACGGTGTTGAAAAGCGAGTGCACGATTTTACCTGAAAAACGCTTTTTCTGATAATCGTTCATCTCAACGACCTTACACCAGTAATCGGCGACCTCTTGCAGACCGAAGTGTTCGCAAAGATACACCAGGTTCAGAATGTCTTTCTGGAAACAAGATCCACCGAAACCAACAGAAGCCTTTAAAAACTTCGGCCCGATACGGCTGTCTGTTCCAATCGCTCTGGCAACTTCATCCACATCCGCACCTGTTTCTTCACAGAGTGCACTCATTGCATTGATAGAAGAAATACGCTGGGCTAGAAATGCATTCGCGGTAAGCTTGGAAAGTTCAGAAGACCAGAGATTCGTCGCCAAAATTCTTTCCCTGGGAATCCAGTTTGCATAGACACTGGTAAGCGTCTCGATCGCTTCCAGTCCTTCCGGAGTTTGGTCGCCACCAATTAAAACGCGATCGGCGTTGTGCAAATCTTCAATGGCTGTTCCCTCAGCAAGGAACTCTGGATTAGAAAGTACTTGGAACTGAGCACTGTCGCTTTCATCCAAAATCTGTTTCAACGCGTCCGCTGTTCTTACCGGAATCGTAGATTTCTCAACTACGATCTTAGGCCCCTTTGCCATCTTGGCGATATCGCGGGCACATTTTTCTATGTAAACGAGGTCGGCTGCGCGTCCGGCGCCAATACCATATTTTTTGGTAGGCGTTCCGACAGCCACGACAATGATGTCAGCTTCGGCTATAGCCGTTTCTCGGTCGGTGGAAAAGAATAGGTTCTTTCCTCGCTGCTGTTCGACCACTTCGGCCAAACCCGGCTCAAAAACGGGAAGGTTTCCATTATTCCATGCATCAATTTTAGATGCATCAACATCCACAACTGTGACGTTTATGTGAGGGCATTTTTCTGCAATGACAGCCATGGTAGGTCCCCCTACATAGCCAGCACCGATACAACAGATTTTCATAACTTGGATAAGATAAGATTTGTGTAGAAACTAATTAAACTGACGAATTACTTTAGCCAAGCGCTTTCCGGCTTCCACCAAATCGTCGACTTCAAGTACTCCGTATGATGAACGCAGGTAGTTTTTCGGGCCTTCAGGAGCAAAACATAAATTGCCCGGAACATAGAGAACACCTTCTTTTACAGCATTTTCAAAAAAAGCGCCTTCCATGGAGGTATCCAGCCCTTCCGGACCTTTCAGCCAGAGGTACAATCCACCGTCAGGTTTTTGCCAACTCCAACCCACTTTTTGTAGCTCTTCTTCAACCAGCGTACGATGGAGTACTTCCATTTTTAATTGGTAGCGTTTGCGGCCTCGCTCGAGCTGGGCATCGTAATCACCTTGCTCGATTGCATGTTCCAAAATCGCCTGTGCGTAGTTGGAAGAACCAAAATCGTGGTGCCCTTTTACGCTGGTCATCTTGCTGAGAAGATCCGGGTGATCACAGATGGCGAAACCCGCCTTTAAACCCGTTGCGAACGATTTGGTGAACGTGCCAAAAAACAAACGGGGAAAAGCATCAAACGCCTCAATGGCAAAGACCGAAGTGGATGGGAACGGCTCCTCAAAATAGAGTTCCTGATAGGCCCCATCCTCCAAAATCGGAATCATCAATCCCGCATCCCGGAGGATGTGGGCGACTTCAGCCTTCTTCTCATTGGTAAGGCAGCGGGTGGATGGATTTGAAAACCATGATTCCAGGTAGATACCTTTCACGCGCTTGTCTGTTCCATTGGCCTTCATGCCTTCCAATAAGGAAATGAGCCCTTTTGAATCCAGCTCATCGTCTTCATTGATTGGAATCCCGACCGCTTCGATCCCGAGCCCCTTGAGAAGCTCAAGAAAGACAAAGTAACTAGGACTCTCCACCAGTAGGATGTCTCCCGGATCACAAAGCACCTGCATCGCGAGATAGAGAGCTTGTTGAGAGCCGTTCGTCAGCATCACATGATCCGGATGATAATCAGGACTCTGATGCTGGTCGAATTGACTCAAGCGCTTGGACACAAACTTTCTCAAGCCAGGTCGTCCCAGCGTAGTACCATATTGCAGATACTGAGGAGGTTTTCCGCTCGTGGCCAACGCCACTGAAATATCTCGGACGGCTTTTACAGGCAGTGCTTCGGTATCCGTAAATCCAGCAGCCAGGGACAGGAGATCTTTATTCTCTAATGCCACCTTCATTACCTCAGAGATAACGGGCGGCTCGGCCCATTGACCGATGCGTGAAAAACGAATGCTAGGAGAGCTCATAGGTAAAGCTGCACAATGGCCCCAGTAGAGTGGGCCATCAAGTATTAAGCTTAGCTAAGAAGCCCGGGCCTTAGGCCATTGCTCCAGCAGGATCAGTAGAAGGTCCGATCTCGGGCTTCTTCTCTTCCTTGGACTCTTTCGTTCCGTCCTCTTCTTCCTGATCCTTCTTCTTACGAATCAGGTCATTACTCTCGATGGGCGAAATAATTTTTCCTTCAGCCAATATTTCCTTCACATGCTTGCCTTCGATCGTTTCGAACTCAAGCAGTGCTTCCGCTATAAGTCTCAACGCTTCGCGATGATCTTCAATCATCTCCTTTGCTCGATCGTATTGTTTGTTAACAATTGAACGAATAGCTTCATCAATGCGCTTAGCAGTTTCTTCACTATAGTTCTGTGAACGGGTAATTTCTTTAGCGAGGAACATGTGCTCAGAGTTTTCACCCAAAGCAACCGGACCAAGATCGCTCATTCCCCAGTCACACACCATGTGACGGGCAATTTTCGTGGCCTGCTTGATGTCACCCGCAGCTCCATTGCTAAAGTCGCCAGTTTCGATCTCTTCACCGAGACGTCCACCCATTGCCATACAGATATGGTTGAGAAGCTCTTTCTTCGACTGTCCAAGAATATCCTTCTTAGGTAAATACATAGTCATTCCAAGAGCACGACCACGGGGAATAATAGTTACCTTGTGAAGGCCCATCTTATCGTCTCCAAGAACCGCTTGCACCAAAGCATGTCCAGCTTCGTGGAAGGCAGTCATACGACGGTCCTCATCGTCCATGAGCTTGCGACGCTCCCGTCCGAATGAAATTTTGTCACGCGCCTCGTCCATATCATGGCGATCAACTTCCTTCTTATCGTAGCGAGCTGCAATGAGCGCTCCTTCATTCAGAAGATTTGCCAAATCTGCACCCGAAAAACCTGGGGTGCCACGTGCGATGTCACGTAACTCAACATCGGCACCCAATTTGATTTTGTTGGCATGCACCTTCAAAATCTCTTCGCGGCCATTGAGGTCGGGCAGGTCGATCATAACTTGGCGATCAAAACGCCCTGGACGCAGCAATGCGTTATCGAGGACATCCGGACGGTTGGTAGCAGCGATGATAACAACACCTTCGTGTCCATCGAAACCATCCATCTCAACCAAGAGTGAATTCAAAGTTTGTTCTCGCTCATCGTTTCCTCCACCGAGTCCGGCTCCACGTTGGCGTCCTACCGCATCAATCTCATCAACAAAGACGATACAAGGTGCATGCTTGCGAGCTTGTTCAAACATGTCACGTACCCGGCTGGCACCTACACCTACAAACATTTCCACAAAGTCAGAGCCGCTGATGGTAAAGAATGGCACTTCCGCTTCACCAGCTACTGCGCGAGCGATTAATGTTTTACCAGTCCCAGGAGGGCCTACCATGAGTATGCCTTTGGGAATCTGACCACCAATGCGTTGAAATTTTTTGGGATCTTTAAGAAAGTCGACAACTTCACCGACTTCTTCTTTGGCTTCATCGCAACCAGCCACATGTGAGAAATCGACTTTATCGCGTTCCCGTGTCAGCAAGCGTGCCTTGCTTTTTCCGAAGCTCATAGCTCCGCGACCCGCCATTCTCAATTGGCGAACAAAAAGGAAATAAAGAACCCCGATAATGATGAGGAATGGAACCATTCCCAACAGAAGCTCGGTCATCAGACTGCTACTTTTTTCTTCGGCAAATTTTCCAGACTCTTGGAGCCGTTGGTGAACACTGTCAGTCAACCGTCCGTTGGCTTTGAAACGAATCGTGGTCTTTTCGGTTGCTTCAGAAGAAACATAGGTGGTCGATGCATCTGGATCAAGAGGCATACTTTCACCCGGTTTGACCAATAATACACCTGTGACGATAGACCATTCTGGCCCTCCAGAGGGATCCGACTTGATTTTGCCAGACACGACATTTTCACGCTCCAGCTCGGTAAATACTTCGTGCAATCCCAATTCGATGACACCTTTATTGGTGCGAGGACCAAGAAGAAATAAGCTAGCGATAGCCATGACCACGATCAACCAGATCATGGCCACCTTCGGCTGAAACCGGTCGGGTGGGCTATTTTTAAGTGGGCGACGGCCCTCTGAATCGTTTTCGGGAGGCATGTTGAAAGTTTTCTAGGTAAATTTTCTAAGACAATCTTAGTGTCCTTAAGTATAAGTCAATTGCAGTATTTCTTTAGTTTTTTCGGTAATACGACAGATATGGTTCACGGGAAGACCCGGGCACCAAACGATTAAACAGTCATTTGTATGGACCACGGGTAAGTGGATTCGTTCCTCCCTGGGGATTTTACGATCTACAAACATATCCTGTAACTTCCGGTTTCCTGGGGCGTTGAGGGGCTTGTAACGGTCCCCATGCTGCCAAGGGCGGACCACAAAAGAACTGTTATTAATAGATTCACTATCTATTAGAACCGAGCACATCTCAGAATATTTCCCTCTTTTCAAATCGGAGAGCACAGATGCCGAAGAATCATGCCAGGAACAGGACAAAGTTCGACCCTCGGGAAGTGCCACCGTTTGTCCCGGGCTCAATTGCAATGCCTCCCAAGATGGAGAAAGAAGCTCGGTTTCTTCTTCAAAGGCGATCTCCCCCTTGTTCAAACGGATAAAACCGCTGCCCGCGCTCCACTGCTTACTTTCACCTTCTATCACCGTTCGGGTCATATCCTCGATCATCGAGCGCTGGAACATGCCTCCCAGACTGAGGTGACTCAACCAGTTGTGCAACCACCTGCGCACCAACGACCGAGGCGGAGGATTCCCAGGAAGTTGGGCGGGATTGCTTGCGGAGTCAGGAAAGCTAGCCTCATGAAGGAAATGCTCGACCAGGTCATCTGCGTCTTCCAAGTATTCGCGAACATTTGAAGCAGCCTCGGAAAGGTCAAATTGTGTGGCTTCCTGCCAGGCAGGAATAATTTCATTTCGCAAACGATTCCGATCAAACTGGGATTCCAGGTTTGACCTGTCCTCCCTCCAGGCAATCTGACATTCAGCCAGACTCTCCAGTAACGCTTTCTTAGGCAAATCGAGCAGTGGCCGAACCATCACTTTTCCACTAGTAAATTCAGAAACCGGTCTAGGAGCTACCAGTCCAGCGAGATCACTCGAACGAGCGATCCTCAACAGCATGGTCTCCAGAATATCTTCCTGCTGGTGACCAGTCACAATAATCGCCCTACCGTGAGCCGTTACAAAGGAATCGAAAAAAGCCTGGCGAGCTTCACGAGCATCGGCTTCAGACACATTTTTAGTCAAATCCCGGTCAGTCCAAGTAGCCAATTGAAACTGCAATTCAAGATCCTTGGCCAAGGCATCTACGAACGATGCATCCTCCTCAGATGAAACTCCCCGCAATTGATGGTTGAAGTGAAGGACCGTCAGTCGATCGCGCAATTGCGGAAAATGATGATACACGACTAAAAGGGCGGCAACTGAGTCTGCGCCCCCGGAACAAGCCACACCGATGTGGCAAGTGGACTGTTCTAAATAGTCGACCGCCTGGGCATGTAGCTCCGACTTGGGATAGAATGCACCCAATGCCTCTGCTTTGGCAGCCCCATTCATACGTTTCCTTATCCTAAATATTCCTGCCCAAAGTAAGGCACTAATACTTCGGGGATTTTAACACGTCCGTCTTCCTGCAAATTATTTTCCAAAATCGCGGCTAATACACGCGGCACGGCGAGCCCAGAGCCATTTAGGGTGTGCACATGGATAGGTTTCTCACCCTTTACGCGATAACGGATGTTTGCACGACGTGCCTGGAAAGCTTCAAAATTGCTGCAGCTGGATACTTCCAACCATCGTTCCTGGCCTGCGGCCCAGACTTCGAGGTCATACTTTTTACTCTGAGTAAACCCAAGATCACCGCTACACATGAGTAATACACGGTAAGGGAGTTGCAGTTTTTGCAGAAGTGACTCGGCATGAGACTTTAAACTTTCGAGCTCATTGTAGGATTCATCGGGATGGACCCACTTGACCAATTCAACTTTATCAAACTGGTGTGTACGGTTAAGACCTCGGACATCCTTGCCATAACTGCCCGCTTCTCGACGAAAGCAAGGAGTATAGCAGGCTCGAAAAACAGGTAAATCATCCGCTTCTAAGATTTCATCCCTGTAAAAGTTCGTTACCGGAACTTCCGATGTTGGGATCATGTAAAATCCTTCCTGAGGAATCACATACATCTGTCCCTCCTTGTCTGGAAGCTGTCCCGTCGCTCTGGCACTTGCCTCATTAACGACTAAGGGAGCCATCAATTCTTCGTAGCCAGCATCCCTGGCCTCATCGAGATAGAAATTAATCAGGCTACGAATCAATCGTGCCATACCTCCTTTAAAAAATGGCCACCCAGCTCCAGTGACTTTGACACCACGAGGGAAGTCGGAGAGTTCATTAAAAATGTCGGCATCATAGTGAGCTTTCGCGTGAGGGGATGCACTGGCAGAATCTCCCCACGTGGAGTCGACAACATTTCCAGATGGATCGGGGGCAACCGGAACGGAATCATGAGCGATATTTGGCACGGTTAGGATAAGTTCTTCCCATGTTTCCTCCAAGTCCTTCAAAGCGGTATCTCCCTGCTTCACTTCAGCAGCCACACCTCGCATCTCTTCAATCTTCTGCAGAAACTCGGGCGACCCTTTCTGTAAGGCCGCCATTTCAGAGTTTACACTTTTCTGCTGGGCGCGCAATTGCTCGACTGAAGCAATCAGCTTCCGTCGTTTAATATCCATTTCCAGAATGGCGTCCAAGTCACAGTCATTGGCCTTGTCAGCGATAGCCTTGCGGACGCGGTCCGGTTCTTCTCGCAGGATCTTAATATCAATCATGGATCATCCAGGTTAAAAAGCGCGCTACCCTAGCCGTGAGCTGTCTGGAATTCCAAGTATAAAGTCGCTGTCAAAGTGTGCAGAGACAACAATGGGCAATTTACCAGGCAAATCAGGACCTAGAGCATCTCCATCCTAGGGCTTGCCAATCCTTTGATGAAATTCAAAGCTGCACCCCGTCCTACTAAAACCAACTTTATTCAGTGCTCTTACTCATCAAATCTGCCGGTTGGATTCTAGCCACACTTCCCAGGCAATATGCACAGCTGCTTTCAATCGTCCTCGGTGATCTGATTTATTTTTCCCCGACACGCTGCCGTAGGACGATTCTATCGAATTTTCACCACACTTTTCCCGATAAGCCTACGGCGTGGAGAAGAGTACAGGCACGCACCAGTTGTCGCAGAACGGTGGAAACGTACCTATTTAAGTTAGCTCTCCCCTTTTTCTCGGATGTTCGACTGGATCGCACCTTGATTGCGACTGAAGACGCTACCGAGCTTCTAAGCCAATATACGAACCCGGCGAAACCTTTGATCGGGGTGACCATCCATAGCAGTTTGATGGAAGCTGGTTCGCTCGTTCCGAGAACCATCGATGTAGACAACCCTGAAGTGGGAGTCCTTTACGAGGCACACAAAAATAAAAAGCGGGATGCTTATCGGAAGGCACATCGAGCCAAACATGGGGTTACATTGATAGATGCAGCCGATGGCATCCATCAGGCGAGAACGCTCATCAAGAACAACGGGTGGATGATTCTGGTCATCGACCAAAGTGTGGAGTCATCGGGCTATTTGAGTTTTTTCCTAAACCGAACTGCATCCACTGCGGGCTTCCACCAGCTCCTCGCTCAGAATTACGAGGCGGATGTGTTGGCATTCTATGGAGAGAGAACCGGGTTCTGGGAAGGCAATCTCCAAGTCGAAAAGATTGCGGAAGGAAAGAAAGACGAAACGGTAGTGCTTAAAACCAACCAATGGCTGGAGAACAAATTGTTAAACGATGAGCTTTTCAGGCAGGACTGGATGTGGCTTCAAGAAAGATGGGATGGACAAGTAGACCCCTCCCAAAACCTGTCTATCGATCAGAACCGAAATCTCGTTGAAGAAAGTCGGACATTTTATAACTGGGACCAACTTCCAAAAAATAATCGGATCTGGTTTCGCATGCCCAATCACCTGGGTGACCTTGTAAAGTGGATTCCTTTTATCAGAACGATTCGCTCCTCCAGACCCGACGCCGAAATCTCACTCCTTGTAAAACGCCAATTTGCCCCCTTGGTAGAAGCACTCCAAGTCTGTGATAAAATCATTGAAATCCCGAAAAGAAATAGCCGCTACATCGCTAATTTTTTCCGGCTTAGGAATCAATTTCCAGATACCTATTATCAGCTAACCACTTCTTTGGCGGCAGATATTGAAGCCCGACTTGTGAATGCTCCTCGCAGGTATGGCATTCTGTGGCCAGGAGCAAAGCGACCACTTCTCACCGACACCTTTAAGATGGATCCAGGTTGGGATGAACGGAAGAATCATCAAACCGCACTGTGGGAAAACTTTCTGCGGCATTTCGGGCTGCAGGGAGACATTGACTTCAGTCCTTTAAGGTTGGCCCCGGCGAATGAAGTCATCAATCCGCTCCGCTGTTTACAGACAGAATCACGCGAAGCCCCTTACTTCGGCTTGATCTGTGGAGCTGGAAATCACCCAGAGAAATGTTGGCCCGTCGATTACTGGATTGAATGCGTAGCGTCATTGATGGACCTATATCCAGATAGCAATATCTGCTTGTTTGGCGCAAAACCCGACTTACCGGTTAGCCGTCAAATCATCGAGCGGTTTGAACCTGGATCCATTCATGATTTTACAGGCTCTACAAACTTGATGCAATTTGTCATGGCCGTTCGCTCTTGTTCCGTCGTCATCTCCAATGACTGCGGCGGCGTTCATCTTGCGAACGCTTTGGGCATTCCCACGATAGGTTTATACGGAATTACAAATCCAGTATTCACAAAACCCGTATTCAACAGTACAGTAAAAGTAGTACAGCCGTCTAACTGCCCTCGATACGGAGGTGCTTCTTCGAATCTCATTTGCTTATCACAGGTCATTGAGGCCGTTTCGGACATCGTTAAGCAACCGGAGCAGCCACAAAGAGAAACCACGATGGTCTCCTAGTATTAGCTGTGAGCTAACAGGGCTCGCACGAACTGCTCTACCCCACCCGAAAGCCCTTCAAGATCATAGCCACCCTCCAGAACGGCGACCACCTTCCCATCACACAAGTCGTCCGCTTCTGAGAGCAGGGACTCAGCCATGGCTGCAAAATCCTCGTCCTCTAGCATGACAGCTGCCAATGGATCTCTTCGATGGGCATCGAATCCCGCCGAGATTAGAATAAGCTGAGGTTTAAAAGATCGCATAGCTGGAATCACCTGCTCCTTGAGCAAGGTTTCGTAGGTGGAACCTCCCGCACCGGAAGACACAGGTAAGTTTAGCGTATAGCCCTCACCAACTCCTTGACCCCTTTCGTTTAGCATCCCTGTACCGGGATAAAGCGGACTCTGATGAATACTACAAAAGTACACAGAAGCATCTTCATAAAAACTATCCTGCGTGCCATTCCCATGATGAACATCCCAATCAAAGATAAACACACGCTCCAGGCCATGTTTCAGCATCGCATGACGAGCTCCTACCGCGATGTTGTTAAACAAACAGAAGCCCATAGCCACAGACCTGCGTGCGTGATGCCCTGGAGGTCGATTCACGCTGAAGGCATTGGCAGCCCTTCCTTCACATACAGCATCCACCGCATCGACCACTGCACCTGAGGAATGCAATGCTGCCTCATAGGATTTCTTGGATAAAATGGTATCCGCATCCAGTGGACCACCACCGCCCGAGGCAGCAATTTCAACTAATTCGATGTAATCTCTACCATGCGTCGTTTCTATGGTTTCCAAAGGTGCTGCTTGGGGTGTCTGCCAGACCACATCCTTCTTGAGCCCCGTTTCCTCAAGCCTGTCCAGAATCGCTTGAATCCGAGCACTTCGTTCCGGGTGCCCAGGGCCGGTGTCGTGTTCTAAGGATAGTGGATGATAATAAATGTGAGTATCTGTTGTATTCATTCTTATTAAGCTTAGAGGACTAGGTGGCCATTTAACAAGGCCGGTATCAGTCAGAGATTTCCACTGGTGAAATGTCCGAATCCTCCTTCTGAGAGCCCTCAAACGGGATAGTCAACACATACACACCTTCTTCCAACTTACTCTTAACGGAGTATCCACAGTCATGAAACACATGAAGCATGCGTTTATTTTTCGTGAGGACATTGGCCGTGAAGCCTCCAATGCCATTGAACTGAGCAAACTCTGTTAGCGCGCGCAGGAGATACCTGCCGATGCCTTGCCCCTGCCAATCATCTCGAACGAGAAAAGAAGCCTCGGCGATATTACTACGGGGATCATTATAATAGTGGGCGATACCCACCATCTCTCCTGACTCATCCGAATCCGTAAGTACAACCATCGCCATATTCTGGTTATAATCTACCCGGAGCAGTTCTTGCAGCTTTTCATGGGGCATCGATTTGATCAGATGAAAGAACCGGTAGTGGATACTATCTTGGGACAGCTGGTAGAACAGTTCCCGCACCAGGCTCTCATCTGTTAACTTTAGTGGTCGGCAAAATAATCTCTTTCCATCCCTCGTCTCAAACCATTGCTCAAAACTGTCTGGATACTGAGGCAATTGAAACGGCAATTCAATCTGATCAGAGTAGACCAGGTTACGAGCCTTCGCCTCTCCGAACAGCCACGGTCTAAACTTCGGATGAGCTATCTGAATCAATGCCATGGCCCTTTCGCGCATGCTTTTCCCGTGCAGGTAAGCACAGCCATACTCGGTCACAATATAATGAACATCACCACGGCTGGTCACAACACCGGCACCCGATTTTAGATGAGGCACAATGCGTGAGATCGTTTCATCCCTTGCGGTGGACGGGAGTGCGATGATGGCTTTCCCGCCTTCAGAACGAGCCGCTCCTCTTACGAAATCAACCTGACCACCAATTCCACTGTAGAACATGTCTCCCAAGGAATCGGAGCAAACCTGCCCCGTTAGATCGACTTCTATGGGCGCATTAATGGAAATCATCTTATGGTTTTGCGCCACTACGAACGGATCATTGGTGTACTCCGTAGGATGAAATTCTATTAGCGGATTGTTATCAATAAAGTCATACAACTTGCGCGACCCCATGACGAAGCTAGCCACAATCTTACCCGGGTGGATGGTCTTGCATCTATTATTAATGATCCCCTTTTCAATGAGCGGGATGACTCCGTCACTAAACATTTCAGTGTGTATACCAAGATCTTTCAGTCCGTAATCAGAAAGATAGTATAATACTGCATCTGGGATCTTTCCGATACCCAACTGAAGCGTGGAACCATCCTCTATTAGAGCTGCAATGTGTTTTCCAATTCGACTGCAGAGTTCATCCGGAGCTCCTTGAGGTGCCTCCAGCACAGGTCTGTCACTCGGCACAAGCACATCGATGTCATCCACATGAATAAAACAATCTCCCAACGCCCGCGGCATTTCGGAACATACCTCCGCAATGACCATCTTCGCCGACTCCGCGGCAGACTTTACGATATCAGTTGAAACACCATAGCTGCAGTATCCGTGATCATCCGGCTCACTTACCGTAATCAGTGCGAAGTCAATCATCACACGACGCTGCCGAAATAAACGCGGTATCTCAGATAAAAAGATCGGCGTATAGTCAGCCCGACCTTCAGCAACGGCGTTTCGCACATTGGGGCCAATAAAATAGGCATTATGACGAAAGCGTTTTCCCAGCCGTTCCTCCGCATAGGGCGCAACTCCCAGCGTGAGAATGTGTACGATTTCCGTATCCGTGAGACCCTTTAAAGCCGACAATTCCTTAACAAGATCGAGTGGTTCGCTCGCACCCGAACCAATGAATACCCGCCTGCCAGGCTGGATGCATCTCTATGCAGACTCAGCATCCTTGATCTTTTCCTGATACCGTTCCTGCCGGTTTCCCTTTTGCTGTTTCATGGCATTCTCTCCCCTTAGGAAAACTAGGGCGATAAGCACAAAGAATCAACCGCGATCTCTTTTTCTTCAGGAAACTCCCCAACCACCACCGCCCGGGGTAAGCATACGAAGTCGATCACCGGCTTGAAGATCGACCGTAACTGCGGAGTCGAGCGATTTCGGATCTTCACCTTTTCGAAGAAGCCGTTGCTCACCCGCCTGACCAGGCTGGCCGCCACACAAGCCATAGGGTTGTTCTTTCCGGTGCTGCGTGAGGAGAGACAAGGTGACCGATTCGGTAAACTCCAATTCCCGAATAACTCCTTCACCACCGGAGTATTTCCCATCTCCACCGGACCGGTTGCGGAGAGCAAATTGTCTGAGCTTTACCGGGTAACGATATTCGAGAATCTCAGGATCAGTAATGCCGGTATTGGTCATATGCGTGTGAATACCACTCTCACCGTCAAATCCGTTACCGGCACCCGCACCTCCTGCGATGGTTTCGTAGAAACTCACCTTCTCATTACCAAAGATGAGGTTGTTCATAGTTCCCTGGCTGCAGGCCACCACCTCGAATGCCAACAACAATGTATCCACCAATCGCTGACTGGTCTCCACATTGCCAGCCACTACCGGAGGACATGCTGCAGGATCTTCGGGAAATGGAGGATTCAATAATCCGTTAGGGATATCTATCGTCACAGGTCGCAAGAGTCCTTCATTCAAGGGCATGGGTTGATTCAGCCAGACTCTAAGAAAGTAGACCACCGCACTAAATACAATACCAGGTGTGGCATTGTAGTTTCCTGGATGCACACCTCCCCCATCAGAAAAGCTCAAAGTCAATGAGTCCCCAGCAACCCTGGCATTTACTTCGATCGGTGTGCCGTCGTCTAACTTCTGTTTGGCTCTGTATTCACCATCCGTCATTGCAGACAGTTTATGACGAAGGCTCGCTTCTGCTCGGGATTGAATCCCATTCATGAAACCGGTAACTTTGGAGGCTCCGTGTATTTGCAACAACTCCTCCAGATCATTTTTACCCTTCAAGTTGGACGCCACTTGCGCTTTCAAGTCCGATAGATTTTCTTCGACCCGTCTCGAAGGATAGGGCCCGTTTTTCAAGAGGGACTCCACAGGACTTAAATCTAGAACGCCTTCCCGCATTATGATGGTTGGCGAAACCACTACTCCTTCCTCAGCAAGTGATCGAGCAGCAGGCGGCATGGACCCAGGAGAAACACCCCCCAATTCAGCATGGTGGGCGCGATTCACAAGAAAGCCAATCAATGCATCTGTATCCGAAAACACAGGACAGACGATAGTCACATCAGGAAGGTGCGACCCACCAACGCCCGGGTGATTAGTAACTACCATTTCACCAGGCGCCCAAGTATGCGTTTTACTCAACGTGCGAACACACATTCCCAGCGCGCCCAGATGAACCGGAATATGAGGGGCATTCACCACCAGACCACCTTGATCATCCAACAAACCACATGAAAAATCGAGCCGATCCCTCACATTGGTCGAAACGGCCGTACGTTTCAATCGCACACCCATTTCTTCTACCAGCGATTGAAATCGATTGCTGAATAACTCGATCTCCACTTCACGCGATGTTTTTAAGATCTCTTTTTCTGAGCTACAGTTCTCCAAGCGCAACGTCCCTTGACTCCCAATCCTCCCCTGCCAGTCCGTATCAATAAATAGGGTACTGAAAGGGTCCTGTATGATTGCAGGACCCAACACAAGATCCCCAGAAGCTAATTTGTCTCGATTGTATACATTCGTCTCCATCCATTTCCCGGCGCTGAATGACATCAACTGCTTCTCAGGATTCAGAGTATTATTTGTGTCAGGAAAGGATTCATTCTCCTGAGCCGAATGCGGCGTGGCTACAACCGCCCGAACACTTACCACTTCCACTCTTGTGAGATCAGGCTCATAGCCAAAAGTAGCCTGATAGTTTTTCTCAAAAAGCTCCAAGGAGCAGGCTCCTTCCTTTGCATCAATATCAAGGGTAGTTTCCTGCCCTACTAAGCGCATACTCAATATGAGACGGCTAAGAGATGCCTTTAAGCGATCTTCTTCTTTCAAGCTTAAAAGCGCCTGATCAACCAGCTCGGCAGCCACAGAGTTTGAGGTCTCTTCCCAGTCAGAAAAAGAACAGAGCAATTGGCGCTCAGCAAAAGCCTCCAAAACTGCACGAGACAGTCCTGCCGCACTTAACAATCCTGCGTCTTCTGGAATGAGGATTGTTTTCATATTGAGTTTTTCAGCGATGCCACAGGCATGTTGCCCACCCGCACCGCCAAAGGCAACTAACGCATACTCTGCCGGATCATACCCCTCCCCAGTCGAAACCTTACGAATCGCATCTGCCATGTTTTCATTCGCGATTTCTAATAAGCCAGAAAGTAACAAATGCTCTTCCTTCTCTGAATGAATCCCCAAATCAATCCCGAGCTCTTTCAAGCGCCGGTGACTGTCTTCTTGATCAACTGGAATTCCAAACTGATCGGAATCCATGCGGCCAAGCAGCAGGTTCACATCTGTAACGGTGAGTGGCCCACCGGTGCCGTAACAGGCAGGACCTGGTGAAGCGCCCGCACTTTCGGGACCTACCCGAAGACGTTCCCCATCAAATTGACAAATGGATCCACCTCCAGCAGCTACCGTCTCAATTTTCAGACTGGGAGCCATTACCCGTGCATCACCGACCCGTGTTTCAAACTGATAGGCCAAGGCTCCGCTGTAACGTGTCACATCCGTACTTGTACCTCCCATATCAAAGCCAATAATTTTATCGTAGCCAGCACGGGAGCCTACGTCGACAGCACCCACAACTCCGCCGGCCGGCCCACTAAACAAACTGTCTTTGGCTCGAAAAGTCTCTCTCGACACCAATCCCCCTGCACTCGTCATCACCGATAAACCATCCCTACCGAACTGGCTTTCAATCCGATCAAGATACCGGTTTAAGATGGGTGACAGAGCTGCATCCACCAAGGTGGTTTCCGCACGAGGCAGAATCCTGATAAATGGAGCGCAATCATAGGAACTCACAATCGTCTCAAAACCGGCAGTTTTCAAAAATGCGCTGAGCTTTGATTCCTGTGAGGCATCCTGATACGCATGCATGAGACAAACCGCCGCCGAATCGATCCCTTGTTTCAACAATGACGTTATCCTTGGTAAAAGTTCATTCGTAATAATTTCGCCGGTGTCTTCATTGATAGGAACCTCAACGACCGCTTCATAGAGAGGCTCTGGTCGACAAATGTTGAGATCAAATAGATCCGGACGTTGCTGAGTATTAATTCGCAATAGATCTCCTAAGCCTTCATTAATAAACAACACGGTTCGCGCAACTTTCCTCTCGAGTAGAGCATTGGTCCCGCGAGTCGTTGCAAGTCGAAGACGAGATGGCGGTAGTGGTTTATTCCCAGGCGTCCCACTTATCACTCGAGCACCAAGTTCAGGAGCTTCACCATCAAAGTGTAATACTAAAAGATCTCCCCGGGTAAGGCCAGCATCGATATCATGCGAAACGATCAGTGTTCGAGTCGACGTATCATAACCGGTAACTCGGGATCTATAATTGCCAGAAGCAGCTTGAACCTCGAAGCCTACAAAGAAGTCATCTGGATACACCTCGGAGAGGTCTGTCTTAATTTTTCGAGTATCCAGATCTTCTATACTCGTCCGAAGCGTGCTGCTACTCAAAACTTTGACTCGATGCCACTTACCATCTGGATCAAGCGCCAAGCAATCGGTGAAGGTCCCTCCAGTATCGATCCAAAAGTCCCAGCAAGCTTCCTCTACAACCATAGGTTTACCAATCAGGAATCCCAACTCTTCAGTTCTGGATAATCATCCTTCTCCTCATCCGTCGTGTAGATGACGATGCGTTGGCGTAAATCCTTTTTCGCAGAATCCGGCAAACTGGCCTTGTTAATTCGGCCATCCAAGTTCGCATCCACCACAATATAAATGTGTGGGTTTCCAAAAGCATCTACGAGTCGCTCACCACCCCCAAGATCTTCCAACTCGGAAAGCTGCAGGTCGAAGTATCGTTTCAGCTTTGGGTTCGTCTTTTTCAGATCGGGGTCGGATTGAGGATCCTCGATGGCAGATCCGTCCGGCAGGCTCAGCGCCATAATCTCAGAGAAGCGCTGCCATTGATCGCCATTGTTTAGATCGATCACACGATCTCCCGAGTCTGAATTGGTACCGATATCCGGATAGGCTCCATTGTCCTTTCGATAGACAGTCAGGGAAGTAATCAACTTTCCAAACAAGGCCTCCGTCTTCGCGCGCTTGGCTTTATTCTGAATTCCAAATACGGCGGAAATCAATAGTCCCAACAAGATACTGATGATCGCAATAACCGTAATTAGTTCAACGATAGTAAAACCCTGGCGCCTTTTTCGGGGGTCTTTGCTCTTTGGAGAAATCATATTCAAAGAAAGGATCTAGAAGCAGGAGTTAAGCCGGGTCAACCATCGGGCCATAGGTTGTCATCATTTTCAGAGGCAGGTCCTTGACCATCCGGACTCGCCTTACCATCAGGTCCAGCAGAGAAAATGAGGAAGGAGCTGGCAGGACGCGCTCCCTCTCCCTTCAGATACTTATATACATATGGTTCCTCCCAGGGATCCAGTAGTTCAGCACTCTCATCGCTACCTATAGTAAAATTGCCAGCTTCCAGAAAAGGAGGATAAGGCGGCACCAAGGTATTTCCTTTGGGACCGAGCTTGCCGTCCAAGGCATCAAATAACTGCCGAGGCGTCCCAACATCGGGATAATCTGAGAACTGGGCACGGTAGGCTTCCAAGGCTACAGAAATGGCAGTTAGCTCGGATGCGGCACGGCTACGATCACCGCGATTGAAAATGCCGTCGGAAATGGAAAATAAAAGCCCGGCAAGAATACCTACAATCAACAAGACGACCAATAATTCCACCAAGGTGAAGCCCTTGCATCGAAAGCATTCTGAAGAAGTTGAAGCCATTAACTCTTCATTGGCATAAAAACGCCATTCGGAGACGAGCTTTTTCCCACTGAAAAGCAATGAAATACAGGGCGAATGCGTTGTTGACAGGGACCATTTCCACCTCAAGATAGCACGCATTCTGGTGAGACGGAAGAGCTGATTTGAGTGTTAATCAGCCGGTTATAGCCACCGTCCGGAACCAGATTCATTTCCCTGTAAACAGAAATTTCTTTCACTTTCTGGACGCTCAGTTTTCATCAATTTACTATCTTTATGGATAAATCCTCCTCCAATACCATCGAGGTTGAGGGAATCTTGAATCTCTTAAATAATAAGACCGGCCAACTTCTGGATCCGCTATATAACGGAAAGCCAAAACCAACGGACCCATTTGTGCCCAGAGAGTTGGTACGCCGCTTCAAGCTCAAAAAAGGACAATACATCAAGGGTGTTGCCTCCGCTGATCCCCGTTTCCCCAATCCCAAGGTAAAATTCATTGAATCGATCGACGGCCTGGACCTGGACAAAAGAAAACGCTGCTTCCAGTTCACCAGCCTCACTACGGTCGCTCCAGATAAGCAGTTAATTCTGGAAACCAAGGAGCACAAAATGACGCTGCGTTGCATCGATCTATTCTGCCCGATTGGAAAAGGTCAGCGCGGATTGATTGTTGCCCCACCCCGCACCGGAAAAACGACTTTGCTTCAGGACATCGCCATCGGAGTGCTGGAAAACCACCCTGAATGTCACGTGATGATGTTACTGGTGGATGAGCGCCCCGAGGAGGTGACCGACATGAAGCGCACCGTCGATGAGGCTGAAATATTCGCCTCATCCAACGATGAACCCGTAGAAAATCACATTAAAATTGCCGAGCTTTGTATCGAAAGGGCCAAGAATCTGGTCGAAGTCGGAGAAGATGTGGTGATCTGTATGGATTCCCTGACTCGCTTGAGTCGCGCCTACAATGCAGCCAAAGGTGGCGGCGGACGCACCATGACGGGTGGCCTCGATATTCGTGCATTGGAAAAACCACGACAGCTCTTCTCGGCAGCTCGCAATACAGAAGAAGGCGGCAGCCTGACCATTATCGCCTCCGCGCTGATCGAAACGGGAAGCAAGATGGACGACCTGATTTTCCAGGAATTTAAAGGTACCGGTAACATGGAAATGGTCCTCGACCGCAAGGTGGCGGAGCTCAGACTCTGGCCCGCCATGAACATCAATTCTTCCGGTACTCGTAAGGAAGAATTGCTCATCGATCCGAAGAAGTTGGACACGATTCATTTCTTCCGGCGAGCACTCGCTCCACTAAGGATTGAAGATGCCGCTGAGACCATGCTGACACGACTCTCGAAGACCACAACCAACGACGCTTTCTTAACGCTAATAAGTCGTTGACAGATAGGACCTATGATTTCCTGATAAAACGTTTCACAAAACACGGCTACAGACTCTAGATGCAACAATTTGCAGACCAATGCACCGAAATGGCCCGTTCTATGTTGGGCCATAATCTCGCCTCCATTAACCAGGACGGAACAATCACCCCGATCGACGGGGAAGAAAAACGAATCGACGAACCTGGCCATGCAGCATTGGCCATCGGAGAATTCTATCGGGCAACCGGTGAAACAGAGTTGGACGGACATGATCTAATCGATCTGGCAGCGCGTTGTATTACCGCTCAAGTGTTCGCTGATCCCGTAGCAGAAAACGGTATCGCCTACGCGGCACTCGGACTCCTCTCCTTCGGCCCAGCCAAAGACCGCAACCCGGTTTGGGAACGTCTCGTCGAAGAAACCCGTACTCGCTTAGATCGACTGCTGCTTGCTCGCTCCGATCACGAAAATCATTGGCAGGCCTTCAATATCGCAAAAGCAGTTGCTCGCTACAGCATGGGTCTGTCGAAGAAAGACGAAACTGGAAAACTGATAGACCGCTTTCTTGAGCGAATCGGCGAAAAGAGTTCAGGCAACTTCCATGACGACGGAGAAGACGGAAAGGGTGTATTCAACATCTACGGTGTACTCTCATTCATTTGCATCCGCCAGGCGCTACAGCTACACGCGAATATTCATCTACGAGATCGCAAACTTCCAAGTCTGAGAACCCATGCGGAGAAATATCTTCGCCTACTCCCTGACCTCGTTCGCGAAGATGGACTCGGTTGGTCATTCGGCCGTGGAGGTGGAGCTTACGGGCAAATGCATTGCATCAGTCTAATTCTGCAAGGATTTCGTGACAATTGGATCGCTCCCGAGAAGCAAGGCCAATACTTCGACCTACTGCGTCGTCTATTCTACTTTTTCTATCTAACTTTTCTCGATCAAGAGAACGGCAACCTAATCATCCGCGATAACCAAAGGGAAACTACCAAACTCCACACGACCCGGATGGCTGACTTCGATGGTGCACGTTATCTAAGTCAATGGGCACGTCTGGCCAAGACGATCAATGCTCCAGAAGCTGCCGAAGGATTTAAGACGAAAAACACCGGCCGCTTCGTTATTTTCGATAAGAGCTCACGCAAGGAGCAAGGGCTATTCATTTACCGCAATGCCGAGTCCGGACTGCACGTAAATATCCCACTGACCCATACGGATGAGGAATACACGTCAGACTCACTGGCATTTCCTCACAGTCCTGGCATTTTTGACTGGCCAGTCAATCGCCAGCTCCCCGTGATGATCCCGGAACTAAAGTTCGGTGATGACTATATCATTCCCAGCTATTACGGCAAACGTTGCACCACGGGACTTGGCCTGCGTAATTCGATTTACTTCCGTTACGAGCAGCCTGAATTGGTAAACACCCAACAGAAAATCGTTTCCGGTCTTGGAAGCTGTAAGGTTAATTGGAGCTTCAATAAGAACACTGTCACCAGTGAATTCATTTTCACGGTGAAACAGCCGGTAACTATGGAGCGTATGCGTTATATGTTGGTGATCGCTTCACCACACTCGCATAACCGTGTAGGCAATACCTTTACGCTTGGCCAGGAAGGCCTTCGCTGTTCGGTGATCAAAGATGATTTCCAAGCACAATGGGCACAAACGGAAGTTGTTACGGACGATCCGGAATACAAGACCCAGTGGGCCAAGATTCACTACTTGCAAACATTGGTAAGGGACCATCCCCTCAATATGCGACCAGGGCAACAGTACCGTCTCACGGTATCTTTCGAACCCGATCTCGCTCGCGCAGAGGGCTAAGCACTTTTAGTCATGTTGTCCTCGCGTATCATCCCCTGCCTGGATGTGACCGATGGTCGCGTAGTTAAGGGAGTAAAATTCAAAGAGCTTCGCGACGCTGGTGATCCAGTCGATTGCGCGAAAGCTTACGAAGCTCAGGGAGCTGATGAACTCGTATTTCTTGATATCACCGCTTCTAGCGACGAGCGAAACATCATGCACGATGTGGTCTCTCAGACCGCGGAGCAGTGTTTCATGCCACTCACCGTGGGAGGAGGACTTCGCAATACAGACGATATTCGAGCGATGCTCAATTCTGGAGCCGATAAGATCAGCCTCAACACAGCCGCTATCCATAATCCAAAACTGGTAGACCAGGCCTCCAATCGCTTTGGCAACCAGTGCATTGTCGTAGCCATCGATGCGAAACAAGTCCCGGGAGAACAAGCCTGGGAAGTATATACGCACGGCGGACGAAACAATACAGGCTTAGACGCTATCGAGTGGGCAAAAGAAGTCGTCAAGCTGGGTGCAGGTGAGATACTCCTGACCAGTATGGATCAAGACGGAATGCTCAATGGATATGATATCGAGCTGACGCGCCGCATAAGCGAATCCGTAGAAGTTCCTGTCATCGCTTCTGGAGGCGCCGGAAATCTCCAGCACATGGTAGATGTACTGGCAGAAGGCAAAGCTTCCGCCGTTTTGGCAGCCTCTATTTTCCACTTTGGCACTTACAGCATTAGTGAGTGCAAAGATTACCTGGCCAATAATCAGATTCCAGTTCGTCAATTAGGCTGAAGTCTTCTTTATTTTAGCCCACTTGACAGGTTCTATATACTGGGAGGCTAACACCCATGCGTTTCCAAAGATCATTCATTTACCTAAGTTTTCTAACGGTTCTTTTGAGCCCTTTGATGGCCTTGTCCAAACCGAGGGTGATTGTATCGATTCCACCACAAAAAGGCTTCATTGAAGCCTTGGTAGGGGAGGCTGTGGATATCCAAGTGCTATTACAGCCAGGACAAAACCCGACAAATTTTGCCCTAAGCCCTAGACAGCTAAGAGAACTCTCAGAAGCCGAAGCTTATTTCTCTGTGGGTGCACCTATGGAGGATTTTATTCTGCCACGCATTGAATCTAATTATCCTGACATTCGAATAATCGATACGAGTGCCGGCATCCGGAAACGTAGTTTGGAAGACCACTCACATGACGGAGATCACCATGAGCATGCTCATTCACACGTCGCCGATCCTCATGTATGGCTAAGCCCTGGATTGGTAAAGATTCAGCTACGTCACTACAGTCGCACCCTCAAGGAACTGTTACCTGAGCTCGGTTCCGACATCGATCTACGAGCCTCACAATTTCTATCTGAAGTTGACCTGGTAGACAAAGAGTTAGCGAACCAACTTAAAGGACTAAAAGGCACAAACATTTTTGTTTACCATCCTGCATTCGGCTACTTCTTGGAACGTTATGGACTTCGTCAGGAAACCGTCGAAATCCGTGGAAAACAACCCAGTCCACAACAGATTAAAAGGTTGATAGAGCATGCCAAAGAACAGCAGGTAAAAGTAATTTTCGTTCAACCACAATTTCGAAGACATTCAGCACAAGCATTAGCAAAGGCCATCGGAGGGACCGTCGAAATCATTGATCCTCTCGCTGAAAATTACTTGGACAACCTCAGGCACATGGGAGAGACCATTGCCAAGAGCTACCGTTAATTCATGGCTGATTCGAATCCACTGGTTTGTTTTAAAAAGGTTTCCCTATCGTATGGGAACAACCATGTGCTTTGCGATGCAGACTTCGATATCGAAGCCGGTGAGCCCCTCTGTGTAGTCGGTCCCAATGGCGGAGGAAAAACAACGCTTCTGAAATTGATCCTTGGGCTTAAACAACCCGATTCAGGATCTATCACCGTATTAGGATCCGCCCCAGACAAAGCAAGAGGTCAGGTCGGATACATGCCACAAGTTCTTGAGTTTGATCCTAAGTTCCCGATCACGGTCGAAGAAGTGATTGGAATGGGAATGCTAACATCGGGATTCGGTGGTTTTAGAAAAGCTAAAAACCGGCAACAGATCCAAGATGCGATGGATGCAGTGGACATTAATCATCGGGCTGATGAACAGTTTTCCGCATTATCAGGAGGACAGAAACAGCGATCGCTTATTGCACGCGCGATGGTCTCCAAGCCGGCATTGCTACTACTAGATGAACCGACAGCCAATCTGGACCTTACTTTAGAAGACAAGCTGTTGGAGACATTGCTACAATTCCACTCAGATATGAAAATCGTGATGGTCTCTCATGACCTTGGGTTTGTTTCAGGTGCCGTTAAGCAGGTGCTCTGCGTAAATAAGCATGTCCACACCCACCCTACCGAATCGATTTCAGCAGAGCTGGTTGAAGAACTCTATGGAGCCAGTCCACGGCGTATCTTGCATGCGTCGGATTTGGGGCATGACCATCACCATCACTAATGGGATCTCTGGGAGACATATTTTTTGACGACTCACTTTCCTTTATGAGTCAGGCCCTCCTACTGGGATTATTAGCGAGTATTCCTTTCGGGACCATGGGGAGCCTAGTCGTTGCCAGGCGGATAAGCTATCTCGCAGCAGCGATTGCCCATGCCGTATTGGGCGGTATCGGTTTCTCGTTGTTTGCGAAACATCAATGGGAATGGACTTGGATTCAGCCACTCACAGGTGCTCTGATGGTAGGAATACTGGCCGCGCTGCTTGTAGGCTGGATTAGCATCAAGCATCGGGCATACGAGGATACTTTGATCGGTGCCATCTGGTCGCTAGGCATGGCGATAGGCTTGTTGTTTATTTTCAAAACGCCCCAGTACGTGGATCCAATGAGTTATCTTTTCGGAGATATTTTAATGATCTCCTCAGTAGACATAACGCTTGTTCTGGTACTCTGCGCAATCGTTGTTGGATTTGTGATTTATAGCTATCAGCCTTTGGTTGCACTCTGTTTTGATGAAGAGTTCGCCAAGCTGCGAGGCATTCAAACGACCTCTCTCTATTTGCTGACCTTGTGCCTGGTCGCAATTACCATCGTTTTTTTAGTGAGCATGGTGGGGGTCATCCTCGTAATTGCTCTATTAAGCTTACCGGCTGCTATGGCTGGACTCTTTTCGAGAAAACTTTGGCAGATGATGGTAGGAGGGACGGTGATCTGTATGCTCTTCACATTTTTGGGAACGTGGCTGAGTTATTCATGGGATCTCCCTACGGGCCCGTTCATCATCTTACTATGCGGTATCAGCTACCTTTTGATGCTGATCCTGAAAAAAGCGCGATAGTGGGTCTAAAAGGGCGGTAATTAGATGAAATGACAGAATTGTCATGAACTAGTGTCACTTTTGTTCATCAAAATACCGTTATATCGGTATACGCAAACGCCTCCTAGTGATCCAACACCCATCGTCATGTTAGTTTTCTCCAAAGTATTTCTGATATTCCTGTTATGTCATTCCCTTCTATTCGTTTACGTATTCGGACAGGATGAAACGAGCCTGAGCGTAGAATCCGATGAAGAAGGATCGGTCAACCTGACCCTTTCAGGAGAAGAAGGCACGTTTTGGACCATTCAACGATCCACAGAGCTTTTCGATTGGGAAAATGTTACCAGTGCTGAGCAGGTAGAAATCGGCAACGATGGTCGCATAAACTTTAATTTGACTCTGACTGAACTCCCCAAGGTTTTTTACCGTGCCTTCGAAGACGATGGTATACCCGCCGCTTTCAAGTTATTCGATGAGAAGATGGAGATGTATATCGATGGCGACTACATGGTCATTGAATCAGACAATGTTCCCAACCACCCAAGCCCTTATTTTTCAAACAGTGATTCCCGTTATGAGGCCTACAACGGAAGCAATAATCAAAACCCTAACAACATCGACGAACAAACGTTCGTCTATAGAATCCCGCTCAAACCGAGCGAAGCCACCAATAAGTCCAACACCAATCTAGGGTCTATTGGTATCGCGATCAACGGAGTCTCCTTGTTTAATCAATATGCTGGGCCCAACAATCAATCCCTGACCAACGAGATAAATAGTTTCGATCAATACAACGGTCACCCACAACGCACAGGGGTATACCATTATCACTTTGAGCCGATCTACTTATCATCCGAACATGGCCGAGGAGCCTTTCTTGGATTCCTACTGGATGGCTTCCCAGTCTATGGTCCGGAAGAAAACGGGGTGATGCTAACCAGCGATGATTTGGATGAATACCACGGCCATTTCGGAATCACTCCAGAATACCCTGATGAGATCTATCACTACCATTTCACAGAAGATGACCCTTATCTAAACGGGGGCCAATTCTTTGGAACTCCGGGAACGCAAACCAACTAGTATCATGCAACGCTCGTTCCTTACATGGTTGATAATTACCTTATGGTTACCCGTTTTCGGAAGCGGTGAGCTTTCGCTTACAATCGGAACCGAGGGCCTGGTTCGCAAACAAGGACTCATGGTTTATAACAATGAGCTTCTTTCAGGTTATACCTACGACCTCTACACCAACGGTAATATAAAGCTGAAGACCCATTGGGTGAATGGTAAGCGCCACGGGAAACAACTCAGTTGGTTTGAGAATGGTAAGATCAAAGAAATCCGTTTCTACAGAAACAATCGAAAGGATGGCCAACACCAAGGATGGTTTGCGGACAGCACACCGCGGTTTGAATACCATTTCATCGACGGCCAGTATCATGGGAGCTCTAAAGAATGGTATCCCGATGGGTCGATTGCTTCGGAACACAATTACGAAATGGGAAAAGAGGTAGGAGCTCAAAAAGTGTATGAAGCCAATGGACAAATTCGCGCTAACTATGTCGTAAAAGACGGTTACCGTTACGGACTCGTTGGATCCAAAAATTGTATCACTTCACCCACTGCCCAGCTATGAGAGTACGACCCTTATTATTTTTCGCGGTCCTGGCATTTGGCGGAATTGTTAGAGGAGAAGCATCAGCCACGCGTCTCCCCTACTACACCGAACCCACATTTACCCCTCGATGGTTTGATGAAATGCCAGAGGATCTGCACGAAATCCCATCCTTCTCGTTAACGGACCAATCTGGGCAAACGATCAATCAAGAGCAGCTCAAAGGAAATATATACATAGCCAACTTTTTCTTCACGGCCTGTCCAGGGATCTGCCCTAAAATGACAGCTAATCTACAGGGCATACAGAGGTCATTTGCTAATGAACCTCACGTAAAGATCCTTTCGCACAGCGTTGCACCCGGAGTAGATACGGTGAAGCAGCTCAAGGATTACGCCGAACGGAACGAAATAGATGGAACGAAGTGGCACCTACTCACCGGCTCACAGGATTCAATTTATACCTTGGCAAGGAAGTCTTATTTTGCGGATAAAGCTATTGGCTTCAACAAGAGCACGAAGGAATTCCTTCACACAGAGAACTTCCTGCTTATCGACTCCGAGGGAAGAATTCGAGGAGTATACAATGGCATCCGATCCTTGGATATGCAAAGGCTTACCACTGATATCCACACGCTGCTAAAGGAAACGAAGGCTAATTCATAAAGCATTAGACTGCCACTCTTTGCTTGTCGCAGTAATCCCTTGAAATCAGCATGTTGTTTTTCACATGCCTACCAAAGTCGATTGCCTTCCCTGGACAGACAATGTCCCCACCACCCTACTGAATGATCTTCTCTCGGCTCATGGTTTCTCAGCGAGCGTCGAATCGACTCCGACCGAGCGCAGACGATGGTTTGTCCCACTCAACGATATTGATAAACACCTGATCGACTGCGAACAGCTCTTGACCGATCCTGAAAGAGAGCGTGCAGATCGATTCCGTCACGAAGGCGCACGTAAACAATTTATTGTCGGTCATGCAGTTATTCATTTGCTGCTTAAACAGTATTTAGGAAACGAATACCCATCTATCCAATGGATGGAATCAGAGCATCATAAGCCTTTCATTCAATTGAGTGACTCATCTATTCCCCTGGAATACAATTTATCCCATTGCGAAGGATTTATTGCAGTTGCGTTGGGTACGATTTCCCAAGGGATCGATATAGAACAAATCCGACACTTGAACGACCTGGAAGGTATCAGCAGACAAGTTTTCACAGAGAAAGAGTTAGCGGAAGTATTCGCTACCAACGATACCGAGAAAAAAAACCAAACGTTCTTCAAGTTTTGGACCTGTAAAGAAGCTGCCCTGAAGGCACACGGAACCGGATTCATGAAAGACCCAAAGTCTCTCGAACTGCATTTTAAATCGGAAGTGGAACCTGCAGCCGAGCTCGTGTATTGGAGCGACTCGATACCAGGATATAGTGCAGCTTGGACTGAACGGGCCTAGCCTCTTCCAAGAAATGGCATGCTGATGGGAAGCACCGTACTTTCCAATACACTGACACCATTCGGTAATGTAGCCATTGAGAGGGCCACCTGAGCTAAGTCGTCCGCATTCATAACGCCCTCTTCATTTACTTTGTCCTCCCGTCCTTCCCAGATCGAGGTCATCGTGTTGCCGGGTTGTAATACACCTACAGAAATTCCATAGGAACGACCATCAAGCGCTAGAGAACGTGTCAATCCCTCCAAAGCAAACTTCGACGTCGTATAGGGAGCGGAATGAACCCTTGGCATTTTTGCCGACACTGAACCGATATTGATGATGCGTCCACGCTTTTGTGGTTTCATCAATTTGAAGGCTTCGCGACTACATAGAAACGCGCCATCCAGATTCACACTCATCACATCTCGCCAGGTTTGAAAATCTAGCTCATCAATCGGACCCCCTTTCGCAAGGCCGGCATTATTCACCACTATATCCAAGCGTGAAAACTGCGAAGCAACTTCACTAAACATGGATTGAACAGCTTCTTCATCCGTCACATCACAGATGACTGCACTTGCCTGACCTCCATCCGCTTGAATCTCTGCGACTACTGATTGAAGTTTGTCATGTGACCTGGCGGCCAAGATGGCATGGGCACCTTCTTTGGTCAGTGCTTTGGCGATAGCGGCTCCAATGCCACTGCTTGCTCCGGTAATGACTGCAATTTGATTTTCTAGGCGAGACATAAGAAATAAGAACTAAAGATGAACGGAAAGAACACTTCTCAGAATTCGAGCAATTTGCCAACAGTGAAGGCTCATTCTCATAAATGAGCTCTTATAAATTCATCCACCCGGCTGGCCATAATCGGGAGCGTATGAAATTCCCTGATACGCCGTGCACCTTGCTCTATGATGCGTTGGATGTCTCCTGCATCAGCGACCTGAGAGATCCGACAAACGCGCGTAAGGTCACCTGAAACTTCAGGATCGAATAAATAACCCGTTGCAGGTTCCACCACCTCAGGAGTTCCACCCGTAGATGAAGCAATCACTAATACGCCAGAAGCCATTGCTTCAAGGACCGTTAATGCAAATGGCTCTTGCCAAATACTCGGAAACAACAACGTTCCAATTTGGCTATAAAACGTTTTGTGAAGGTCTGCGTGAGGCACTTGCCCCAACAAAGACACACAGTCCTTCAAAACTGAATCGTTCTGTATGTGTTTGAAAATCGCTCGCCCATAAGAGCTCCCCTTTAAGTCTGACGCCACCAGAAGTCGGACCTCAGCATCGTCCATGGCAAGCTCCCGAATCGCTTCCAAAGCCAAATCTAATCCCTTTTCTTTTTCTGGGCGACCGCAGAAACCGAAGATCTCACGTTTGTCGGTTGTATGAGGCACTTGAGGAAACTGATCGGAGTTGATACCCCAATGCACGACGCTTTGATTTGGATTTGAGGCAAAGACGTTGGCTTGTTCTTTCTGAAGGAACCGAGAGCCAAATATGACACCCCGAAAGTTTGGTAATAATCCTGACTCCTTGGGAGCAGTGGAATAAATTTCCTGGAGCTGTTGATCTCTCAGCTCACCCTGTCCGTCTTTCTTGGATTTAAAGTGAAAAATGTCAGATGCCAAAGGATCATTTGGCCAATGGTCTGATACAAAAACAAAGACAGGTGTTTCAGTCGCAAAAACGGATGTCCACTCAGGGTATATCAACCGTCGTGGATTGAATACAAATACAACGTCTGCTTCTGCAGCCTTGGACTTAATACCCCGGCCGATTTGGTCGTGGTTTTTCAGAAGTACTCGCTTGGTTCTCCAACCTTCGATTTCTGGACCCAGTCTTCCAGGAAAGAATCCTGTTAGCGTTAAGGGATCTGTTTTAGGCGATTTCTCGTTTCTGACCGCCGAGAGAACTGTGTTCTTCCAAGCACAACCTTCAGCCAAATGCTCCAGAATATTACAGGCACCCAATTCATATCCACCGGCATGATCCGGCGGGTAAGAATTGGAAATAGCCAGGCAATGGATGGGCTTCAACAGGTCTCCTTCCATTTAAGAATTGGTTTCACGGTATCTTTCCAGGTGCCCATGACTCGATCCGCAGCACTATTGGTGGCCGCAGCTAATGTCTTAGAATCGGATACCCAGATGATCATCGCTGTTTCCAACTCGCCAGGGCTTCGGACTCCGATGCAGGACTTGCCATCAATATATGCTTCAAGACTGGGTAGCCATCTGGTCATACAAGGAATTCCCAACCAAAGGGATTCAACAACCGGTAATCCAAATCCTTCCGTGATAGAATTAAATACGGTGAAGTGAGCTTTCGAATACAAATCAAGTAACGTCTGGTCGCTTTGTTTAGACTGCAAGAAAACAGCATAGCCGGCCCTCTGAGCCTTCTTTATCTTTTTAGCAATGGGCTTACCGAAGTGTGGGTTAATCCGGCCAACAAAATGTAGCTCAAAGTCATAGCCTCGATCCCAAAGACCGCAGGCGACTTCAAGAAGCTCCTCCTGATTCTTACGTGGTTCGATGATACCAACGTTGACTAGCACAGGAATAGTTCCTGGCTGATGCTTCCATTCAATTTGAGAGGGGTCGAAAAAGTCAGCCCCCAATCTCAGAAGATCCATTTCGGATCTAGGATCCACCCCAGCACTTTCCCAATAGTCTGTCAGATCATTTTGGCTGGCCTGAGATACGCTGAAAATCTGATCCAAACCTGCCAAGTCGTGCATGTATTGCGGATGACGTTCGACGCTCTTTGGCCAAGTAATGTCCGGATATTTATAGGGAATCGCATCATGAAATACAGCAGCGCTCTTCACTCCTGATTCAATAAGTAGCTGATACAAGCCCGGTCGATTGTCAGACGAAAAAACTTCAGGAGTTAGAAAATGATCTCGCGGAGTCAGAACGGCCTTTTCTCGGCTCCCTGCAAGCTGGAAGCATTTCTTTCTTTGAATCCACTCTACAGGTACAAGTTCGTCGGCCACATGTTCCTCAAGCGCCTGCCTCAGCCTTTCCGATACTCGAATCAGCCCTGAGTGCTGCTTCGAACTCGTTGCTTTGGTGACGTCATAAAAAAGTGCCATACGGAATAGAAGATCAGGGGCTGTTTTCTACGGCAAACTGAAAGGCCTTGTGCAATTGGTTGGAATTTTGATGGGCATCAAAATTGGCTTCCACCCACTCGCGTCCATGAACTCTCAAAGATTCAAACAACTGATCATCCTGAATAAGCAGACGAACTGCATCGACCCACTTCGCAGGATTGTCACCTGGCAAAATAAGACCGCTTTTCCTATCTTTAATGGCTTCTGTAGTAGAGCCTACGTCCGTTGAGAGAACGACCAATCCATGAGCAAGAGACTCACCGATCACATTGGGTAATCCATCCCGATCCCCTTTCGAACTGATGCGTCCGGTAAAAAAGAACAGATCCGCCCAGGCCAATTGTTCCTGAACTGCGTCAAAAGATAGCAGACCCCAGAATTCGACATCGTTGTGCAAGCCTGATTTATCACGATAATCACGTAGGGCTTGATCTAAGCCCCCACTACCGACTATTCGCGCTTTGAAGTCTAGACCACTGGCTTTCAGTTCCTTGAAGATATCAATCTGATAGAAAAAGCCTTTCTTCTCAACGAGACGACCGACTGAAACAATACGAATAGTTTTCCGATTGTGACGCAGGGGTTTAAACTCTGGGAAATCAACCAGTCCGCGACGTATGACCCGTAGTTTCTTTTCGTCAGCCCCCAAGCGAAGTAACTGACGACCTGTATTGCCGGAAGAGCTATGAATCATAACGGCCTCTTTTAACTTTTCCTGCAGATGCCAATCGCCCCCATCTTCAAAGACATCGAAGGCATGGGCTCCCATTGAGAATGGGACGCCAGTCAGCGCACTTAAAAAGTATGCAGCTGATACCGGAGACGTGGCCCAGATTCCATGGATAAGATCTGGAGGATCTTTTTTGATGCTTACCCAATTTACGATGGCATAACCATAACCTAATGCTGTTTCAAAAAAGTTGAGCATGGAAGGCGGTTTATCCGTAAAGAACTTGCCCAAACTCTTTACCAAAGTCCCGGGTTGTCGAATAAGAGCCCAAGGTAGACTCCAAAGAAGGTGCAGTAACTTCCACTTCGGAAACGTACGGATCGGAACCCCTTTATACAACTGTTCCCCTCCCCAGAGGCTCACAATCTCTAAGTCGATGCTTCCAGGTCTGGCCCGAAGGCCATCTACCTCTCTCTGGATGAACTGCTCACTCAGCTTTGGGAAAGTAGTACATATATAGATGACCCGTAACGGTTTCATTTTCCATTAGCAGCTTCCCTGGCCAAGCCAATCAATTCATTCATCAATCGAGTGGGGTCTTCAATTACACCAATCTCTTTACACCGTTCCTGCATGAGCGCGTATTCCCTTCTATGGGTAAGCCACAAGCCCAATTGATAGTTCAAATCATCCAGGTTGGCAATGCGCACCGCCGCCCCTGCCCGATAAAAATACTTAAAGGTCAAACGCTCTTGCGGCATGATTCCACCGATCGTGTTGAAGATGATCGGCACACCAAAGAATAATGCCTCAGCACAAGTCGTGGCACCCCGGCTCACAATAGCATGGCTCACTTGAATGAGGTGATGCATCCGCATGGAGTAGCCTTCCACATAAAGCTGAAAGTCCGGGTAACGCCGGTTCCACTCACGCACTCTTGTTACAGTGGCTTCGTTGCGCCCACACACAAGAATGGCCTGAACGCGGCTGGAGTAACGTTTAAGCACTCGAAGCATTTCCAAGTGATTATGCGAGCCCATGCCACCTGCTGTTAGAAAAATAGTGAGCTTACTGGGTGATAAATTGAGGTCGTTGACGAGGAAGTCTCTACGCTCCTTCTCATCCATGATGCCTTCGTAAACAGCCGGGTGCATTAAGTTTCCACGAACCAGGCAACGCTCAGGAGCCATCCCTTGTTGAATAGCATAATCTTGAGCAGTCTTGGTCCTTGAAAAGTAAAGGTCTGTTGTAGGCTCCACCCAATTTTTACTGTAGCCAAAGCCGCCAGAGAATTCTCCACAATAAGTGGCACATCGTACCCGATCCCCCAATACGCGTCTAGCTGCCTGAAAGTATCCCCGATTCAGAAAATCGTGCACACTGAAAATCAGGTGTGGCTGGTACTCACCCAGAAGGCGCTCAAAGAAAGCTTTACCGAATTTGATCTTATTTCTCTGCCAATAGCCGAACAACTCAACAATCAACCAATAGGGATTATGGAGCAAAGGAGCATACCTCTGAATAAAATTATAGAACCCTACACCAAAGTGAGTCACCGCAGATGCCTCTTCCAAGGGTCTTTCAATACGTACTTCGACTTCCCCATCGTAGAGTTTGTGGCACCATGATTCGAATGCATCCGCACGTGCATCATGTCCCCCACCCGTGCGAGAGGTCAGGACAAGTATTCTTAAGGGTTCTTTACTCACGAAATCTTATAGTAGCTGCGAAGGGTGTAGCGTTTGAGTGCGTTAGGCAAAAGCCGGTTGGCCAAGGAAGCAATGCTTGTTTGAACAAAGGAGCCGGAATACCGAGTGCTATGCCTAAATTTACCGAGAGCAGAGATGAGGTCGGAGACAGCTGCGCTCGTCTCAGGGGCCTCGGCCATGAGCTTTTCGAGCTCATTCCAAACGGACTCACACTCTGAATCATTCTCCAGGCGCTTCTTCATACGCTTGTTGAATGAAGTCTGATAGTCACCAGGACGAAAATCAATGATCCAGGGCGGACGCTTCGGTGATTCAAGCATAAGCGATTGGGAAAAGGCAGAAAGCCCTGCCTTTGAAGCATTATAGGCGGTCATGTAGGGAATGGGCATTTCTCCTGCAACTGAGGAGATGTTTACGAGACTCCCCTGACCGCGACCAACCATCGCCCTGTAAGCAACGCGCCCCAATTGCATGGGACCTGTGAGCAATACACGGATTTGCTCTTCCACATCCTCAGCCGAAATCGTTTTCCATCGTCCAAAGCAAGAGGCCCCTGCATTATTGATGACCACGTCAAAGCCGCCGGACTCACTATCCCAATGATCAAACCACTCTTTAAATTCTCTTTCCCTCGTAAGGTCTAGTTTGACCGGGGTGAATTGATCACTGGACTCCATTTTCTCTGGCTCACGCGATGTGCCCCACACACAAACTCCCTCAGAAATAAGTCCTTCAGAAAACGCCTTACCTAAACCGGAACTAGCTCCAGTTATCAATGCTCGAGAATACCGCTCGCCTAACGTTGGCATGAGCGGAAAATCAACGATGTGTTGGCCCCACCAAAACCACTGCTGTTACTCATCATGTACTCCGGTTTTTCCTGCTGTGTCGTCTGGATAATATTCAATGACTCAGCTTCTGGCATGAGTTCTTCAATATGAGCTGAGCCAGGAACAAAGCCATGCTTATAGCTAAGCATGCAAATACCTGACTCCAAAATACTGGAAAGCGACAACCCATGGCCCGTAAGCGCTTTGGTGCTACTGATCATTGGAGAGGTGCCGGTATTGAATAGTTCTTTCATGGCGATCACCTCGGACAAGTCTCCAATTGGCGTAGATGGAGCGTGGGCATTCAGATAGCCAATTTTCTCAGAGGTAATCTGAGCGTCCTTCAAGGCAGACTGCATAGCATTTTGCAATCCACGTCCATCGGGGTGAGAGATGGCCACATTATAGCCATCGGATGCCTGGCCCCAACCAACGATCTCGCCATAAGGAGTTACGCCACGACGTTGGACTTCCTCTTCAGACTCAAGAATCATGGTGACGCCTCCACCGGAGGAAACGAAGCCTTGTCGATTCTTATCAAATGGTCGTGCTGCCGAATCCGGGTCTGTTGAAAGACTCAAGGCCCGCATGACAGCAAACGGTACGATACTATCGAAATTACAGTCCTCTGCCCCGACCACAAACATACGTTTTTGGCGTCCACGCTTCACCTCATCAAAAGCAAAGCCCAATGCATGGCCTGAAGAGGCACACGCTGAAGCAAATCCCGTTGAGGCACCCTGTATTTGATAATTTGATACCAAGTTAAAGCTTACAGTCCCAGCCACCGATGATACAATATTGAGGGGGTTGCAGCGCATGATCCCGCGCTTGTACATTTTATCAATGCTCTGGTAAAGGAATCGGGAAGAGCCAGCCGAAGCGGTATAGAGCCCCGTTTCAGGATTTGAGACATCGGACTCTTCCAATCCTGCCTGCTCGATGGCTTGCTTCATAGAGCAGTAGGCATACATCACGTGTGGGGAGAAACTTCGAAGCATTTCTCGTCTCAGACGATATTCCTTCGGATAGGTCCAATCCTCAGGGTCAAAGGATTCTAAATCGAAGTCTTTGACAGGGGCGGCCAACTTCACGGGTGATTCAGGAACCTGAAGAGGAGGAAATAGCTCCATTCCATGCTTCAATTCACGAAGATGGTCTACCACCGACTGCTCATCGTTTCCGATACTGCAGATAAAACCCAAACCTGTTACAAATACACGCGACATAACCTGTCAAAACAGGGGTGCATGGTCGCCGCATGGCAATCTGACAGGCAAGCAAATATTTCGGATAAACCGTTAGGCTTCCGTTGCTTCTGCCCAATCAAAAGTAACACTGATGTCCTCGGCCCAGGCTGCACTTTCTCCTTCTACCGTAATCTTGCCTTGAAATTTGGCGATCGGGTGACGAATACTCTTAGGCTTGATGCTCAATGTGAGGGTCTCACCTGGCACACAAATCCGCTGGCAACGCACTGCTTCACAACCAGTAAACAAAATCTTTTTAGGATTAACCGGTTGTCCGGACTCACTTTTATGAGCGGTTACGAGGTAAAATACTGCCAACTGCCCCAACGCCTCGAGCATGATGCTAGCTGGAAAAATAGGATTCTCGGGGAAATGCCCTTTGAGGAACTCCTCCAATCCAGATATGGGATAGATGCCGATGGCCTCATTTTTCCCTACTGAGACTTCACTGAGGAACAGAAAAGGCACATGATGAGGGATGGCTGCCAAAATGGCTTCGACTCCGTAGTGCTTATTTTTCTCAGGAACTGGGATGTTACGGATCTTGGCATCGAGGAATACTCGAACATCATCCAAAGTGCGAAGATCGCGGAGTTCTTCGTTGTCGATTGACAGATCGAGGGACTCCTCAACCAACACAACGATCTCCATCATAGTCAGTGAATCGATCCCGAGGTCATCAATTAGCTTGAGCGATCCATCCCCTTCTTTCAGCTTTGGGCGGATCTCCGGTTCCAGAAATCGCTCAATGATTCCAAGAATGATTGTCGGGAGCAGACTCAACTTGCCTGACTCACGAAACTCAAAGGCAGCTTGACGCGTCTCCTCAGAACAACGCTTCAAACTATCAGCTAAATCACCTCGCTCATTATCAGATAAGGGGGCAACTGCAACGGTATCACTCTCAATCCCAGAATTCATTTGTAATACGCCAACTATTTTAGCTTCATAGCCGTTGTAAATGCTTATTTTGCAAAATAGAGCAGAGCGCCCGCCCAAGGCAAAGAGACGCCAAACGCGTCCTCTATTTATCCTGACGCACGAGTTTCACCCTCAAAAGGGAGGAATTGCCACATTTACTGAGGAAATGGCGCTTTCCTGCAGCCAGCAGGGATTTGATGTTGAGGTATGGGCGCCTGACAATGGAGGCGTGATGAGCGACAAGCCCTGGCCCTTTAAAGTCCGTAGGCTGGACATGAAGGGAACGCAGGACCTTCCCTGCTTAATGGCGACCAGTAAGGAGATCATAGACAAACGCCGAGATTTGAGGCGTGCTGCAGTTTACTTGCCGGAACCAGGCCCCATCTCAGCCATGCTTTACCTCCAATTCTTTAAAGCATTCCAACCGGGGAAGCTCTTTCTTACCTTTCACGGATCAGAGATTCTCAACTACTATGGAAAAATCCACCATCGGCTTTTGCTGAAGAAATTGATCGCCAAAGCAGACCGAGTGAGCGCTGTATCCTCCTATACGCACCGGCTTTTGGTTTCTCGTTTTCCTGACGCAACCCACAAGACGGTGCTTACGCCCTGTGCTTTGCGCTCCGACTTTGTCGGCACAAATCATCAGAAGTCGGCGAATCAGGAAAAAGTAGTGATTCTGACTGTAGGCAGGCTACATCCACGAAAAGGACAAAGTTTCATCCTAAAAACGCTCAACCTACTTCCAGAGCACCTGAAACCCAAAGTGGAGTTCTGGATGGTCGGCAATGGCAAGCACTCGGAGTATCAAAAAGAACTCCAGCGTCTAGTGGATCAGTCTGACATCAACGTGAAAATGCTTGGACAACTCGACGATATAAGTCTTCGAGCAGTCTACAAACAAGCGGACATATTTGCCATGACCAGCCTGCACTACAAAAAGAGTATTGAAGGATTCGGGCTGGTTTACCTCGAGGCATCCGCGCATGGATTGCCCGTCGTAGCCCATCACATTGGCGGTGTTCCGGATGCGGTGGAGCATAACAAGACCGGTCTGCTAGTCCCTCCGGGAAATAAAAAGGCACTCGCTAAAGCCTTTACGGATTTAATTGAAAATCCGGAATTGCGGAAATCCATGGGCCAAACGGGCCGCCAGTGGGTAGGAAAGTATCGCTGGGACAAGTCGGTAGACATGCTGTTCGGCCATGATGACTTGATCATCGAGTCCTAATTCAAACTGTCATGATTCAGAACAAGACCGCCATCCGTGTACGCTATGTTGAGACTGACGCCATGGGATTCGCCCACCATGCGAATTACCTGGCGTGGTTCGAGCTAGCACGAATTGAGTTTATGGACGCCCTCGAAATGCCTTACAAAGAGATGGAGAAAGAGGGTTATTTACTACCGGTACTGGGAGCCCATTTGAAATACAAGAAGCCTGCGCACTTTGATGACCAATTAATCGTCATTTGTACCGCGAGAGAAAAACCACGGATTCGCCTCAAGATGGCATACGAGGTATTTCGAGGAGAGACACTGATAGCGACCGGATCAACAGAGCATGCGTTTATGAATCCCGAGGGCATGCCCATCCGACCTCCCCAAAAGTTCGTAGAGCTCTTTGAACAAAACGGAGCTAACGAATAATTCCTCAAAGACCGACTTTGCGTCTGTATATCCGGATAATATGTGAGACGATGTCGTTTACGCCGCGACCATCCGTAAGCACTCCAATTCCAGCCTTACTATAGATAGGTGTCCGCTCTTTCAACAATCGCTCAATCTCCACTTTCGGATCTTCTACATTGAGAAGCGGCCGGTTCTTGTTCGAACGTGTGCGTTCGTAAACCGTTTCCGGAGACGCGAATAAAGTAATGACTACCCCCTTGGCCTGAAGCATCTCGGTCAAACCAGGTTGAAACACCAAGCCACCACCGGTAGAAACCACACATCCCTCACTGTCATGACCCGATTCGACAAATGCTTTTTCCATGGCACGAAAGGCTGACTCACCTTGGGTCTCGAAAATCTCGGGAATGCTTATTCCAGCTTTCGCCTCAATAGCATGATCGCTATCGATAAAGGTATACTCCAGCTGCTGTGCAAGCTGCCGCCCAATCGTCGACTTACCGGTTCCCATAAAACCGACGAGATAAATATTGGGTCTGGAGCTATTTGACATATCTCTTTATCTGAAAGTGATTAATACGAATTACAAGCGTTCCTTCATCAAAGAAGAGCTTAGCTCTGCTCTTTTCATAAGATAAAACCTTTATTATATGCCTCAGATATCCGTCATCACCAATCAACCAAAGCCCAAAGATGAAGCATCGCTGAGAAAGCAGCTTTCGTCCCAATTAGCCGAGTGGCTTAACAAGCCGGAGTCCTACTGCATGGTGCATACGCAATTCGATGCTGGGTTATCCTTCGGAGGCACAGAGGAACCGGCAGCAACGGTAGAACTAGCCTCACTCGGGTTAAGTGAGGACCAACCCGCTCAATTAACACCTCTCATCTGCGATTTCCTACTTCAGCAGCTAAACATTGAAGCCACTCGGGTATACATCCGTTTCGATTCTCCCGCTCGAACACATTGGGGATGGGATAAAAAGACCTTTGGTTAGAACAGGCAGCAACTGCCCCTAGTTCCAGCCTTTGAGCATCACCTCAAGTCGATTGTATACGTCTTCTAATTTCCATCGCGTTCCAGGAATACGATGAAAGATCTTTCCTTGCGTATCCAAAACCAAGACCACCATGGAGTGGTTGAGAATGGTTTTTTCACTCGGAGCGACGACAACGCCGACCTGCTTGGTAAGATAGTCTAAAGTTTTCTTAGACCCTGTAAGCATCCAATACCCCCCATGATCGACACTCCGCTCGTCTAAGAATTCGTAGCACAATCCAGGCGTATCAAACTCTGGATCCAGACTGACAGATACCAAACACACTGAATCCGCCAATCCTGCGGCTTCTAGTTTATCCTGCAATTCTGCCATGCGATCAGCCGTGGCTGGACTCATCGAAGGCACCTTACCCCGTGTGAAAATAAAATTGAGAACGATGGCTTTGTTCTGAAACTCCTCGGCAGTAATCAAATCTCCCAATTGGTTATACATCGCAAATCGAGGAAGATCGTCCCCCACCCTCAAGATGCCCTTGCTAACAGCACCAATGCGAGGTCGGGTGAGGTCTCTATTGATAAGCATCATGGAGCGCTCAGCTTGAGGCTCAGCAGGCCAGATATTTTCCAACGATAAAACACCCCCTTTTTCTACTAATCGCCCCTTGATGATACTCTCAGGCTTCGCAATTAGATGATCTCCGGCTCCGACTATCAATTCAAGCTCGCCCGCCTCTTCTGCAAATCCACGGATCCCGTCATGTGCAGCCACTATCTTGGGCTCTTCCTTATTCACCGAACGAATAACACCTGAAAAAGACCAGGATCCATCGGCTAGAAGCACCTCAGGCGAAAGGCATAACAAACAAAGCAATAGCAGTTTCATCGGGGATTTAGACGTATGTTCTAGGAGAAAGTTCTACAATTTTTATGGGAGATGAAAAAGTAAGAGAAAGACTAGACTTTGAATCTGATTTTTTGCGGATGGCCAAACTGTAAATTTGGAATACACATCTTTTTACAGTTTAGTTGGTCCAAAAGGTTGATTTCCCGATCAAAATCGATCTTTTTGGCTCTCACCTTTTTTAAAGCAACTATCCGAATCAATAAAACCGTGTCTAAATCCGCAGCCTACAAGCCATTATTGGCATTTTATAGCCTGTTCGTCTTATTTGTGACGACCTTTCTGCTTTATGCCGGAGGGTTTACCACATCCATTGGCGCAGGAATGGTCTTCCCAGACTGGCCGCTATCCAATGGTTCTCTCAATCCCAAGGGCTGGTTGGAGAACCAAGCCATGCTGGCAGAACATAGTCACCGCCTCTTGGGCGCAACGATTGGCCTGCTCACTTTGAGCCTCGCGATTTGGATATGGGTAAAGGACAGCCGGAAATGGATGCGTATACTAGCAATTGTATCTTTGGTAGCCGTCATTTTGCAGGGTCTACTTGGTGGATTTCGAGTGCTATTCAACAGCCTGCAATTCGCCATGATTCATGGCTGCCTGGCTCAAGTCTTCTTGTGCATGCTTGTATCTATCGCAGCTGGACAATCCAGCTGGTGGTTCCGCGACCTTTCGTTTCCGCCAAAAGGCAAAGCCAAGATAAGAGGGTTTGGTCTGGTCGTGTGTGGACTCATCTTTGTGCAACTGATCATCGCCGCCATCATGCGTCATTCCGGTGCCGGGCTCGCTATACCGACCTTTCCGCTGACCCCAGAGGGAGGTATCATTCCTGAAGCCTGGAATTTCCGCATTAGCATCCATTTTGCTCACAGAGCGATGGCTTTGGCTATCTTTGCGGTCTATATCTACTGGGCGAGTCGCATTCTGACCACTAAGGAGCTAGACGGCCGAATTAAATTGTTTTGCGGTATTGGGCTGATACTCCTCTTCACTCAAGTAACTCTTGGAGCTATGGTCATTTGGACCTACCGGAGTCCGATTCCCACTACGGTTCATGTTATCGTAGGAGCCTTCCTTTTCGCCACCACATGGCTGATTACATTTTTCCAATACAATCCAGCATTGAAAACAACACTCCCTACATCTGAAGAAAACATAGAGTCGGTTGACTTTTCCGAAGTTTCCACCGGACAATCTCATTCATGAGTCAGGGAGATTCCAACTCAGCGGTCGATTCATCGTCACCACTGATACCAGAACCCATCGCGGGTAAAGCACGTCTTGCTGATTACTTGGAATTGACCAAACCCAAGCTGAGCTTGATGTCGATCATTACGGCATTGCTCGGCTATTTTGCAGCAAGTCCGGTTAAGAACGTACCCGTCTTCCTCGGATTGACGATCGGGACCTCCTTTGCTGCAGCTGGAGCTGCTGTGCTCAATCAGTGGTTTGAACGAGATGCAGATAAAAAGATGAAGCGGACACAGGATCGGCCCATAACCCGTGGAGTTATCTCGCCACTGACTGCTTTGTTTCTAGGCGTTGTGCTAACGATCGTAGGGATCGCAGTATTGTTCGTTTGGACCAACTTGTTGACTGCCTGGCTCGGCCTTGCGACCGTCATCATCTACGTAGTCATTTACACTCCACTCAAACAAGTGACCCCATTAGCCACGGAAATCGGTGCCCTTCCCGGAGCTATTCCCCCTCTGATGGGTTGGACAGCGGCTACAGGCTCCATTTCTACCTTGGGCTGGGTACTGTTTGGCATTCTCCTTTTTTGGCAAATGCCACATTTTATGGCCATCTCGTGGATGTATCGTGAGGATTACCAACGCGGTGGGTTCCGCATGCTGGTATCAACTCAGAACGGCGCGGTAAAAATCAGCTACAGCGCTATTTTCTACACCATACTACTGATAGCAGTTACCTTGGTTCCCATCCTTCTATCCATCACTGGACACCTTTACTCGGCCGGAGCCACAATCCTAAGTGCCTTTATAGGCTGGCGAGCCTGGCAGTTCTTTAAGGCCGTCGATATGGATGGGCCCGCGAGAAAACTCTTTTATGCCTCCATTATTCATCTCCCTTTGCTATTTGCCGTGCTCGTGGTAGATCGTTGGTTGTTTTAAAACCACAAACGGAATCACACTTTACCCCGACGGTGGCGTTCCTCTATTTTGCAGTCACAATATTGGATTTCTCATTAATTACGTATGACATTGGATATCGTATTAGTGTTCGCTATTCTGGCATTAACACTCGCTAGCTTCGTCTGGGAAAAAGTGCCTGTCGAGGTAACGGCTATCTCGGCCTTTGCCCTGATATTGGCCCTGGGCTTATTACCTGTGGACTCCGCACTCAGCGTGCTGGCAAACCCTGCGCCCGTAACCGTCGGTGCCATGTTTATGGTGAGCGCCGGATTGGAAAGGTGTGGAGCCATCGAGATCATGACCGGCTATTTCAAAAAATTAGCCAAGGCGGGTTACATCCCCTTCCTATTTGTCATGATACTGTCGGTGGCGTTTGTCTCGGCGTTTATTAATAATACCCCGGTCGTCGTAATATTCATGCCAGTATTGCTGAGCTTGGCACGAGAGATGGATGTTCCGGCCTCCAAACTACTGATTCCACTCTCCTATGCATCTATCTTCGGTGGAGTCTGTACCTTGATGGGAACCAGCACCAATATCCTTATAAGTGGTATCGCAGAGACCTACGACATGGCCCCTTTCTCCATGTTTGAGCTGGCTAAGGTCGGTCTACCCCTGCTTGGACTAGGGACGATCTACCTTATGGTGTTTTCAAGGAAACGGCTACCCGTTCGTGAAACACTGACCCAAATTCTGTCACCCGAGGAACGGCGTGAATTCATCACAGAAGCCTTCATAAACGCTCACTCTCCTCTTTCAGGAAAAGGAATCATCGAATCTGGAATCCTGAAAACGCCAGGTGTTCGCATTCTGGAAATCGTGCGATCCGGCATGCCAATGGAAGATCCATTGAATAAGATTACCCTTCAATCAGGAGATCGACTGGTATTGGCCTGCAAACCCCACGGGATAGCTCAGGCAAGGAGCTTGGAAGGTGTTGATTTCCTTGGAGAAATTGGCGAGGGGCTCGAACAGGTAGCCGCATCAGAAGGTTCAATCGTGGAAGGCTTTATTGGACCCGCTTCCTCTATCGTTGGTAAGACGGTGGGAGAAATCAATTTCCGCCAACGCTTCCATATGATCGTTCTCGCATTGCACCGACGAGGCAAGAACGTGCGAGAAAAGCTGCAAACACTGCCGTTGGAATTTGGTGACACGCTACTCATGATGGGCACCGATCAAGCCATCGGATCGTTGAGAAATTCAAACGACATTATTTTGCTCGATAAACCTCACGTGCCCTCAAGGAGCAGACGGAAAAAAATCCCCATAGTGTTGGCAACCATTCTAGGTATCGTTGGATTCACCACTTTCACCAACTTCCCCATCGTAGCGTCGGCGATTATTGGAGTCGCAGTGCTTCTTGTAACCAATTGTGTAAGTTCCAAGGAGGCCTTTTCATCGGTGGGCTGGAACATCATTTTCCTCATCTATGGGATGTTGGCACTCGGACTGGCCATGCAGGAAACGGGCGCCTCTACTCTGATCGCAGATAATGCCGTCTCAGCTGTGAATTCCTTTGTAGCGCCTCAGTGGCAACCTTACGTGATGCTAGCCGTTATGTATCTCATGTGCTCGATACTCACTGAGATACTTTCAAACAACGCTACGGCAGCTTTACTGGCACCGGTCGGCATTGGCATAGCAGCCAGCATGGGAGTGGACCCTCGAGCGTTCTTGGTCGTAACTGCAATCGCTTCTTCGGCCAGCTTTGCTACACCCATTGGTTACCAAACCAATACCTTTGTTTATGGTGTAGGTGGCTACCGATTCAGTGACTTCATTAAATTTGGCCTGCCGCTCAACCTGATGTATTTCAGCGTAAGTATTTTCCTAATACCAATGGTCTGGCCCTTCTGAAACTAGAAGCCCCTTCCTGAAAGAATCACAATCGAACCCTCAAGCCGTCGAAGGAAAGGTTCACTCGATCCGGCAATTGCATGTCCACTTCGTCGTGATCGACATGATGAGTCATGTGGATCAAATAGGTTTGTGGAGCACCAATAGAGTTAGCAACTTCCACTGCTTCCTCGATGCTCATATGAGTCGGGTGCGGGTCATGCCGCAAACCATCGAGCACCACCATGTCCGAATCGCTGGCGAGTTCACGAGCCTCTTCACTCACCGACTTGCAGTCGGTATAGTAAGTAAATTTCTTACCGGATGACGCTTCGGTAAACACTAATCCCATAACTTCAAAGCGGCCATGAGGTAACACCGTCGTTTCCAGCGTCCCCCAAGGAAACTCCAACGTCCCATGGCGTTCCACCGCATGAGGGATAAACGCCGGGTAACCACGAAATTCAGGACGATCTCGAACTGCATAAGGATACATGAGGCGCATTCGTTCCAAGACCTCCTCGAAGGCATAGACGGGAACACCCTCCCCTTCTCTAAAATCAACAAACCGTCGAAGATCATCCATACCAGCCACATGATCTGCATGAGCATGGGTGAGAACGACCCAATCAATATGATCCACTTGGTGGGCAATACATTGGAGTCTAAACTCTGGAGAAATATCAACCTGGACCGCGTGGTCACCCATGCGGACATGGATCGAAGTCCGCGTCCTCCGGTTCTTGGGATTGTCACTGGTACATATGTTGCAGTCGCAACCAATCATGGGCACTCCGTGTGAAGTACCAGTCCCCATAAACACAATCTCCATAAAGGGAGAAGGGAGTTCATTTCCCAAAAGGGGACAAGGCAGAAGTTTAAGATTCTTAAGAAGAGGGCTAATAAAATGATAAAAAAGGCAGGATGCCCTTTTAAGCTATGAATGGCATGCACACTGCTCTATGATTTTAACCAATGAATCTCGTCCGTCCAAAATGTCGGACTCGCCTGTCCGCTGAAGATTTTGTATTTATCCAGTCGGTGCTTCTTGAGGCCGCGCAGGATGAAATAGCTTTGAAGTCTCTCCTTCTCGACCCGGAGATGCTGGACGCCATCTTGGATCAGAGTGAATTGTATGAGGCGATTCAAGACCGTGCCTTAACCGTAAATATTTCAGCTCAGCTCTATTTCTATGTTTTGGTCCGGCAAACTCTGCTAAACGCCGATATCGATGATCGGGAGATGTCAGATTATATCGCCAGTTTGCTCATCAGCTTTTCGAGGGAAGATCATCAGAAAAAACTGTTCCCCGAGTTGAAAGAGCCTATGCACTACTTGATCGATATCGTGACTCAGATTGAAAAGTCCGATTACTATCACAGATTTTTCTTATACGCCCACCTGGGGAATCAAACACTCTTTCTCTCAGGACTCTTCCCCAATCACATCCGTCACCGGGAACAACGCCGAGCCGCTCCCGGACTTCGCTACTACGAATCCATGGGCAGGAGTCACTTTAAGGCCGCACGCAATCACCCATTGGCTAAAGAGTTCGCGATGCAGGAACTCTACGACGATCTCTATCAGAGTTTTTATGAAACTCGGCAGGCCTTAAATGGACTGGCAGATAAACTGTACTAAAAAAAGACCCGGATCGATGATCCAGGTCTTACAAATTAATTTTGGGTCGATTCGCCACTACTCTCGTTAGTCGGTTCTTTCATCCTAGGTGGTCGTTCTCCAAGTTCTCCATTGCGAGGACCACGCTCCCCTCTGCCGCCACGTTCTCCATTGCGAGGACCACGCTCCCCTCTGCCGCCACGTTCCTCCCAACGTTTTCGACGTTCTTCCAGCCACTTTTCAAATTTCACCTGCTGCTCATCGGTCATGAGCTCACGAATAGCTGCCTGTTGAGCACGACGGATTTGGTCAAGTGAAGGCCGTGTGTCCAGGTAAAGGGTCTCATAGAGCTTTTGGGAATCATCAAGAATCTTTCGAATACCCATCTGTTGTTCTTCAGTAAGGTCATACTGATTGGATAAACGATTCTCGATGTGTTCAATAACCCCTCGCTCCATTCTAAAGGGATCCAGGCCAGGGCCGATCGTACGTGTTGGACGCCCACCCAATTGTTTGCTGGCGACAAAACCGGATAGTCCTCCAATCGCGAAGACTATAACGAGAATAAGCGCTGCCTTTACAGACGGGTTCATAGCCAGTCAGACCATTCGGCTTCGGCTTCCGCTTCCACTGAGTTCATGGTCACGAGTGGATCCGCGTACTCGGAATCATATTCGGAGTCTAGCATAGAGGTCGTACCGGCAAGCACTAGCAAAGCTACAAACGCAGTTCCCACTCCCAGCTTGACGAATCCAGGAGTGAACAAACGAATGATATCGCTGGTCCAATCGGCTTCAACGTCTTCGCGGACAGTGCCACTGCGCAACAGACTTTCCAACATAGCACGCACCGCATAACGGACGTCGACTGGAGCAGGAGATTCTTTCCTGCTTGCGGCGACCATTTCGGCCCAGCTTTGTTGTTTGCTACTACTTGACAGACTCTCCAACTCAGCACGCACCGAAGAACGGACGTCCACATGAACAGGAGATTCGTTCCTGCTTGCGGCGACCATTTCGGTCCAGCTTTGGTTAGGGTTGTTATTCGGAGATGTCATAACGATTTAGTAATTTACGTAATTTTTTCTTTGCTCGAAAGCTTTTAACTTTGGTTTTTGATAAGCTCCACCTAGTTGCTTCAGCTACCTCTGCTAGGGGGCGCTCTTCCAGGTAATGCATGGTTAACAGGAGTCGATCGTCGGCCGGTAACTCAGAGAGCAGTTGTTGAACTTGCTCGGTGATTTGATATTCTTGTTGAATATCCGTGCGATCTTCCAGTCGCAACAATTCCAGCTCGTTGGACTCTTGCCCAGGTGAGGCGAGAGACACCGGAGTACGCTTGGACCGGCGAAAATAGTCATGACCCGTATTGTAGGCGATACGACGTAGCCAGTTTTCAAAAGGTGCTGTGGGTTTCCACAAGTGCAGTTTGCGATAGGCCTTTATGAAGGTATCCTGCACCAGATCTTCCAAATCGGACTGATGAGGACAGAACCGAAACAAACATCGGGAGATCATCCCTTGGTGTTTCACAACGAGCGTATCAAAGGCTGCCAAGTCGCCATCACGGGCGCGCTCTACCAATTGTTTGTCTGTTTCAGCCTCTGAATCCATTTTTGCTTCAGAAACTGCTAGAGTAATTGAACTGGGATAACAATGAAACACTTCTGGCTTTTTTTACCCTGAGATAAACTCAGGCCCTGTATGTTAAAGAACAGGTTATTAGGTTTTGACACCATGAGCAGTCTGCTTGCGCCTGACCTGTTGAATTCGGTTAAATGATTGAAATGAATCCTCGTTGAGGACCATTGAAATGGATAGCCTCCAAGGAGCTTGGTGAGCCTTTCCAATGTAGGACAGTTTCTTCATAGCATGCTGCGGGTTTTTAACAATGGATTCATTTCCGATATCTTTCTGATTATTAGCGAATTAATCCTCTAAAAACCCTGAATTTTGTCTCTGCAGCAATAACGTGTCATTTTTTCAAAGGGTTACACGATTAGGAGAAAAACTGGCAACTTCTCCCACGGTTGTTCTTAAAACCTTAAATTAGCCTTACAAAAGGCTTGATTTCTGAAGATTTTGGAATGATTTTTGCTCCCTTTTTTACCGGATTTAAGAGAATTAACCCACTTGGCGCACACTTTCCAGAAGGAAACTAACAAGCAACCAATGCAAAGCTATGCCAGCTAAGAAGGTAACCAAAAAAACCACAACCAAAAAAACCGCGGCCGAAAAGGCTCCGAAAGCTAAAAAAGCACCTGCCAAAAAGGCAGTCGCTAAGAAAGCTCCAGCCAAGAAAGCCGCAAAAACACCAGCAGCGAAGAAGACAGTCACCACTATTGTGGCCAAATTCGACGTCGGTTATGGAAATACACTTCTCTTACGAGGAGATGCTCCAGGACTGAGCTGGGACCACGGAACGATCATGGAAAACGTCGACGCCGAAACTTGGCAATGGACCACGTCCACCGCGAAGTCGGACTTCGAAGTCAAATTCCTGATCAATGACACCACTTGGCCTCAAGGAGAGAATGTCGCTGTAAAACCCGGCACCACTGTTGGCATTGCGCCCAGCTTCTAATTGAGCACATGTGAGAAAAAGAAACTGAAATGAGAAGCCCCGGATTCGTCCGGGGCTTTTCTTATTCCTGCGTTGACGCGTTTTACATCGCCTCAACATGCTGAACTACGAATCTCATGATCGAACCTTGTCCATACCTACCTGATGCAGATCCATCCATGGACTGGCGCTCCATGCAGGAAAGCAAGTCTGTCTCGAACGCACAGTTCTATAGGACCGCCCTTGGCTATGGGCAGGTGCTTTGGCTGAAGAACCTACCTGCAAGGGCTCTTCTGGCCATTGATCGAGCCTTATTGACTTCCCTCACGGGAAAGGAACCTGAGATTCAGGATTGGCCACTCCCCTACCGTGCCATGGCCTGGATGCTTGCTCACTATGATGATGCGGCCTTCGTCGGAAATCCACGGGTGCACTTTCAGCACCTTGCAACGCGCGTTCGCGGAGACCGCCATGAACAGCGCAAATGGAGAGCATGGGCCTGCTGTTACCTGGCCTGCTTGCAAAGGCCGTTGCTACCTGGAGACGAAAAGCAAGGAATAGAGGAACCGACACGCACCGATATTGAAGCCGGATTAGAGCAATACGGAATAGAGCGTGAGCTGGAAACCTGGCTAGAGGTTGTCGAAGCGATCGAAGCCGCCAATCTGGCTTAAAGCTCGCGATATTGACCTTGGTATCGCCCCACCAAATTAAGGAGCTCTGCCTTGTGCTGAGGCTTTACTTGGAATCCAACGAAATGAAGGCGTGCATCCTTTTCTGATACTTCCTGCAGACGATGGATATCGCGTGACAACTCTTCCCAAGGAACGTTTTGACTGCCCCCCGTTGACTTCGTCCTTTGAAAATCTCCATCTGAAATAATAAAAATGACATCGGGCTGCCATGCGAAAGCAGCTTCGAGTACAGACTGAACGCCATTGATATCCTGCCGAATCCAATTTCTCCCAGATTTCCCATCGGTACGGAATTCGTTTTGGAGCCACTCCACTCCAGCTGCCTTGTTAGACTTGGTGCCTGTGACCAGGTAGTCCTCAAAGATATCGTAACTACGACTGAATTGAATCAAACCAAACAGAGTATTCGCATTGATCCCCTGAACAAGCTCTGCCGCCTCGGCCTGCAATTGGCGAATTGAAACACCGCTCTTTTTCGCCTTTGTCACAACCGACTGTGAAATATCGAAAGCCACAACCACCCGTGATGCCTGATCCTCAATACCAAAGAAACTGACCTTAGAACTCTCGGAGACGAGACCTTGGAGAGATCCCATCAACCCGGAGGCTCCCAACAAGGCAGCCGTGTCATCAAGTGAGTTGGCCGCATTATCAAATGGATTAAACTCCTGACTGGGGAGACTCGGAAGAGATGGCATATCAGCACTGATTAGAGCCTCGGTGGTCAAAAGCTCCATCAAGGCAGGTTTGCTGGCTACTTGCTGAAACTCAGAAAGAGCCACAGAGTGCTCCAGTTCGCGCTGAGGCAGATAGATCGTTTTTTTCGCAACAAATTCGGGATCCTTTTTAATGCTAGGAATAACGACCACTACGAATACCGCCGCGAGCAAGATACCCACTTGAATAATTAAAGCCCAAATGAGCGGCCCAAACTTAAATTTCGGAGTGGTCCGCTTTTCATATTCTTGAAGCGATTTTCCCTGGCGAAATTGCATTTTTCCCTATCCTGGTGGAGCTCAGAAAAATTCAACGGCAGAGTGAAATTTCCCTAATATCGAAAAAAGTGAAACTTTGTCGATAATCCCACTTGACTAGGAATTATTTCCTCATCATACGTTTCAATCTTCTATTTCCAAGGGGTAGTAGCTCAGTTGGTTAGAGCGCCGGCCTGTCACGCCGGAGGCCGCGAGTTCGAGTCTCGTCTATCCCGCCACTTTTTGAAGGTCTGCAATTTCGCAGGCCTTTTTTGTTGTACGAGTCGTCGCACACTCGAACCGCGGCCTTTTTAGGTTCCCATATCAGCCAATAAAGTCCACATAGGTGTTAAAGGACACGCAATGGAACACATGAGCGCTAATACCAGGTTGGATTATGGAGAGACAGGGCTCTCAGTCGACTTAGAGGGGTTGAACCCAACTCTTCTTTCCCCCAAATTCTTACCGGGCCTTCCCGATGAAGGAAAAGCCTTTCATCATTCAGCAAATAACCCAATTGCTAGCGATCCACTAAAAGCCATCGTAGGTGCGGATGAGACGGTGGCTATCGTGATTCCGGATATTACGCGGGCGCTTCCCAACGAACGATTACTCAACTGGGTGTTCCAGGAGCTGGCCCATGTACCGCGAGAAAATTTCACGATCATTTCAGGAACGGGGACACATAGGGAGAACACTCCTCAGGAATGGGTCTACATGGTTGGTGAAACGATTTACCAAGAGTATCGTTGTATAAACCATAATGGATTTGATGAAGCGAGCCTCACTCCGGCAGGGACTTCGTCTTTTGGCTACGATGTGTATTTTAATCGCGAATACGCAGCAGCAGATCGACGTATCATCATGGGGTTCATAGAGCCACACTTTATGGCGGGTTTCTCCGGCGGCTACAAAGCAGTCTTCCCTGGAGTCACCGGCGTGGACACCATCATGAAGTACCATAGCGCCGAGAACATTGGGCACCCAGGCAGCACTTGGGGCAATCTCGACAATAATCCTACACAGGACAATGTCAGAGCAGGAGGTTCCTTAATCCCAGTTGATTTCCTCGTAAATATAACCCTCAACAATAAGCGAGAGATAACCGGCTTTTTCTTAGGGCATCCCATCGATGCACACAATGTAGGCTGTAAGTTCTGCAAGGACACCGCGATGATTCCTTGTGAGGATGCGTTTGATATCGTTGTAACTTCAAACAGTGGTTACCCGCTCGATCAGAACCTTTACCAAACCGTTAAAGGCATGTCAGCTGCCTCTCAAATCGTTAAGAAGGATGGGTTAATTATTTCAGCCTCGCGTTGCAATGACGGCTTCCCTGATCACGGAAACTTTAAGCGCTTCCTTTTCGAGAACGCATCCACACAAGCTATGTTAGACAAAATTTGCTCACCTGGTTTTGAGCTCATGGATCAATGGCAGGTGCAGCTATTAGCGATCATCCTTATAAAAACACGCGTGGGTCTCTACAGCGAATTGTCGGATAAGGACGTCTGTAAAGCCCACCTCGAACCGGTAGCTGACATCAGATCAACAATCGACTCGGAGATCCATCGACTTGGGGGAACGGCACGCATTGCAGTTCTTCCGGAAGGGCCACTGACCATTCCATATCTGAATACCTAGAGATCAGGAATGATTTCTGGATATACCTGTCCCGTCGCACTGACCTTAAATATATAGACAAGGCCTGGCCGAAGCTCGCTGTAGACGGCTGTTCCGAATACCGCTTCAATACCGTATTCTTTTAAACGGTGTTTCTCATGGGCTAAATCCCAGATCTCCGACCAAAACAACTCCCGTTGATCAATGGGTAATCGAGCTAATAAGCCACGGTACCTTTCTGGTTCACGACCATGCACTTCAATGGGAAAGCCATCATTGGGTGCCATGTGTTCGCCATAGATTCTCCTCCATAAATAAAGCGACCTCGCTTTTCCATCACTGACAAACTCGTCACTAAACTTCACTATAAGGGCGTCGAAATGCACTACATTTCCCTCTATCGTAAACTCGCTGTTGAATACGATCTCGAGTGGATCATCTCTGGATGTCTCCACAAATTTAAGGGTAGTGAGAAGTTTTCCGGATTCATCACTTTGATGCACAACCTTGGCATAACCAATCTGATCTTCATCCGTAAGATTCTCAATCGCCTGCTTGAGCTCCTTATTCTCCGTCAGTAACGCCTGAATGGTCAGGCCCGTTTTAAGAAATGCCACTCCCAGGATTCCCCCGACTGCGATTCCAGCTACGGAAATCCCTCCCCAGAAAAATTTGGCTGACAGTGATAACATAAAGGCAACAAGAACAATTATTCTCTGAGACTACAAGCACGCAGCATGGATCCATTGTTTGGATACAAAAAGGGCGTTCCACCAAGCCGGAACGCCCTTTTGTTTTGGGTCATCAGGGTACTATTCAGGATAGTCGTAAATTTCTAAGAGTCCATAACCAGAAGAATTCTCTGCTCCACCAACCACTGCGGTATAGCTGCCTGGCTCCAGAGTGGCCACAATGGTAGGCTCTCGATCGTCGCTGGGAGGAATGCCTGGGTGCACATCCTGTCGAGTGCTTCAAAGGCGAAGATTACATGGCGGTGCTAGATAGCGAGGACACTTTAATCAATTTGCAGCCAGACTTTCGCCAAATGGCTACTCTGCCTTGCCGAGGAATCACCGTCACAGCCCCCGGTGATCAGAGCGATTTTGTATCCCGTTTTTTCGCACCACAGTCCGGAATTGACGAAGATCCGGTAACCGGTTCTGCACACTGTGCTACAACACCGTATTGGGCGAAGCGTCTTAAGAAGGATAAGTTAACGGCCATCCAAAGATCCAAACGCGAAGGTCATCTGATCTGCGAAGTAAAAGGTGACCGTGTGTTGATTACAGGACACGCAAAGCGGTTTCTCTCAGGCACCATCCATTTATAAAAAAGGAGCCTGACCGAATATCAGCCAGGCTCCGTAAATGGTTTAAAGAAAGATATTTAACTCAGATCATTGAAGATCGAAGCGATCCAGATTCATGACCTTGACCCATGCAGCTACAAAGTCGTTCACAAAGGACTCATTGGCATCATCACAAGCATAGACTTCGGTAATCGCCCGAAGCTGGGAGTTCGAACCGAAGACCAGATCGATAGCGCTGCCGGTCCACTTCATTTCTCCAGAATTTGAGTCGGTACCTTCGTAGAAATATTCACACCGTTTGGACTTCGCCCAAGTGATGTTCAGGTCAGTTAGATTCACAAAGAAATCGTTACTGAGTGTTTCCTTTTTGTCAGTGAACACTCCGAGCTCAGATCCATTTACATTACCACCAATCATCCGTAAACCACCAACGAGCACGGTCATCTCCGGAGCCGATAAGGTGAGTAAGTGAGCACGATCCACCAAGAGCTTTTCAGCAGCATCTGCGAAATCATTGTTCAAGTAGTTACGGAATCCATCACCACGAGGTTCCAGGACAGCAAAGGATTCCACATCGGTTTGTTCCTGAGATGCATCTGTCCGTCCAGCGGAGAAAGGTACTTGAACATCATGTCCACCGTTTTTGGCAGCCGCTTCAACAGCAGCAGAACCACCCAATACGATGATATCCGCCAACGAGACTTTCTTACCACCTGACTGAGCAGCATTGAAGTCGGCCTGCACTTTTTCCAAAACAGGTAAAACCTTGGCCAGCTCTTCCGGCTGGTTAGCGTCCCAATCCTTTTGTGGTGCCAGACGAATGCGTGCGCCGTTCGCACCACCACGACGGTCAGTACCACGATAAGACGCGGCAGAAGCCCACGCAGTCGATACGAGCTGAGAGATGGTTAAGCCAGACCCAAGGATCTGTTCTTTCAATGCGGCGATGTCACCTTCATCAATCAAATCATGATCAACATCAGGTACTGGATCTTGCCACAGTTGTGGTTCAGATGGAACTTGAGATCCGAGACAACGAGAAATCGGTCCCATATCGCGGTGCGTCAGCTTGTACCACGCCTTCGCAAAGGCATCAGCAAACTGATCCGGGTTTTGATGGAAGCGCTTTGAGATGGGTCCGTAGATAGGATCGATTCTGAGAGCGAGGTCAGTCGTAAACATGATGGGCGCGTGCGTCTTATCAGGATCATGGGCATCCGGAACTGCCTTCGCTGCTTCTGGATCAGTAGGTATCCATTGCTGAGCTCCGGCAGGACTTTTAACTAGATCCCAATCGTAGCCAAACAGCGTATCAAAGTAGCTGTTGTCCCACTCTGTAGGCGTCGGTGTCCATGCTCCCTCGAGTCCACTACCAATCGTATCGCTGGCATTACCACTGCCATAAGAATTTTTCCAACCAAGGCCTTGTTCTTCCAAGGATGCTGCTTCGGGTTCACGCCCGACATGCTTGTCCGGATCAGCCGCACCATGCGCTTTACCAAATGTGTGACCACCCGCAATGAGTGCGACCGTTTCTTCGTCGTTCATCGCCATGCGAGCAAAGGTTTCTCGAATATCCTTCGCTGCAGCCAGGGCACTTGGGTTTCCATTGGGACCTTCCGGGTTCACATAGATCAATCCCATCTGAACGGCACCGAGAGGATCATCGAGTTCACGATCACCCTTGTAACGCTCATCACCCAACCACTCGGTCTCAGGTCCCCAGTAAATATCTTCTTCTGGCTCCCAGACATCTTCACGTCCTCCAGCAAAGCCGAAGGTTTCAAGGCCCATGGAGTCCAAAGCACAATTTCCTGTGAAAACCATCAAGTCTGCCCAAGACAATTTGCGCCCATATTTTTGTTTGATCGGCCACAACAATCGACGTGCTTTGTCCAAGTTCACATTGTCGGGCCAACTGTTGAGCGGCGCGAAACGCATCGTACCTGAAGAAGCGCCACCACGTCCATCGAGCGTACGGTAAGTGCCAGCACTGTGCCACGCCATACGAATGAACAAGGGACCATAGTGACCATAATCAGCAGGCCACCAGTCCTGAGAGGTGGTCATCACTTCCTCGATGTCTTTTTTGAGCTCATCCAGGTCGACGGTTTTAAATTCCTCGCCATAATTAAACCCTTCATCCATCGGGTCTGACAATGACGAGTTCTGATGAAGGATCTTTAAATTCAATTGGTTCGGCCACCAATGCTGGTTCGAATCACCTCCCACTGAGGCTTTGGGATTCACTCCTCCCATAACGGGGCATTTACTGATATCTTCTGACATGCTAATTCTACTATTCTATAGTTTTGATGGTTAATTAATATGAGTTTTTAAAAGGGTGATTTGATAGTTCGCAGTTCCTTTGAATTTGGCGATTTAATTTCAGCTTCTTTTTGATTTCGAAGCACTCTTCTGGCATTCGGGACAGGTACCCCAATAAACGACTTCTGCCTCATCGATCACGAAACCAGAATTATTGGCGGCCGTCAGACACGGGGTATCACCGACTGCACAATCAACGTCGACCGTCGTTCCGCAACTGCGACAGATAAGATGGTGGTGATTATCGCCGACTCGATCTTCATAAAGGGCGGAAGAGCCAGCAGGTTGAATCCGACGAATGAGTCCTTTTTCAGTCAGCACTCCGAGAACATTATAAACAGCCTGACGAGAAATGGTCCCGATCTCTGCCCGTACATCTCCGGCAATAATGTCGGCTGTACTATGAGGTCTTTTGGAGACCGCTCTGAGCACAGCGAGACGTTGCGCCGTCACAGGAACATGGTGTTGCCGAAGAAGATCAGTCGGGTCTGACATAACCTTCAGATTTTCATTCTTTTATACTCTGTCAAGTAATTGCTTCTGTCAAAATAACAAAAATATGGGGACAACTCATTCAGCTTTTGTTTCATTCACGAACACAAGCTTTACAGAAGCAGATTATTTCATCTTCTAGTCCTATGCAAAAGCCCAAGACCCTCATTCTCTGCACTGGAAATTCATGCCGTAGCCATATGGCCGAAGGCATCCTGCGAGCCGCCGCTGATGACTTGTTCGAAGTCTACAGCGCCGGATCCAAACCAGCCGGCTACGTCCATCCGAAGGCGATCGAAGTAATGTCGGAAATTGGGATTGATCTTTCGGCCCACAGCTCAAAGTCACTAGAGCAATACCTGGATGCTGGTATCCACACAGTAGTCACTGTTTGTGGAAATGCGAACGAAGCCTGCCCGGTATTTCCAGGTATGGTAAATCGCTATCACTGGGGATTTGAAGACCCGGCACACGCAACGGGAACCGAGGAGGAAATCCTTGAAGCATTCCGCAGCATTCGTGACCAAATTAAGCTCGTTTTCGAAGCCTATGTTTCTGGATATCGGCAGGCTCAGTCGTAAAACGCATTAATCCGAGAGCTTGCTTTTTCAGGTTTTGGGCCTTTTATCGGCACCATCATGTCAAACGAAGATCCAATATGGAACCAACTTCGCCTGGAAGCTGAGAAGACCGCAGCCAGTGAAAAGCTGCTATCTAGCTTTTTGGAAGAAGTTATTCTAAGTCAGACGTCGCTCGAACGGGCGATCAGTTTTCACCTGGCACAGAAATTGGATTGCCAAAATATTCCTGCCATCACGCTGTTTGACTTGTTCCTGAATATTGCCCGGGAAGACAAACGCTTTCAGGACGCCATAAGAACAGACCTCAAGGCCATCTCCGACAGGGATCCTGCTTCCAATGGAATCCTGGCTCCGTTTCTTTATTTCAAAGGATTCCATTCTTTGACGGCTTATCGTTTTGGACACCACCTCTGGCAATCGGAACGCACCTGCCTGGCACTGTTTCTGCAGAGTTTAATTTCAGAGCAGTTTGGAGTCGATATCCACCCAGCCGCTCGTATCGGTAAAGGTATCCTCATCGATCATGCCACCTGCTTGGTCATCGGAGAAACCGCTGTGGTTGGAAACAACGTGTCCATTCTGCACGATGTAACCTTGGGCGGAACGGGTAAAGACAAGGGTGACCGCCACCCTAAAGTTGCCGCTGGAGTACTCATCGGAGCCGGAGCCAAGATCCTGGGAAACGTAAAGATTGGCATCGGTGCAAAAATCGGAGCCGGCAGTGTCGTGCTCACAGACGTCCCGAATCATTGTTCAGCAGCGGGAGTCCCCGCCAAGATCGTTGGCAAGTGCGAGGTCGATCAGCCGGCCTTGAGCATGGATCACCAGTTGGAACACGATCCGGTGATCTAGAACGAGTCCACCCAGAGCATTCTACCCCATTCAACATGGCAATCCGACAGAAAACGAATTGTATCCGTTTTCTCCTGACGCTAACTTATACTCTATTATTTCTAAGCTCAGGGAATGCGGAAGATCAACCTAATGTGCTCTGGATTACCTGGGAGGACATCAGCCGCGACTTAGGCTGTTACGGAAATGAATACTCGATCACCCCCCATGTTGATCAACTGGCTAAGGATGGAGTTCTCTATACCCATGCGTGGTCCAATGCAGGTATGTGCGCACCGGCAAGAGCGACACTCATCACAGGTATGTATCCTCCTTCGACGGGAGCGATGAACATGCGCTCAGAGGTGACGCTGCCGGACCACATCCGAGGTTATCCGGAATACATGCGCAACGCCGGATACTTTTGTTCCAACCACGTAAAGCTTGATTACAACTGGGTGCCGCACGAAGAGACCTGGGATGTCATTGATTCCGACTGGCAGAACAAAGGCTGGGACCTAAGAAAACCGGGTCAGCCATTTTTCACCGTCGTTAACATTACCGACACTCACAGCTCGCAGCTTTACTACCGAGGTGAGGAACGATACCAAAAGCGGCTGGAGAGGTTAACTGAGGAAGAGATTCACGATCCAGACAAAGCGCCAGTTCCTCCCTACTATCCCGACACCCCGAATGTCAGGAAAGACCTGGCACGCTACCACGACAATATCACCTACGCCGATAAACTGGTAGGTGATATCCTGGCCAAACTCGAGGCCGATGGACTGGCCGATGACACCATCGTTTTCTTTTATTCGGACCACGGTCGAGGCATGCCACGCAGCAAGGGATGGCTCTTTCAAACATCCTTGCGCGTTCCCTTTATCTTACGGGTCCCTGAAAAATATAAGCACCTCGCTCCCAGTGCTCCAGGAACTCAGTCAAATCGCATAGTAAGCTTTGTAGATTTTGCGCCGACTCTACTCAGCCTCTGCGGGATCGACATTCCGGAACACATGCAGGGAAAGGCCTTTCTCGGTGAACAAGAAGCTGAGCCTCGTCGATTAGCCTACGCGTATCGTGATCGTATGGACGAGCGCATTGACCTCATTCGCGCCGTTTGGGACGGTAAGTATAAATACATTCGCAACTTCCGATCCAACCTTCCTTGGTTTCACCACCAAACGCGCAATTACCCCCACCAACAAGGGAGCTACCAGGATCTGCACCAATATTACGCCAATGGAAAACTGAATGAAGCTCAGGCTCAATTCATGGCTATGTCCCGACCAAGGGAACAACTTTTCGATACTGAGGCCGACCCCTATGAATTGAACAATCTAGCAACGGCCTCAGAACATCGGACGAATCTCCTCCGCATGCGTGAAGCATTAAGCCGTTGGCAACATGAGATTCTTGACCTTGGCTTTTTTCCAGAATCACAATGGTGGACACGTTTTGACATGGATGGCGACAAACTCGACCGACACAGCCTCGTTCGAGAACAGCCGGAATTGTATCCCCTCTCCGAAATCATGCACGTAGCCAACCTGCTCGATCAGGGTGAGGCAGCACTCCCCGAACAATCGGCATACCTCGATCATGAGAATCCCGTCATTCGCTACTGGGCCTTACAAGGTATCATTGCACAAGGTATTTTCGGTCGACCTGCCATGCCAAAACTCCGCCTAATCTTAAAAGACGATGTGCATATCAACCGCATCGAAGCAGCCCATGCGCTCTGTGCACTCGGTGAAACCAAAACGGGGCTGAAATTCCTGATAGAAGCACTCAATCATCCACAACCATTGATAGCCCTTCCCGCTGCGAACGCACTTGATCACCTCGGCGATACTGCCAAGCCGGTTTTGCCTGCTATTCGAACATTCGTTGCGAAGGAACCCAATCAGGATCTGCTCGGATGGCAGTTCACGCAGAGGCTACTGCAGATGACGCTGGAGAAGCATTGATCTAGGCCTCTCAGCGGATGGTAGCAATTGGTTTAGGGGATATAAAACATCCACGAAGCCCAATCGCGCCAAATACATCTAGAAACTTCAGATTGCGACCATCCTCAATGCCGACATGCTGATTGTTCCTCACTCATGCCTTCGGTCACGCACCAACGTGCGCTCCCTTGACAATCGGTCGTCAAATACAACATCTCGTCACCGTGAGAGCCCTATCTCAAAATTTCGATGTAACATATGTAGCGACGCCGGTTCACGACCATAGGCATCTTGCCTGTGTAAGCGCACGAAAAATTCACAGGCAAGATGCCTTTGCTACTTTAAAGGCATTGCCAGTTCCGCATTGATTCCCCAACCTTAACGCTTCACTTCATTTAGAACTCACTACCCTATGAACAAACGCATTGCTCTACTCTCGCTTCTCAGCCTCTTCTCATTTTCCATTTTCATGACTGCCGGTGTTCCCGATGGAGTCTGGGTTCGGGATGGCTTTAAACTGACCGTTGTCGAAGATACCATAAAGAAACCCCGGTTTCTCGCAAATGGACCGGATGGCACGCTCTTCGTGAGTGTAATTGCTGATGGCCGAATCGTGGCCTGTCGCGATGAAGACGGAGATAGTACTTACGAAAGCACCACCAACTTTATCGAAGGCAAAGAAGCGAAGACTCGGCTTCAAGGCATGCAATTTCACAATGGTTGGCTTTACTTTGCTCAGCTCAATTCTATTTCAAGAGCCAAAGACACCGATGGGGATGGCAAGGCCGATATCGAAGAAGAAGTACTTGGGGCTGATGATCTTCCCACAGGAGAAGGCGGAGGCCACCGCTGGCGCGCCCTCTTGATATACAAAGGGCGTATCTACACCCACGTAGGCGACCAGACCAATGCGACCGACGAACCCATCGACGCTTCCGAGCGAAAGAAAATCTGGTCGTTTAGTTTGAATGGCACAGACAAAAAGGAATTTGCTTCCGGAATTCGTAATTCTGAGAAGCTCGTAATTCGACCAGGCACGGATGAAATTTGGGGTGTTGATCACGACGTAGATCGCATAGGCCTTAAATTTGAAGAAGGGAACAAAGACGGTCTACAACCGTTCACCGATCACAACCCACCGGCCGAACTTAACCATTATCAGGAAGGTAAATTCTATGGTCACCCCTGGATCGTTGGCAAGATGCAGCCCAACCTGCTCTTCCTCGATAATCCCGATCTTCTAAAATACGCCAGCATGTCCACCAATCCTGAGTGGACCATGTCCGCTCACAGTTCGGCCAACTCATTGACCTTCTATCGTGGAAACAAAATCCGCGGAGCTCATGGAGACGCGTTCATTGCAAAAAAGGGAGGTTGGAACGCAACGGAAAAAGTTGGCTACTCTATTTCCCGTGTCTTGTTTGAGGATGGACATCCTTATGGAGAACAAAAAGTCGTCAGCTTTCTTAAAGATGGGGACGAAGTTCTTGGCCGTCCGGTCGACTGCATCCAAGCCCCCGATGGCTCTATCCTCTTTAGCGACGACACTGAAAATAAAGTCTACCGCTTAGCCTGGGTGGGAAGATAAGCGTTCTTTCTTCTACTTTAATTCGACGGTCTCACGAGCGTCGCTACACTTCGATGTCGACGAGGAGCCGTCTATAGAGGTTTCGGGTGCCAGGTGTCAGAAGCAAAAGTGAACAGACACCTGAACACTGACACCTAGATTTTTGGCGAAGCCAACTCCTTAGCTATTGGGGCCCTTCACCAACGGTAACCGATACAACGCTGCTTCCAAGTGATTGCGAACCAGCAGGTATTCACCCACCAGTGCTGGCGGATTCCAGCTCTTGCCATCAAGGGCTTGGAAGCTACCCAGAATGCGAGGCTCTTCCGGAACGGGTTCGGTCAGGAGCACTTCCCCCCGCTCGGTGGTTAGCAGCATCAGGTCTCCGACTAAGATATTTTGGCCGTGCCCGTAGCGACCTTTTTTCCAGGCTCGCCGTCCCTTCTCTACATCGATGCAGGTAAACATGCCATCATCCAATCCGTAGATGTATCCGTCTTTGAATACGTAGTTATTAAACTTGGCTTTTAAGTGAAGCGTGCGCCACAATCGCTCAGCGCTCTGAGTGCCGCCCTCGCTATTAGAGATCTGTAACATCTCAGCCCCTTTGCCGTATCCGCTACTCAGCACAATACGATCCTCTCCCACCGGAACAGGAATAGCCACGTGAGGCATGCCATCTGTATTCCACTCGTATTCCCAGAGTATAGAACCATCGGTCACATCATGAGCAAACAGTGCTGAGTGGTTGAAGATTAGCACTTGGCGTTTACCGGCGATATCGTAAGCAACGGGAGAGCTCCAATGAGCGCGGTCACTGCCACCACTCCATACTAGATCCCCGGTCATTTTATTGTAGGCGACCAGGGAATCTCCATTTCTGCCCCCCGCACTTACGATCACTAAATCACCCTCAATCAGCGGTGAACTCGCCATGGCCCAATCGGGCAGTTTTGCCTGATGCTTTTCCAACAGGTTGAATCCCCATTGCTTTTCGCCTGTTTCCAGATCAAGCAGCATAAAGTCTCCCATTGCCCCCAGCGCATACACGCGATTCTCTTCAATTGTCGGAGTCGCTCGTGGACCGATACCTCCCAAAGGATTATCATAGCGAGCCGGGTATCGATGTTCCCAAAGTTTATTTCCGGTTAAGAGTTCGTAACACACGACCAACTCATCGTCCCCATCCTGCTCCTGAGTCACCGCTCGATTGCCCACGATCGCGAATGCAGACCAAGCTTCCCCAATCGGTTGTTTCCAAATTAGCTGAGGAGGATTCGTTTCCCAGTCCCGATCTAACGGGATGTTTGGCATAGTGGTATCACGGTTGGGGCCCAAAAACTGAGGATAGCTTCCCTGAACAAGCTCTGATCCATCGGCCAAGCCTGTGGCTACCTTTTCACCTGCACCGGACCAGCGAAACTTTACAATGGGCATCAAGTCTCCGGTAACACCTTCCATACGGAAGAGCGCCACCATCAGTAGCATCAAAAGTACAAACGCCCCAAAGCCTTTCAGTCGGATCTTCCATGGCATTCGAGAGAGTGCCAACAACCACATGACAGAGAGTGCCACGCCTGTAAATCCCGTTCCCAGTATCGCCATAATAGCCATCTGGCGATTTCTCTCACCCGTCAGAATAAAATAAATCCAGCCACCCAGGACCAATGCCCAGATAACGATCAGTGGCCACCAGCGTGGAGAAGTTGTTTTCGATAAACTCATGGTTACGATCTAGTTTCAGGAGATCAGTCGTATAGTCGGCAAGCAACCTGACAGAGTAAACGCTTTTTAACGAAGCCACCAGTTCATGCTTGCCTTACCTTAAAAATATAACATCGACTTGCTACTCAATGCATTGACTAGATCTCGGTGATTTGCATGACTTCGAAAAGATCGATGAGTGGACATAAGAAATTTTTCCTGTATATCGCCAGCTTTGCCGCTGGTCACCGAGGAAAATCTATCGCCCTACTCTTGATCGCTGAACTGTTTCTGGCCCAGTTGGCTATCGCAAGTCCAAGCCTGCATAATTGGATGCACGGTGTTGAGGATTGTGAACACCACACAGAGAACCACTCCGAAAACAACAGTGATTCTCAATCTAATGAAGGTCATGCATGTACAATCACACTCATTTCCGATAGCCTTTACCAGGAAGCGGAAACCTGTGAGATCAGCAAAGTAAAGATATTTGAGGCCCAGGCCTGCTACTCGTACATTTGTCCGAGTGAATCGGCCATTGCCAGGCACTCTGCACGGAGTCCTCCACAGCTATAAGGTTACATACGTTTAACGAACGGCCCTTTGGGAGGTCACACCTCCTACATTAATTCAGAAACGCTTTCTGCGGGGCATGTCTTAAAAACCTTTTAGCTAGCAGGCATAGATACCTGCAGTACATCCATGCAAACATACCTAAGATACATTTTCATTTTTTCTAGCCTAGTTCTTACGAGCCATATTTTCGCCCAACACGACGGGCACGAAGAAGAGGAGATCATTGATCTCAAGCAAATTAATATCACGGCCAGTCCCTTTGCTTTGCGGCAAGAAGACGTGGTCGTCGCTACCAGCTCCGTTCTTTCGACAGAGCTTCGACGTAGCCGACTATCAACACTCGGATCGACCCTGGATGGTCAGCCGGGCATTCACAGTTCCAGTTACGCACCCGGCGCAGGTCGTCCCATAATTCGTGGATTCGATGGAGACCGGGTCAGCATCCTGCAAAACGGTACGGAGATTTTCGATGTATCTTCTACCAGTGCAGACCATGGTGTGGCAATTGAACCGTTGATGATCCAAAAAGTTGAGATCGTTCGAGGGCCCGCCTCGCTACTCTACGGCAACCGAGCCATTGGCGGTGTTGTTAACGTAATCGACAAATCGATGCCACGGGAAGCGATTGATGGCATTACCGGCGAAGCAGAGTTCAGATATGGATCCGTCGCCGATGAAAAAGCCGGAGGACTATCCGTTCAGGGTGGTCAGGATGGTTTTGCCTGGAGCCTCAACTACCATAAGCGTGAAGCCGAGGACTATGACATACCGGGCTATGCGGAATCCTTATTCCAACGCGAATCAGAGGAGCACGACCACGACGAGCATGAGGATGAGCACGAAGACGAGGAACACGAAGGCGAAGAGGACCATGAGGACGAGCACGAAGACGACCATGACGATGAACATGAAGAAGAGGTCTTCGGCGTGCTCGAGAACAGCTTCGCTGAGTCTGAAATGTTCTCCGTAGGTGCAGGCTGGTTCAGCGAATCCACTGCATACAGCATTTCTTACAGCCAGTATGATTCCTTCTATGGTGTCCCCGGACATTCACATGGTCACGAAGACGAGCATGACGAACATGATGAGGAGCACGAAGGCGAGGAAGAAGGCGAACACGAAGATGAAGAGCACGAAGAGGGTGAACATGATGAAGATGAGCACCACGAGGATGAACACGGGGAAGAAGCCGTAGCCATTGATATGGAGAATCGTCGCACCGCATTTCGCATGGAGTGGCTCGACCTGGGTGGCGTCTTTGAGTCCGCGGAACTAGATGCCAGCTTTGGTGACTACAAACACACTGAATTGGAAGGAGACGAGATAGGCACCGTATTCGAACGCGACGGATTCGACATCCGCCTATCCGGTATTCACCGTCCAATCGGAGACTGGTCTGGCGCCGTAGGCTTGGACTTCAAGAATGAGTCATTCGAGGCCATCGGCGAAGAAGCCTTCATTCCTACCATCGACAAACGAAACTACGCACTCTTTCTCGTCGAACGACAAGAAACATCCTGGGGTGCAATCGAATTGGGAGGCCGCATAGAAAACCAAAGCCTGAGCCCCAACGATTCGAGTCTTAGGGATAAAGACGAAACCACACTCAACCTGTCAGCAGGCATGTTGCGTCGCCTAGAAGACAATAGCACGTTTGCGGCAAATCTGTCCTTTAATCAACGTGCCCCCAATGCAGCGGAACTTTATGCCTTCGGCCCCCACGTTGGTACGGGTTCATTCGAAATTGGTAACATCGACCTCGACCTAGAGAAATCGATAAGCCTTGATGCTTCCTGGAGAAAATCGGTCGGTTACCTTACCGGTGAGTTCGCCCTCTTCTACTCCGATTTCGAGGATTACGTGTTCCTGGAGCATATGGACCACGAAGTATTCGAAGCACTTTACCCGGACGAGGATGACGACGGATTGGAAATCCTGACAGCTGAAGCTGCGGACGCCGAGTTTTACGGGTTCGAGTTGGATCTTCGCATCCATATTATAGATACACGGGAACAACGCTTTCACTTTGATCTGACTATCGATCAAACTCGGGCCACCAACCAAACCGAAGACAGTAACCTGCCTCGCATTCCGACACGTCGTGTCGGCGGGCGACTAGGTTACGAAGAAGGTCCCTGGTCGTTTGGCTTGGGTGCCCGCCATCATACCAAAGCCAGTCACTTAGCTCCGGAAGAAACACCGACCGATAGCTACACCCTGGTCTTCGCCGATATCAATTACCATATTGATATAGGTGAAAGCGCCATGGAGTTCTTCGCTATCGGACGAAACCTCTCAGACGAAGAAGCAAGGCCTCACACATCGTTTGTGAAGGAACTGGTACCACTCCCAGGTCGCAGTATCGAACTAGGAGCTCGCCTGTTCTTCTGAGAGGCTGCCAAAACAGCCCTCCTCGTGGGTGCAGCGACAGCCGATCACGGCTAGTCCTGCACCCAGCAGGGGTGCAGCAAGCCTGTCCCTGTATTATTCATTACCTCATTAATAGTTTCGGCAAACTTCGATTCCGGGTCGGTCAATCAAATACCCTTCAAATCTAACACCGTAATAAAAATGAGAATAGCATCTCAATCGGTCCTCGATCGCGTTTCCATTGGAGTTTCAGTTCTTTGTGCACTTCATTGCGCAGTGCTGCCAATTCTACTGGCAATTTTCCCTACCCTCGTCGTGCTTCCTTTCGAAGATCATGTGTTCCACGAATTGATGATCTGGATTGTAATTCCATTCAGTATCGTGGCGGTCTTTCTTGGTTGCCGTCGCCATAAAGACCGAGGCGTATTGTTCGGTGCCGGACTTGGTTTAACGACACTTGTACTAAACGCTTTGTTCGGTCATGACCTTTTGGGCGAGGCAGGAGAAAAGCTGGCGACTTTGGCTGCAGCAGTCGTGTTCGCCTCTGCCCATTGGAGAAATTTCTCACTCTGTCGCCGAGACAACTGTGATTAGCAAACGGGTGAACCTTAACTAGGAGCTCGCGTGTTCTTCTGATAGGCCGCCACAGCGACCACCTTCTCGGGAGCAGCGAAAGCCAATCATGGCTAGCGTTGCTCCCAGAGCGGGAGTTGCCGTTAAGGCCCTTGCATGCTCGAGGCATTTGGCTGCTGAGGTCACAACCGCTGGGGTGTTAGGACGACTGAATCGTAGCTTCATTCATGAAAAGTCGTCGTCTGAACCAAAATGCCAGGCTCACGAGTGCTATCATAACTGGAACCTCCACAAGGGGTCCGATGACAGCAGCAAATGCTGCACCGCTTCCGATTCCGAAGACCGCCACGGCAACTGCGATGGCCAGCTCAAAATTATTGCTGGCTGCAGTGAAGCTGAGAGTAACGCTTTGCTTGTAATCTGCACCGACCCACTTTCCCATGTAAAAACTTACTACGAACATGACCGCAAAATAGATGGTGAGCGGCACTGCGATCAGAAGTACGTCCAGAGGCAGTTCGACAATTTTATCACCCTTAAAACTGAACATGAGGACAATCGTAAAGAGCAATGCAATAAGGGTAATGGGACTAATCCTGGGTATAAATTCTGTTTCATACCACTCCCGACCTTTTGCCTTTACTCCCAGGAATCGAGTGAGCATTCCACCAAAGAATGGTATCCCCAAATAAATGAATACACTCTGGGCAACCTCAGCCATCGTAATAGCAACCACACTGCCTTCCAGGCCGAATACTCCCGGCAGGTAAGTAATAAAAAACCAGGCATAGATACTGAAGAAAACGATCTGGAATAGGCTGTTGAAAGCGACCAACCCGGCAGCATATTCATTATCACCCTCCGCCAGCTCGTTCCAGACAATAACCATGGCGATACAGCGCGCGAGACCAATTAGAATGACCCCCGTCATGTATTCAGGATGACCTTTGAGAAACAAAACGGCCAATCCGAACATCAAAGCAGGGCCTATAACCCAATTTTGAATGAGAGATAATCCAAGCACTTTCAGGTTCCGGAAAACACGGTGCATCTCTTCATACCGAACCTTTGCCAGGGGTGGGTACATCATCAATATCAGCCCCATAGCAATGGGAATATTGGTCGTTCCTACCTGGAATTGATTGAGAAATGCCTCTGCACCATCCCACAGGGCACCGATGGCTACCCCCAGGGCCATAGCCAAAAAGATCCAGGCCGTTAGGAAACGATCCAGGAACCCCAGCTTTTTCTTACAGGGATGCCTGGGAATAGATGTTTCATTGTTTTGCATAGGATTTGTTGGATAGTTCGATTTAGCACAAAGATTTTATTAGCACATCCGGAATAGGATGGATGCCGAATTATCAGCAGAACGCAATTGAAATAAACAACGGACTGACTTACAGCAGAAACAAGAGTGATTTGCTTTTTTTGCAGGCCAAGAGCTTAGATTTTTCCTGGCATTAAAAGCACAAAATATTCCGAGAGAACTATCTAGATAGAAGTGCCATTGGATATAGTTTTATAATCAGGCTTAAAAGATCAGATAAAACCCAATGAAGATCACGATATAGAGGCCCCACCAGAACTTAAAGGTTTTGTACCAGGGGCGTGGGGGTCCTTCTTCCAGCTGAGGCTCAATCGGCGCGATGCACTGGAGTTTTTCTGCAGGAGGAGGCTCAGTGACGTAGCTGACTGCAAAGAGCACGATAATCAGGAAGACAAAGACGATAGGGAAGACGTGATAGAAATGCATGCCGCGGAATGCAGGTAACATGAAGTCGTGCAGGACCGGGAAATTCTTGCATGCTACATAATAGGTACCGATGAGCATACCGAGGAAGAGGGTCACGACTGCACCCTTCCCCTTCAGACGTCGATTGAATCGGCCAAAGAGAAACACCGTGCCCGATGGGATGACCATGAAACTCACCACGGTCATAGCCAAGTCGAAGAGGCCGGTCTCCAGGTTCATAAAGATCGGAGCAGCGATCACTCCCCAGATCATATTACAGGCGGCAAAGGTTTTACCGACGGTTACTGCTTCTGTCTGAGTAGCATTCGGACGAACCAGTGGATAGATATCTAGGGCCACCACACTTGCCTGAGCGTTGATACCGGAATCCTGGCTGGACATCATGGCCGCGATCATCCCGGCAAGCACAAGCCCCGACGATCCCACCGGGAGGAAGTCTTTCACCATCGTCGTATAAAGGGTGTCGGTATTTTCAACACCGGAATAAAGCACGGCTGCCACCAGACCGGGGATCAAAAATAAAAAAACGCCAAACAATTTCAAGTAAGCCCCTAGCAGCATGCCGCATTGGGCATTGTGTAGATCCTTGGCAGCCAAGACGCGTTGCAGAATTTGAATCGACGTAAAGGCGTAAAAAGCTGAGTGCAGTAGTTGTCCCGTCAATACAGCGCTCCAGGGAAACTCCTTGTCACTATGCGGTCGAAGCAGCTCAAAGTTATTGGGCAGTGCTTCCAGGATTGGTCCAAATCCACCGACCTTCTACAACCCGATGAAAGCCACCAGCGTCCCTCCACCAATCATGATAACCACTTGGACCATGTCGGTCACTACTACCGAGGTCAGCCCACCAAGAACGGCGTAGAGTCCGACCGTGCACAGTATGACGATACCACAGATGATCACGTTCTGTGCATTCACCTCCCAGCCAAATAAACTAAGCACCCCCAAGGCAGCTGTGTAGATGGCTATCGGGCTGTAGAGTACCGACTGAATAACATAGATTCCCCCGAAGATGACTTTGGAGGCTTTATTGAAACGCAGCTCCAAAAACTGAGGAACCGTATAGATCTTACTCCGCAGATACAGCGGGATAAAGATCAACGCCGAAATGGTCAGCATGATGCCGCCCAACAGTTCCGGATTGAAGGCAGCGAAGCCGGATCGGACCGCCTTGCCCGTCCAACCCACAAAGAAACCCATGTGGATATTGGTCGCAAACAGTGAGAAACCAATCAGCAACCAAGTAAATTTTCGACCACCTAAAAAATAGTCTTCCGTGGAGCCCGACTTCTTGCGGCCAACATAGAGGCCCAAAATCGTTACGGCAATCAGGTAGGCAGCAACGACGGTCAAATCGATGATTTGCTCAGTGGTCATAGTTTTTGAGAACTGGGTAACAGGAGATTTTTAGAAGTATGGCTAAAAGCTTTAGCAGGCAAATGGACTGGAACCAATTCCGCGATCACTTGACCGTAATTCAAGCCCAAAAGAATTTCGCCAAAAGCCCACACAAATCGGGAGCTACCGATGAACGAAGTGAAGACACCTCAACAAGCGAATCGCAGAATAACAGCTCCTCTCCTTCCGCTGCGCTTCGAAATGCTTCTGTAGGAGAGCACCTTGGTGCCGATTTCAGCCTCTACGAAAAATCCAACAACACCTTGATCGCACCGTCAGCTCGATCTACAAAGGTCTCAAAAGCTTCTTGCGCCTGATCCAGTTTGAACGTGTGCGTAAGCAGGGCCTTCACATCAATGATCCCTTCAGCAATCAATCGTGAGGCTTCCACAAAATCTTTCTCGTAAAAAGCACCGACTGAATTGTGAAGCGTGACGTTTTTGTAGAAGAACTTGCCGAGCGGAAATTGATCCACGTGATCGATATCGGTCACACCAAACTGCATCACGTGCCCATCATGTCGCACCAGGTCAATCGCCAGCTCGATCGCCAACTCATGATGCCCAGCCACTTCAATAACGATATCGGCACCCTCACCATCGGTAAGCGTTTCGACGATGGATTTTGGGTCCCGTTCTGAATTATTGATATCTCCGGTCGAACCCATTTGCTCCCCCACTCTCAAGCGATAATCGTATTTATCGATACCAATGATTTGCGCAGCCCCTCTCAATTTTAAAGCAGCGTTCATCAAAACGCCCATGGGCCCCTGGCCAATGACCACTACGTTCTTGTCACGAATCTCAGGCAACTTGCGAAATCCAAATAGAATCGTTCCCAGTGGCTGACTCATGAGTATTTCCTGATTGGATACAGGACCGCGTGGCATCGGATAAATCCGATCCTCCGGCAAGGTGAGGTATTCGAAGAACCCGTATTGCATGATCGGAACACCGAGCACAAAATCCCCTACCTTATATTTCTCAGACGTACTCTCAGTAACGGTACCCACACACTCGTGTAGAGAAAGTCCCGGGGGCAAAGGGTACAAAGATTCTTTCTCGTAATCGATATAGATATCGTTCGTCAAATATTTGGCAGCTCTCCGTTCATTGAAGTCGTAGTTAAACATCGGCGAGTCGGAACCACAAAGACAGGCGTGCTCAACTTTAAAGCGCACTTGCTCGTCCTCCATTTCGGGCATCGGCACGTCGACAATTTCTATTTTACGTTGAGCAACAATTTGTCCGGCTTTCATTAGATCGAAGTTTCAAAGTCATAGACAGATAGTCAACGCCCATAATAACAAGAGCCCCCTGCCTTGACTTCAGCCATAGTTTGGAAGGCAAACAGAGCCCCCACTCCACGACTTTCTGTAAAGCTCGATCACCGTTTCGAGAAGCATAGTGACGACACCAACACGAGCCGTACAGTATGAGTACGAGCATCGGCGCTCTCGGCGATAGCGCCCTACCTCTTTGAATCTATCGATTACTGATTTAAATTGTAGGAGCGGCTTTACGCCGCGATCGCACTGAAGATTCAGATTCGTTCAATAAACAACAGAATTTACTGTGAGTTGAATATCCAAATTCGAGAGAAAGTCGTTGAGAAGATCGCGGGGTCAACCCGCTCCTACAGTTGCTCTACCGCGCAATACCCGCCACCTGCATGTCGAGCTTCATCAACCGAGTACCACCGGTGATGTAGAGCGTCTTGCGGCCTTGGCCGCCGAAGGTGACGTTGGTCGATCCTCCTTCGCCCGGTAAATCGATCTCACCAAGCAAAGATCCATCAGGTCGATGAACCACCACCTTATCTCGGGTAAGGTAAAGGTTTCCCTGCACGTCCAAGGTCATCCCATCACACCTGCCATCTGCAAAGCGGGTTTTGTTGGTGAGCACACCGGGACTCTCAATGTCGTAGCGATTGATAAATTCACCGGCGTAATCTGCGACATAGAGCGTCTTGCCATCGGTGGTACCGATCAGCCCATTCGGCCGCTCGTAGTCAGGATCGGCCACACTGAGTTCTCCATCAGCTCCTAGGTAGTAGAGGATCTCCACATCTAACTCCATCACCTCACGGGTGCGATAGCGCGGATCGGTAAAATAAATACCACCAGCCGGATCCACCCAACAATCGTTGGGAGCGTTCAGCCGCTTTCCATCCACTTTATCAACCAGGACGGTTCGTGCGCCGTTCTCAGAGATACGATACAGCTGTCGATCCAGCAGGTTCCCACAGACAATCAACAAGCCTCCGTTATCAAAGTAGAGTCCGTTGGTGCCGATGTCATCGATGTATAGGGAAACGTCCCCATCCTCGGTATAGCGCATGATCTTGTTTACACGCACATCCGAAAACAACAGACCGCTGCCATCCCAAACCGGACCCTCGGTAAAGACGAAGCCTTCAGCCACGATTTCCACTGCTGCTCCAGGAGCTATGAGATCACTAAGTGATTGCTTAGAGCAGGCAGTCAAAAGACAAGCGAACAGGCTTATGGTGACTACAGACATTCGGGGAAAACAGAAAGAGCTCATGACTTCGAGGTTCATTCTTGCCGGAAGTAGAGTCAATGTCCTTCATGGAAACACCATCTACGAGCATCTACATGAATAAGTTTCAGCTCCATGCTTCAAAAATCCTTTTTAATACCGTCTGCCATTCTAGGACTGACAATAGTTCTGATAACCACTGCCTGTACCAAAGAGGAAAAGAATGCCGACTGGCCGGTCTACCTGGGAGACAGCGCTTCCAGTCAATCTTCTGAGGTAAATCAAATCACGCCTAAAAATGTAGATCAACTGGAGATCGCCTGGACCTTCGATGCACAAGGGGTCGAACCAGATGGATTCACCAACATGCAATGTAATCCGTTGGTCATCAACGGAACCGTATACCTGACCAGTGCGACCTTTAATCTCTATGCATTAGACGGCAAAACGGGGGAACCCATTTGGAAGATCAATCCATTTGAGGAGATCAGTAAATCCCTCCCTTCACCCATCGAATCCACAGGGGGCACTCGAGGCATGGCTTACTGGTCTGGCCCGGAAGGTGATCGCATTCTTCTTGGAATCGCCAACTACCTTCTGGCCATCAATCCAGATGATGGAACTTTCATTGAGGGATTTGGCAACCAAGGTCATATCGATCTTAAAAAAGGACTCGGTCGTAATATCGACCAGCTACGCTACATTACACGATCACCCGGAATTATTTACCAGGACCTGATCATCATGGGCTCTTCGGTTTCGGAATCGCTGCCGGCAGCACCTGGACACATCCGCGCGTTCAACGTTAAAACCGGCGAACAAGTTTGGCGTTTCAACACCATACCCCAACCTGGGGAGTATGGTTACGAAACCTGGCCCAAGGAGGCTTATAAAGAATTTGGTGGAGCCAATACATGGGCGGGTATGGCCGTCGACGAGAAGCGCGGCTTAGTTTATTGCCCGACCGGTTCGGCCACCTTTGATTACTACGGAGGCGATCGATTGGGTGACAACCTCTTCGCCAATTCTCTGATCTGTCTCAATGCCAAGACCGGGGAACGCGTTTGGCATTATCAAACCGTTCATCACGATCTGTTTGATTACGACCTACCAATTCCTCCCAACCTTTTAACCGTAAATCAAAACGGCAAAGAGATCCCGGCCGTTGCTCAACTGACCAAGCAAGGCTACGTGTTTCTCTTCAATCGAGTCACGGGCGAACCTCTATTTGAAATCGAGGAGATTCCCGTTCCAGCCTCAACCATGCCTGGTGAGATCGCTTCGAAGACTCAACCACGACCCACCAAGCCCGCCCCATTCGTTCGCGAGGTCCTTTCCCCAGATCAATTAAACGATGTCACCCCTGAAACAAAGGCAGAGATTTTGGCCAAGTATTCCACGATGGATCCTCATGTGCCCTGGACACCAGGAAGCCTACATAAGGATACCATCGTTCATCCCGGAATGATCGGAGGCGCTGAATGGGGAGGTGCGGCGGCTGATGAGAATGGCATTCTTTATTTCAACTCCAACGAGAGCTCAGCCATCCTGACGATGATCGATGCCACATCCAGCGGCTCACCTGGTGAGGCCCTCTACAAACAAAATTGTATAGTTTGTCACGGAGAAGATTTGAGCGGAGGAACGGCGTTTGGACAGGTAGTGCCTACCTTGATCGGCATCGAAGATCGCATGGATCGAGGAGCCATCGCCCAAGTCATCCAATTCGGTGGAACGACCATGCCGGGCTTTCGCCATTTTTCAGGAAAGGATGTTTTCGATGTGATCTCGTTTATTGCTTCACCCGGGCAGACAGGTCAACACGCTGAGGATGCAAACGACACACCACAGCCGAATAACGTGAAATACATTCACACCGGTAATAACATCTGGACGGAAACCAACGGCTACCCGGCTATCAAACCACCTTGGGGAAATTTAAATGCGCTGGACCTCAACACCGGCGAATACCTCTGGCAAATACCGTTTGGTGAATATCCTGAACTCATTGAGAAAGGAATTCCAGCCACTGGACGAGTGAGCTATGGAGGTCCCATTGTCACGGCCAGTGGCGTCATGTTTATCGCGGCCAGCCTCGATAATCATATGCGCGCTTATGATATGAAGACAGGTGATGAGCTGTGGCGCACGAAGTTACCCTTCGGCGGCTACGCCACACCATCCACCTACATGATCGATGGGAAACAATACGTCCTCATCGCCTGCGGCGGTGGTCGAGGCTCTCCGACTGGGGACCAGTTTGTCGCGTTTGCGTTACCGCATTAGGTTTAAGGGACCTTCTCATCCACGGACTCACGACCGTGGCTACAAATAACATATTTCAGCTCCTTTTGCCAAGCTGGGGAATAGCGTTCCCAAGGCGTTAAGGTCTTGGCAAGGTCCATCAAATTCTTGCTAAGAAAATGGCCCGAAGGGTTTACAGGAAGACAATCTGGTAAATAATAAGTTTGCCCGCAAAAGGGTTTAGCTTGTAGTTGGTGTCCGTCCTATCAAACTTATCCTCTAAGTCTTAAATGACTAACCTTGCGGAATTCCCCTGTATTACCAAATCAGGCACTCGAATAATTGCTCGCCTGCGCTTTGCCATGGTGTCGTTTTGCCTGGGCCTATTCCTCCTCGCTTCGGCTTCCTATGCGGCCAAAGAAGCAGCGAAAAACGACGAAGAGGAAACGACCGAGTCAGAAACCCACACCGACGACAATATCGTCAGTCAAAAAGATGAGGTAAAGCTGGTAGACGACTCCTCGGTAGCGGAGGCTGTAAAACGCCGCCCGGATCTCAATTTTGCGAACGTCACCATCGATGGTGAAAGTTCCGGGGTATCCCTTTCCAGCCTAGAGGCAGAAGATGTGGAATCGGTTGAAGTGATGAAGGCCGTCACTCCCGATATCGACGCAGACTCACGCGGTGGATCCATCAGCTTGAAGACCCGCCCCTCTTACGCGCAATCACGCCGAGCAACTTCAGTAGAAGGATCTTTGTATTATGACTCTTTGGATTCCGCCAAAGGATATCGAGGAAAACTCTCTTTTAGTGGGCCTATAAATAAAGCCCGCACATTAGGCGCACGTGCATCGGTAACATACCGAGATTCTCCCTACTTTAATAATACCCTCTACCAGGACTGGCAGTCGAAGGAGGTTGAAGGAGAGAAGGAATTTGTCCTCCGAGATACCGGCATCGGAACCTTTCAGCGAACAACCAAAGAATTCGAATACAGTGTAGCATTGGATTATAAATTGAGCGATTCCATAGACCTCTACCTTCGAAACACAGCCGAGTCCACGGACTATCACACGGCTTACAATGTAAACAAGTTTCGTTTCTTTCGGGGCGATTACCTTCAGGTCGACGAGCTAGGAGCCAATGCAGAATCGGCTGATGTTCGAAATTCAATCTGGCGTTACGACACAAGAAGCGACGAAGTCGAATCCACCCTGGGTGGAACCTACGAGAAAAACAACTTGATAGTAGATTTTAAACTCACCTACAAGGATGACGAGATCGAATACCTCAATTACTTTACCGCAGACTTCGTCCAAGATGACGTTGATTTGCGCTACGACCTATTCGACCCCAAGTTCCCGACCACCACGGTGACCAACGATAGCGACCTGAATGACCTGTCGAGATATGAATTCGAAGATTTGGTAGATCGCTACTATCTCGGAGATGAATCTGACACCATCAGCGCTATCAATATCAAGTGGGACGATCTGTTCGAGAAACGTAATGCGTTTATCAAGCTCGGCTATAAATCCAGAGTGAGGGACTATAGTCGTATCACGCAGTATGATATTTACGATGACTACGACGGTTCATTTACGATAGCGGATGTGCCTTCCGATCTGAGATTTCCCGATTTGCTCGATGGTCGTTATGTTTTAGAAAACATAGCTGACGGCGAAGATGCCCAAGCTTTCTTTGAGGACAACATCGATAGCTTTACCCTCAACGAACGCCGCACTCGCGAAAACAGTGATCCGAACAATTACACGGTGAACGAGACCGTAGACGGAATCTACGGCATGATCAATATGGAGCTAGGAAACTGGCGTGCCATTCTTGGAGTTAGGAGTGAAGAAACGAGCATCGATTTCGTAGGCAACGAAGTGCTTCTGGACCAAAACGATCTGGGTGAAACCGTTTACGTGGGTACCAACTCCATTCCTGGAACGTCCAACTATGATAACCTGTTTCCTAACGCTCACTTCCGATATAATTGGAGTGATACCATCACCTTGATTGGCTCATACACACAAACGATCGATCGCCCGGCTTACACCTACATCGTTCCCTACCGTCGTGTGAATCTGGAAGAGATGGAAATCGAGGAAGGCAATCCCGATCTCAAACCGACCGTTTATACGAACTACGACTTGTCAGTGGACGTTGAGTTACCGAGCCACGCACTTCTTTCAGTGGAGTTGTTTAACCGTTCTGTAGAGGACTTTGTCTTTAGCCAGAAACAAATCCTGAGTAGTGGGATCTATCAGGGGTTTGAACTCGAAAGCTATGAGAACAGTGCCTCTGCCGATATTCAGGGAGCAACATTCACCTGGCGTCAACCTCTCGACACATTCCATCTACCTGAGGGATTGTCATTGAATGCCAACTACACGAAACAGAAATCGGAGATCGAGTACCCAGCACGCCCCGGTGAAACACTGCCTCTCACCCGCATGCCGGACAATGAGCTCAAGCTGACACTCTCCTACCAAAACGAGAAATTCTTTGCCCAAGTGCGTTACGCTTACGAAGACCTCGTTCCCAGCCGAATTGCGGGCAATCCCGACGAAGATCTTTATTACTTGGAGAATGGACAAATCGACCTCAGCTTAACCTATCAGCTGAGAAAGAATGTGCGACTATTTGCCGATGTTCAAAATTTGACCAACGAACCCTACTACGATCGCTACGAAGGTGATAGCAGTCGACCAGCAGGATTTCGTCACTTACCGTGGACCATGTCGTCAGGGGTAAGAGTAGAGCTTTAGGTTTGCTTCTTCCCATTCACCCGCGGTGGGTATCGTTCGAGAAATTTGTTTTCGGAATCGACCGTACCAATCACGACCAGCTCATCCCCTTCCTGAAATACGGATTCGGGCTGCGGATTCACAACGGTGACATCCTGACGCCTCACGCCTACGACGCTGCATCCAGTCTCCTGACGCACATTGCAATCGAGCAACGATTTACCAACAAATTCATCTGGCAGGTGCACCTTAAACAGGCCTAACCCTTCCGCCACTGTGAGTAGTCGATCATCACGCAATACATTGAGCACGGCACCTGCACCCATGCCAGCGTAGGACATAACGAAATCGGCTCCTGCACGATGAAGGTTTGAAATATTCCGCTCCAGATTCGCCCGAGCGATCATCTGGATATCCGGCCGAATCCGACGAATAAAAATGGCCAAGTAAACATTGGTATCGTCATCGTGAGTCGTAAGGATCACAGCCGGAGCTTTCAGGATGCCTGCTTCCTCCAGCGTCTTGCGCTTAAAGGCATCGCCACTGACATAGTTCTCCGGATCCCGGATTCGCTCAGGCAAGCGCTCAATGATACGATAGTCCACACCACGAGCAGCAAGAGACCGACCCGCTGATCGACCCACTCTACCACCACCAATGATCACAATCGGAGCTGAGCTGACCGGCCGTGAAAAGAGCTGATTGAAGGCAGAGATGTGTTGGGGTGTTCCAGCTAACACAAGTACGGTGTTTTCCGTCATCCGTGTGTGAGCTAAAGCAGGCTGAAAACTCCCCCGTTCCCAAACACCAATAGCACCGACTCCAGTCAGAGCACGCAATTGACTCTCAGCCAAGGTCTGCCCCACCAGTTCTGTTCGATTGATTGGCGCTTCTGCCACAGCCAGTTCATCAAATTGACCTAACAAATTGGCCACATGATCCCCAGAACTACACCGACGGGCTAAGGATTGGCCCATCATCTCGGGCAGATGAATCACTTGATCCACGCCGGAGAGCTGAAGGACTTCTTTGGCTGACTCTCGTGAAACGGTCGAAATGATCCGCACTTCAGGAGCAATTTCTCTAGCCGTGAAAGTTGCATTGGTATTGGAGGTATCGGACCCGGTTGCCGCAAGCACTGCAGCATTCTTCAAACGAACCGCCTCATAGGTAGCAGGATCGTCCAAATCTCCCAGCACTACCCGGATTCCCAACTCGGTTAACTCCCGAGCTTCTTCCAAGGTAGGAATCATGACCACGTATTCGTAGCCATAGGTAGGCAGTTTCTTAATCAAATTGGCCGAAACACTATCCCACTGAGTAAGTACTACATGCCCCTTCGTATCCTCAGGAAGCTTTCTCGGCGTTGCAGCCTCCTGTTGGGCCTGCATCCAGGGTGCGTAAAAGAATTCGATAAAAGTAAAAGGCAACAGCACCAATAGGAACACCATCCCGGTCCCTAAAACCACCATAGAGAAAATCCGTCCAAGGTCGGTATGAAACGTGATGTCTCCGAAGCCCAAAGTAGACATCACAGTCAAGGTCCAGTAAAAGCCAGTTGCCCAGGAATACTCCTGTCCCTCCCTGGCCATCAACATATGAAACAATACGCTGTAGGTGGAAATAAGTAGTAGAAGAACAATCAAGAGCCGAACCAGTATCATCAGGTTGCGACGCTGAGTCCGAGTATTGAGCAAGTAACCAAATACAGCCGGTGAGAATTTCATGCGAACAAGTAAGAGCGACTACTTAAAGCAGATATGGGGAAGAGTTGAAATAGTTTTTCGGTACACAATACAATCGAATCGGTGACTCCATTAAGAGCTCTCATTCCATCCGACGCACGATGAATGTCAACGCCTGGGAAATGATCCTCCTTTCTTTAGAAATTGAGGAAGAAGGTAACCACGAATGGACACGAATATTACCAAAGACAAAAAATACCCGAATTCTGTATTCTAATTCGTGTCTATTTGTGGCCATTCGTGGTTAATTTTTAAAACTATTATACGCCACTACTTAAGTAATTCACTCCTACACATATTCAGCGCAGAATAAACCTGCCTGCCACGGTATTGAATGAGTCATTGTCCTTCCCCTGTAGAACAGAAACACTAAAGGCACTGAAAATGAAGGATAAGAATAAAGGCACCACATGAATAAACTGTGCAGAGACCCTAGAGTTTTCAAGAAAGACCTGCCCCCAATCCTTCTAATACGGACCGAATAGAAATTGGTCCCTACTTAATAAGCCGTCCGCGAGCTACGACTTGGATTCTGGCGTCGGGATTGAGTCAAGATGTCGGCATTGACGAACGAGTGGCGATAGAGCGCACGTTGGTGCGTGACTGAGCCATAAGAGAGGAACATCCGGCATGTTGGCCAAAGGATGGTTCTAAAACAATCACCAGCGACATCAACTCACTCAACTAACATCCCTCAAACAAAAGAATTAAACTCACATTTAAAACCATCCGGTCCAGGCACCAGAATCAAGGCAATGCGAAACAGTAGTAGCTGTCCCCAGGCTTCGTCTGCAGCTTGCTTCCTCCCCCACCGGCAATGACTACGTACTGCCGTCCATCCATTTCGAAGGTCGCAGGAGTTGCATATCCGGCCGCATCCAGTTGATAGGTCCACAAGATCTCTCCGGTCGCTTTATCAAACGCACGGAAACGTTCGTCCTTGGTGGCGCCGATGAATACCAGCCCTCCGGCAGTCACCATGGGACCCCCAATGTTAAAGGTGCCGGTATCTTCAACCCCTTTGGCTTCGAGCGCGGGATAGGTACCCAGGGTTTTGGACCAGACAAAATCACCTGTATTCAGGTCAATGGCGTGGAGCTGCCCCCAAGGTCGCTTGTTGATGGGATAGCCCTCTTGATCGTGCAGATCCTTATGTCCGTTCATCACGTAAGGGATGTTATTTCGCCAGGTAAGAGCAACCTCACTGGTTTTGATTTTCTCCTCATCGCGATCACGAAACAGGAAGGCCAGGATACTTTGTTTTTCTATCTCATGAAAGGGAGCAAAGGAAGGCATTGAGCCACGTCCTTCCTGGATCACTTGGTAAACTTCTTCCCGGGACAAACGCTCCTTCACGGTCCGTAACGCGGGCAGCTCCATCCCAGGAATCTTCCCCGCGTCATCCAAGCCATGACAGTTCGAACAAATCCCCTGGTAGATATCCTCTCCCAACTCCCATAGCGGCATCTCTTCTTTCTCCGTGGCCTTCTTCATGGAAGTGTATTCGGCTTCATTGGACACATTGATATAAAGAATATTAGTTTCCGGATCAAAACCAGGACCTGGCCACTCGGAACCTCCGTTAAATTGCGGCATGAGGATCGTCTTCTCAAAACCCGGTGGTTTGTAGAGCGGTCCATATTTAAAGTCTTTGAGCAAGTCTAAGACAAAAGCGCGTGACTCCGGCGTTAGATCTGTGACATCCTCCAAATCAAAACCGATTCGCCCATAGGGTAATGGCTTTGTAGGAAACGGTTGCGTGCGGGAGGTTTCCTCGCCCCATATCTCCGATTGAGGTACAGGGCGCTCCTCCACCTCGAAAATGGGTTCCCCCGTCTCCCGATCAAAGACGAACAATAAAGCAATCTTGGTAGCCTGAGCCACGGCATCAATCTGTCGGCCATCTTTCTCAACCGTTACAAGCACCGGAGGCATGGGTAAGTCGTAGTCCCAGATATCATGATGTGTGATTTGAAAATGCCAGATGCGTTCACCCGTTTCCGCATAGAGCGCCAGAACACAGTTAGCAAAGAGGTTGTCCCCTACCCGATCACCGCCGTAGCCGTCGTAGCTGGGCGCTCCGGTAGCGGCAAAGACGATACCCCGCTCGGAATCGAGCGTGAGTCCCGACCAGGCATTGGCTCCACCGTTTCGTTTGTAGGAATCAGGCGACCAGGTCTCGTATCCGTATTCACCCGGATGTGGAATGGTGTGAAAGATCCATTTCCGTTCACCGGTGCGGATGTCGAAACCCCGGATGTGACCAGGGGCCGCTTGCGCAGGCCCTTCCCCCACCGAACCTCCGATAATGAGAATGTCTTTGTAGACCACACCCGGTGCCCTCGGAGAGTAGGAACGCAAAATACCGTCCGTGTCGAGCTGCTCTCGCATGTCGAGACGACCCTCGACCCCGAAGCTCTTGATCGGTTCGCCCGTCGCGGCATTGAGCGCATAGTAGTAGTCACTGGCTCCTACATAGATCCGTTTGTCGGGCCCATCTTCCCAATACAATAATCCACGCGAGTAACCTAGCACCTTATCTCCATCATGCGGGTCGAATCGCCAGATCTCTTCACCAATCAGTGCGTTAATCGCTACCGCTTTTTGGCCAGGTGTGGTTAGATACATCACTCCATCAACGACGATCGGATTGCACTGGATAGTGGAACGCAGGGTCTCCCCTTTATCATCCGCCCGGTAGCGCCACACCAGTTCGAGCTGGTCCACATTGCCCCGATTGATCTGATCGAGCTCGGAGTATTTGGTCCCCTTCAGGTCCCCATTGTAGACCTGCCACTCACGTTGGCTGTTGCGAGGGTCTTCGTTACCCAAAACCGCACTCGTAAAATGCAGAATGGCAAGAGCAGAAGTAGCTGCTATACGTCTTGGCTTCATTTCCTAAATGCTTCAGGTCGATTCTCAAAAGACAGATCAGGAAACTCCGGTGCTTCCGGCACTTCACGCGGATCCTTTTCCAACTCTTTTAACAGGTACTCGATCCCTGCCTCGAGCTGGGCATCTTGCCCGTTAAAGGTCGCATACGGAAGATTATCAAGCTCGATATCCGGAATCACACCGACTTGTTCCACCAGCCACTTTCCTTCGGGGCCGTAGACACCCATCATAGGAGCACGAGCGATTCCATTGTCAGATAGTCTATTACCTGAGTGGAGCCAGATTTCGCCACCCCAAGTCCGAGTCCCTAGCACCTTCCCTAATTCCAATCGCTGGAATCCTTCAGCAAAGGCTTCGCCATCGGAAGCGGTCAACTCATTACATAAAACGAGGATGTGACCACGAAAGGCATACTGCATGTTCCATTCAGTAGCCGTGTCACGATTTTTCCAATACATCCAGGCGGTACGCATGAGTTTTTCCAGAATAAAACTTTCAATGTTTCCTCCCCGATTGTGCCGCACATCCACGATCAATGCCGGCCGATCAAAGATAGGATAAAATTCGCGGTACCACTGCTCCAGATCGCTAGCCACCATCGACTGCAAGTGAACATAACCAATTTTATCATCACCCAATGTTTCAACTTTTAAACGACGCGTGTATTCCCAATCGTCGTAGCGCAGGCCATAGCCGTTGTTCTTGGGTATAACAATGGCATCCTGTTCCTCACCGGAAGATTTGCGCACAGACAGTCTCACCTGTTTGCCGTTCTGATTTCTCAACAACTCGCCAATCGCTCTGGCCGAGAGTGTATCCACACCATTAACCTGCACAATGACATCTCCCACTTCGATATCCAACTCGGGGTGATCTAACGGCGACCGTTCATTGGGATAGTCGGGATCAGCCTGGTAAATGTAGTCGATTCGATACCCCCCTGCCTCAGGATCTCTGACGAGTCGCCCACCTAAGGTTGGAACTCCCACATCATCCGGACCGTCACGCAAATCTCCACCACGGACACTGGTGTGTAAGGCAGACAGCTCGCCCACCATTCGCCCAATCAAGTCTGACAACTCGTCCCGGGTAGTTACTCGATCTACCAAAGGCAGATATTTTTCATGCATTGCATCCCAATCGACTCCGTGCATTCCAGGATCGTAAAAATAATCACGTTCCATTCGCCAGGCATCGGTAAAAATCTGCCGCCAATCCTCACGCACATTGATAGGAAAACTCCACTGGCTTAAATTTAACTTAGAGTCGTCAAGCTTGCTAGCCGGTTTCGGCGTGGCATTGATCACGTAAAAATCGTTACCTTTTAGAAAGGCTAGCTTTTCCCCATCCTGGGAAACCTGGAAATTCCGAATATCCGAAGTGATCTGCTCCGGTTTCGGCTTCTCGTTCGTAATCTCCAAACCCATCAAGTGAGTCTTGGCACCGATGCCTGTATCCGACTTCGTAAAAAACAGGGCTTTGTCGTTTCCATGAAGCTGACCGTAGTTTCCCGCAGGAATGGGCACTTCCTGAACACGCCTTTGGATACCATCCAGATCGATCGCGATCAGGGTTTCTTCGTCTTGTTCTTCCTCTTCGCCTTGCTCTTGCTCTTCCTCTTTTGACTGCTCCGACTTAGATTCAGTTTCTTCTTCATCCTCATCCTCCTCTTCAACCTTCACGAGTTCATCGTCCGGACGGAAGGGCGATCGCAGCCCCTTTTGCAAGGACAGGTGAAAGAGCTTCATCTTTCGATCGAAATAGGGCTCCGGCTGCCGAGGCCCCCAAGGACTTCCCACCAAGGTCTTAAAGTTTCGATCGGAAAGAAAATACAACCACTCTCCATCCGGATGCCAGACTGGATCAAAACTGTTGGCCCGATCGGATGTAAGCTCCGTAACCGAACCATCGGCCAGACTATACAAGTGAATCTGACGAAAGGTATTATAGCTATATTGCACAAAGCTAATCCACTGGCTGTCTGGAGACCAGCTTATGCCATCGATACCATGGTTGTTGGTGGAGATGATCTTCTGCTCACCCGTTTCCATCTCCAGTAACCACAGATGATTGTTGAGATCAGAATAACTCAACCATTTGCCATCGGGTGAAGGCTTTCCCTCGAAGCGCAGTATCTCACCATCGTCTGTCAGCGTATTGGCTTCTCCGATACCATCTGCTGGATATTCAACAAACTCAAATTCGGAAGACTCATCGGACAAAGTGATGATCTTTTCTCCATCGGCTGAGAAGACAGCATCCCGGTAACGGACTCCAGGCTTTCTGGAAATTTGGACCAACCGGCCACTTTTTACCGGAACCACAAAGACCCTTCCTCGAGCGGTAAGCGCAACCTTTTCCCCTTCGGGATGAAGCGCGGCGTTGGTTATATAGTCAGTTGGTTTCTCGACCCAGTTTTCCCGGAGCTGATCCAGGTCACTTACCAATCGAATGGGAATGATTTGATCTCGCTTGGAGCGAACATCATAAAGCCATAGGTCGCCTGCCCGGTGATAGACAATGCGCCCCTCATTGAGGTAGGGTTGCCGAACATCAAAATCGAGGTGCTCTGTGTGCTGTTCCAAATCACTTCCATTTTCTTTCATCGACCAGAGGTTCATGGTGCCGTCCCGATCGGTTACAAAATACACACGCCCTTTCCACCACATAGGGTGGTGACTCTCGCCAACATGATCCGTAGTGAGCTTGACGGCTTCCGCGTCACCTTCCTTAAAGCTCCATATTTGCCGGGCCGTCCCACCGGAGTAACGCTTGGTAACATTGCCATGAAAGGGAGGTCGAACAAAGAAGAGCGTTTCTCCGGAGTCATCGTAGTTTCCTTCGGAAGCCTGACTCAAAGGAATCCGATTTTCCACATTGCTTTCAGTATCGATGGCTACCAATTGGCGATTCGGAAGCGTTGAGAAATGTTGAGTCGTATAGACCAGTTTCCCGTCCGGCGTCCAAGTGGTAGCCACAGAGCTTTCTGCCTGATAGGTCCTTCGAATCGGTAAGCCACCTTCAAGCGGCATGGTATAAACTTCCATTGGCCCTTCATAGGTTGCCGTGAATGCCAAGGTCTTGCCGTCAGGTGAAATTTGGGGATTTCGCTCTTCACCGGGATGGGAAGTCAGCCGCCTGGCCAATCCACCTTTGACCGGAACGGTCCACAAGTCTCCTTCCGCACTGAACACCAAGGTATCCTCATGCAAGGCCGGGAAGCGGTAATAGCCTTCGACCCCCTGACCGTTCGTAAGCGAGACCATGGCCGACAAGACGAAAAAAAGACCGATTACTTTCCGATTAATTAAGGAGGAGGCCTGACCGGCAAACATACCTGAGCGAAAACTGAATTTCATAAACCTAATGAGATTGAAGGTTGTGATATATCTAGAATTGGAAACGCCCTCTAAAGACACAAGCCTTGTTCATTCCAAAACTGACAATTCCAGGTTTGAATAAGGAAGCTCTACAAACTATCGATATGCTTATGTTTCAAAGGTACCCTACTCTACTAATCTTGGCATCACTCGTATTTATTTGTGTCGGTCTTCGCGCAGACTACTCCCTCGATGGTGAATTAAAACAATGGCACCGCGTAACGCTGAACTTTGATGGACCGGCATCTTCGGAGGATGCGACGCCCAACCCCTTCCTGGATTATCGTCTGCAGGTGACGTTTACGCATAAGGATCAAACATTCTCCGTTCCTGGGTATTTTGCGGCGGACGGAGAGGCAGCCGAAACAAGTGGAACCGCCGGAAACAAATGGCGTGTGCACTTCATGCCTGAGACGGCGGGGAAATGGGAGTTCGAAGCCTCATTCAGGACGGGTAAGGAAGTAGCTATCTCTGCAGATGCATCGGCCGGCAAAGCAACCTCTTTTGATGGCACCCGAGGAAGCTTTACCATTGTAAGAAGCGACAAGGCAGCTCCAGACATGCGAGGCCAAGGTAAATTGGCCTATGTGGGAAAGCGATACCTTCAATTTCAGGAAACGGGGCAATACTACCTCAAGAGTGGACCAGACAGCCCGGAGACATTTCTCGCCTTCAAGGACTTTGATGGAACTTACTCCCACAACCCCAAGAAGCAGTTCCTAAAAGACTGGGCACCGCACTTACAAGATTGGCGGGAAGATGATCCCACTTGGCAAGGTGGTAAAGGGAAGGCTATTATCGGTGCGGTGAACTACATCAGCTCACAACGTATGAACGTGATCTACTTCCTTACTCAGAACATTATCGGAGATGGACAGGACGTGTGGCCCTACACGGACTACGATGAGCGGTTTCGATTCGATTGCAGTAAACTCGACCAATGGGAAATCGTTTTTTCCCATATGACGAAAATGGGGATCGTTGTACACGTCATCACCCAGGAAACGGAAAACGATCAGTTGCACGATGGCGGTGAACTGGGCCCGGAACGCAAAATGTACTACCGGGAACTGATTGCACGGTTTGGGCACCACCCCGCTCTCATCTGGAACCTGGGTGAAGAAAACACCAACACCACCCAGCAGCAGAAGGACTTCGCCGACTATTTCAAAGCGACCGACCCGTACAAACACCCAACCGCCTTGCACACCCATACCAAGAAGTGGGAGCACGTTTACGGGCCGTTGCTTGGGCACAAGAGCCTCGATGTCCTTTCCTTCCAGACGCGGGACAAACTACGGGTCATCAACACCCAAACTCAGAAATGGATCCAACGCTCCGCAGCAGCCGGTCATCCCTGGGTCTTCTTTCTCGATGAACCGGGAATCGCGTGGCAAGGCGTAGAGCCAGACAACCACATACCCAACAATCAGGCTGCGATGCGGAAATACACTCTGTGGGGGAACCTGATGGGTGGTGGTGCCGGCGTAGAATGGTATTTCGGATACGAGCTGCCTCACAGCGACTTGAATTGTGAGGATTGGCGGAGCCGGGAAAACATGTGGGCCTACTCGCGTCACGCGCTGGACCTGTTTCACAAGCACCTTCCTTTCACAGATATGCTACCCGCAGACGCTCTAACCTCCGATGACCGTGACTACGTGCTCGCACGAGAAGGCGACCTATATGCCGTCTACTTTCCCGAGTGGGACAACAACCTGATTGATCTTCGAGGGAAAAGTGGAACGTACTCAGTTTCCTGGTACAACCCTCGCACCGGAGATGGACCTCATACCGGTGAAAAGCTGAAGGAACTCTATTCAAGACGCCGAGTTGGGAGCATCAATTCGGTGGAGGGCGGCGATTGGAGAAGCCTTGGCTTGCCTCCCTATGATTTTCACGAAGACTGGCTGGTGCTGGTGAAAAAACTACCCTAGCTTTTTCCCAATCCTTTAACTGAAATCACTTCCATGAATAAATTCGTACCACTCATCAGCAGCCGTTCCACCGGCCGCCTCGGCATCGTCCATTTACCCAGGCTGTGGCAGAAGATGCTCCTCGCCTCCAAGGACCGGCTGAACGACGACTATAAATCTGGCGTCGGAGGCCTCGATGGGTGGCTACTGGACACTCTCGGGCTGGAGTATGAAGCGACGGCTGCGTTCTTCGCCAAAGCGGCGCCCACCTACCTGGATTTTGAAGCCTGGATAAAACAAAATGCGCCCGCCGAGAAATTGACCTCGGAAGCAATCCATACCTTCAACCAGGAAGTTCTAGCCTTCCACAAACCGGAACCTGAGCGCAACGTCATGCTGGAGCGCGCCGGTCTGCCCGTCGATGACACCATCTGGCCGGCAGTCGACTTGAATGATCAGGACGACTGGGTTGGTTTCCACCAGGAGATCGTTCAAGATAACCAGAATTAGCTTTTTGTAGATTTGGTTTTCGAAATGAGACAAATTTGGTAAAGTAATTGCTTTACTCCCATCATCTTACTGACTTTTCCACATACACCGCTGATAGCTACCATGACTATCTTCTTACGGATTCTCCTTCTGACAATTTGTGCTCTAGTTTAATGACCGCAACAAAGGATTCAGTGGCATTGACTTGATGCCGGATGAAGTGGGAGCTGGATGCGTGAGACTCGTTTCACAGCTGCTTTATCAAAATGAATTTGGTATCCCCGAAAAACCAATGTCGATGCTCGTTCCGGGTAATTGGAGAACTGGCAAAATGTGCCCTTCAGTTACTTAACAGACAGTAATCTCGACCAACTTAGATCAAAACTATAGCTAGCGCATAGGCCTCATTGTTGTAAGTAAGCGATCAGATCCACCACATCCTGTTGACTCATGGTCTGCAACAAACCTTCTGGCATGGTGGACTGTTCGAATTGCTCTTGCTTCACCACTTCCGATACCGGAATCACTTCGACACTATCGAGTCCAGCAATCGTGATCGTGTGTCTCGACTGCGCGGTAATATTTCCGCTTAACACACGGCCATCCTTCAGTGTGATCACGTTCATTCGGTAGTCCTGCGGAAGCACTGCACTAGGATCGATCAGATTCTCCAAAACATAATAGAGATTCTGGCGATCACTACCATCCAGGTGTGGACCTAAATCACCACCTTCACCGAAGAGAGCATGACAGGAAGAGCAACTGGCCTTGAACAGAGACTTACCATTGGCGATGTTAGCCTTGGCCAACACTTGGGGTGTAAGCTTTTTCTCCCACGCCTTAATCTGGCTTTGCTTCTCTTTGGGACTTTGTCGGAGCTGCCCCCACACCTCACTCAGGAGTTTGTTGAGGCGCTTATCACCTAAGTTGTAAATCTGTCGCGCATGGAAGGCCGAGAGATCTTTCTGCAACACAGTGCCATTTTTCATGGCCTGCAGGAGTGGTCCAGCAAAGGAAGCGCGGGAACTCAGCGTAGCCATGGTCGCCTGTCGATCGTCGGTCAAGTAACGACGGTAGGGTCTTAAGATGATTCCCGCGATCTTGGGATCGTCAAAAGCAGCTAATTCACGAATGGCCTGATTTCTACGAGACTGATTATCGAGCAGGGCCAGCCAGTCTCTGTCAGTCATCGATGCATCCTGATCGAAGACCGGCTCCAGTCCGATCGCTTCAGCCAGTACGCCGGCATCATTTGAATCGGCCAACAAATTCCAATTCGCGGGGGCTTGGAGTTTTTTCAGACCATGAAGCGCTTCCCATATGCCTTTCACTCCTGCTCGGGCCTGCAACTGATTCCCACGATCTAAGGTAGCAGAAATGGCCTCAACCAACTGCGGCATTAAATTCGCATTCAAATCAAAGTCTGAGGCGATGCGGCGAACGATATTCTTATAGACTTGAGGATCGGCGCAATGGGCTAGAAAGCCAAGCGCTCGAACAGGATCGGCTTCCACCAGGGGAAGCAGTGCATACCAAATCATGTAGGGGAGGTTTTGGTCGGATGCGTATCCAAAATCCGACAACAGGTCTTCCGCCAGAGTCCATTGCTGATTCTCAGAAAAGCGTGGAAAGGTCGAAGCCACATACATACGCACCAACCGCGACTCACCATTACTGGCCAGCTTACGAATCTTATTAAACTGAGACTTAGTAGGCAGGCCTCCCTCACCGATCAATCGAACGGCCCAGCTGCGGACGTGTTCATTTCTGTGATCAAGAAGTGAGGTTAATCGTTTTTCCCCGACTCCACCGCTACTATTTAATGCCCAGATAAACCGAAGCTCCCGATCGGCTTCATAGTCACCCGAATCGAGCATACGCATCAACTCCTTGCGGGCATCACCGATATCATCACCAGCAACATAGCGCTCCTGCAAAAGACGACGCGCATGGCGCACATACCAATCGTTCTTGTGAAGTTGATACGCCGCCAATTCGAGGCTGGTTTGTTTGGCCAGGTCAATCGAACCTGGATTTTTCACATCGCCATAGACGACTTTGTAAATCCGACCACTGGTGCGATGGACGCCATCGTTGTCATGACACTCGCCGATGTCGGTCCAGTCGGACATATACACAGCTCCATCAGGTCCATAGATTTGAGTGACTCCTTTATACCAGGGATGGTTGGCGATCATGAAGTCATTGCTGTGCGTGGCCGCATACCCCGATCCTGTCCGCTGCAGGATGTCGTTATTGATGCGCCGGCCATGGGTGTTACTCATAAAAATAGTGTCGCGGTATTTCTCAGGCCAATTGTCCCCAAGGTATACCATAGCTCCGCAGTGAGTATGCCCGCCACCCATGAGGTCGGTTAGACCTTCGGCATTGTCACGAAACTTTCTTCGGTCCGTCCATTTACCTTCATGATGAAGGTGATCGGCAGTTAGAGGTATGCGGTCATAGACATGCGCCGCAGAACCTTGGCCGTGCATGCGTGGATAGTAAGCCCCAGGGACCACATGCCAAAGATGACCATTTACGTTTCCGGTCATGAACATCTCACCCATATCGTTCCAATCGAGTCCCCAAGGATTGGTGGTACCACGGACGACGATTTCAAATTCACGCGTGACGGGATGCAAACGCCAGATACCGCAACTGACATCGACTCGCTCACCCACTGGCGTGCCTGGTTTGCCAACCAAGGACGAAGCCGTGATGCCATGGCGGCCATAGAGCCAACCATCTAAACCCCAGCTCAGGCCGTTAAAAAAGTTGTGGTTGGCCTGCATAGTAAATCCATCGAGCACGATCTCGGGCGGTCCATCCGGAACGTCATCCCCATCTCGATCCGGGATAAACTCCAAGTTGGGCGAGTTACAGATCCACACCCCACCAAAGCCGACCGTCATGCCAGACAGGTGGGTGGCTTTGTCATAAAAAATCTTTCGTGAATCAAATCGGCCATCACTGTCCGTATCTTCAAAAACCAACACCCGATCTTCCCCTTTCATCTCCCATTCCTTATAAGAATAAGACTCAGCCACCCAAAGCCGTCCACGATCATCCGTTTCCATGGCGATGGGTTGCCGCACATCTGGTTCACCGGCAAACAGAGTAGCCGAAAACCCTTCAGGCAAGGACATAGCCGCCGCCGCGTCTTCAGGAGGCAATGGCTCCTCACCAGGGGCCTGCGTATTGTAAGGAACATAGAGGTCGGCCGAAAACAGGGGAACTGAAAGCACGTAGAGGAGTCCGAGAATTGTAAGGATTTTTTTCATAGGGCAAAGCTAATCGGGGTAGTCGTTCATGTTTAGCAATGGCCTCCTCCGGGTCAAGATCTGCCGTTATTAGACCAATGAAGATTGCATCCCAAAACTGAGACACTATTTTCCAATATTTCTTAATCAACTTATACCCATGAAACGTCTACTCGGAAGCACATCCCTCCTAGGACTGGCACTTTGCATAGCCTCTAGCCTGTTTGCCCAACCCGACCAGGAGTTGCCTCTCGACCCGGCTATCACCTACGGCAAACTTGAAAATGGTCTGACCTATTACATTCGGGAGAACGCTGAACCGAAAAACCGGGCCAATTTCCGGCTCGTCGTGAACGCTGGATCAATTTTGGAGAAGGAAAGTACCCGTGGACTCGCCCACTTTCTCGAACACATGGCCTTCAATGGTACCGAGAACTTTGAGAAGCTAGAACTGGTGGAATACCTTGAGAGCATCGGCATGCGCTTCGGAGCCGATCTCAACGCTTACACTTCCTTCGATGAAACCGTCTACATACTGGAGCTACCCATGGACGATGAAGAGATCCTGGCTCAAGGATTTCAAATACTGGAAGACTGGGCACACCAGATCACCTTTGACGAAGAAGAGATCGAAAAGGAGCGCGGGGTCATCTTGGAGGAACGTCGCCTTCGACTGGGCGCACGCAATCGTATCCAGGATAAGCAAATCCCGGTTTTGTTTCACAATTCCATGTATGCAGAGCGGATCCCGATCGGCACAGTTGAAGCCATCGAATCTGTGACCAGGGATGACTTTGTAGAGTTTTATAAAGACTTCTATCGTCCTGATCTCATGGCAATTGTGGCGGTGGGCGATTTTGAAACAGAAACCATCAAAGGCCTGATCGAGAAACACTTTGCTCATCTGACGAACCCGGAAGATGCTCCTGATCGACCGAGCTTTGAGGTCCCGGGTCACCAGGAAACTCTATTCTCTATCGAAACGGATCACGAGTTATCCAGCACCTCTGTTAGCATTGCCTACAAGACGGATAAGAGCCACATGATCACCGAAGGCGACTATCGGAAAATGTTGGGGGAGTCACTCTACACCAGCATGCTGAACGCACGACTTCGTGAACGCGCCCAGGAAAAAGAGCCACCCTATCTTGGAGCATCCACAGGCAAGGGGAGCTTCGTGCGAGCCGTGGATATGGTTCAGCAAGGAGTGGCCGTCGAAGAAGGAAAATTTGCCGAAGGCCTTAAAGCCCTGCTGGTTGAAAACAAGCGAGCGCGGGTGGATGGATTCACCCAAGCAGAACTGGGTCGAGCCAAAGTCAACATGATGCGCGGCATGGAACGGGCATTTAAAGAAAAGGACCAACGGCGATCCAGTCGTCACTCAAGTGAATTGGCCTCGCACTTCCTTGAAAAGGAAACCGCTCCAGGCATTGAATATGAACTTGAGCTGACCAAGAAGTTCCTCCCCACCCTGTCGCTAGCAGAGGTCTCAGACATCGGAGACAACTGGATGACGACTGAAAATCGAATCATTCTATACACCGCTTCTGAGAAAGAAGGGGTCTATGTCCCAAGTCAGGAAGAAATCCTTGCTGTGATTAAGGATGCGGAAGCTGCAACCATTGAAGCCTACCAAGAAGCGGATCTTTCGAGTCCATTGATGAAACAAGAACCGACGCCAGGTTCGATCGTTTCCGAAAGCTACCATGAGTCGGTCGATGTAACCGATTGGCAACTTTCCAACGGCATTCGAGTGGTTTTAAAACCCACCGATTTCAAGAAAGACCAGGTCAGCTTCTCAGCCTTTAGTCCAGGAGGGCACAGCCTCGCTTCCGATGAGGATTTCGTTTCAGCATCCAGTGCGGATAGCGTTATAGCAGGTAGCGGAATTGGAGATTACAAGTCACGTGACCTTCGCAAGAAGTTGGCTGGAATTCGCGCACAGGCACGCCCATCTATTGGAGAACTCTATGAGAATATGTCGGGCAGTGCCTCCCCAGAAGATTTGGAAACGTTGTTCCAACTGACGCACTTACGTTTCACCGAACCTCGGACTGACGAAGAGATTTTTAGCGCCATGCTCACCCAAATGAGGGCCTCGGTTAAGAACCGTTTGAATAATCCCAATGCTGTGTTCGGTGACGCCGTTGAAAAGAAACTCTACAATAATCATCCACGTCATCAGCCTTTCAACGAAGCGTACATCAATGCACAGGACCTGGAAGAGTCTTTAGAGTTTTATGAAGACCGATATAAAGACGCGGGTGACTTCACCTTTATTTTCGTTGGTGCCTTCGACTTGAAGGTCATCCGGCCCCTGGTCGAAAAATACCTTGCCAGCTTGCCCACTATGGGTCGAAAAGAAAGCTGGAAGGATATTGATGACGACAAGATCACCGGGCAAAACGAGGTGATCGTTCGCAAAGGTATCGAACCCAAAAGTTCGGTGCGCGTCAGCTTCTATGGTTCTACTGAATGGAGCTACTACGATCAGTATCTATTGAGTGCGATGATTGATGTGTTGAAAATTCCAATGCGGGAAGCACTTCGCGAAGACAAAGGCGGCGTCTACGGCGTAAGCGTTGGTGGAGGCATGAGCCGCTACCCGACCGGGGAATTTTCGACCGGCATCAGCTTTGGCTGCGATCCAGAACGCGTAGACGAGCTCCTTCAAACGGCATTGGATGTCGTTGCAAAATTTCAAACAGAGGGTCCCGATCCAGAGGATCTCGATTCCGTAAAGGAAATGCACATGCGAGGCATCGAAACCAGTTTACGCGAAAACCGATTCTGGATGTCGGCTCTTGGGACTTATACCAAGAACGGTATCGACTTCGATGCGGTCAATCAGCGGGTAGCACGAACCGAATCATTAACTGCTGAAAAAATACGCCAGGCGGCAATCAAGTATTTCGATGATAGCAATCGGTTCATTTCGAAGTTGTTGCCGGAAGTTGAGGCAAGCGAGGCGACACAGTAGAGGTCATCGGTGTATCCACCGATGCTACCCCTATTTAGATCATCCTCTTGTTCCGGTTCTGCTGCGCAGCCCGGTCTTGTCGTCGCTTCGCTCTTCGGAACTCTTCCTCTTCCTCTTGAACCGTACTTAAAAGGGCGCTCTCGGCGATTTCGCATTACCTTTCATTTTAAAGCTCAACCGAAACTCATCGGTGTCTCCACCGATGCTACATTTCAAAAAGTAGCGATGCTGGTTCACGACAGAATGGAGAAGGCCTGACAACAGCATCGACGAAGAGGTCCATTCGTCTTCTGTAGGAGCAAACTTGTTCGCGACTCGTAGGGGCAAAGGCGTTGAGGTCGCGAACAAGTTTGCTCCTACAATCAACCAGATATAAAACTCGGCTCGTGGTAGGGAGGTCTAGCCCCAGCCTGCTATCTGAAACCTACTCTATAGTTAGCTCCGCAATTGCAATCCCTTCCTCGCCGGCCACGGAGTAAAGCAAATACAACTGCCCGTCCTCTTCAAAGATACCGGGATCACGAAGCTGCTGAAGTCCGATACCTCCGCCTTTTTTGGAGGGCTGATTGGGATGCTGAATACCTTCATAATCCATTTCGGGTCGGAGCACTTCGATGGGTTCACTGGCTTCCCAGCTTTTCCAATCACCGATCAGGGGAACCGTTGCAATTAAAATGCGTTCAGGGGCATCACTCTTGCGCGTGTAAAAGAGATACAACGTATCGTTTCGCAGATAGACCGCGCTGTGCCGGATACGAACATCGTCGCGAGCCCCAAACTCGTCATCGGTGGGTATCGTAGCGATTAGCTCGTGCTCCCGCTTTTCCCATCCATGGTCAGGGTGATCAGATCGGTTCAAATATCCCGAGGAATCCATCGCGTAGTAAGCCCTTTCATATTGGAACACGCGAAAATAGCTGAGGCCGTGAATCTCATCAAAGACATCGAATACAAGACCGTCTTTGGAAATAGCAGACACTGTTCGTTGATTAGTCCCTGGATGCGAGCCGTGAAAATACATGCGGATGATTTGGTTTTCATCATCGATATGTACATCGGGCGACGCAATGTGATCTTCGAGAGATCGAGCTTCTTCCAAATGAATGGTACCCGGTTCGTAAATACGCCAGGGGCCGTGCAAGTCATCCGCATAGGCCAGGCGAATAAAGTTTCCTTTGTGGTGTGCGAAATAAAGGTAATAGTTTCCGAGCGGATTTTTTACCCAATCGGGAACACGGATCAGGGACGGCCCATTGAGTTTGTTACCGAGCGTACCTGATAGACCCGCGTGGAGAATAGGGTTTTCAGCAAAGCGGTTTACTTCGACGACTGATTCTTTTTCTACTGCGGAGCAAGCGACCAAGGGTAAACAAACAATGAGGCATAAGAGATGTTTCATGCTGAGGATTCCAATAATGCAGCAGCTCGCTTATAGGAACCAAGATTAAAAGCATTGGTATACCCTGCCCTTCTGAGCCTGGCTACAGCGATGGCCGATCGCCGGACCGAGGCGAAGCCGACATCACCCACGAGCCGTCTGATCTTGAATCTAACCAAACACGGCGCCCTCGGCGAGGCCGCCCTACCAATAATAGCGGTATACTAAATAAATGTTACGTTCTATAGCACTGAAAACCGCTCAGTAAAAATGTGTATAAGACTCTAGCAAGATGCCTATGCTACTTTAATCAAAAAGCGGTTCTCCCCAACGAAGAGTTTGTGTCACATCGATGACGACATCCGTATCATTCTTCTGGGCTGGCCCTTCACGACTGGTACCTCGGGCAACCACTTTACGCAGCTTCTCTTCCAATGCATCGGCTACATCAGATTGCTGCTCAATCAGATTCTCGGACTCGTCAATATCCTCCGCCAAATGATAAAGCTCCCGAATGCGCGGTTTACCGCGGGATAGATTTCGATTCTGAACTTCGTTCCTGAATATAAGTTTCCATCCGTTCTCAGCATAGGAAAATTCACCCCCCACCGAGTGCCCAACAATATGATCTCGATGTGGCTCTTCGCTCTTACCCAAAAGCACAGACAGAAAGCTTAAACTATCTTCTGCTTCGTCGAGCCCTAGGGACGTACCCAATATTTCAGCACAAGTAGAAAAAATGTCATTCAAGCTCAGGAGATTTTCATTTATCGAACCCGCTTCTATCATTCCGGGCCAACGTACCAGGAACGGTATGCGATGACCACCCTCCCAAATTTCTGCTTTCCGACCACGGTAGGGGCCACTCGGTTTGTGGCCGACTTTGACTAAATCGTCCCAGCCCTGTGGTAAATGTCCATTGTCTGAAGTAAAGAGTACCAGGGTATTTTCAGCGACTCCTGCATCCTCCAAAGCCTGAATCACTTGTCCCGCCGACCAATCGGTTTCCATAATAAAGTCCGCCACATTGGAAATGCCACTTTTCCCGACAAAGGGTTCACTGGGAACAATGGGGGTATGTGGACTCGTCATCGGAAAGTACAAAAAGAAAGGTTCATCCTCCTTTGCTTGTTCGTGGATGTAGCGTACCGCCCGTTTTGTAATTTCAGGTAGTATCTGCTCAAATCTCCAACCTGGCGCCATCGGGTTATCATCGAATGCCCGTGGCATAAAACGATTATCATCGGGATCATACTCAAAGCGATCGGTGGGCAGCTCCACAATTCGATCGTTTTCGATAAAGGTAAACGGCGGCATGTTTGGAAGGTGCACACCAAAATAGTGATCAAATCCACGGGTAATCGGACCATCCTCGATAGGCTGATCATAATACCAAGTATGCTGGGTATGAAGATGAGCATCCTCTTCCATCGTACTCGGTTGTGGCCCCGGCCAGTTCCAACCCAAATGCCATTTCCCGATACAGGCCGTAGCATATCCCTGGTCCTGCAAAAACCCCGGTAGCGTTAATCGATCCTCTGCAATCAAGGGTGGTTCATAACTTGCCAGCACCCACTCCTGTAGGCGAGTCCGCCAAGCGTAACGCCCCGTCAGAAGCCCATACCTCGTGGGTGTGCATACAGCTGATCCGCTATGAGCATTCGTAAAGCGCATAGACTGCTCCGTAAATTGATCCAGATAAGGGGACGGGATCTTGCCACCGGGAAAATGGGATTGGATGTCTCCGGCTCCAAAGTCATCGGCTAGAATGATGACTATATTGGGTCGCGATGCTTCTTCTGGCTTGGCGCAGCCGGCGAAGAGAGAGGCCAAACAAAGGCTCAATGTAGCAAAAATCCAAACTGAATTTTTCATAACTTATATCTATTATTATGGGAAATTGTAGGAGCTGCATTAGCTGCGAATGATAGAGGCTAGGATCGCAACTAAAGCAGCTCCTACACAAACGAAATCGTTTTTCACCGATCCCAAGGGAATGTCATCGTTGGCTGCTCAACATACCGATCGTTGGAGACCTTCAATCGTGCACCACTTCCAGCAGCCAGACGAACTCGAAATGTAGAGGCATCAACAGGCACCATTTGACCATCACATTCAACCTCCGTCACTCGATGTTCACCGTAGGCTCCGGCTTGGACAATAAGCTCGCGACTATGGCTAGGACTGAGGTTGACCAGGGTAACTTCAACGGAACCATCAGACATCCTATCGATTAGGGCTGCCACGTCTTCAGGAATTCCCGCCCGCCGATTGACGGGATCAAAATAGCGTAGACGACAATGCAGTGGCGCAGCTCCTCGTCCAGGATCGAGGCCAGCCATCATCAGTTTATTGAGTGTCTGAATAGTAGCCGGGTTAAACTTCATCGGATCATCCGCCAAACGAGTATCAGGAGTGGTAGTATCTGCTCGCATTCCAGCCACCTTGGATCGAATGGTTCCAAAGTCCTTTTTTAATTCACGGGTAGGATAATCAGCGTCCTCACCATTCAAGTAGCGCACCCAGGCATCCTGCCTCACTCGCTTCTCATCCGCTTCATCCTGAGTCCAGAACCAACAATTCAAGGCCCCCCAAGGAACAGGTTCGGGCTTAAAGTCATACCATCCGTCATCCCCATACATATAAGGATAGAGCTTAACGCCATCAACGAGCTTGGCCTTCGAGTTGACCAAGTCGATCATCTGGGTCCAGGCATCGATGTACTTCCGCTCTCCGGTCAACAGGAAGGCATTCCCAAATCCATCTACAGCACGATAAACGCGTGTGCGGTGAGCCAATTCACCTGTTTGAGGAACGATTACCGAAAACCCCCAGCCGTAGACACTTCCCCACCACTTTCCATCCGTTTCGCCTCCGATGGTTCCGTCCAAACCTATACTGGATGGGATGATGCCATCGTTTTGCTTCATGCGATCGAGCCAGGCATCCACATAGTCAAGCATCCAAGTCTTGTACTTCTCCTCCCCCGTCAGTATGTAAGCATTCAGGCCGAGGGTGGTTGCTGATAGATTCTGCGGATGGTCACCCAATGTGTCATTGTAGTCTTTGAAGTGAGCGACCATCTCAGAGTAGTTGCGCTCGCCATGTCCCAAGTGAAATCGGTTCTCCACTTCGATGGGATCACCTGCCCAATCGAGCCCCGTAGTCTTCCGCATGAGCGGTCCACGACTCCCATTGAACATGCTTTTGATGATCTTGTGTTCGTAGTCGTAGTTGAGCGCCCCGGGATCTTCATTCATATAAAACCCGGCGTAGCGCCGAGTTCGCTTTTGAAAGTCCAGATTGTATGGGTCACTTAAACCTTGGAGGTTAAACACCCGGAGACCTTCCCCATTATGCATCCAGTCCATCATCACAGGAAACTCTTTGTAGTACATGCCATCCCGCGCAAAGGGCACATCTACGGTCTTTGCTTCGGTGTATTGACGAAGATGCCCCTCCCAGGCTTTTCGATAAAGGGTGAGAATATTGTCATCCCCACCAAGCGCATGCAGGATTGGCCAATCCGCTACATTCTCAATAGCGTCGTCCGGGCCATCATCTCCACCCCAGCGTTCTATGCACTCCAACCAACCACGCTCATCAAAATACTTTTCGTAGAATTCCTCGCAAGCTACCGCATTGGCTAGAAGCAACTCTCTTTGCAACAAGGCCCACTCAGGAGGAGCCATCGGCGAGGCAATTTCTATAGTAGCGTTTCCTTTAAGTAAGATAGATCCACTTAGTAAGTGAATAACGAATACAAAAACAAAAACAACGAATGAACGGGGAGTTTTCATGGGGAACATAGGAACGAGTTCCTGGTATTCTCCGAAAATCCACCGGCAAGCGTCAAGCTCACCCTCGAATTATCAGCGTGGCCCCTTCAATTCCATGAAGCTACGACCATCAAGCAATTCAATGTAATCACAAAGCAAATTGATATTATCGATAAAAACCTTAGTGCTGATGCGGTCCTGCACCTCCCATTGACCGTTCCATGGCTGACCGCGAACACGTTTTTTGTATTTATCATCGTGAGTGATCCAACGGCCTTTTTTATCCTGAGCATCGATAATAGCAATCACCCATGGTTCTAGTTTAGCTATCTGAGCTTCTCTATCCAATCCCTCTTCCGGATCCAGATCTTGGCCCGTGTTCCAAAGACTTGCAAACCGCTTACGTACGCGATCCAGCTTATCAGATAAATCATTCTGATAACCATATCCGGTACGAGGTTCTTCACTGAGCTGTTCCGGGGTATCCCACACGAATTCGCCCGCGGTCGTAGTGTAAAGCCTTTCCTGCGCCGATCTCGATAAAGCGTGGCCATAACCCATTCTCTAATTGGGTATCGTCCAGCCAACGGAGTGCATCGTGAATAGGCTCCAGGTAGTCTCGATTGTTCAGGTAGACCGCAAGATCCATAAAGTGTCGAGGTTGTTTACCGTCACTGCAGGGCTCAAAGAAGGGGGCTCAAAACTTCTGGCCCAAGCAGGTTGCATAAATTCGTTGTACTGTTGCGCCCATCCTGGCTGAGGCGGTGCTTGCTGAGAACGCATTATAAACTGAGCGGCTCGATGCAGACTGCCCCGGATCTGCGCGTTGGCGTAGAATTCATCAGCTTCGATCATCACCCGGATACAATCGTTAATTCCATGATCATTGAAAGTCGCATAGTCATGATAATTTCCCTGCCGTGGAAACATGTGCGGCCAACCGCCATTCGCAAGCTGGGAAGTGGTCATTAAGTTAAGCCCTTTTTCAACGGCTGAAAGGGCAATGTCGTCGACAAACTTTTGCTCAAAAGCCATGAGAAAACTCAAGGCCGACTGAGTTTGATTGTCGTCAAAACTCGCCAACAAAGGTGCCGGCTTATCGAAATGAATAGTATGGCCCCAACCACCTAGATTATTCTGACCACCAATGAGTGCCTCGGCAGCCGCTTTAGCTGCACGCATGGCCGTGTTGTATTTGGTCACATCGTAAGCACGCATAAATGTCATCCCAACGGTGGGTGTGCCGGGTGGCTGAACTTCGATCGTCTGATCATCGGTGGGGCCTTCCCCCCAACGCTCGTCAAAGTCCGGAGTCACATACCAAACATAGCCACCCTCAATGCTGGTGGTTTGAAAGAAACGAATGCCGTCTTCTACCGCGCGCGTGGCATCGCGCTTGAGGTCTGCAAATGCAGTAAACGAAGTCGTAGACAGAAATAGGATAAGCAGGATAAGCGGTTTCATGAAACCTTTGGATTTGGATGAGTTTAGGATTTGCTCAGAGAGCTAGAAAAAAATTCTGTGAGTATCAAACCTTAGGGTACTCCCATTCGCCACGATAATCGCGATAGAGAAGCTTATTCGCATCCTTGTCGCCAACGATGCGTTCTTTCTGACCGTCCCACTCGATGCCGCGACCCAGTTTGAAGGACAACATGCCAAGTAGGCTCAGATTGGTTGAATAGTGAATCTCCTCAATATCGCAGACGGGTTTGTCTCCTGATTTGATACAGTGAAGTAGATCTGCCCACAGCTCACGAATGTTTTGGGAATTCGGCTCATTGAGTTGAGCCCCCCGGTGAACCACGGGCTGATTTTTATTATTCGGATAAAAGGTCCAGCCTTCACGCCACCCCATGTGAAAAGTTCCTTCGGTGCCATAGAAGTAACACCCTACATTCTCGCCCTTTTCAGCATGGTTGCCGGCAAAGCGTCGGTGCTCCCAGCTAGCAGTGAAGTTTTCAAACTCATAAGTTGCCACCTGATGGTCGGGCGCATCGGTTGTTTGTTCCTTCTCGTTGTAAATGGCCGGTCCAGCGATGGGTCGACCACCCGTAGAGTAAACATGCTTGGGGTATTTCTCTCCCAGGATCCACACGATCTGGTCGAGCCAGTGTACGCCCCAGTCGCCTAACATGCCGTTGGCATAGTCGAGGTAGTGACGAAAGCCTTTGGGATGTATGGGCCGGCCCCCGGTTCCGGGTAAGGCTTCACAATAATGGCGAAGCGGCGCTGGACCGCACCACATATCCCAATCGAGTTCTTTGGGAGGCTCGGTGTTGGGAGTCGGTTTTTCCGGGCCACCTCCATAATGCACAAAAGAGCGCACCATGCCCACTTTGCCAAGGTTACCTGCCTTTATAAACTCATACCCGGAAACATTGTGCGGAGCGATGCGACGGTGAGTACCCACCTGAACGACTCGATTCGCCGCTCGAGCAGCGTTAACCATCGCCCGTCCTTCCATGGCCGTATGCCCGATGGGTTTTTCAACATAGACATGGGCTCCGGCTTTCACGGCCTCAATCGTCTGAAGGGGATGCCAATGATCGGGGGTAGCAATAATGGCGATATCGACTTCTTCTTTGGCAAATAACTCACGGTAGTCGCGGTAAAGCTTAGGGTTATCGCCGCTCTCCTTCTTCACACGTGCCTGCATGGGTAGCAAATAGCGTTCATCCACATCGCAAAGGGCAGTGATCTTGCACTCTCCTGAGGCCATGGCTTCACCCAGAATATTTCCGCCCCACCAACCGGTTCCTACGAGGACAGTGCGGTACTTTTGACCACGAGATTGTCCGAGCAAGTAAGGAGCGGAAGCGAGAGCAGCACCAGCGATGGTGGCATCTTTAAGAAAGGTTCTTCGGGTATGCATCAAAACTGAAAGTTGATTATGATTTCGGGGCGATAGATGACTGCTTTACGGGATAGTTATTGTGCCCGTCTCGAATAGACAAGCAAGCAGGTAAATTGTGATCGCGCAGATTAACGATGCTTGCCTCAATACAGGTATGAGATTGAGAGAAAAAGTTGCGTTGGTGACAGGTGCAGCCTCGGGGATCGGCAAAGCCTGTGTAGAAAAGTTTCTAATAGAAGGAGCCAGTGTCATGGCGACGGACATCAATGAAGACGCTCTCCAATCTCTTCAGGCTCCAGGATTGAAGTCCACCAAAGGCAATGTGTGCAAGCGCGAGGACGCCGAACGAATAGTTGCGGAAACCGTAGCACAGTTTGGCCGAATCGATATCCTGGTGAACTCAGCAGGCATCACTGCAAGAAACGTTGGACCCAATGCCGATTATGAAGAACGCTGGGACGCCGTCATGGAAGTGAACGTCAAGGGCGGCATGCTCATGAGCCATGCAGCCGTAGAAGCAATGCGAGAAACAGGAGGAGGCTCTATCGTAAACATGGGTTCCATTATGGGTCTTGTGGGTTATCCGACCTCCCTGCCCTTTTCAGATGGGTACAACCCATACCCGGTAAGCAAGGGAGCAGTGACACAATTCACACGCGATCTGGGAGTCCGGCTGGCCGCTGAAAAAATCCGCGTGAACGTGGTCTGTCCCGGATTCATTTACACGGCCCTCACCGACAATGTCACACAAGATCCCGAGATACACGCTACCCTGAAAAGCCTTCATCCTATGGGCCGAATGGGGGAAGCCGAAGAGGTCGCCAATGTAACCGCATTCCTGGCATCCGATGAAGCTTCATTTGTTACCGGCGCAATGTGGACTGTCGATGGCGGGTATACCGCGCAGTAGTTTACCAACGCGAATCAAAGTGCCTCATCGAATGCCGCGATAATTTCCTCGATCGGCTCGGTGCCGACGGAGATACGAATCAGATCGGCGTTGATACCGTAGGCCATCAATTCGTCGCGTCCAGTGTCCGCTGAAACAATGTCGTAGTGAGCCATATACATGAAAGGACTCATCAGAGTGAGTTCCATGCCGAAGCTGGGGCCTTTGGGAATGCGACAGGCATCGTAAAATTCGGCTACCGGTTTCTTCACTTCAATCGTAATCATGGCACCGGGAGAACCTGGTTCCTTTTCGATCAGTTGGTAGCGTTCAGCATTATCGCCACCACAGGCCCAAAACACTTTTGCTACTCCAGGATGATTTTCAAAAAACGCGGCTAGTTTGAGTGTATTGGCGTTCACCTGTTCGGCTACCGACTCAACGTGGTCCAGCTGTTCCGCCACTCTTGCGACATCTCGGTGGTAAGGAGGTTCGACATAACTCGCAACGAGCTCCTTCGTAGATTCGTAAAAAGGCGAATCAGATTGGAGAGCGACCGCCCCCATCATGACGTCGCCTTCATGGGATATATACTTGGTCAGACTGGTGACCAGGATATCGGCAAAGGGCAAGGTGTCGACGTTGACAATCGAACTCACCGTAGGATCAAGGATCAAAGCCACTTCGTGCTCACGTGAAAGTTGCTGCAAGCGCTTTACGTCTGGAGTTTGAACCAATGGATTGGTTGGAAGCTCCGCTATGATACCAGCTACTGTTTCGCCTCGTTCTTTCAGTACGGCTTCGATCTGATCCAGGTCCGTGGGATCGGGGATAAAGATTTTCTGATCATCATCGCCGGCAAATTTGTTAAGGATCTCATAGGTATCCACGTAGATCCAACCTAGCTGGATCCATACCGTTCGGTCCTTTTTGGCCTGGACGTCTTGCACTGCCCGAAAGGCAGCGTAGATGGCGCTCATTCCAGAATTGGCCAGAAAAACATCTTCGTTGGTCCGTGCCCCAATCTTCTCAGTCAGCGTATCCTGCAAGCGTTCGTAGGCTTTCGGATCAGGGACCGTATTTCCATCCCCCTCAATAAGCCCTTCCTGTTTCAACAGATCTTCAGCTTCCCGTGAGGATATACGGTAGCCGGTATGCTGGAGAAACTTGCGGGCTTTTAGTTCGGCCTCTTCAACCTTCTCAACAGCAACGACTGCATGCGCCTCATCGGCCAAAACCTTAACGTGGGAAAAGCCTACGTAGCGCTGGAGCTCTTTAGCAGCCTGGTTCGAACACACGCAGTAAGTCACATAGTCCCCAAGCTCGTATTTTTTCTGCAAATACGCCTCCCACTGAACAACCCGGTGGTGAGACACAAACCGAGGATAAGCCACAGAGATTCGATTGTGCAGTTCCGCATCACGCTCCTCATAACGAATCACATCCTCCATGGTTGGGAAACTGCATGAAACAGCATGCGGTTTTTCCGGAATAGGAGTGGCGAATGGAATCTGACTGGAAGGGATGTGCACGTCGGATGATTAAAGAAGGATGGAAGCCAAGCACCCGCGCAGAGGAATTCAATCGTTTTCTCCGTCTCAATCGGAGTTTGTCTTGTATCACGGAATGATAGGGCCAAGCTAAACGAACTCTCTTCTTTGGTCTTACAGGCATGTTCGAACAGTTTAAACAGTGGTTTGCTTCAAAGACGACCGTGATCATTCACATCAACACGGGTCGTAACTGCCTACTTGCATCAAAGAAATTTACTCTCGGATACGGCTCAGTGAATAGCTGGAGTTTGGATAATTCAAAGCCACCCTCGCAGTTACTCCACTTCCAGAAGACCAAAACGAGCCTCGAAGTAGAACCAACGAACCCCGGCGACACCTTACTTCTCGATGGCAAACCTTGGGCAGAAGAAGTTTTAGATTTTGAAACCGAGTATACGCTGCAAGTTCACGAGGAACAGTTTCTAATCTGCGTGACAGAAAAGCCCAAAGCCTGGCTTAAACAAATCGACCTCAAGACCTGGATGGTGTTCGAACCATCTACGGGTGAGATCTATGGCCCCTTGGACAAACTCCAGCTCGAACCCTGGGTGATTGCAGAGCTCAAAGACCCAGATGAACTGATTTACTACCCCAAAGGTTCTGCCAAAGGTTTCTACATCAGCCAGGTCGTAGAAATGGAGCTTCCCGCAGCCAAGCCCCAAAAGGAAATAATTGAAGAGCGATTGAAAGAGCACCGCCCCTATTCTGCCGGCCAGAATAAAGAAAGTTCTCATCAGCCCCAGTGTCCTCATTGCTGGAGCCCGTACACGGAGGGTGATCAACTGACTATTGCTACTCACGAATCACTCCGTGGAGATCCCTTGCTCGGTGAAGATGAAATGCTACGGTTCGAGGCAGACAATTTTAATGACAACGGGCTGCCACTAGACGCTACCGGGAACGCCTTGCCTGGAAAAAGCCTGTCCCCAATGCCGATTAAAGATACCGCATGGACTCAGTGACATTCCTCAAGCCTTTGTTTCCATTCTCGGCTCCCCCGGTGCAGGAAAAAGTTATTACTTATCCGTGCTGACAGAGATTCTACAGAAAAAGGCATTTGAGAATTGGGGGGTTCACTGGAAGGACGCTGATCCCACGGCCAACGCGCCGCTCAATGCAATGCGGCACCGACTCTTTACGGCGCGTAACGCACCGGAGGCCCTACTGGCGAAGACCAGCCTTGATGGACACTTGTATTCCAAGGTCACGCTCAATGGACGCCCCACTCTACTACCCAAGCCCTTCACTTACATTTTGGAAGGCAACAATGACACGTCGCAGAGCCTGACCTTCTACGATAACGCCGGAGAACATTTTCAACCCGGATCAGATGGAACGACCAATCCGGTAACGCACCACCTGGCCCATGCACACCTCTGGTGCTTTTTGTTTGATCCCTCCAAAGACGCCGCCTTCCGTGAAAACCGCACAGCGGCTAACGATCCACAGCTTAGTCGGAATTACCCGACCGAAAGCCAGGAGCACATTCTATCTGAATTGGAAAACCGGATACGCGTAATTCACCAGCTTTCTCCACTAGGAAAACTAAATACGCCCCTCGCCTTTGTGGTGGGTAAAAAGGACATCATTCAGGATTGGGATCCGATGACCCGTTTGGAAGATCCTTGGAATGGTCGTCATTTCAATTCCATGGTCGTTGAGGAAAATTCACGCATTCTACGAGAGGGATTATTGGAACGCGTCCCGGCCCTGGTAGCACGCGCCGAAGCGCTATCCGAAAAAGTGGTTTACTTTGCCTCAACCTCTCTCGGACATTCACCCCGTCGCATCAAAACGGGTGAGCTTAGTCCCGTCCCGCAAAAAATGGATCCCCATGGCGTGGAGGTTCCAGTCTTCTGGTGGTTGACCAACTGGTCCACTGTATTCAATCCGCAACGACAGAAGTAATGGCTAAACAACTTATCTTTTGTAGTGTCCCTCATGGGCTTCAACCCGGCCGTAGCGGGTACTGCTTGATCGCAGGCCATACCGAATTACCGCAATCCCTCATCCGTCAACTCGAACAGGAGACCAGCGTCTTTCCTCCAAATGAGCAGGAAGATCACCCCGCAGTTCACGAAATCAAGAAGATCGGGGAAACCGAATGGCATATCTTTTCCCGGCAAACGACCGGGATCAAAGACTACACCGGAAGATTCAGCGGTTTAACCCATGTAGTGGTTGAACGAGGCAAGGATTTTCCCGAAGGCCTGGATCCTAAAACGGTACTCTGGAAATTCAAAAGCTGGGTAACAGCCATTCCAGACAAACCGAAAACCTACGGTCCCGCCGAAGAAATCCATCTTGATGGCATGTATCAGCGAAAAGCCACAGGCCCCAGTGCAGAGACCAAGGAAGAAGCGGATACTGAAGAAGAGACCTTTCATCTAAACCCCGATACCAATCGCGTACGCCCAAAACCGCGCCCTCGTAGTGGCATGTACTATGACGGCAAACGCAGAGGGAAAGGACGTGTCTGGGGCATTGCACTTGTAATCGTCCTGGGAGTTGTGGGTTGGAAGTTATTTTTTTCGTAACTTAGTGAAACCGGTCCCCAGATGCGGGGTTTTACATTGAGAATATAAACCTCTCAATGAAATCAAAACACATCATTTTACTGATTTGCGGAAGCATTTCTTTGGTATCATTTTCCGGCTGCGAAAGCGGTCCGAGTGCACAAAACGGAGCTACATGGGGAGCCCTAACAGGAGCGGCTTTAGGAGCCATTGTCGGTCACCAGAGCGGTGACGGAGGAGAAGGTGCTGCTATCGGAGCCGTAGTGGGTGGAGCCATTGGGCATGCCATCGGAGACGAACAGGATCGACAGTATGTCCAGGTCCAACAGCAGCAGGCCGAATTAGAAATCGCCCAAGCCCGACGAGTGCGTGCTCAACAGGAAGCACAACGTCAACGCATGGCCGTAACCAGCCCTCAAACGGAAGATCGGGAAGTCTTGGCAGCCAAGCAACGTGCCGAAGCTGCGGAGGCAGAATTGGCACGCATACGTAAAGAAAGACAGGAAGCAGTTGCCCGCGCCCAAGCTATTGAAGCATACGAACAACGCCAGCGAGCAGCCGAATCGGAGATTAACGCGCTTCAAGGAAATTAAACGCGAGCAGCACATCTATTTACAGGTCATAAGAGAACTCTCTCGGATGTATGTCCGAGGGAGTTTTTATGTACACCAACCTCGTCCCAAGAATGGAGCGCTATGACTTAAGGTTGCAATGAACCGGAAACCCAAATGTATTGCGTACTCCGACATCAATCCAACACAAAGAAGACATCATGCCGAAAGTTATCGCCACTGCAGAAGTAGAAGACATTGAAAAATGGGAAGAAGGATTTGCCACCCATGGCGACCTTTTCACAGCGCAAACGGTTGCTAATCCGATCAGCTATTTAACGGATCCGGAAAGCAATCAGATCATCCTTTGTTTTGAGCCAGAAAACCTGGAAACATTTTTCGAGCTTCTTGAAAAACCTGAAGCAGCTGAAGCGATGGCCCAAGACGGGGTCATAAGAGAAACCGTAAAGTTCTTTGTGCTGAATAAATCGGCTTCGTTTTAGTATCACTCGTCCTTCGACGAACTGAGCAGAATCAAGTCACTCAACTTGGTGAAGTAGGACTTGAAATCGGTCATTTGAGTGAGGTTCCCGATGACTTGATCGAAGAGGTCCCGCTTCGAGGCCTTGAGCTCCATGATGCGTTCTTCGATGGTTCCTTGGGTAACCAAGCGGTAGACAAACACCGTTTTGTCCTGACCGATCCGGTGGACACGATCGATCGCCTGATCTTCAACCGCGGGATTCCACCAGGGATCCATGAGAAAAACGTAATCAGCGGCATGCAAAGTAATACCCGTGCCACCTGCCTTAAGACTGACCAACATGATTCCCGCACCGGGAGTTTCTTGAAATTCGGCCACGGGCTTTTCCCTATTGGTGGTGCTACCACGCAATTCGTGAATGGGATACTTAGGCAAATTTTTCTTAACCGCACCTTTGATGCGATCGAGGAAGGTGACGAATTGACTGAATATAACCACCTTGTGTCCACTGGAGAGAACGTCGTTCAAACGATCAATAAGAATGGTGATCTTTCCGCTATCGGAGTGCGGATGTTTTCCCCAGGGAGTAAGATGAGGATCGCAGGCCACCTGGCGCAAGCGAGTAAGCAATGACAGCAGGTTGAAATTCTTCTTCTTTACAATGTCCTCGATGTCATTGCCGAGATCCTGGATACCTTCAGACGTCAGCTTGGCATATTCGCGTCGCTGAGCCTCGGTCATGGGGCAGAGTAAATCGGTCTCAACCTTTTCCGGAAGTTCTGTGGCTACTTCCTTCTTTGTACGCCTCAATACGAAGGGTGAAATTTGCTTATTGAGCCGTGGCAGATAGATCTCAGGTTCGTTGTCGAGATTCTCCTGAAAGACTTTTCGTCCGCCAAGTAACCCAGGCATTAGGAATCGAAAAATGGACCACAAATCCTGTTGTTTATTTTCCAACGGGGTTCCTGTAAGGGCAAGCCGTCGTTCCGCATTTACGGAGTAACAAGCCTGACTGACCTTGGCATCAGGATTCTTGATAGACTGGGCTTCATCGAGAACAACATACCCAAATTCAGCATCGCTCAACAGGTGCTTGTGGCGACGTAGCTGGGTATAGCTAGCCAGCCAGATCTTGGAATCGGTCTTTTCACCAAAATGATTTCCACTACGCAGCACCTCCAACTCGGTACCAGGAAACCAACGATCAAATTCTGCTCGCCAGACAGGCACCACACTCGCTGGGCAAACAATCAAGTGCCGTTTATCCAACATGTTCTTCTGTTTGAGCAGGCTCGCAACCTGAAGGGTTTTTCCTAAACCCATCTCATCGGCAAGCAAACCGTGGCAACCGACGTCACCTAAGTGCGAGAACCACTCGACTCCATAGCGCTGGTAATCGCGCAGAAACTCAGGGAGCTCCAATTCGGCTGGCTTGGTATCACTATCAAGCGCTTTGTGCCATTGCTTGAGCTCTTTGGACAGGGAAAGCTTTACTCGCTTGCGACCGTAAAGAGACAAGAGGAGATACCGAGGGATCTTCCCATCCGGCAACGAAGACTGAACCTCCTTGTAATCCCGGATGACTTTGCCTTGCTGTTCTCCGACTCGGACGATGCCGATGTTCGGAACAAAGTGGAGTGTTTTGCCACGCTTGAAAAGCGACTTACCAAGATGCCCATCGATCTTCTTTCTTCCAACCGAGAATCGCCAATCCAAACTGGTATTTTCGTCATCCAATGAACCAGCCACGACCTCGAGATCGACTTCATGGATCGCCTTGGCCCGCTTCTCCATGGCCTTATCCATCCGGATATCAAAGTGCTTACGCCACCCCGATAATGCATCTCCCACGAAGGCTGGTACCAGCCCCAGATTGTGGAGCCGATAAACCGCTTGGCTCTTAATAAACTGAAATTCACTTCTGTGAGCCAGGCCTGCTAAGCGGATGACTTGCTCTCGCTCTTTTGCACTGGGAAATTGATTCTTAGGAGGTGTCTTGAGGGCAGGTGTTTTCGATCCATCTTTATTGATCCAGGACGCGGTTAAGGTCAGTCCTTGCTGACTCAACTCCAACCACAGGTCCAATGGCCGAGCAGGAATCTCTGGCTTTTTCGCAACTTCAGGTTTTGGTTTCTTCGGTTCCTCTTCTTTCTCCGATTTCGGTTTAAAAAACTGCGGCGATGGGGCCGCTTCCTCCACCACTAATTCTTCGATTTCATAAAAGCCAGCAACGGCAATCGCACGGCCGAAGGGTCGCTGCGTGGTGGATGCCCGAACTTCGAAGGTGCCATTCTTCCAATCGATCATGGCATAGGACTCTTGTTTTTCTATCTTACAGTGGACAATGGCATCCGTCTCAGTGATCTCTACTTCGCGAATCTCTCCGCGTCGATAAAGCAAGCGACCGGCCTTTAATTCCTCCTTGGTAAACTCTCGTTCCCAGTCGCCTGTAATCCGATCAAACCACTTTTCGATGGCTTGTTTCGTGAATAGATGATTGGCGTAACGGGCGTACATAGGAACCCTTGATCATCATATCTGAGGCCAAGTCAGGGCAACTCCTTTTTACAAGAAAGGGTCGATTTCGGTTAAGAAATGAAGGAAACATGAAAGGGCTGGATCGAAGGACCCAATTCCAACTAAGATCGTGTAAAAGTGAAGGAGCCCGTTTTATATTAGACCATACATCTACCTACCCCATTCATGGAAAAGCCACTCATCGACTTCTCATTTAAACTAGCTATTGTTTTATTGTTCCCTCTAGCAGGTATGTCGCAACGGGAGACTCCCAATGTGGCGGATCCTTTGATCTACCCCTATGCAGATCCGGCAGGCAGCAGGGAGGGACATCGCTATGAGGATCATCCCATCAATGAATTTCGCCTGTACGACTTTTATCAGCGACAAGCCGATTACTACATGGAGCATGGAAATGTGCCCGACATCATCCCAGCCTATCCAGGAATGGAAGCGGGCATCAATGGACACTGGGGACGGTATAATCATTTTGATTTGTTCAGCGACATATGGGCACAGATGGACAACGGTCCCATCGTAACTTCCGTCATTCGCCAAGGACCTGACCCAATTGTAAAGGCCATCAACCTTCGCTTGGGCGACAATCAAGACATCTTCGCCTCCTTCGATCAGCTGACCTTAAGTTACCGCATGGTTTGGGAAGATGACTTTCTGAAATACCCTGAAGTGCGTTGGGGGATGATGGGCCTTGTCGAACCCGCAACTACTCCGCGACTCCAATCCTGGGACACTGGCTGGTCAAAAACGCCTACCTGGAACCAAAGCTACGATCCAAATGATATTGATTACCACGGGTTCTTCCGATTCGGAAATAAAGCCGTATTCAGCTATCAGGTACATGAAACAAAAGTGATGGAAAGCCCTGCCGCGATCCGAGTAGGAGGTGATCCCCTATTCATCAGAACCATTCACTTTCCCGAAGGAGCTGAGGATTTGAATTTAAAGTTCTTCAAATCTCCGTCGGGTGACAATCCGACTACAACTACCAAGAGTGATGAGCTACTGCTAAGTTCACTCCTGCTAAACAGCCAACAGTTCGGAGTCGCGGTCAAATCGTCAAATACCCTGAACGACCTTAGTATTAAAGTCTCGGATGAAGGATACTTCTATTTGGAAATCTCAGAACTAGAGGCAGGGACAAGCTTGACCACCTATGCCTGGAATTCTGAGGAAGCACTATCTACCATCCAACATGCAGTGGAAACTCACTCTACCATCGATCTCAGCGCATACATCCGCGGAGGACCCACTCACTGGCCGGAAGAGTTTGTAGTCAGCGGGGAGCTAGGGAAGTCGGACGGGCCCTACACCATTGATACGATTCCGGTACCCATTGAAAATCCATTCCCCTCCCCCATGTATTTGAATGGACTGGCCTTCTTCGAAAATGGAGATGCAGCCGTCTCAACCTTTTTTGGAGATCTCTGGTTAGTGAAAGGGATTGATGATCAGCTGGACAAAGTCTCGTGGCGCCGCATCGCTCAGGGGATCAATCAACCACTCGGCTTGGAAATCGTAGACGGCAAGATCCACGCCATCTGCAAAGACCAGATTACCATCTACCATGATCTCAATGGGGATGAGGAGATCGACTACTTCGAAAACTTCTGCAATACTTTCCGTACTTCTGCTGGAGGCCATGACTACAATACAGGCTTACAGCTGGATGCTGAAGGCAACTTCTACTTCGCAACGAAACATGATGGCGTTCATCGCGTATCACCCGATGGCAAACAAGTGGACATTCTTGCGGATGGTTTAAGAAATCCAAATGGGATTGGAGTCGCTCCAGATGGGCGCGTGTGGGTAACCCCACAGGAAGGGCAATGGAACCCTGCTTCGCAAATCTTTCATGTTAAACAAGGTGACTACTATGGCTTTCAGTATCACATGCAGGAAAAGAAAATTGAACCTGCCACGGCCTATATTCCACGTGGTATCGACAATTCAACCGGCGGTCAGCTGTATATAACCACGGACAAGTGGGGACCCATGAGGGACCAGGTCATCTCCCTTTCCTTTGGCACCAATTCACACTATCTGGTGCTGGAGGACATGAGCGGTCCCAAAGCACAAGGCGCGATCGTACCTCTTGACGGAGATTTCATTTCAGGAATCCACCGAGGACGCATTCATCCGATCGACGAGCAAGTATACGTGGTCGGCTCTCAGGGTTGGGGAACTTATTCCCAAACAGACGGATCTTTTGAACGCATTCGTTATACTGGCAAACCCGTTTATTATCCCCTCGGTTTCCAGATTTTCCAAAATGGCATCCGCGTCGATTTTGACCATCTCCTCTCAAAGGAAGCGGTTGAATCGGTAAAGAAGGTCTTCGCCCAACAGTGGCAGTACATTTATACCATGGGTTATGGTTCTCCGGAATTCTCTATTCGTGATCCCGAACAGTTTGGACACGATCCATTAGAAATAACCTCTGCCCACGTAGTTGGAGATGGGAAATCTTTATTCGTAGAAATCCCGGATATCGTCCCTGCCATGACCATCCATCTGCGCATGCATCTGACGTTTGCAAAAGGCGATCCATTCAAAACAGATCTTTTTGCGACAGCCCTGCACCTGGGAAAAGCATTCACACAATTCCCAAAGGCGAAACCGATTGTACAAGGGAAACTGCAGGAGATTGAGCTTACGATTAAAATGCCTCCTCCGATTCCCGGCATTGAACCGGGAAGTGACGAACAGGGCCGTCCCATCCACCTCAAAGCTTTGACGGGTTTGAAATACGACCAAACCCGGATCTCAGCCAGTCCGGGAGAACGCATTTCACTCACCCTGGAAAACACCGATGTCATGCCCCACAATTGGGTCATGGTGCGCTATGAAGGCTACACCAACGTAGGAGAGAAAGCCGATAAAATGGTTAACGATCCGAATGCCATCACCAAACAATACATTCCGGAAGACCGAGACATCCTGGAATTTACACGGCTACTCAATCCCGGCGAGTCGACCACCATTCATTTTAATGCACCCATATCCCCGGGGCACTACCCATTTCTTTGTACCTTCCCCGGTCATTGGCAAGTAATGCGTGGCTATCTGATTGTTTATTGATGAACCGGAACTTGTGTTTCCCAAAACGATCTCATTTATTAAGCCTATGTTATTTAATTCCCCTAAATGGTGGTGGTTAGCCTTTTGGTCCCTGCTTCTCATTACGCCTCCCACCTTCAGCCAAGGCATTGAGCGCACCTCCTTTTCCAAAGAGGAACTCCTGGCTAATGCCATCACCTGGTTAGCTGATGTTGAAACTGAAGACACCTTGCACGTCTACAAACTCAGTTGCCATTCTTGTATCATAGAATTGAAGGAGGCCTTCGCACAAGACACCCAGCCAATTGGGGCCATTAATTTCAGTACCTACAAAAAAGAAGACCGCCCTCTGGCCCAAGCTCTCCTTGCAACAACGCTTTCCCACAAAGAGGAAGCAAAGCGCAAAGAGGTCTTTGGAGAACTCCTCCGGTTATTTGTAGAATCAGCGGATCAATACCACAAGAATTCAAAGGAATGGCTAGAGCTCTGCTTCGGCTTTTGGAACACAGATGAGGTGGACGTCGGAGACAAGGAAACCTGGGCCGAAGCGCTTAATTGGATGGATCGTCAAAATCGGATTAACATGCTCATGGATCTAACAGCTTTCCCAGGGAGCCTGGAACTGAAGCAAACAAATCCCATCCCGCCCGTACGCACCAAAACCTACCGCGACCAGTACTCGCTCGTCGCCCTTGCCCTACCCTGGCTCAAATATCCTGAGGTTCATCCGGTCAAGGGGCAGGCACCGTCGGCCAATCACCCCGAGAATATGCCGCTTACTTTTATCAATCCACTGAGGCCCATTAACACGGAGGGCTGGGAGCAATATGCTGAAAAAGCCAGCACCGGCACGTTCTGGAACTTCATAGGCGATCCAGACATTGTGCTTCATCCTCGTATGACGGAATTTCTAGCGGGTTTCCTGGCGTTACCAACCGATGCCGAACGGCGCGATGCGTTTGCAAAAGCGATTCGCACCATAGCGGAAAGCCGAGGCTCATCTAAAAGTCTAATCGCCACCCTTCCCCGAATCAAAGATCAGCTTCTCCAGACGAAGGCTGATCGAAAGGAGGAGTTGACCGCGGAAGCCCATGAAATGCTCGAACATTTCCTCGTCTACGATAAAATTAGAAGGGAATAAGTAACCATTTATGGCTTTAATGGAGTATCTTCTAAGACATCAATTTCATTGAAACTAGGTCACAGAATTAATTATTTATAGGCCTAGACACAGAACACCCTACCTTAAGTCAGGAGAACCCATTATGAATAAAACAGTCTCACGAAGAAACTTCGTCAAAGGCACAGTAGCCGCGGCGGCAGCATCCAGCCTCTACAACATCGCAAACGCAAGCAGCCATGCCGGAGGCACCGTAAAGGTAGCTCTCATCGGTTGTGGCGGACGCTCGAATCGCGACATGCCCAATTTTATCAAAGCCTGTGAGCTTCTTGGCAAAAAAGCCAAGGTCGTTGGACTCGCAGATGCCTTTCAGGATCGCCTCGATACAGCCGCCGAAAAATACGGCGTAGATAAGAAAAACTGCTTCGTTGGGTTCAAAGCCTACCAACAAGTTGTGGAAACCGATGCCGAGTTCGTCATCATGGCAACCCCACCCAACTTCCGCGCCACCCACTTGGAAGCGGTTATCAATTCAGGCAAACACGCGATGATCGAAAAGCCGATTGCCGTCGATGCCCCCGGATGCCGCAAAGTCATTGAGATTGGCAAGAAAGCTAAGAAAAAAGGCCTAGCCATCGTGGCCGGAACACAGCGCCGTCACGACATTGCCTGGCTGACCAATAAAGCGAGGATCGATGCCGGAGCGATTGGAACCATCCTAGGTGGAACCGTTTCTTGGAATGGGACGGTTCCCTGGATTTGGGGCCGCGAACAAAAATGGGACAATCGCGAGTATCTAACCCGCAACTGGCTCAACTGGAGCGAAATGTCTGGTGACCACATCACAGAACAACACGTCCACAATTTGGATGTGGCCAACTGGTTTCTTGGTCGACACCCCGAAAGCTGTGTAGGTTTCGGAGGACGCGCACGCCGCCAATCGGGTAATCAATACGACTTTTTCAGCCTCGACCTGGATTACGGAGATGGCGTCCACATCCACAGTCAATGCCGTCAGCTTTCTGGTTGTTTCAACCGCGTTGGCGAATTTTTCCGTGGCACTGAAGGTGAATCCTTCGGTAACGGTAAGATGAAAGGCAAAGACGTAAAGATCCCGGAAATCGCCGTCGATTCTGACGACGGTTCGGTCCAGGAAATGGTTAACCTAATTCGCGGCATCTACAACGACAAGCCATTGAACGAGGCCAAGAATATCGCTGAATCAACCGCAACCGCCATCATGGGCCGCTACTCAGCCTATACCGGCAAACTGGTTCAATGGTCGGACTTGATGCAGAATCCGAAATCTGAGTTCTATAACCTCACGGTTGGTTCTTCACCGGAAGATTTTGAAAAAGGCAACGTATCCATTCCTATGGAAAACGTGGTGCCCGTGCCAGGAGACGCCATTGCCGTTCGAAGGAAATACTCCTAGAACTCTTCTACACGCTTTCAAAAACGCCGGCCCCAGGGTCGGCGTTTTTTTGTTTTAAAGATTTATGATAAAGTGGCACAAGCATCTTGCATGTGTAATCACCCTAACAAGATACAGGCAAGATGCCTGTGTTACTTTAATCCCCGAGTGATCTGATTGGAGCCATCCATCAATCATTCTGGACATGAATGTCTCCTTAAGAGACTCTTCTTTTCAGTTAATCTACCTGCCTCATGAATAACCTTACATCCCGTAGACAATTTATCGGCACTATGACAACCGCAGCGGTCGGTGCCGGAATTCTGAATACAACTCAATCCGCATCTGCTATGCATCACAAATTACCCAAAGCCAATTTCAAGTATTGCCTCAACATGAGTACCATTCGCGGGCAGGAACTGGGACTGGTGAAGGAATTAGAAGTGGCAGCCGAGGCCGGGTACACAGGAGTTGAACCCTGGATTCGAACCATTCGAACTTACGTGAAAGAAGGAGGTTCTATGATGGATCTGAAGAAACGCATCGACGACTTGGGACTCACCGTTGAGAGCGCCATTGGATTCGCTCCCTGGATCGTCGACGATCCGGTAGAACGTGCCAAAGGACTTGAGGAAGCCAAAAGCGATATGGATCTGTTGGCTCAAATTGGCGGCAAGCGGCTGGCTGCTCCTCCCAAAGGCGCCACCAAAGAAGCCGGACTCGACTTACTTGCTGCCGCCGATCGTTATCGAGCTCTTCTGGAAGTAGGCGACGAAATGGGTGTCGTCCCACAAGTAGAAGTGTGGGGATTCTCGAAGAACCTACATCGATTGGGACAAGCTGTTTTTGTAGCAATTGAAAGCGGCCATCCGAAAGCCTGTGTGCTTCCCGACATTTACCACATTTACAAAGGTGGCTCCGACTTCACCGGTTTGAAAATGCTCAGCAAATCATCGGTCCATGCCTTCCATATAAATGATTATCCGGCTGACCCACCCTGGTCAAAAATCGGCGATAAAGATCGCGTTTTTCCAGGTGATGGCATCGCGCCCATGAAACAGATCATGACTACCCTGGTGAACATCAACCCGGATATGGTCTTCTCACTCGAATTATTTAATCCCACTTATTGGGAACAAGATGCTCTGAAGGTCGCAAAAACCGGACTTCGCAAAATGAAAGCTGAAGTAGAGAAAGCACTTGGTTAATGGAGAAGATCTATTCCCCATGGAAAAGTAGCACAGGCATCTTGCCTGTGTAGGACCAGGAAGCAACACAGGCAAGATGCCTGTGCTACTCTACTCGAACCCCAATCCACTCTTATCCATTGCCCCAAAATCCACTCACCCCTATATTACATTCCATGAATCGTATTCTCCTTTTCTTATTGTTTCTTCTTCCTATCTCGATCAACGCCCAAGACCTGGTCTTCGCCGAAGGCTCAGAATGGGAGGTTATTTCAGAGGGCCATCAATTTGCCGAAGGCATGGCCTGGGACAAGCACGGTCACTTTTACTTCACCGATGTCCCGCGTAATCTGTTGTTTAAAGTCGACAAAGACACGGGCGAGAAAACTTTGATTGATGGAGCAACTGGTCGAGCAAACGGCATCGCCTTCGGACCCGACGGTCGACTCTATGGCTGCTCTAGTGGTGACAAAGCGATCAATGCCTGGGATCCAAAGACCTGGGAAAAGACCGCCGTCAACACAGGCACGCTAAGTAACGATATAGCCATCCTCGACGACGGCACCATTTTCTACACCGATCCGAACAGCAAACTTGTCTGGCGTTTAGCCGCTGGATCATTCGAACGCAACTTGGCAGCCACACTTTCATGGAAGCCCAATGGCATTGCTCTATCTCTTGATCAAAAAACACTCCTGGTTGCCGAGTTTGACTCCGATACCGTCCATGGCTTCTCCATCGGAGAACATTCGCGTCTCACAGGTGTAAGGTTTCCAGCCTATAAGCTAGGAATGACATCCGATAGCCTGACTCGGCTGGACGGAATGGTTGTGCTCACCGACGGGCGCCTGCTAAGCGGAACGGCTCTAGGAACTCAAATCGTACCTCCCGTTCATGCGTCTGCTGCTTCTGGGCCACTTATCATAATCCCATCACCCGATGGCCGCCCACGCTGCAATTACGCCAGAATCAGCCCCGACAACCAGTGGATGTATACCGCTTACCGCGACGACCTGCTCAGACGGCGCCTAGCAGAGGGCTTTGGGCAACCCTGAACTCTTGACGGCGCCTCCTAGTTCTGAGTTAATGTAGGGTGTCTCCGAGACATTGAGACCTAGAACAGCTTTTGACAGCTGCAGGCATGACATACTCGATCACATACCGCTTACCCTCGCGAGGCATCGCTATGCCCCGACTCCTCGCTGTTGTTGCTTGTAGTTTCCTCGCGCTATTTTCCTCTGACTCACATGCGGAATACTCCGAGCAGGAAAAATCCTATTGGGCCTTCCAACCCATTTCTAAACCTAGCGTACCTGAAACAAAAGACCGAGGATGGGCACACAACGAAATCGATGCCTTTATTCTTCGTTCCCTGGAAATCAATCAACTGACTCCGACCCAGGAGGCAGACCGAACCACCCTCATCCGCAGGGCCACCCTTGATCTTCATGGATTGCCTCCCACTCCGGAAGCCACCGCTCGTTTCATAAACGATGCATCGCCCAATGCCTATGAGAAACTGATCGACCGCCTTTTGGAATCACCTCGTTACGGCGAACGTTATGCGCGTCATTGGCTCGATCTCGTTCGCTATGCTGACTCGGATGGATTCAAATCCGATGTACTGCGACCCAATGCCTGGCGCTACCGTGATTACGTGATCAATTCTCTAAACCAGGACAAACCGTACTCACGATTCGTAAAGGAACAAATCGCCGGAGATGAGCTGTATCCAAATAACGACGACGCAAAAATTGCCACCGGATATCTCCGCCTTTGGCCCTACGAAGATAACCAACCAGATATGGGTCGCCACTGGGAGGCGACCCTGGATGATATAACTGATGTATCCGGTGACGTGTTCCTGGGAATGAGCATGAAATGCGCTCGCTGCCACGATCACAAATTTGATCCCATTTCCCAAAAGGACTATTTCCGCTTTCGCGCATTCTTTTCTGCTATCTCACCCTGGGAGGAAATGTATCTGGGCGGTGAAAAAGCTGAACAGAGCTACCAGAAGCAATTTGCACAATGGTATGCCATGACAGCTCCCATTCAGCAAGAGATGGAATCGATCAAAGCCGGTGCCTGGGAAATAAGGAGGCAGGTAGGTTACAAAAAACTGCCACCTTACATCCAGGAAATGATGGAAAAGGAAAACCGTACTCCCTATGAAGAGCAGCTGGCCCGTTTCGCTGATAAGATGATGAACTTTTTGGCCAATCGTGATTACGAAAAAGCTATTTCAAAAGAACACGTTCAACGCTGGCACGAACTGAAAAAGCAGTTAGCACAGTTTGACGAATTCAAACCTGCGGAACGTGAGGCAGTCTCAGCTGTAAGAGACGTTGGCAGAACCCCGCCACATACCCTGCTCAATACCGAGAAAGGTGAGGAGGACATTGCACCCGGTTATCTTTCCATCCTCGATTCAGGAGAGGCTGAAATCGCAGCACTTGACGAACAAATCAATTCCACAGGCCGCAGGACAACTCTCGCAAACTGGCTCACAGACAATGAGAACCCGTTGAGCAACCGGGTTATGGTGAATCGTCTATGGCAATGGCATTTTGGAAGTGGATTAGTCAATTCGAGCAATGACTTTGGTGTCTTGGGCGATAAGCCCAGTCATCCCGAATTACTGGATTGGCTAACGCAGAAGTTTATCAACGAGAACTGGAGTCTCAAGTCAATGCACCGACTGATCATGACCTCCGCTACCTACCGGCAAGGATCCATTCGAATGGACGCTGATCTGGCAAACGAGCATGATCCGAAGAATCGGCTACTCTGGAAGATGCCTGTACGCCGAATGGATGCTGAGCAATTACGTGATGCCATGCTTCATGTAACCGGGGAGATGGATCTGAATATGGGAGGCCGTGCAGTTGAGGAGGAAGCGTCCACTCGAAGATCCATCTATGTGGTGAACAAACGGAACAAGCACAGCACCATGATGAACCACTTCGACACACCAGACTTGCACAACAGCTGCCACTTACGCGACGTAACCACAACTCCAATACAAGCATTGGCATTGATCAATGGGAGCTGGACGATCAAACGCGCAGAACAATTTGCCCATCACTTGGAAACCCTGGAAGCCGGAAGTAAAAAAGAGCGCATCTCAATGGCATTTCAAAGAGCACTCGGTCGCGCACCTCAGGAAGATGAGCTCAAGGAAGCTCAAGCATTTCTCGAACTGACCAAAGGCAATCCTCATGAAGAGCGAGAAGCATGGATCGATCTCTGCCACGTGCTGATCAACACCAACGAATTTATATACATCAACTAACGCTGCAGCTCGTATGAAATTCTACCGCGATCACCATAACCAACTGGTTCCCCACATGGAAGCAACGGTGTCGCGTAGAGATTTCCTAATGCGGGCAGGAGGTGGCATTGCAGGGCTGGGACTTGCCGGTGTCCTCGGATTGGATAAAGCCTTTGGCAAAGTCACCGATCCTCTTCTCGCAAAACCAGGACATCATCGAGCAACGGCAAAGCGGGTTATTTTCTTATTCATGGAGGGTGGTCCCAGTCACATTGATTTGTTCGACCCCAAGCCCCTCTTGAACGAGCTGCACGGTCAAACACTGCCAAAGAGCTTTAAAGAACCTATCACCGCCATGGGCGAGCAAGGATCTCCCTTGCTCGGTTCCCCCAGAAAGTGGAAACAACATGGTGAGAGTGGAGCCTGGGTATCAGATTGGTTTCCGCATATCGCCAACCATGTAGATGACATGGCAGTGATCCGCTCCTGTTGGGCCGATGGTCTCAATCATGTCGGTTCCGTTTGTCAGATGAACACGGGCTCGATCTTGGGCGGTCGCCCTTCCCTGGGTGCATGGGCAGTCTATGGACTGGGTACGCTAAACAATGACTTGCCATCGTTCGTCGTTCTGAAGGACACCAAAAAGATTCCATTGGGGGGTGTCCGCAATTGGGGAACGGGCTTTATGCCCGCTACCTACCAGGGAACCCTGTTTGAGAATGGATCCGTCCCCATTCAAAACCTCAATCCGCCTACGCATATTACCAGCGCACGGCAGCGCAAAAAACTCGATCTTCTTAATCAGCTGAACCAGAAGCACGCGGAGTTAAATCAATTCGACGACGAACTGGAAGCCCGCATCAACTCCTACGAAATGGCCTACCGCATGCAGGCCGAAGCTCCAGAAGCGGTTGATTTCTCGACCGAGTCGGAGGCAACGAAGGCGCTCTATGGTATGGACCAAAAAGAGACCGAAGGTTTTGGAAGACAATGTCTCATGGCTCGCCGCCTGGCAGAACGAGGTGTGCGCTTTGTGCAAATTTATAGTGGTGCCGGTAGTGCCTGGGACACCCATGCCAATCATGAGGAACGGAGTACGAATCTGTGCCGCTCTGTGGATCTTCCGATTGCTGGACTGCTCACCGACTTGAAACGACGTGGACTACTCGAAGATACGCTCGTCGTATGGGGTGGAGAATTTGGACGCACTCCGATGAGCGAAAAAGGTAATGGACGAGACCACAATCCTTATGGTTTTACCATGTGGATGGCAGGCGGAGGCGTCCACGGCGGACAAACGATAGGAACCACAGACGATCTCGGCCTCTATGCAACCAGTGAGCAAGCTCACGTGCACGACTTACATGCATCGATCCTACATGCCATTGGTCTTGATCACATGCAGCTCGAATTCAAATCGGGCGGTCGGCTGGAACGACCCACCATCAACTCGGGTAATGTCGTAGAGAAGTTGTTTACCGGCTAAAGGATTAGCACCTCGACCTTATCGGAATCAGGATCGATACTAACTGGTTTAAGAAATATGGTTCGCCTCTTACTTCTCCTGACAGCGGTCACAAGCTTTTCGACAAGCCTGACCTTTGCGAATACAACAAAGCCGGTCAGAACTCTCGAAGCCTTTGCCCAGGCTATCGAGATAGCCAAACCGGGAGATCAGATCATTATAGCCAACGGAGAGTACCAAAACTGGTCCATTGAAATCGATTGTGAAGGAACGGCGAACCTTCCCATCAGCATCAAAGCTCAAAAAGAACACGCAGTCGTATTTACCGGGACCAATCGTTTTCGCGTCACAGGTAACCATTTAAAACTCAGTGGCTTTGTGTTTGAAGACTGCGACTTTCAATCAGACCTCATCGAATTCAAATCCGCAAAAAACAATACTCTGTCCCATTGTATCTTTCAAAACAGCGGAGGAGATAGAGCATCAATAGCTATTAAACCCGGTGCTAGTAACAACCTCATCTCCGAATGTGAATTTATCAACCTGGCAGCGCGGAGTATAAACCTTACGATCAATGAGGATATCCAGACTCTGGGAATCCCCATGCATAACGTCATTCGAAAGAACCTATTCCGGGATATTCCAGCCAAGGGAGAAAATGGACGGGAGACCGTGAAGATAGGGCAGAACCAACCAGAGAATGGTCACGTCCGTGCCATGACTCTAGTAGAGGAAAACACTTTCATTCGCTGCAATGGTGAGGGTGAAATCATCAGTAATAAGTGCGCAGGTAATATCTATCGCAATAATACTTTCCAAGATTGCGATGGAGAACTGGTCATGCGGGGAGGCCGGGATTGTCTCATCGAAGGCAATAAAATGTACAACTGTAAAGGAGGTATCCGACTATCGGGTACTGGGCACACCGTACAAAACAACTGGATCATTAACAGCAGGACCACAGGCATACGTCTGCTCTATGGCATGACCTCAGAACAGGGCGGACATTACCAGGCCCCGAGCGATTGCCTTATCACTCAGAATACCGTCGTTAATCCAGGAGAGGCTGGCATCCGGATTGGAGATGGCCGCGACAAAGACTGGGGAACAGAAAAAGGAATCCAGTCCATCGAACCGAAGAACAACCGCTTTGTTCGAAATATTATATCCGGAGTTCAGGGGGATTTGTTGGTTCATAACTTGGCCCCACACAATGAGATAGAAAGAAACATATTTCAACTAATCGAGAAGGCCGTTGTATCCAACCCGGGAAGCAATCCACTGTATATTGACCCCCTATTCCTTGACGAAGCAAACCAGGACTACCGGCTGCGGGCGAACAGCCCTGCAAGGTTTAAGTGATCTACAAAACGAGACCTACTTATAACTTATTGTTCTAATGCGATATCGTTACGTTACGATAATGAGCAATCGTTGATCCTTCGAACCAAAGAGCCACCGCTCCCTGACCGTCTGCCCCCGACTTCAAGTCGTTGACGATGATGGTCGGGTGCTCACTACCATGAACATAGAGCTTTGCCGTTTCGCCTTCGACAACGATTTCACCTTCGTCCAAGTCGCTGGTTGAAGGTCTACGTAGGCCTCATACTTGCTCGGTGTTTCTGAGCGGAGTTTGTACCAAGGATATTTCGGATGCGAAATGTATTGTGCAGAGTGATTGCGACGTTCCTGGTCGTTAGCCCGTCCATTTGTTGGGCGAAGATAGAAACAATCGTAGGTCTTCATATCCTCCTGAACCCGAAACGCTACACCGGCAAAGCCACGGGCTCCACCGGAAGCTCCGGGGGCGGGCTCACCTGCTAGCTCAAGTTCAATCGTTCCATTTTCGAAATCTTCCCCCACCACGATCAGATGGTCATGCCGTGCGCCTTCAAATGCAGCAGGTCCATTTGGCGTAGCCATCTTCACCCTCAGAGGCATGTTGGCCACGATTACATTCTGGCAAGGAAGCTGTTCCGAATTCGTCGGCAGATTCAGAGTAACCGGAATGCGAACTTTTTGCCCTTTCCACCACTCTGCCACGACAATCTCCACCAACTTCTGCTGGATATCCGGCATTTTCGGATGAGGGCGCCAATCTTCAACGACGCGAACCTCTAGGCTGTCCACATCACGGATGCCCTGAAGGTCGAAGAGCTCTTCTCCATTAACCGATAGGGCCATGAAAAGAAATAAGAACAAAGAAGAAAACAGACGGGGTATCATAAAACCGATTCTTTGTTGGAAAACAAATTCTCACAATGCAAATAACGTGCACTTTCCTACACATGAGCTTCCAGAGTTACCCGCTTAACACCTTTGCTGTAGGAGCCAATTTATTGTCACTCAGCATAAAAAAAGACCAGCCGTTGCCAGCTGGTCTTTGAAATTTAAGTTGCGACAATACTAAGCTTCCAATGCGGCCTTCAAATAGGCGGCTGGCTGAAAGTTTTCGATGACTACATGGGTCTCACCGTTTCGATGCACCCGAACTTTTGGAACATTGACCATAGGTGTTTTATGCGGAGCAAACAGAATGTCGTCGTGTGTGGCATTTTGCGCTTCAGCAAACAGGTCTGGAGTCAGGTGACCTCCGAGGTGGTCACTCCGTCCTGTAGCCACATGAACGGTTCCAAGAATCTTCTCATCCTGGATGTCACGGCCCGAAACGGGCAGTGTTTGCGTTCCGAATCCTAATTCGCCGATCTCTCCCGTGACGGGATCACTAGTCATCTTGGCATTGTGTGCATCAATCGTTGTTTGGTCACCTGAAAGCAGCTCAGCAGACTGAATTCTACCGCCGGACACATTCATGATGCCAATCGATCCATCATCATAGAGCATGGGAAACTGACCTTCAGCGCCGGCTGGCACGAAATAAACTTCACCCGCAGGCAGGTTAGCGATGTCCGGTTCCTTACCCAGGCAAAGTCCGTGGCTCTTTTGAGCATCCTGCTGATCAAGGATCAGTTTCAGGGTGTAAGTTGTTTCGCCCACGGAAAAATCGATTTCGGCCCAATCCGCATGGGTCATGCTTAGACGAAGCTTCTCAGCCTCAGCGGAGACCTCGTTGTAATCGACGGCCAATCCCGAGCGAAGAATGATGTCATTCATGCCATGCATAGTTGCACCCCGGAAACCGATCTGTTTCGCAGAAGCAGTTAGAGGAGCCGTGGCCGACTCGGAAGAAATACAAAGAACCAGGTCGTAGGGCTTGTAAACAGCCTCTTCTAAACTGAGATGATTACCTTCGATATCGTAACAATCTTCGGGCAGGTCGAGGTTTGAACCTCCGGTGCGTTTATAGGCATACATCTCTCCGCCGGTCAGTCCTAGCTCATCAAGGATACCGTCTTTAAATCCACGATAGAATTTTTCATACGCGTGACGCTGGATCGTAAGATCCGGGTTCTCCAGAAACTTAAAGCCTTGAACGCCGCGAGGGTCATCAAGATCGATCAGAATGCAGACTTTTTCACCGGCATCCGGATCGAAAACCGTCTTTAATAATCGCGCCAGATTGAATGGCGGGAATGGTTTTAGATCTTCCTCGGTAGTGGGTAATTCTAACATGGTGTGTTCTATTTTTTGAGTTTTCGGTTGAGGCCGAAAAGAGAGATTAGCGGTGACTCAGAGAGTCTTCTAAAAAGTAAGAATTTTTAACATAGCCATAAAACAGCTATTTGAAACGTTTAATCAGTGGAAAATCCTGTAATGTTCGTCCACAGTTATTCACTAAGATAATTCCTATGTCGCAGCATTCCACCTTTCCTTACAAAAAACTTCTTGTTTTAACGCTGTGGCTGGCGACCTGGACATTGGTAAACAGAGACCTTTTGCTGATCCCGTTGTGGCCGAGTATTTTAGGGTTATTATCAGTGCTGCTTTTGCGAAAAGTCATAGCAGGACTGCTTATAGGCGGATCCGCCGGAGCCATTCTTCTCAACGATGGAAACCCCGTGGAGGCATTTGTCGCTATCTTCACGGACCACTTGATCCCAGCCCTCCAGAGTGGGTGGAACATCAGCGTCCTTATTTTCACCCTGCTGCTTGGAGGCTTTGTCGCCCTGATCGAACAGGGAGGTGGCATACAAGCACTGCTTAATCGCTGGGTGCGAGCGTCAGGGTCGATTAAGAAACGTATCCAATGGTCGGGCTTCGCTTTAGGAATCGTGTGCTTTTTCGATGGACTGGCTAATAGCCTACTAGTTGGCAAGACGCTCTCTCCTTTAGCTCGGAAGGCAGGAGTCTCCAAAGAAAAGCTATCCTATATCGTCGACTCGACCAGTGCTTCAGTTGCTTGTATTGCCGTCATCTCAACCTGGATTGCCTATCAACTTTCGATGATACGCGAAGGGTATAAACAAGTTGGGATCGAGGAGGTAAATGCCTTTGCAATGTTTTTCCAATCCATACCTTTAAACTTCTATTGCTGGTTCACTCTGGCCCTTCTAGCTGTGGTCATTGCCAATAACTGGAACATTGGCCCGATGCGGAAAGCTGAGATCCGAAGAGCCGACCATAACTCCATATCGGATTCGGATCCCGAAACCATCGACCAACCTACGGATGGTGCCTGGCGAGCGATCCTGCCCTTACTGGTATTGATAGCGGGACTGATGATCGGACTGTATGTGGACGGCGCCGAAGGAGGTCTACTACCCTTCTCATTTGCGAAATTAACTGCGGCCTTTGGTGCAGCTGATGCGGCTAAGATACTTGTCACGGTGAGCGCATTTGCCTGCCTGGTCGCATTTCTAACCAACATGACTCAGTTCAAGGAAGAAAGCGCATCCGACATTTTTATGGGAGGTATTTTGAACCTGTTTACTCCCTGCCTCATACTCATCAGCGTATGGATACTGAGTAGCACTTTATCTCAGCTGGAAGCGGCACCGGTTCTCACGGCTTTATTAAAAGGTAACCTTCCACCCATGCTTTTCCCGGCTGCGGTTTTTGTAACCGGTACCCTGATCTCGTTCACAACCGGGACTTCCTGGGGAACCATGGGCGTCCTCATGCCACTCGCTATTCCCGTGGCCTTAGCCATGGGCGGAGCAGATGCCGGTGACTCCCTTGTTCCTATCACCATAGCTGCGGTTTTCAGTGGTGCCGTGTTTGGTGACCATTGCTCCCCACTGAGTGACACCACGATCGTATCCTCAATCGCCTGCGACCTAGATCCACTCGACCACGTGCAAACCCAAATCCCTTATGCACTATTGGCCGCCGGGCTTGCCGTGATTGTGGGATTTATCCCAGCGGGACTAGGGTTCCCTGGATGGATCAGCCTCATCATCGGCGCTATCATCCTAATCAGCCTTCCACGCATCTTTAAAAATTCTCCTACGACACAAACTTGAGTATGTCTTCCTTATCTCTTGAAGCGATCGCCCAACGAAACATAAGGCTCTTCATTGCCTTCCGAGCACTTTTCAACGCACGTTTCTACTATCCGATCTTCGCCATCATCTATTTGGATTTTGGATTAAGCCTGGAGCAGTTTGCCCTCCTTAATGTCATTTGGGCGGTAACCATTATTCTAGCTGAAGTACCTTCAGGAGCGTTGTCCGATTTATTCGGCCGAAAGAAACTACTCGTTTTCACCACCAGTCTGATGGTGGCAGAAATGGCGGTCTGGGCATTTGCCCCACGCGCAGATGCAACGGTTCTTTTCTGGATATTGGCCATCAACCGAATACTAAGTGGCTTGGGAGAAGCATCGGCGAGTGGGTCGGATGAAGCCCTCGTGTTTGACTCACTCGACCAAGCGGGTCTCAAAGACAAGTGGTCAGAGGTCCTGGCAAAGATGGCTCGGATCCAGTCGTTTGCCTTTATGTTCGCGATGGTCATGGGAGGAGTCATTTACGATCCCAATATTGTTGGTAAAGTAGCCAGTGGCCTCGGACTGGATGTAGAGGTAACCAAGGAAACCGTCTTACGATGGCCGGTTTACCTGACCCTGATTTCATCCATCATTGTTTTTCTCGTTTCGCTAAGATTTATTGAACCAGGAAAAAAGAAGGAAGCGCACGAATCTCCGGCATTAGGTGAAGCCTTTAAACAAACCTGGGATGCGGGAAGATGGATCGTACACACTCCTTTTGCACTGGTAGTCATCATAGCCGGCGCATATGCCGATAGCGTCATTCGGATGTTTGTAACCTTGAGCAGCCAATACTATGAGCTCATTGAATTTACCCCGGTTTATTTTGGATTCATTGGTGCCGGCATTTCTGCACTGGGGATATTTACAGCCTCCTTGAGCAAGTGGCTCGTCGATCATCACTCACCTACTTTTAATTTCTTTGCTGTCTGCACCATCGCGATGACTGGCTTTATCGGAGCAAACTTTCTGGTTCCATACATCGGCCTCATTTTTGCGATACTCATGTTTGTCGCATTCTCGATAACCATGTTTTGCCTATCCTATTACCTGAATCACATCAGCAAGAAAGGCATGCGAGCAACCGTGTTGAGCTTTAAAGGTATGGCGGGCAACTTGGGCTATGCATTCATAGGCTGGCTTTATGCCATCCTCGGAAGCCATATAAAGAAAGGCGACCCTGAGCTCGCAACCGATGTCGATGCCCTCTTCGCCTCAACCTTAATCTACTTTCCCTGGTATTTTATTACGGGGATTGTATTGGTAGTCTTAATAGCCCTCTGGCGCTGCCCTCGGCCGACCAAGGCGTTCCGTGAAATGGACAACGATCCAGCGGGGGAAGATGGCTAAACACGAAAGTTCTTATATAGGAGCACCTGCTCATTGGATGCGAAAACAGAATGATTGAGAAAACAGCCCTCCTCAAAGAGAAACGTAATCCAATGGGCAGTTCTGCGCATAGGAATTACCCATAAAATCCCTCTTCCCCCTCATTATACTCCCAGCTTCCCCCTCGATAAGATCTCACGCCCAAGATTCAAGGGGCCTGTATTTGACATAATGCCCTATGAGAGGACTTAATAAAGACCACTCACAACCTAATATGTCAGAAAGACCCAACGTACTTCTCATTTCTACGGATCACTGGCCAGCCTCCTTGTTGGGCTGCGCAGGCCATCCCGCAATTCAAACACCCACCCTGGACCAGCTAGCTGCCAACGGTACCCGATTCACCAATACCTACGCGGAATGCCCGGTGTGTATACCCGCTCGCAGGACCTTAATGACAGGCACCCCTCCTAAGACCCACGGAGATCGGGTATTCTCAACGGAAATGCCGATGCCTGACCTACCGACCATGGCAGGCACCTTTAGAGATGCGGGTTACCAAACCTATGCCGTGGGAAAGCTTCACGTCTACCCACAACGCAATCGGATTGGATTTGATGACGTAATTCTCGATGAAGAGGGACGCCAGATGTATGGCGTAGTTGATGACTACGAGCTATTCCTTGGCGACCAAGGTTATGCCGGGCGATTTTTCGAACATGGCATGAGCAACAATGAGTATAGCCATCGGACCTGGGCCTTCCCTGAAGACACTCATGCCACCAATTGGGCGGCCAACCAAATGTGCCGAGTCATAAAGCGCAAAGATCCCGAACGGCCTGCCTTCTGGTATCTCTCATTCCGCCACCCCCATCCTCCGCTTCTACCCATGCAACACTACATGGACCTTTATCGCGATATGGGAGTGGATATCGACATGCCGTACAAAGGCACTTGGGAAGACGGCGAGGACCCTTGCTTCAGCAATCAAATTGATTTTGATCGAGGAAATAAATTCACCGAGGAGCAGATACGAGGAGCACGGCTAGCCTTTTACGCACTCTGCACGCAAATTGATCATCAGCTTCGAGTCATCATTGGAACCCTGCGAGAAGAGGGCCACCTCGATAATACCATCATTTGTTTTACCTCCGACCATGGAGACATGCTGGGGAATCATGGAATGTGGGCCAAACGCGTCTTCTTTGAAAACTCAGCAAACATCCCCATGCTACTCATGGGAGTAAAAGATGATGAACGAGTCGGCCATCATCGTGTGGATGAAAGACTCGTGGGATGGCAGGATGTCATGCCCACCCTACTCGATTTAGCCGGTATAGACATTCCCGATACGGTTGAAGGCATCTCCATGGTAAGTGAGAAAAAACGAGATTGGTTCTATGGAGAGATCGACGAACTACCACGAGCCTCCCGCATGATTCGCGACGATCGCTACAAACTCATTTACTACGCAACTGGCAACAAGAGCTTTCTATTTGACCTGGAAACAGACCCACCTGAGAAGACAAACCTGGCTGAATCTCCAGAGCATGCGGATACCCTGAAAAGACTGCATGACATTCTAATTACTCAGCTCTATGGTGGAGATGAAGAGTGGGTGGAAGATGGCAAACTAGTGGGAAAACCGAATAAGCCTTTTTCTCCAGGCCCCAATCGAAGCCTCACCAGCCAACGAGGAGCGCACTGGCCTCCCCCACCGCCTTCCAATATGCCACAGATCGAATGGTATTCAGCTGAGCAAGACCCGAAAAGCTGATTGTCTATACCGCCTTAAAGAATTCTTACCTTATAAAAGGCGGTTGTTGTAATGAGTGGACCTTTGTTCCCAAAAGTAACGTCATAATGAAACCTTCACTTCAAAAGATTTTGTCTGGAGACTATTTGGCTATACTCTCGGGTTTGTTCCCGATTGTTATGTGGTTACTGTTTATAGACTCCCTGACCATCGCAGTTATCCAAAAATTGCTGGGGAAAGGCATAAACGATAACGATCCAGCGATCTTTACGTGGATCGCGATCTGCACAACTATCCTGTTTGTTCCCATATTCTATTATCGCATTCAATCCATTTATTTACACTTCAGGACAGCGATTGAGGTAGAAGGCATCATCACCAGGATTGTTCGTTATAAAGACCGAGGCAGAATTGAGTTTGACTATATCTATGAAGACCAAGCCTACCACGCGGGCAATGCTATCCATCGAAATAAGTTTACTCGATCGCTGAAAGAGCGAGACGCTATCATATTGGCGGTATCTCCCACCAACCCCCAAAAGGCCCTCATCAAAGGACTGTATATTCAGGAGGAATAAATTTAGCGCTCGGAGTGTATGGTCGGAGTCTAATTGACCTGTTTCAATTCCACCGAGAGCACATCGATCACACGTTTTCCAGGCTTCTTCAATGAACCGAGTCGAAGGGTTCCCGTACCTTGGGAGAGTTTTAATGTGCCTAACTTGAGAGGCTTAAAATCTTTTACGAAGTAATGAGACTCAGCCATACGCTCGAGTGATTTATCCCAGAGGGGTGGATCAAATGCCTCAGTGACTTCAGCATGGACGGAATTTCCTCCATCCAGTTTCAACTCGACGACAGCCCCCTCATCTCCTTCGGCACAGGTGTAAAGAACGGTGACTTCATAATCGCCGCTCTTACCGATCTCAACCGGCCAGGTAATGGAGTCATCCACATGCGTCCAATGCGTGAAGAATGAGTTGTTGGGCGATCGAACACTCCGCTGAATCGTACCGTGTTCCTGTCCGTCTCTGGCAGGTAAGGTTGTTGATGGACCAAAACCAACCGTAAAGGGTCGGGCAGTGTATCGCTTAAATTCAAGCTGCATGGTTTCGCCAAACTGCTCGGCCTGCTCTTTAAGGCTGGCCGCAGCATGAGGATATTTGGATGACACATCGCGCTGCTGACCGCGATCAACCGCGACTTCAAACAGCCGACCATTTGCATCCATTCTAAAAAGTGGGCTGCGCACACTCACCTGATTACCTCTAATGGAAAACAAAGGTCTCGGCGGCCAGTGCGAAGCTCCATCAAATAGCAAAGGCTTGAAGCTCTGTCCATCGAGGGGCTTATTGATGTTTAAGGTGATCCCTGCAAGATCAACCAAGGTCGGAAGCAAGTCGATCGCTCCAGTTACTTGCGTCCGTTTCTCAGCAGCGGGAATCGTTCCGGGCCATCGGATTAGAAAAGGAGAACGCAGACCGCCTTCATCATTCGATCCCTTGCGCCCTTTCATTCCACCATTCCAACGATAGGAGTTGGGACCATTGTCCGAGAAGTAGACCACGATGGTGTCTTCTTCTAGGCGAAGCTCCTCCAGCGTCTTTAAAACCCGCCCGACATTCCAATCGATGTTTTCACACATGGCGAGGGCAGCGCGAGTCATCATGACATCTTCTCTTTCCGGCTCCCAAAAGCGCATGGCCGGATCCTTCCCTTCGAACTTGCTGTAATACTCATCCGAAATGTACATCGGCGAGTGCGGAGTGTTGTAAGGTATGTAGCAAAAGAAGGGCTTCTCCTGATTACTCTCAATAAACTCAATCGCATGGTCAGTGAAATCATCAACCACGTACCCCTTCCCTGTTACCTTCTTCCCATTATGATCCAATGGCGGACTGAAGTAGTGCCCCCAATGCCCTGAGGTAAATCCATAGTACTCATCAAATCCACGATCATTGGGGTGGTACGGAGTCTGAGTTCCATTGTGCCATTTTCCGAATGACCCGGTGACATAGCCGTTTGCTTTAAACACATTTGCAATGGTCGTTTCGTCCGCATTGAGCCTACCTTGTCCACGGCTCACACCACTTACTCCTGTTCGGGGATAGTAACGGCCCGTAAGAAACTCGGCCCGGGTCGGAGCACACACCGAACAAACATAGAAATTGTCCATGGTCGTTCCCTGCTCAGCCAGAGAATCAATATTCGGGGTCGATAGATTTGTATTCCCATTGATGCTCAGATCACCCCATCCCTGGTCGTCCGTTAGAAAGATGACGACATTCGGTTGACGAGGAATCGCAGTGATAGAGCTTACATACGAAACAACAACCAATAGAATAACTGAGAGAGGGATTTTCATGAGTATAGGTTCAAGTAGAGGTAGCTAAACGACTTCGGTTTAATTTATAAGACCCAAAAATATAAAATAATGCGCCGAACAACGCGACTATGGAAATGGCTTTAAACATGATCGCGTATCCAAAGTTTTCAGCGAGATAACCCGTCACGCTGGCTCCTATGAAGTTTCCAAGCATGCGCATGGCCATATAGTATGAAAGCACAGTAGCTTTTTGACCTTTTCCAGCCAAGCTCGACAAATAAACAATTGCCGCTACTTCAACCCCACCCCAACAAATACCGTGAAGTAATAAGGGGATCCAAAGAAGTTCGGGGCTTAAAATAAATGCCGAGAAAAAAATCCGCACAGGCTGAGCCAGAAAAGCAATGGAAATAACGAAAACAGGATTCGAATGATCCATCCATTTCCCCATAAGCGGGAGAGAGATCAAGGCCATAAATCCTGCAAATCCGAATAGCAGCCCCAACAACTGCGTACTACCTCCCAACTCCCTTGCATAAGCGGAGTAAAACCCACCCATCGCTGGTTCCGAAAATGCGATAAAAAAGTAAGTGATAAGAAAGAGTTTAATAGCCGGCTTGAGGGCCCCTATAGTTAGGGGTTGCGGCGGAGCCTGTTTTGTTTCCGGTTCGCGCAATTGAAATAGAAGAAAACAGGAGGCAAATATGATGAGCGCACCGACCTGAGCTACGGTATCAATCTTCTTGAAGATCAAAGGCAGTACCATGCCACCCACTATAAACCCCAGGGATCCAAACGCCCGATAGACACCAAAGTCACGCCCCTGACTCCCATGACCGAATGAGCTTACGGCCAATGCCGGCATCATACCAAACACCATGGGAGAAATGATGGCTTTGATGAGAGCATAGAGCGCGAATTCCCATACTGAGGAACAAATCGAGAAGTAGAACAACAGGAAGACGAAAACAACCGACCCCCAGATCGCAATTTTGCGATGCCAGTGATGACGGTCAGCAAGACGCCCCCAAAAAAGAGAACTGAGAATAAAGATGCCGCTACCAACACCCAAGATGAATCCAATCGCCGTTTCACCGACGCCCATGTCTTTCATCCGAACGGCCTCAAAGGCAAAGAGTATACCAATGGAGGCAATCTGCATTAAGCAGGTGATGCGCAATGTCCATTTGATACTCATAGAGGAATTTCTGACGGCTCAACTCAATGAGTCAACGCAGTCTTCGCAAACAAACCCTCGGCCACCGGATTGGATGAAAGATCCGCTTATATTTTCTAACTATGGGAGCGGCTTGTTATTGAGTGCAAGACTTGTAGATGTGTCCTCACTTCGTTCGTCGGTAACGCCGCGATCCCATTGACATTTGTCGACCTAAAAAAGACGCAAAGCACCTCCCATAGTTTTAACCACTACTTCAACTCCACCGCCTATCGACGGTGGCTACTCTAACTGAGATTTGGCGTTCCTAGCGAGCGTTACACTTTTTTGGCCGTTGGGACTCGGAAGCCCTTCCGGTTTTTGTCTTGAAGCAACCTGTTCGCGTCCTTGGCTAATTCGCCTGTGTGGCGTTCTTTTTTAGCATCGAAGTTTAGCCAAGGTCCCACCGTATACTCGGTGCCATCCTCTGGTAAGCCGACGCCCTTTTTCATAATGCTGTGCAGTTTCGAAAAGTGCTCGTAGGCATCTGTATTGTCACCGAAGCGACCGGCTTTTTTATTGAAAGGTACTTTGGAGCCTAGGCGATAGGAGTTGTTCATCAGGTGCCCCATGACGCAGCCGTAATGGGCATCGAGGACATTGCCGTTCGCCATCTCTGGTTTACCGGCACGACAAGCAGCCACGAAACTACCCCAGTTTCCACCCGGTGTAACTTTGCCGTCTGGGATATCGATCTCCTCACCCACGCTGCTGCCGGGAGCGAAGTATTTCCAGTCACTGATATATCCGCCATCTTCAAAATAGTACTCATTCATCACTTGGCGCTGGTAGCCTTCGTAATTCACGTTGCGCACATTGAAGAAGACTTGCTGGCCATTCGGATACTCGGCCGCGGCAAACATCGTGTTGGGTGTTTCACCTTGATCATTCCAGGCAAACCGTCCTCCCATTCCCATAACGCGCGTGGGGTGAGTCTGGTCAGGGTCCAAAGCCCAGCGCGCAACATCGAGTTGATGCGTACCCTGGTTGTTCATGTCGCCGTTGCCAGTAGCCCAAAACCAGTGCCAATCGTAGTGCACGTAGTTGGCATGATAATCCTTCAGGTTGGCGGGTCCAAGCCATAGGTCCCAATCTAGATTCTTGGGAGCAGCAGTTGTCGACTCGAATCCGATGGTGTCGCGCGGTTTACAGCAGTAACCATAAGAAATTTTCAACCGCCCAAATTTACCTGCCTGAATCATTTCGGTAAGGCCGGCGAATCTTGGTTCACTACGCCGCTGCGTGCCATGCTGTATCACCACTCCGTATTTTTCCTGAGCAGCGACAGCGATACGGCCTTCCTTCACGTCATGACTCATGGGCTTTTCGACATAGACATGTTTGCCCGCCTGAGCCGCCCATATCGTCATCAGAGAATGCCAATGATTCGGCGTCGCAATCGAAACGGCATCGACATTTGGATCGTCCAAGACGGTGCGGATATCCGAAACGCCCTTACAGGTAAACTTACCCTGAATCCGCCCTTTCAAGTCCTCCATTTTTTCAGCCAACACATCGGCATCGGGATCTACAAGGTAGGCAATCTCAACATTGGGCTGTTTGAGCCAACCGCTCACGTGGCTTTTACCGCGACCGTGCAATCCAACCACCGCAATTCGTAAACGGTCGTTCGCTCCAAAGACGGTATGAGAGGCGCTGGTGCCAGCAAGAAATACTGACGCACCCAGGGCGGATTGTTTAATAAAGGTTCTTCTATTTGTTTTCATGGGGTAATGGGTTCGATCTCATACTAATCGCACGAAAAACCCTGCGGTTCAAATAGAAATCACGGACGGGAAGTGGCACAGCACCTGCATGGTTCCACCTATGAAGCGCTGTATAAAATTACCTCCAATACTCTTGTGTCTACTCCTGTTCATTGCTGGTGGAGGAACAGCCTTTTCGAAGAAGTTCGTTACCATTCAACTGGACTGGATTTACAATGCCCAGTTTGCCGGTCTCTACCAGGCGATCGAGCAAGGCTATTTAAAGGAGTTTGATCTCGAAGTGACCCTATTGGAAGCGCCCAAGAGTGTGGGTGTCGTTGAGAGTCTTACTGACTCAGACGATCTACGCTTCGGCGTCTCAGAGAGTTCAGTTCTGCTAGGAAAACGACGCGAAGGCCATCCCATCGTTGCACTGGCACCCATGTTTCAAACCAGCCCAATGGGTTGGATGCACCTTCCCAAAAGTAATATCCAGTCGGTCAAAGACTTTAAGGGTAAGCGAATCGGGATTCACGCCGACGGTCTAAAAATTCTTGGCATCGCATTGGCCAAGCACGACTTAAGCCTCGACGACATTCACTTTGTCGAAGTGGGCTATGATCCAGCTGTGCTGATTAAAGGTCAAATCGAACTTATGCAGGCCTACTACATCGACGAATTTGTCGAGTTGCAGCGACGAACCGATAACGCAGGTCACATCGAACTAGCCGGCCAAAATGGTTATCTAGCCTACTCCCAGGTCCTCTTTACCACCGAAGCTATGATTGAGAGTCAGGCAGAGATTGTCGTCGCCGTCACCGAAGCCTGCCGAAAGGGCTGGGCTTATGCATTGGACCACAAAGAAGCAACCATCGATCTCATTCTCAGCAAATGGAATCCAGAAATAAATCGAGACTATCAACTCGCATCACTCGAAAAGATCGAGCAACTGGTGCGACCAGAAAACTCAAAGATCATGCCTTGGCCTTCCATTGAAAAATGGCAAGCCATGCAGGAACTTCTACTCGAGTATGACCTTCTTCCCAGCCCCGTTGACTTGTCAGAGTTTGTATACCAACCTTAAGCTCAGTACCTGGGCGGATCCCCAGCGCGGAAGCCGACCTTCAACCTAAGAGAGTTCACTTTTTAGTACTCACTTTGAACAGTTGATTAAAGAATCCAGGCGTCCTTGCCTCAAAGGTCATCGTCTCCTTCAAGAAAGGATGCTGTAGCGTCAAGGAGGCTGCGTGAAGCCCCAGGCGTTTCATGCGGATACCTTTACGTCCGTACAACTTATCTCCCACAACCGGGTTTTTCCTCTCCGAGAAATGAACCCGGATCTGATTTTTCCGCCCGGTCAGTAAATCAATTTCCAAAAGACTATACTGACTGGATTCCTTTAATACCTTGTATGCGGTCTTTGCCAGTTTACCCTGCGAAGGGTTCTTCACCGAGTACATATTGTAGGCCTTGTTCTCAGCGAGATAGGAAGAGATAACCCCTTTCTTCTCATCAAGTCGTCCATGAACAACCGCCAGATACTTCTTTTGAAACTGAGACCACTCATCTTGTAAAAAACGCTTGGCGGACTCCGTCTTGGCAAACACCAACACGCCCGAGGTATCCTTATCCAATCGGTGAACAATAAAGATTCGCTTTTTCGACTTGGCATCCCCCTTCCGAACGAAATCAGTCAGCAGTGTGTAGGCGGTGATGTCACGCGGACGATCCGTACTGATCGTGAGTATCCCACAGGCCTTATCGACGACAATGATGTCGTGATCTTCATAGAGCACAGGCACCCCACGCGGTTGATACCGTTTGGGAGGTTGTTTAAAAGGTTTCCTATTTCCGGACATTCAAAGGATCCAATCGCTCACAGGATCAAAGGTCACTCACCGAATCCGTTGAACCGAAAGTATTTTAACAGGCTCCACCAACATCTGTTTTTCCTCTGGCAGTTGTTGAATGGCCTGAACCACGTCCATGCCTTCAACCACCTTTCCAAAGGCAGCAAAGCCCTGCCCATCCGGGTTCCGCGTCCCACCGAAGTCCAATTCAGGTTGATTACCCAAACAGATAAAGATCTCACCAGCAGCCGTCCCCGGTTCGACCCGGGCCATCGATAACACGCCATCCTTGTGCAAGATTCCCGTCTCCTTCGTCGTTTCATGCCTGATCGGTGGCAGATTATTGGGATGCTCACCGCTAAAACTGAGCCCGCCCTGAATCACCTCGATCTTCACATCGTTGTTCGGCTGATTCCGCATCGTAACCACTCGGTAGAACGTCGCTCCTTCGAAACGCTTTTCATCCACGTAGCGAAGAAAATTGGAGGCGGTGATGGGTGCGTCGTCTTCATAGATATCTAGAAGGATTCGTCCATGATCAGTGAGCAATTCTATTTGCGGATTGGATTTTGTACACGCAGAGAAGGCAAACCAACCGAGCAACAAAAGATAGACACCAAACAATGCAGATTTCATTCGGCTAATTAGCTGCATAATCCCCTTTATATCAAATGCCAAAACGCACTGCTCACCAGTGTTTGGAAAATACAATAACAGACCCTAGATACAAACTTGAACGACAATGATCAGCCCACGATCGGCGGCCAGGTACCCTCGTGTTCCACCAGATACGACTCGATCGCTTTGCTTTTTTATCCTCCGGTATACCGCTGTTTCACACTGGAGTGAACCTGAGTGGGGATTTTATTGAAGTCAGGAATCTTCCGGTAGTGTTTTCCCAACAATCTATACTTTCCTTTGTATTCGTTGTGTTGGCTGGCCAATGGGTTGATATCTACATCCTCCATGTAATCTTCAAAAACCAAACCGCACTCATCAGCTTCGTCCCGAATCCACGCGAAGGGAATGTTTGCCAGCAGTCCGCCATCCTTGTCGGGCTTGTAACTTCCCCCAACATCCGAATGCACCCCAGCAAACCACACCTGCTTCAGGTCCACGCCTTCTTTCGGTTCCCAAATCGTCGGTTCAAAGTCGTTCCGCATTTCATCTAACGCCAACGCATGACGGGCGGTTTTGATATTACTACCCATCTTTCGATCATAGAAGAGGTGTTTGTCTTTAATGAGGCCAAATATAGTAAACGGTAACCCCAATGAGCCAACCGTATCCCATACACCTATAAAATGAACGTTCGTCTCTTGTTGCACCGAGTACTTCTCTCGCCACTTAATTGAGTATTCACCACTCGGCTTCCGGCGCCGGCTCTTATATAAAGCAAACGCCTCCTCGACTCGCTTTCCCTCAGCCCCTTTTAAAATGCTACAATTGTTTATCAGCCCACACAGACTTCTGACCGTATAAGCACCCCGACTAAAACCGAAAAGGAATATTCGGTCACCCGGTTCATAGTTGTGAACCAGGAAACGGTATCCATCCATGACGTTTTTTTCCAGGCCGCTGCCAAATGCACCCCCACTCACCTTGTCATGGTAGGAACCAATTCCCCAATCGTAAAACACAACCTGCTTTTTTCCTCCCCTACCTCGAGGAGCAATGCCTCGCGCAAATCTCAGAACGTTCGTGGGGTAGTTATCCCTGCCTAATTGCTCTGGTCGATTCCAAGTTCCGTCTGCACAAATGACTATGTTTTTCATTTATTTCCTGATGGGTTTAAGACTCGCAGCAATTAAACATTTGAGAAATTCTTGAGTCAACAAAAGGGCATCTAAACAGTGTGATGCATGGGAACCCATAATCGATGAATTCCGAAAATCCTCCGAGGAAGCTCCTCTTCATCTGTAGCCGGAATAAGTCGCGCAGCTACACTGCAGAAAAACTGTATGAAAAACTGGATCAGTATCAGGTGCGTTCGCGCGGGACAGAGAATGGGTCTCGTATTAAAGTTACGGAGGGAGATATCGGATGGGCAGATATTATATTCACAATGGAAACGCGCCACTCCCATCGATTGAAGAAAAAATTTCCTGACAAGATCGTAGGGAAGCGACCAGTGACTTTGTTCATCAAAGATATCTACGATCCTCTGGATCCGAAACTGATCGAGGAGCTGAAACAAAAACTGTCTCCGCACATTGAAGTCCCAGAGTAAAAGCTCCACCATAACTCCCTTGATCCCTGATCAGCGTGACGTAATTATGAGCTTCCAATGAAGTCACCCTTTTCCATAAGAATTTTGTCGATGCTGGTCGGCAGCTATCTCCTTCTTTCTGTTTCCCCGATCCAAGGACAAACGAAGACCCAAGTCGGCCCCGAGAATGGCACCCTTTTGATCGTGGGCGGGGGTGCAGGTAAAGAAATGTATGAGCGGTTTATTACATTGGCTGGAGGAAACGATGCGCCTCTCGTTTATATATCTACGGCGAGTCCGTCGATGACGGCTCAGCAGCGGGAGGAGCGTGGGGATCGTTTACGCTCACTGGGAGCAACGAACGTGACGGTGATGCATACGCTTGATCGCTCGGTGGCAAATTCGGAAGCCTTCGTCGCACCGCTGAAAGAAGCGAAAGGCGTCTGGTTTGGAGGGGGGCGACAATGGAACCTTGTCGATGCCTATGCGGGCACGAAAGTAGAAGCACTGCTGTGGGAAGTATTGGAACGGGATGGGGTCATTGCAGGGAGCTCTGCGGGAGCAACGATCCAGGGATCGTACTTGGCGCGCGGTGATACTCGCAACAATCAGATCATGGTCGGTGACCATGAGGTAGGATTTGGTTACTTGAGAAATGTAGCGATCGATCAGCATCACCTGGCCCGCAATCGACACTTTGACATGTTTACCATTTTGAAGGTATACCCAGATCTACTGGGTGTAGGCATCGATGAAAATACAGCTATGCTCGTTCAAGGGGATCAATTTGAAGTGGTAGGTGAAAGCTATGTCACCATTTACGATGGCAGCTTTTGGTCCAAGGAAGGAACGGAGGGTAAAGAAGTGCCCGACCTATCTCGGTCGTTTTATTTCCTAGCTCCTGGGGATAGGTATGATATGGCAAAGCGGCAGGTGATCACAACACGCCGATAACCTGGCCAAAGGAGCTCTCAATGGTGTCACCACCATTGCTACATTGTTCGCAAGTGTGATGAAGATCATTGGAGCATGCCTGTTCCGAAGGATTAACTACAGCCTCAATGAGATCGGGGCGTGAAGCCCCTCCTGCACCTTATCAGCTACCTTTCAGGTATTTATCGAGAAACTCGACAATCTGCCCGTAGCCTTTGATCTGGTTTTCCTTCTTGAGAAATCCATGACCCTCATCAGGGAACACTACATATTCAACCGGAGTGCCATTGGAACGAATCGCCTCAACCATGTCATCGGACTTCACCTGGAGTAGCCACCTCGTTAAATGTGACGCCATCGGCGGTTGTTACAATTCCTGGATTGTCGTCATGTTGCGCTCCCATAAAATAAAACAAGCCATCATGAAAATATACATTTCCGGTATTACTCGGTAAATTGTGGGAAGAAATCTCAGTCCAATTTTCTAGGTCTGAGCTGAAGTGCGCAGTACCATTCGCATATGAGAATATCACGTATATACCATTGCCATACGCAATACCGAATGTTGACCCCGAGTGGCCGGTAAGGTGTGAAGACCAATTGATTCCATCATCACTACTTATAATCACCCCAGCCCTTTCGGTCGCTCCAATAAACTTCCCATTCACATTTTTAAGGTTGTTAATATGATCGGGAGTCGGATTAGGACTTATTACTTGAAGTTGTTCAAAGACTGTCTGAGCACCTAAGCAAAACGGAAGCAGGCAGCCAAAGAAAAACAGGAGGAGGCGATAATGAGGAGGTTTAGATACAGTACTGGTTTCCATAAGGAATTGCAAAACAGCAAGCTCGCAAAGGCAAGCATGGAGCATAAACCCTACTCCTTCTCACTTTTCATTTTTATCTGAAAACCGGAGAATTATCTCATAGGTGCGAGCGCCATATCTAATATTAGATCTGGAACCTGCGAAACCGATTGACAGATATATTTCCCATATCTCCATTCATGCCAAATGTTTAATAGGACGACAAACAGGCTGATAGTGGGACTTGCCCTCCTGGGTATAGTTTCTTGCTCAAAACCTAGTGAGACAACTGACTCGAACCTTCAATCCTTCGAAGTAAAAGGAGTCCTCCTGCGCGTCGAAGATGAAGGCCGGACCTTGATCATCGATCACGAAAAAATCCCGGGCTACATGGGAGCGATGACCATGCCCTTTCGATTGAAGGATTTAAGTGAATCGGAAAAGGCGCAACCGGGAGAGGAGATTAGCTTCACCTACAAGGTAGCTGAATTGGAGTCCTGGGTCGAAGGTGTCGAACCAACGGGAAAGACCCGGGAACTGAAATCTCCAAGCGCCCCACCCGACCCAACCAATAAGCTACTAAAAGTCGGGGACCTCTTTCCTGACTTTAGTTTGTCAGATGAGAATGGGGGCCCAGTTCAACTGAACGATTACCGTGGGATGGTCGTAGCCCTGACTTTTATTTTTACCCGCTGCCCGGTCCCTGAATATTGCCCGGCCATGATGAGAAACTTCAGTAGCGTGGAGAAGCTATTGAATGCCGATCCAGTTGCAGCGAATAACTTCAAGCTACTTACCGTATCCTTCGACAGTGACTACGATACACCTGAAGTCATGAAAGCCTACGGCGAACAGTTTGGCAAAAGCTCAAACAACTGGAGTTTGTTGACCAGCCCCGAAACAAAGGACATCCGCTCACTCGGAGAATCCGTGGGCCTGATGTTTGGCAAGAATGATACCGCCATCTATACGCATAACTTGCGCACGGTCGTGATGGATGCTCAAGGACACATCGCAAAGATCTTTACCGACGAAAGCTGGAAACCAGAAGAGTTGGTAGAGGCGATGAAGCAGGCTGCGAAAGAGTAGCACAGGCATCTTGCCTGTGTGTATTCGGAAAAGACCCATCTTCACCCATGTTTCAAGTATACATGAATTCGGTAGACGCCTTTAACAATAAACAGGCGAGACGCCTGTTCTACTTTGATAGATGGAGAGAAAGAACGCGAAGAATACTACCACTCAGCCTTCAACCTTCTCAATACACTCCCGATTCCTGGATCAGGACCTGAAATACATCGGTCAACGATTCAACCGTCCGCTGATTCAGACCATCGCAGAAATAGCGCACCACGCCCTTACCATCGATCACAAGCATCTTGTCGCTATGCGAAATGGCACGTTCGGAACTGTGAGCCAGGTCCTCATCATGAGTCAGAGGCACCAGGAATTTCTTGGTCACCAACTCTGTCACTTTTTCAATGTCCCCGGTTAACAAACTCCATCGCTCATCTTCACCGTAGGGCTTGGAGTAATCGAGCAGCCGCTGCGGCGTGTCGGTCTGAGGATCTACACTGAAGGATACAAATGCAATGTCTGGCCTGTCACCCAAGTTGCGTCGCACCAGAGTCATTTGCTGGGTTAGCAATGGGCATTCGGCCGCGCAGGAGGTGAACACAAAATTGGCCAGCCAGATTTTGCCTTCCAACTCCTCAGAGGAAAACGGGTTCCCATACTGATCGGTCAACTCGAAGTCTCCGATTTCCCAATAGGTATCGATCTTATTCTCACGCTCCCAAGGCTCGTCCTCCTTTTTGGAGGGCATCAAAACCAGGCCCAAAACCAAAAAAAACATGGCAATTATTCCAACCACTATAGCTTTCATCCCAACACACATAGAAATCCTGATCCGAAAAGCTACCAAAATCGGCAGAGATCCTTTTGTGTTTTCTTGAGTTATCGATTCTGTTTGAGTTCTCATATGCAAAAGAAAGTCACACCCCAAGAATCGGAATCTTCCGACACAACGCTTTCTCGTCGTGAATTGATAAAGACCGGTGCGGTTGGAACCGTAGGCCTCCTAGCTGGAAGCAGCGTTTCTCAAGGTCAAATCGTTCCGACTCACAAATCGGTTGCCGATGGTCGTATTCGTCAGTCCGTGATGGGCTGGTGCTTTAGAGACCGCATGGACGTCCCGACACTGGCCAAACACTGCCAAAAAATTGGCCTGGTAGCCATGGAAGGCATCTCTTCGGATCATTACCCCATGGTAAAGGAACTGGGCATGGATATCTCTCTCGTTTCCGGAGCCCATGGATTTGCCAAAGGACCCTGCAATCCAGAATACCATGACCTGGTTGTGGACGGACTCTCGGGCGCCATCGATCTGGCCAAGGAAGTTGGCTGTAAGAATGTGATCACCTTCACCGGGATGCGCTTCGACGGCATGGATGAGGAAAAAGCAGCCCAACGCTGTGTCGATACCTGGAAGGAAGTGATCGGAAAAGCCGAGAAGAATGGCATCACGCTGGTTCTGGAACACCTCAACTCACGCGACGATACCCACCCGATGAAGGGACATCCCGGATACTTTGGTGACGACGTCGACTTCTGCATCGACCTGATCAAACAAGTGGGTTCGGAGAATTTTAAGTTACTCTTCGATATTTACCATGTCTCAGTAATGAATGGAGACATCATCCGCCGCATTCATCAATACAAAGACTACATTGGCCACTACCACACGGCCGGGAATCCAGGACGTGGCGAAATCGACGGTTCTCAAGAAATCCACTACCCACCCATTTTTGAAGCCATCCTTGAAACCGGCTACGAGGGATTCATTGCCCACGAGTTTATCCCGACCTGGGATGATGCGGTCGCCACGCTTCAACAAGCGGCTCAGCTCTCCTATTACACTTAGGAGTGTGAAAAACACCTAGCCGTCGCACATGGCTGGCAAGAACAGACTGCTTAAAGTCGGAACCCTCCTGGGCCTCCTCTTCATTGGAGCTTGTCTCATCACTTGGTGGCGTCTGCCTGATGTGCTTAATCTTTTAGTTAACCAGCAGTTGAAGAAGCAGGGCTTTGAGGACTCCACCATAACTTTTGAGTCAGCAGGCCCCAGCCAGCTTGAGATTCGAGCAGCGACTATCCAGAGCCCTGGGTGGTCGGTGGAAATGACTTCAGCCAAACTGGACTACTCGCTAAGCGAACTCATTCAGAATAAAGAAGCCCATCAGGCGAACATCGATACACTACTGATTCATGTTAAACCGGAAGAACTCCCCTCCAGCGACGAACCCCTCACCTTGAATGCGCTCCAACTTATACCCGTAAGAGAAACACGGGTACACAACGGCCAATTGAACGTGGAGTTTCCAAAGAGCCAACTCCAAATTCTGTGGAGTGGTTCCTTAAAACGCACTGAGAAAAACATACTGTCACTGAATCTTAGTCGCCTGGAAGTCCAGGCGGTCAACAGCGACGAAAATTCCACGCTAGAAGTACAACCCATTGAGAACCCTGAAGGACTCCTTCAAATCGACTTGGCAATGGATGGAACCAGCCTATCGTTAAACTGGCAACTCCCCAGTCTAAATGTTGTGGCACCCGAGTGGCAATTAACCGAGGGATCCTCCTCAGGAGACATCCATTTCAATGATCTCGAATTGGGAGAAACTCCCCTCACAAATAGCTCGCTTCTCATCCCAGCACTCCTGGCAAAAGCCGACGGAGAAGCCAACTGCACTCTCAATGAATTTGTGTTCAATAGCCTTTCCGCCCAATGGATATCCGGTTCCCTTGGAATCAGCCCGGGGCAACAGGCGACGGAATCCAATTCCATACTGTCTCTGAATGCGGGCACTGTGGCATTGGCAGGACAAACTCTCGAACAAACCAGCCTCCAACTGGAGAACCGGGGAAACATGAGCGACATGAGGACGCAGGGAATCCTACAATTCCTCTTCGAAGGCACGGAAGCCAAAATAGACTTCAGTCACACCTCCCACGATCTGGACAAGGAGATGTCATTGAATGGCGAATACAGCGCTTCTCCACTTGTGCTTGAATACTCTGACCTGCCAGGTCGCTTCATCCCAGGATTTGAGGATATGATTTTCAACGGATCGGTGACGGCTAATGGTGAATACATGTTTTCGGATGCATTAATGGATGCCACCGCCATCTTGAACCTATCAGACAGTTCAATCTCCATCCCCAAAAATAAGCTGGAAGTCACGGGCATTGAATCGACCCTTAATATCGCGTCTTTAAAAAACCTCCAGAGCAGCAAGGGAGCATCTGAGATAACCATTGATCAAATCCATCTCGGTGACTTGTCGTTCCAAAATACCCAGTTTCTTTTCGATTTGCTGGACTCCAAAACCTTTACCTTAACGGATGGAAGTACGGACCTCTTCGAGGGTACTTTAAAGCTAGCACCTGCAACCGTTAAACTAAACCCGACGCAGATAGATACATCCATAGCATTCGAACACCTCTCACTAAAGGCGATTGTCGATGGCATGGATCTCTTTGATGGGACTATGGAAGGCGCCGTCAGTGGACATCTGCCGATCCGGTTCAAGAATGGCCACTTTGAAACGAACGCTGGTTATCTCGAATTAACCGAAGGGATTCCAGCTCGATTGAATTACAATACGGAGGGAATGTTTACTCCGAAAGAAGAAGAAGAAGAGGAGGAGGAAAAAGGCTTCCTCTCATCCATAGGGGATAAAATCCTGGAAAAGCTAAAGTTGGCCCCGGAAAACGTAGTCGAGGATGCGCTGAGTGATCTGACCATTCATGAGCTACGTATCGATCTGCTGCCTGAGAATAGCCCGAACACCCCCGCCAGAATCCATCTGGCCGGCGAAGGAATAACCGGAGCGACTGTCGTACCCCTGGTTCTGAACACGAACATCAACGGCACCACCGACGAGCTCCTGCAGTTTCTTCTTCAGATCCACTCCTTGGGAACTCCCTCGCTCCAGTAAATAGTTGTAACTTATTCCAGTTTTTGGAGTCTTATCATTCATCATGCCTTTGCCAAAACAAACAACCCCTTTGCTGCTCTCCAGTATTGCCGCTGGCGCGATCGCAGCACTCACCGGCTGCATCAATGTAAAAACGCACAGCACGATTGAGCCGATTTACATGACCTTGGATGTGAATCTTAAGGTTCAGCTGCAACAGGAGCTAGACAATGTATTTGCGGACATCGATGCGGCATCTGAAGCCATTGACGAAGAATAACAACCGACTATCGCGATGAAAAAACTTACACTATTTATTTCCCTTCTAATTAGCACCTTCTTGTTTTCAAGCGTTCACACCTTCGCACAAGACGAGGCCGCATTGAAACAGGCCATCATGCAACGCGTGTCTTCGGTCGATAGCATTAAACTGGCCGGCAAGGTCGGCGAAAATAACGTTGGCTTGCTCGCCCAACGCGGAGCACTTTCGAGCGAGGAGACCTCCCTGATGAATGCGGAAAACAAAGACCGCAAAGCACTCTACTCCATATTGGCCAAGCGCCTGAAGCTGAGCCTCAAAGTGGTAGGCCAAGGCCGTGCCGAAGAGTTGCGCAAGAAATCAGCATCCGGAGTTTGGCTCCAGGACGACAAGGGCAAGTGGTACAAACAGAAGTAGCATAGGACTGTTTATCGATCTTTGAGCAAAAGCTCCTCCTACAATTTCCCTAGGTTCTGGAGTTTTTATTTTGGAGGAAGAGAAAGACCAAGACTAAGAGAAGAACGGTACCTGAACACTGAAACCCGACACCTGACACCAAACACTACCATGTCCGTTTGGACATAAACGCGTCCAGGTCCTTGCGGCTCATGGGCAGCTGATCCGGATTCTCGTCTAGCCAACGGAGAAAGTGTTCCTTGATCGCATCCGTCCATGCGTTGTCCATTTGGCCGGTGTCGTAGGTTCCTGCTTTGAGCATTTCGTAACCGAAGGCATCGCGAACACCAATGAACTCGGCTGTCAGGATCACCTCCTCTGCCATGTGGGCAGGGATAAAGAGAACGCCTGTGGGTTCTGAAATTACCAGGTCTCCTGGAAGCACAATCGCCTTCCCAATTCGGATGGGCGTGTTGAGCCCCATCAGAACTACCTCCTCTAGAAAAGTGGGATCGAAGTCCCGAACAAAGGCGTTGAAGCCTTCAATCTCCGCCATCCCTGAACGATCTCGAGCGGACCCATCGAAAACAACGCCTGTTCCCGTTTTGTTATAAATGGCCGTTCCCAAACTGTCGCCAATCAATGTGCCCTGGGCAATTTTTCCAAAACTATCAGCCACGTAGACATCCCCTTTTTGCAGTTCCTGAATGGGCCAGGAATTGTGATTCCCGGAACGTCCCTCAGCATGCCCACGCTCCATGATATTTTTTAAAACATCCGGACGACTCGGCATATAGTGTGCCGTAAGTGCACGACCAATCACTGGCACATCCTCATGGATCATCTTCCAATTCCCTTCGAACTGGTTTTTGTAACCCGCATTGTAGAGCACCACCCAGGCTTCCTCGATACCAATCTTCGCGGCTCGCTCGATCAATGCATCCGGTATTCTTGGACGTCCGTCTTCAAAGCGCTCCCCTTTCCACTCGGAGGTGAGGAAAACCATTTCATCGCGAGATATGGTTTGGGCATTTAAGAAGATCCCCAGGGAAAGGCCCAGAAACAGCAGAAGAGTGAATAGTCGTTTCATAAAATCTAGTTTGGTATTTTGATAATGATTACAGAGAGTTCCACTTCTCGGTGGAAGCAAATACGCTCATATCATCAGGATGTAGCACGTTCATAATATGATCCATGTTCAACTCGATGCCTAGGCCAGGAGCATCGGACACCGGCGCAAACCCGCGATCCGTCAACGAGTGATCGCTGGTCGTTTGAACCATATTTGCCCACCTGGAATACCCTTCTCCATCTGGATGGAATTCAAGCGCACGGTGATTGTTTGTGGCGGCAGCGCTGTGGACATTGGCTCTAAAGGACACGGGAGTCCCAGCGTAGTGCATCACAAGTTTAATACCATTGTCTTCGGCATAGTCTCCAATGAGTTTGGTTTCAAGAATACCTCCAGCAGTCGCCAGGTCAGGATGCACATAATCTACCGCCTGATTATCGCACAGTATTTTAAAGCTTTCGCGGGCAAACATCGATTCGCCCGTCGCAATCGGAGTATCAATCCGACCCCTAAGTGCTTTTAGATCCTGAGTCTGAGCCCAATTGATAGGTTCCTCAATCCAAGCCAAATTGGTTTTCTCAAGCGCTTTGGCTTGGCGGGTCATGTTATCGAGATTACGTCCCACAAAGTGATCCGCAGAAATCGGCATGTCATCACCGACCGCTTCACGAACCATTTGCAGGTAATCCGCAATCAAAGCGATTCCCTTGTCCGTGAGCATACCTTCCTTGTATTCATTTTGTGTTCCTGGGACATCTTCAAGCAGTCGAAACACTCGAAGCATTTTGAGCCAGGTGAACCCCTGCTCGACCCGAGCCAGCACTTTGGAGCGAATCAATTCGTGGTCTTTATCCGAAAAGGTATCACCGTATAATCGGACACGATCCCGATACTTTCCTCCGAGTAGTTGCCATACGGGTACGCCATAAGCTTTCCCGGTCAAATCCCACAGTGCCATATCGACGGCACTCACTCCACCTCCCAAACGGTTGTGTCCTCCAAACGGTTTTACTATGCGAAACAGTTTTTCCACATTGCACGGATTCTTTCCTAGAAGCAGGTGCTTCAACATGAGCGCATGCTTTACCTCGCCACCGTCTCTGACTTCTCCGTATCCGTAGATATCCTGATTCGTATCCAGGCGAATAATAGAGCACTTACGCCCCATGTGCTCCACGGTGACATAGCGCATGTCCGTTATCTTCAAATTCGAAGGGCTCGAAGCACGGTTTAGACCCGACGTAGCAGCGGCAGCTACTTGATCCATCGGCAGATGAAACAAGCCTCCTAAAGCGGCTCCACCCAATACGGATTTTTTAAGAAAGTTTCTACGATTTGTGGAGTAATCAAACGGTTTCTTCATAAAGAAAGATGGGGGTTGCTAATTACTAGACCGGCATTGCGGGGACGCAATGGCCCTACCATATTCGGTAATCTGTAAATGGTAGTGTGAGAGCGTCTCGCTCCGCCGCACTATGCGTCTACAATTCCAATCAATAAATAGCATATCTAGAGGTTCACTTACAAAAGCCACCCGGTGGAAATTTCAGATTACTTTTTCGTCTTGGTAGGATCGTCGGACCTTATGGCCAAGATAATGGAGTGCTCCTCACCTTCAGAATTCAGGCTATAGAATCCAACTTCCGTTCCAGCAGCCCAATAGAAGGCATCTCCTTCCTGGCTTGGATGCCGCTCTACATTGCCATATTGATCAAGACCCGCGACCATGTAACCACTTCCTTGGAGAACAAAGTAAACTTCTTCCTGAGTGGGGTGACGATGCGGGTTGTTGGTCCCACGCGGCGCAAAATCCATGATGAATAAGCTCTTCATTTGAGATGCTGAAGCGAGACGATCACGTGTGCTGGTTGTGTCACCCATCAGGAGTTTATACTGAGTCGTCGGACCATGGCTTCCAAGCACTTGCAGCTCCACTTCATCCGCATTGGCGATTTCAAGATTCTTCTTGGGTTGGTAGTCCACTCCTTTCGGAATCTTATATCCCATAAAGAGTACTTTGATCGGCTCACTGCTGTCATTTGTTATGCCATGCCGCACACCAGCAGGCACATATAGAAAATCGTTTTCTCTCAAAGGTGCTTCCTCACGATCATAGATCAGAGTTCCTTTTCCTGAAGTTACATACAAAACATATTCTTCCATGGCACGTTTCACAATCGCACTGGCTCCGCCTGGTTGAACCGTGAGCTCCCCCATACGCGTAATGGCATTCAGATGTTGCTCATCCTTGTCACCCTCTCCGAAGATCGCCTTGTAGGTGGCCGTATCCGTATCCTTGGTCAGATCGGACTCACTGTATTTCAGATTAGGAACATAGCGCGAAAGATACAGCTGCTGTTCGTGAGCAAATAAAGGGCTCTGCAAGCAGAGCGCGGCCACTGGCAATAGAAGCAGGGCCAAGAACTTAGAGGTAGATTTATACATGATATTTTGAAGAATTTGAAGTTCGCTTCGAAATATGGGGCCAAAGCAATTAATACCTAAACCCAGCAATGAATGCGGGTCCAATAGAATTTCGCAATTTAAGAGGGTATTATCAGTAGCGAATCAAAGTAGAAGATTCGTTTAAACGCTAACTGAAGTTTAACAGTAAACATCTCTAAAATATAGGCACTAGGAACACACCCTATGTAACCGTTACACCTGGAGATTATATGATGCCATAAAACTCTGGCAATGAACCATTAATGCCGCCGACAGCAGCAGATTAGAAATTACGTTAAGAGCAGGAGCCCCTTAAGACACATGGCAAACCATCCTTGGCAAATCCGATGGAGCCCTGTAACTGTTACAGAATAATGAGTTAGAAGATCCTCGTGCTTAATGAAAGCTATCCAATAAACCTATTCTTCTACCTGATCAATGATGCACACTCACCAATTCCGACTTCATAATTCATTCCTGATCAACCTTTTGCGCAGTATTGCTATTCTGCTAGCTCTCGCATCGATTTTACTCCTGTTCCAAGGTTGTGGATCCGCTCAAGATTCTAGCTCAAAAGCTTCAAGCGGCAGCGATTGGATTCGCTTATTCGATGGTTCTGATTTGAGTAGCTACCGCATCTTTGCCTTTCCCGATGCAAACTCCGATCGTTGGACAGCAGAGGACGGGGTGCTCAGCCTGGCCGCAAGAGCAGAAGGCTCGAAAAGTAAGCTTGATTTAATCATCACTTCGGAACCTCTCGGTGACTTTGAGTTTTCATTCGAATGGAACATCTCACCCGGAGGAAACGGTGGCATCTTCTACATGGTCAATGATGACCCCCAATACACCAAGCCCTGGCACACGGGATTGGAGATGCAATTGCTCGACAATGGCGGACACGAAGAAGGGCAAATAAAAACCCATCGCAGTGGCGACCTCTACGACCTCATTGAATCGAATAAAGAAACTACCCTTCCTGCCGGCGAATGGAACCAGTCGCGTATCGTTCGTAAAGGAAATGACGTCGAACAATGGATGAATGGCAATCTTGCCGTCTCCTTCACGATTGGATCCAGTGAATGGAAGGAGCTTATTTCCAAAAGCAAATACGCCGAGTGGCCAGAATATGGAAAGATCGATCGAGGGCACCTGATTCTTCAGGATCATGGGGACCAGATTTCATTTCGAAACCTGAAGCTCAAAGAACTTTAGAAAAAAGCCCGTTCCTGGTGAAGATGTTACTAGTAACACTTTACAGCACTGTGAGTGTTTCAGTACATTCGTAAGCTAACTTCCAATCGCTCTCTTTCGACCAACCTACATGAGCCAACCCAATATTCTTTTCCTGCTCAGCGATGAGCACAGCTTTCGATTTTTCTCACACCTGAGTGAAGAGAAAGGAGGAGAGCCTGTTGAAACTCCCCATCTGGATGCACTCAAGGATCAAGCGGTAAAGTTCAACCATACTTACTGCCAGATGGCCTTATGCACACCCTCTCGTCTTTGCCTGCTGTCTGGCAAACATGCACGTGGTGCGGGTGCCTGGAATAACGACTCTACCCTTTCGCCAGATCTGGTCACATTGCCCGCCACCCTGCGCAAGGCAGGTTACGAAACCAGTCTGATCGGTAAGATGCACCTGGGAGGTAGTCGACAATTTGTAGGCTTTCAACACCGCCCCTATGGAGATCTGACCGGCGGGACCGGACACCAGGGACAGGAGCCACCCGCATGGTATGAAGGTGATAAATTTACCTGGCGCTTCGATGGAGCGGGCAAGCTCGAGTATCCGGAAAGTGCCCTTCAAGAACAGATCACTGCCCAAGAGACCGTTGCCTGGATCCGTGAGCACCGGCATGAGCAACCTGAGAAACCATGGTTCGCCCTGGCCTCTTTTAGCAGACCGCATTTCCCACTCACTGCACCTAAACGCTGGACGGATAAATATCCTGTCGACCAGGTAACCGATCCGAAGGCACCTGCATCCGGAGATACCTTTGATCACCCGGTAAATCAAACGATGCGAGAAGGGTTCCGCGTAGAAGGCCTCTCCTATGAAGACCAACAAAAGATGCGGGCTGGATACTTTGCCTGCGTCAGCTACTTTGATGAAATCATTGGGGATTTGCTCAACCGACTTGAGCTCTCCGGCGATTTAGAAAACACCATCATCATTTACGCTTCAGACCACGGTGAGATGGCTGGCGAACATGGCAGTTGGTGGAAGCACACCTATCACGAAGCAAGTACTCGTGTCCCCATGATCATTTCGCTTCCTGAACATCGTTCGGGAAGCAAGGCAGCCACTCAGGTTGAAACGCCCGTCTCGCTCATCGACCTCTACCCCACTCTGTGTTCCTTTGCCGGAGCAGATTTTTCCGAAGCAGAAGGACGCGACCTGAGTCAGTCATTAACGCAGAGTGAAGAGCCGGAGCTCATCCCCATTTTCAGTGACAACTTAAAACCCAGGTGGGGTGAAGGATCGGAGTATCGCATGGTGAGGTATGGAGATTTCAAATACGTAGGATTCCGTGGCGGCTCAGAGTTTTTATTCAATCTCGTCAATGACCCGCTTGAACAAACGGACCTTTCAAAGGGCGACCCTGATCCAGAAACTTCAGCCATGCTAGAAAAACTCAGAGCAGTGGTATCTGATACCATCGATTTCGAAGCTACGGAGAAAGAACGTCTGGAGGGCACCGAAGATTTAGAAAAGCGTTTTCCACATCGCATTGGGCCGACCCAAAATAACCTTTATCATTTTAAGGACGGTCGAATTATTAACGGGGAAGACGTTGTCTATAACCCGACAGTCGTTGCAAAAAGCGCAGAAGAAGCCTTTGGCGAAGCTTGGCAGGATCAGAATATGCCGGATTAGAGAAAAGTGGAAAGGCAAGTTACAGATAACTTGCCCTAGCCCTTTGATTTTTCTATATCGGAAATCGCTTCACTGAGGCTCTTATAAAATTCCAACTGCATCGAACTATCGTTGGTGATGAGAACGAAGCTGCGAATGCCTCGACTTTCAAAGTAGTTAATCTTCGTAAGCTCAGTCCAACGGATCGACTCTTTGATTTGACCATTTGAGCGATACGCACTGATGCCTTCGTCATCGAATACATAGCGACAATTGATTGCACGCTGCAGAATAATCCCAACGCCCAAGGTGAGGATAGCAAAGCCGATAAACAGCCACGCGTCACTCTTTAGCGGCCAGCTGAGTTCGGATACCAAAACCAGACAAACCATGAGTAGTATGGGGAAAAAAGTCGAAAAGACGTGAGCCAGGACACGATTCCCAATTCTTCCCCCTTTGGTATTTTGAAACTCTCCCCGGACGGCTCTAAGGCTGTCCGCAAAATCATCTGTTACTTCTGCCATTTCTTTTCAGGTGAAGACTTAGCTGTCATCTCCATAAGTAAAAGCCCAATCGCTATCGAGCGATTGAAGAAAGGTATTTACACTCTCATTGAAACGACCGGGATCTTCGTAAAAGACCATATGGCCACAGTTTTCGAAAAACTGCACATCTACCTCGCCCGGAATTGAGTCAGCGAATGATTGGACGTCCGGCGGTGCCGCATAAAGGTCCTCCGTTCCTGTGATAGCTAAACAAGGAACTTGAACGTTCTGAGCATTCTCAACAGCAGAAGCACTGATCAAGGCCTCAATCGATTGCACATAGCTATCCTCAGCATTTAGTTCAAGAAGGCGCTGAAACATACCCACCAATTGCCGTCTTTCCCTCAAAGTTCCTTCAGCAAATATTCCAGGCATGGCCTCCTCACCAATCCCATTCATGCCTACTTGCTCGATGCGGGAAATCCGTGTAGTCAGCTTTTCTTTAATCGAGGAAACGGGCTCAGGCAATCCACCCAGAAAAACAAGCCCGGCGACCGCATCTGGTCGCTCGGCGTAGGCCTTTAAGGCAACAATCGTCCCCATGGAATGGCCTAAAAGAACGGACGGCTCAGGTGACACCAGATCAATCAGCTCAACGGTCGCTTCAACTGCGGCTTCGATCGAAAACCGATCCACTGTGTTCACATTGAAGCCGGTACCCGGCATATCAAAGGACACAATCCGGCGTGATTCGATCAAGGACTGCGAAAGCCCGGTAAAGAAGTAGCTGCCACCCCCAATGCCGTGTAAACAAATGAGTCCGCTCCCACTGCCCGAGTCGTCAACAAGTAATGGCGTTCCTCCCTTCCAGGCGACCAGCTTTCTCATAACAAATCCCTGGTTCAAGATGGCAGATTATCAAAAATAAGCCGGTAAAAGTCAGGATGGGAAAGCCAGGTCTGACCACAAATCATCTTACCATCCATATAGGCTTCGTCACTCATCCAGGTACCTCCCTGAGATTCAGCCTCAAACTTACAGTGCTCGTAACAAGTAATTTTCTTATCCTGGCAAAGCCCCGCTGTCGCAAGAATCTGGATACCGTGACAAATACTATAGATCCACTTATCTTGCGCATGAAAATCCTTTACGATCTGAATAACAACAGAATCATTACGCAAATACTCCGGCGCCCTACCCCCGATAAGGAGGACGGCCTTATAATCATCCACATTTACATCCGCAAACGAAACGGTCGACTCGGCACCATATCCAGGTCCTTCAAAATAAGTATCCCAACCGGGCATAAAGTCATGGCGAACCAAGTTCAGTGTGCGCACGCTCGGGGCAGCAATATCAACCTCCCAGTTAGCCTCCTGGAATCGATGAAGCGCATAGAGCACTTCGTAGCTTTCACCTCCGTCACCGGTTACAATCAATAATTTATTACTCATAAAAAAACTCAGGGGGTTATCAAAACCTTAGATGAATTCGATTCAGGCCAAGGGTCAACCACCGAAAGAATGGTACGCTAAAATTGCCTCCAACAACACCATCATGACTCAACTGTAGGAGCGGCTTTATGCCGCGATTGCTTTGGAATTACCCATTTAAGGAGTGCCGCCTCATTCATTCTTTCTCAAAAAGCACCATGCCTCGGATGTTCTCTCCCGTTTCCATATCAGAAAAGGCCTGATTGATCTCCTCGAGCTCATAGTATTTGGTAACCAATTCATCGAGTTTCAGCTTCTTCTGACGATAGAGATCCAACAGGTAAGGCATATCTTCACTGGGCAGACAGGAGCCAAAAAAGGACCCCGTGATCTTTTTTTCCCAGACCGGTATAAACACGGCGGGAATAGTAATTGTCTGCTTGGGACTGGTGATTCCAATAATCACGGCGTTTCCACCGACCCCTAACATGTTATAGGCCATTTCAATAGTAGCCGGCAGTCCTATGGCTTCGAATGAGAAATTAACTCCATTTCCGTCCGTCAGTCGCTTCACTTCTTCAACCCCATCGACATCCTTTGAGTTTATGCAATCGGTCGCACCGAAGAAGCGGGCCTGATCTAGTTTTGAGGACACTTGATCGACCGCGATAATCTTCGAAGCACCGGCTAGCTTAGCTCCTTGAATGACATTGAGCCCAACGCCTCCGCAACCGATGACAGCTACCGTGGATCCGGCCGGGACTTTTGCCGTTCTGGTTACCGCTCCAACACCGGTGGTAACCCCGCAACCAAGAAGCGCTGCATGCTCAAAGGTATATCCAGGAGGTAAAGGAAGCACGGAATTGGTATGTACCACCGTATACTCAGAAAGCGTCCCAATACGGGAAAACTGGTAGATATCCTGATCACCCTTATGGAAACGAAGAGTGCCATCAATCAGAGTGCCCCGCTTCCCACTGAAGTGAACCTCACACAGAGTCGGGTGACCTGTCTTACAGCGATGACACTCGCCGCAGGAGGACACAAAGGGAAGCATCACTCGGTCGCCTACTTTATAACCATCTGTTTCTGGGCCTACTTCTACCACCGTCCCTGCACCTTCGTGCCCCAGCACTTCTGGAAGATCATGCGGAATCGTGCCGGTCATTACAGAATAGTCGCTATGACAAATACCACTCGCTGCAATCTTGATGAGCAATTCACTCTTCTGGGGCGGTCGAAGCTCTATTTCTTCGACGACGACGGGCTCATTGAATCGGTATACGACAGCTGCTTTCGTTTTCATAAAATACTTTTCCCCAAAAGTAGAGCATCTTATTCATGACGCAACTCCAGAAGCTTGGAAGGGGCCAATTTATCCACCATATCCCACGTAATGGGATTTCCCTTACGCACTGACGACCTCAAATTCACATTCCTCGCAAATGCTAAGAGCAACAGGCTTTCCTGATGAATGTTCCTCTACAGAACTTTAATTAACCATCTTACAACCATACATCACGCGGCCTACTGCATCAGACTCGTATTTGATGTGCACATTCTCCTCTGGTCGATCGAGGACCCCTGCAAACACCTTTGTCAGCTTCAAGGCTTCCGCCTCTAAAAGATCGGGCGCAGGACGCGTGCGTTTGAGCACTGAAACCATTACCGGACCGATGTAGCTATCCAGGGTCGTCTTATTCTCCGCCCAATAATGCTGAGGTCTGGGGTTGATCTTCACTCAGGTTTTACCAGGCGGCGTATCAAATACTTTCCCCGCGGCATCCGCCAAACGTTGAACGGCATCACCCATCAAGGTCTCTTTGGCACGAAATACAATGTCTATGTCAAGTTGAGGCATTTCCGCTAGCCCACCATTTAGGCCTCATTCATCACCAGAGAGAAAAGAATCTTTATCTTTTTTTGAAATTCGTGTTTTGAGACGCGGGACTACCGCAAAAATTATATGAAAACTGTAGGAGCACCAAGCTAGCTAATTTAGAATTCTCCTCGGCCGGCTGATCGCCACATCATAAGCTCCGCGCGTCCAGTAGCTTCCAGCATGCACTGCTTCTTTAGACCAAGTGAAGTCGTTTTCTAAAAGGCTGGTATCCTCCCAGGTCGTTTCAAGAGGCATTACCTCCCAAGGATCATGCAGGATGCGAAAGACGCGCTTGATGCCTCCCCAATCAGTGAAGGCACTATACCGCTCACAGAGAAATTCTTCGACGGTATCGAGTTCGCAGTGGGAAGCCTCTAGGTCAGGAACGGATTCACAAGTGTAACGAAGTCTTTGGGACGGTTCTACTTCTACTGCACCCCATAAACCATCGGCAGGATCTTTGTGATCAAATCCAATGTGAGCATAGCGGTAAGGGAGCCCATAAGTCATTCGCCCCGCTGGAACGGCCGGCAAGCTGTTCACATATTCTTTGATGAAATAGATGCCCGGCTCACCGCGATGCTTCACATAGGTCCGGACATTTAGAAAGCTGTGATGACTGATCGGATAGTGAAACCAACGCGTCCACTCACCCAAGCGATTCACATACATCCGTGACGTCCTGAAGCCAACCAGCGTGACGTAGGCCTTCCCTTCAAAGAGATCCAACTCGAAGGGTACAAAGGGCTCGAGTACGGCTGGATCTACCTCGAAGTGATGAAAGACCAAGTCCGTCCAGTCGGCTTTGAAGAGCGGAGCCTTTTCATAAGAGTGGAACCGCCATCGAGCAAATCGTAGTTTTCGCTCATGGTCGTATCCTGGCCGCTCGAGAAGGGTCATCGTTAGTCACCTCCGATTCGGCAGGTTCCACCTACACAATAACGGTTCGCGGCAAACGCCCGGTAGAAATACTCAAACGCCGTATTGAAGACGGGAAGACTTCCCAACAAGTAGAAGGGATACATCCACCAGACAAAGCGCGCCAGATAGATCCAGGCATCCACACCCCCAATCACCTTTCCTTCATCGGTGAGTACTTTCATTTCTTCCATCAGCTCAGCAGGACTGAGACCCGTCGCAGGTCCCACCCACTCCGCTTGCAAGGCTTCCCAATGAAATCCGCACTTTTCAAACATCGGCGCCAAGAGCCCCTTCATGCGCAAGCAAACGCGGCAGGCACCATCGTATAATATCCAATTTTTCTTATATTCTGTCATTTCTGTATATAGAGAAATTAAGCGTTAAAAAAAGTGACTAGCTCAATTTGAGGAGCTGACGCACTTTGTTTCCCATATTCACAAACTTGATAATGGTTTTAGCCGGCCAGTTGTGAAACAGCTCGTACAATTTGGTGGTGGTGTTCATAAACTCGTATAGCTCCTTGAGCCGATCTCGCGTGTAAGCATCACTCCCATCCGCTTCCGACTCAGCCACGCAATCTTTGAGAAATGCTATGGTTGGATCATACTCCCTCCGCTTGCGCTCATTGCCAATGATTCGGAAGAGCTCCCACACATCCGTAATAGTTTCAAAGTGGTCACGACGATCACCCAACACATGAACGACCCGGACAATCCCCCAGCCTTGCAGCTCCTTGAGGCTGTTGCTCACGTTGGAGCGCGCCACAGCCAAAGTCTCGGTGATTTCCTCCGCATTGAGCGGATTCGGAGATACATAGATGAGTGCATGAATTTGGGCCACCGTGCGATTGATGCCCCACTTCATACCCATCTCGCCCCAGTGCAGGACGTATTTCTTTTGTATCTCAGTGAGTTCCATTACTATATTCTTCTATTTCTGTATAAACAGAAATTAATGAATAGCAAGCCGGGAATGGGAAAAATGGCCAGTGGTCAGTGGTCAGTGGTCAGTGGTCAGTGGTCAGTGGTCAGTGGTCAGTGGTCAGTGGTCAGTGGTCAGTGGTCAGTGGAAAACGAAACCAACCTCAACCGGTTACCAATTTCCAATCACTAATTACTGATCACCGATTACTGATTACCGGTTACCTGACAGATCAGCTGAAAGCTCACCGTGACCTTATCGTTGACCACATGCTGGCCCAGTTTTTCGAAAAACTTCCCACTGCCATAAACAGAGCCGAATCGAGTGCGGTTAATTTTGAAACGGCCTTGCAGACCGTATTGTCCGCCAAGAAAGACTTCCTGAGCTTTAAACTCGAGGGCTTTCTTTTTTCCCCGAAGGTGCATGGACCCAAGAACAATGAGATTCGAATCTCCGGGGCCGATTACATCCAGGGGTTGAACATCGCTTAATTCAAAACCGGCGGTGGGATGATCACCTACACTGAAAAAATCATCGGACTCGAGGTGATGGATAAGATAACCCGCCATCTTTTCATCTTTAATGTCGGAACAGGACATCTTCGTCATGTCCAAGGTGACAGACCCGCCCGATAAATGCCCATGCTGCGTCTCAAGAAAGCCTTCGGACAAAGCGATGCGACCGTTGTGTTGATTAAACAGATTGCGACCGGTCCAGCGAAAGACGCTCTTTTCAAGATCGATCTGGTAACGACCATCCGGAACGCGCGAGGAAGCTTCACCCTCACCTTCTACTGAGAATCCGGCTGAGACCCAGGCATCCAATCCACCTTCTAAAGCCAGGACTTGGGTGTAACCAGCGCTTCCAAGTCTATCGGCAGCAAGTCCAGCACCCCCAAACCAATCATTTTTCCCGTAGACAACGATCGAATCATTCTTCTGAACTCCAAGAGCCTCAACGCCGTCGATAAAAGCAATCTCGTAGACACAGGCATGCTTCGAACTTGGTATCCGCATTTCAGCAAAGGCTTCATCGGACAATACGTGAATTAGATGCGGCGGCTCAGATCCTTGGAGCAAATCCTTCAACTGGGCCGGACTTATAGTAGATGATGACATGAACCGATCATCTGAATCCTCCACATATCAGGCAAAACAAATGGTTCACCGTTACAGAATTGTTACTTGAAAATAGGGTTGTTCCAAAAGCTGACCTTCTAGCATAATACCCTTCTTTAGCTCATTCGTAGATTCATCGGCTTCCTCCGTATTGACCGATTCCCGTTTTCCCCAGTCCATTTATGCGTATTCTCAGTCGCCTTGCCCTGCTTTCCGCCTTCAGCCTATCGGTGCTCACTTCACTCACGGCCGCATTTCCTGAAAAACCCATCAAGGTCATTCTTCCGACCAATGCGGGAGGCGAAACGGACGGGCTGGTTCGATTGCTTCAACGCGGGATCGCCGAAAAGCAACTGTTGTCCGAGAAAATGGTCATTGTAAATTTGCCCGGAGCAGGCGGCACCCTGGGAACACGCAAAATAAAACAAGCCAAACCCGACGGCTATACTATCGGCCTCTGGCATTCGGGCATCGTTACCTCCAAAGCCATGGGAATTGTCGATTTCGATCACAACGACTTTGAGCTGATCTGTATGTCGGGCTACACGGAGTTATTACTTGGAGTGACGGAAAAATCCCAATTCAAGTCCATCGAAGGATTACTGGATGTTGCCCGCGCCGAACCCCGTTCCGTCAAAGTCTCCACCAATATTGGCCTCCCCGTACACCTCATCCCACTCTTATTTGCCGAGGAGGCTGGAGTTGAATTTCGCTTCATCCAAAGCGGTGGAGGAGCACCGCGACTCACCTCGTTGCTCGGAGGTCACAGCGATATGACCATGTTATCCACCATGGCGTTCATAAACTTTCGTGAATCAGGATTAAAACCCCTGGTCACCTTTTCCGGAGAGAGGGATCCCTTGTTCCCCAACGTGCCAACCGCCAAAGAAATTGGCGTAGATGTAGAGTTAGTCGAAATCCGTGTCTGGCTCGCACCGAAAGGAACACCGGAACCAATACTGAACACCATTCGCACCGCCATTCAAACCGTCATGCAGGATCCAGAGATTTCCGGTGAAATGAAAAAGCTGGGTGTCGTTCCCAAGTTTGGAGGCGAAGAAGTCGCTCAACCCATGCTCGATGTCCTGCTCCAAAAAGTGGCGCCCTTGGTGGGGAAAGCCCGTAACATGGGTCCATAACTCGATTTCTTCACAGGTTTAACATGCGACAGCTCTACCACTCCGTCCAGGATTACATCATCAGCGCCTTTACCATTGTATTGGCAGGCTTGGTGCTTTGGGGAGCTCGCGACATTCCTCCACCCTTTTTCGATCCCTTGGGATCAGCCGCCGTGCCCAAGGCGGTCGCTTATATCTTAATTGCCCTGGCGGCAGGCATTGCGATCCGGAGGTTCTTTCAAAATAAAACCTCGCCGGGAGCTGGGGTTGCCGATGAAGGCTATCAGTTGGAACCTTTACGGGCCATTGGCGTAGTGGGATTGTCAATACTCTACACACTCGGCATGGGAACTGGCTTCCTGGGATTCCGTTGGGGCACCATACTCTATATCACGATCACCGGCGCCCTCCTCGCGAAAGGCAATAAACCTGCAATGATGATCAGCCTGGCACTGGGGCTCCTATTTGGGCTAGGTGGCTCGTACCTCTTTAGTGAAATATTCTACATCGACCTACCCTAGATCACATCTACCGAATGATAATTTTCAACACATTTCGGCATCGCGAGGACGCGATTGCCCTACCCGGATTTGCAAAAGAAGGTAGGGCTACTGCGTCCTCGCAGTGCCGCTTTTCATCAGGAATTCGTTTAATCTAGCAAACAACTTACCAGACCCGTACCCATGGATCTACTACAAGCACTACAATACCTAATGACCCCCGAGCCCATGATGTGGCTCTTGATTGGGGTGGCTAGTGGTATCTTTGTGGGCGCCATTCCAGGACTCGGCGGGGGCATGCTTATGGTACTCACCGTACCTCTGACATTCTCCATGGATTCCACCCATGCGGTATTGCTCCTCATGGGCATGCACGTAGGATCGGTCTCAGGAGGGCTGATCAGTGCAACTCTATTGAAGATGCCGGGGACACCCTCGGCCATGATGACGACCTTTGATGGTTACCCCATGGCTCAAAAAGGAAAACCGGGCCTGGCGTTGAGCCTAGGGATTGGAGCCTCATTTCTGGGAGGGCTCATCTCAGCGATTTTTCTGATCATCCTGGCACCGCCCTTGGCCAAGCTCGCGCTCAAGTTTGGCCCCTGGGAGTATTTTGCCATGGTCCTGATGGCCTTGGTCCTCATCTCCTCCATATCCCAGGGCACGATGCTCAAAGGCTTGCTCTCGGCCATGCTAGGAATCACCGCAGCCCTTCCCGGATTGAATGCATCGGATGGACAGCTGCGCCTGACCTTCGGGCATGAATCAATGACAGATGGCTTCAATTTGCTACCCGTCCTGTTGGGTATTTTTGTCATGAGCCAACTGATCAAAGATACGGTCGAGCTGAACAAAAAGGCGACCAGTATATCCCTGAAAAATTCACGGCTATTTCCAAAACTCGCTACCTGGAAGAAACACATCACCAACTTATTGCGCTCGTCGATTGTCGGCACCTGGATTGGAATTCTACCGGGGATTGGTGCAAGCATCTCATCGATGGTCTCCTATGGCATGGCCAAGGCATTCAGCAAGACGCCGGAGAAATTTGGTACCGGCCACGAAGAAGGCATCGTAGCCTCCGAGGCCGCCAACAACGCCAATGCAGGTGGCGCACTCATCCCACTGATCACTATGGGCATTCCCGGTGCACCTGTGGATGCCATTCTTCTCGGTGCGATGATCATGCACGACATCCAACCCGGACCCCTGCTATTCCAAACGAACGGTTCATTAGTATGGGCCCTGATGGGCGGCTACCTGGTGGCCAACATCCTCATGTTTCTGATCATGCTCTTTTCCACCCGAGCCGTGGCCAAGGTCATTAACATCAATCGCGCTTACCTGATACCGGTCATATTTGTATTCTGCGTGATTGGGGCATTCGCTGAGAGTAATCGCATCTTTGATGTCTGGCTGGTCCTCGTGTTTGGAATCGTTGGCTTCTTTTTAGACAAAGCGAAATTCCCTTTAGGCCCATTTGTTATTGGCTACGTCTTGACCGGTTTTCTTGAGGAAAACCTTCGGTCAGGCCTGCAAGCCTCGGACGGTTCCTTCCTCCCTCTATTTACCCGACCCCTCGCGCTCACATTTGTCTTGGTCGCAGTTCTCTTCCTCCTGCTTCCATTTTACACAGAATGGAAACGGAAACGGAAACAAGCGGCCTAGTTTTCTGCGGAGCTATACCTTGTATTCCCACGCTTTCCCTTGGGACTTGATAAAAAATGGATCCGGGAACAGACTCCTGGCGTAATATGTCAGTATGGGGGCCGCCAGTAAGATACAGCATGATCCCAATCAACCAGCGAAAACGATGATCAAACGCACGCATATCCCTTTCAAACTAGTCGCGAGTGTAAGTCTCGGTATCACCCTTCTCCTGAGCAGCCAGACCCTGGCCTACAAGCCTGTCTACATCCACAGCGACGCCGACGAAGACTACCTCGCTCAACGATCACCAGATAAACGGGAAACCTATTACTTTTTCGAGGGGCTCTTTTTTGGAGGCTACATTCGAGATGACAGTTTAACCGATGTGAGCTTTTTACAGCTCGCCCAATCGATGGCTCCTCACCTGACCCAACAAAATTATTGGCCAGCGGAGAGTAAGGAAGATTGCGATCTGCTACTGATAGTTAATTGGGGAACGACCAACCCGGGACACCATGGTGACGTGGCCGGACGCATTATTCCCGATCCCTTCGACGGCGAGTATTACGACGACCTGGCAGCAGGCAGCTACAAAGAATCGGATTATGAATGGTTCGGTAAGCGCCGCAACTCAAAGCTCCTCGGATTTTATCCCTACCTTCGCTGGGAACACTTCACCGGCATCACACGACAAGATGAATACGAACTGCGAGCCGCTCTTCAGACCGAACGCTACTTTATCATCGTAACCGCATTCGATTTCCAGGAATTGCTGGAAAACAAAGAATGGAAACGCCTCTGGTCCACCCGTTACAATATTCGCTCCCCAGGAACTAATTTCAGAAAGGCACACACTGCCCTCAGCAAAGCAGCTGCCCCCTATTTCGGGACCAAGATGAAACACCTGAGCAAACACAATGCCGACTTCGACCCCGTTATCGCCGAAGTCGAAATAGGCGACATCCAAATCCTCGAAACCATTGATGCCACCCAAGGCGAAGGCATGCTCAACTCCCTCCGCATGCGCGAACAACGGTAAACCATTTTTATAAACCCAAACAACGTATCCGCTTTCGGGTACGTTGTTTTTTATTAGAACCATGACCAAAGAAGAACTTTCAGCTATCCGCCATAAGATCGACCAACGGATCGAAGAACTTGAAAATCTTTTAGGCGATGACTCGGAAGACACCAAGCCCATTGAGCCCGACGTATCGATCGGTCGTCTCTCGCGCTTGGACTCCATGCAGATGCAGCAAATGGCTTTGGAGCAACATCGCCGGCAGGAAGCCGAGCTGCAGAAGCTAAAAGAGGCTCAGAATCGCATTGAAGACGGCAGCTACGGTCAATGCGTGATGTGTCGACAGCCCATTGCCCCAGCACGACTGGAAGCGCAACCGGATGCGATTTTGTGTATTAGTTGCGCACCGTAAGAACGGAGAACTCTGATTAGTGTAGGAGCAAACTTGTTCGCGACTTTTTCCAATCCTGCTCATTAGGTCGCAAACAAGTTTGCTCCTACAAAGAAATATCTTCGCCCTATTGCTTTAATTCGGTCGCCTCGGCGATGCGCCCCTACCCGTTCAAAACAAAGCCCCGGCCTAAATTAGACCGGGGCTCCAAAACATACTAAATACCGATTACCAATTACTGATAACCGAGTTAGAAGGCTCATTTTAACTCAAAATCCACCCTTTCGGATACTCCTTCTTCAGGAACTTGTTCGCTTCCGGAATGTTGGTCACCTTCATCTTTTTGGCATCGTACTCGATGGCCGCTTTGGAACGGATAGCTACGTTGCCTAGAACGCCTACTTCGGTGAGACCCGATGCGTAGTCCCAGTTGGAACACGCTTGCCCACCTTCTTTAATCGCACGGCACCAATCACCCTGGTGACTTCCTTTTACGCGTGGGATGGTTTTGGCTGGTGGGTTTCTTTTGATTTCGGCAAAGCGCTCTTCGGGAAGGATCCGGACCGACTTGGTGTAGGTGTCGGTCATCATATAACCTTCATCTCCGATGAAGAGAGAGCCACTCTTATCCCGACTCAGCATATCGGCATGAGTGATCCCTTCCGGGGCCGGAGGAAGTAATCCGCCGTCCAACCAGTGGTAGGTTACGGGAGCAAATTTTCCACGTTTGGGAAACTTGTAGGTAATGGCCGAGGCATTGGGAGCACTCTGATCATTTACATTGGTGGCCAATGCGGAAACCGATTCAGGCAATCCAAGATCCAAACTGTAGTAGGCGGCATCCATCACATGACAAGCCATGTCGCCTACCGCACCACAACCATAGTCCCACCAATTGCGCCAACTGAAAGGCAGGTAGGCAGGATCATAAGCACGCTTGGGAGCAACTCCCAACCATAAGTCCCAATCCAGTCCTTTCGGAATCACCGGAATAGACTCTTTGTGACTGGGTTTCCTCAAGCCTTGCGGCCAGATCGGACGGTTCGTCCAGGAATACACTTCGCGCACCTGACCAATCACTCCGGCAGCAATCCACTCCTTGGCCAGACGGACCCCTTCATTGGAGTGCCCCTGATTACCCATCTGAGTAACGACCCCATTCTTGCGGGCACCTTTGGCAAGCATACGAGCTTCTTCAACCGTGTGAGTGAGCGGCTTTTCGCAATAAACATGGATGCCAAGGTTGACGGCCGACATCGCCACAGGAAAGTGCATGTGATCTGGAATGGAAACAACCACAGCGTCAATCTTGTCGCCCAGCTTCTCAAACATGACCCGGTAGTCTTTGAACCACTTGGCCCCTTTGGACTCGGCTTTCTCGATGACAGCCCGAAAGGCGTCTCCGCCACGAGGGTTATTATAAGCTGAGGCAATGCGACGATCGTCCACATCACATAAACCGATAATGTTGTGGCCAAGATCCGCGAGGGGCATGATAGAGCTTACACCTTTTCCACCTACCCCGACGAAAGCCAGGTTGAGCTTCTCACTGGCAGCATGAGCATTGCCTGAAGAGATATGCGGAAAGGCGACCATACTTGCGGCGGTCGCGCCAGCAGCAGTCTTGATAAAAGAACGACGATTAATTTCTGAGTTGGATTGAGTCATAATGAGTAACAGTTTGAAATTTACACCTTCGGAAGCATCCTATCTTTGCCCATTACCTCCTAGCTTCAAGTCCGATCTTTCAGGCCAGGGGCGAGGAAGCTGTTAAAACGCTTAAGTACAAGAATTAAGAACTGACCCCTTTTACTCAAACTCATGGCTGCTGCGTTCGGTAATAGATGTGTCCCTGCTGTCGGTAGTGGTCATGTCGCCTGTGGCTCGGAACGTTCGTTGAGGTGTCGTCACGCTGTTCCTCGAAACGCTTCGCTGTCGCCGTTTTGGCTCGGTAACTCGGAACTCAAAGAAAAACCCCGGCCAATTCGACCGGGGTTTTTAAATCACTACTAAAAGTATTCTCTTCCTTTTCCTTAGCGATCTCCGTGCGCCCCGTTAAAGATCCCTTCGCTGCTGTTAGTCCCTCGCCTCTTGCCACGCGTCCTACGCCCCGTTAAAACATCACACCGTGATGTTTCTCACCCACTCCTTATTATCCAGGTACCACTCGACCGTCTTCTTCATCCCTTCTTCGAAGTCCACTTGCGGTTTCCAATCAATCACTTTGCCAGCCTTTTCAATATCGGCCCAGGTGTGCATCATGTCGGAGCTGTTAAAAGGCCTTTGATCGATGATGGCCTTCTTTCCGAGGAGCGTTTCAAAGGTCTCGATCATACGATTGATGGAAATGGGATTCTGGCCGCCTCCTAGATTGATGATCTCATAACCGAGTGGTTTGAGCGAGGCAATCACCCCACGAGCAATGTCATCGACAAAGGTAAAATCACGACTTTGGGTCCCATCGCCGTAAAGTGTGATCGGTGTGCCTTCATCGATCCATTTGATAAACCGGAAAGGACTCATATCCGGACGGCCCGCCGGACCATACACGGTGAAGAAACGATTTACCGTCACATCGATCCCATACAAATGATGGTAGGTGTAGGCCATCACCTCCGCTGCCTTCTTGGACGCCGCATAAGGACTGATCGGTGTGTTTACCGGCAACGACTCCACAAAGGGCACCTCAAGACCAGCGTAGATGGACGACGTCGAGGCCAGGATCAATTTCTTCACCCCATGCTCACGCATTGCCTCCAACAAATGAATAAACCCTAAAGCATTTGTCTCTACATAGGCTGTCGGGTTCTCCATACTCGAACGTACTCCCGCTCGCCCCGCATAATTGATGACCGCATCGAACGTATGCTCAGAGAACATCTGCTTCAAGAAATCTACATCCTCGATACTCACCTCTATAAACTGCCAGTCCTCACGGTCTTCCAATTGCTTCAACCGCCAACGCTTCAGCTCCACATCGTAGTAGTCGTTCAGGTTATCGATACCAACGACCGTGTGGCCTGCTTCCAAAAGCAGACGACACGTCACACTCCCGATGAATCCCGCACAACCTGTTACTAAAATGGTAGTCATATTTTTAAACCGTAAATGTGTTATCAACTAAACAAGCAAGGCAATGAACTTTTAACCGCTTCCCACGCCGCTCAATGAGCTTTGACGGACACGTAAGTACGCCAGACTGTTATTCTTTCCTTGTTGCGTTGAGATGTCGGCAATAAATGCCTCGGTACAACTAAAAGCTTCGACACGGCACGGCTAATGGTACGCTAAATGCAAAGAGTTATTGGTGAATGGCTGAAGGTTATTGGTTAATGGGTTATCCGTTATTAGGGGATTGAATAAACGTAATTTAGGAACAACTGCTTGCTCTGTACTCTCGGCTCCATAGTCGTCGCTCCTTACTCTCCGCTCTTTGTCCCACTCATCCGGGCCAGAGATTTAGGCGGGCCGCCTTAAAGTGATGATCAAAGCCAAAAACGTGTTTGATTCCTTCTCGTCTCATCAAAACAAAGGATAGGCAGTCCGTATAGGAGACAGCCTGGTCAGAATATTTTTTCATAAGCCTGAGCGATTCCCGAAGGTCTTCTTCCGAAGTCGTAAGCCACTGAATAATCCCTGAATTTAAATAATTGTATCCACATTCTGCAGCAAAAGCATAAGAGTGCCGACGCGCGAGTAAGGTCATGCACTCGTCTAAAATATGCTCCCCACAATAGAGTTTACAGCGAGATTTAGAGAGACGCTGCCAAGCCTCATTGGCTGCAGCATGAAACTGATCACGACTTAATTCGCGGGCGATAAAACAACCCGTATCCAGAAACAGTTTCCTTGGAATCATTCGTCGTAGAGGTAACGATCATGATTTACGGACAGATCCGAAGGAACGATCTTATCAGACGGTTGCCAGTTACTGAACAAGGGATCTTCAGCTCTTTCAACTTCGGCCCCCTCATCCTGAACCACAGCTGCTTCCAATTGTTTTCGAATCAACCCCGTTAGAGTAGTCCCCTTCTTCTTTGCCAAAAGCTTCGCTCGCTTCTGTAAATCCTCTGGCAACAATATGGTTGTTTTATTCATATAGATACTTTTCTCTTTTTATCCATATTCAAAAGTTAAAAACAGTCAAGCGCACAACCTGTTACTAAAATGGTAGTCATATTTCTAAACCGCTCAGGTACGCTAATGGTACCGAATTTAGACGCTGCGTACGCATTTTGGAAGAAACAGCCGACACTTCCATCCACCTCGAAAACCTGATCAAACGCCACAGGCTCAAAGGAAAACGAATTCACGATGCCAATATCGTCGCCACCATGCGCACCCACGGTCTCCAGCAAATCGCCACCCTCAACCCCGCCGACTTCCGCATTTTCAGCGACCTGGAATATGCCCAATGGTAAAATCACCAAGCGGACTCATCCCATTCTGGTATGCCCACTCAGCTTTCGTAGACAATCCCACTCTTCCTCTTCCTCTTTCTCTTCCTCTTCCTCTTCCTCTTTCTCTTCCTCTTCCTCTTCCTCTTCCTCTTAATATTTGCCTTGTTGTCTATCCAGGCAACTACCAGCACCTAACTCCTAAGGTTTAGCCTTCCTCCATCCACTATTCCCCATTCCCGCAGCTCAGCTGGTACCATTAGCGTTAGATTAGCGTACTTAAGCGGTTAGAATGTATCAACTCTAGTCTAGCCTCCTCCAGCCTCATAGAGTCCCAGCTCCCCTAAGCTTTTTAGTATTGGTCCGATCCGCAAAAGCAGTCGTACATGTCGCTAAACGCTCGGAACCCTTACTCATCATACAGTCCCAGCTTTCCCAAACTGTCCAGTATGCTTCGAAACCCTGGATCGCTAATCAGGTCTTCAAACGAATGCGTGCTCGAGATCCGGAAGAAGTACTGCGTGTCCTTCATAGCTTGTTGTTAAAGCGACGTTGGGAGAGGTAAATGTACCGTTCCATAATTATGGATCGTTCAGTTCCCACCGACTGGGTCGGTTTTTTGCGAACAGGAGCGTGGGGGATGTTATTCTGCATGGATGAATCCATTTGTAGATGTGTCGTTTCACTCGCTACTCGCGCGGAGACGCAGGAGCGCGGAGACAGCAAAGAGCGCAGAGCTAAGGGCAAAAGAGGAAAAGCTGAGGTGGGCGTTACACTCCTGAAGGAGTGAGGCCTCCTAGGTTAGAGGGTTTGGCTGTGTTGCATCCAGCGCCAGGCGTCTTGGCACATGGCGTCGAGGTCGAGCTTGGCTTCCCAACCGAGGAGCTCCTTGGCTTTGGTGCCTTCAGAATAGCAGGTGGGGATATCGCCAGGTCGTCTATCAACGATCTGATAGGGAACGGCTTTGCCGCTGGCCTTTTCGAATGCCTGGATCACTTCGAGCACACTGTAGCCATTGCCGGTTCCCAGATTCACAATCAGAGGTTCGTCGGGTGAGTTTTCACCTGTTAAATAATTCAAGGTAGCGAGGTGGGCCTTCGCGAGATCCACCACATGGATATAGTCCCTGACTCCAGTGCCATCGGGAGTTGGATAATCGTTGCCAAAAACACTGACCTGCTCGCGCATGCCGGTAGCCACCTGCGCAATAAACGGCACCAGGTTATTGGGCACTCCGGTCGGTGCTTCTCCAATCAGTCCTGAGGCATGCGCTCCAACTGGATTGAAGTAACGCAGGATCCCCAACTTCATCTCGGGTCGTGAAGCAGCCAAGTCTAATAGGATTTGCTCCATCATGGCTTTGGTTTGGCCGTAGGGATTAGTCGCCTTGATCGATTCATCTTCCGTGATAGGCACCGCGCTCGGCTCTCCGTAAACCGTGGCTGAGGAACTAAAAACAAAGGTGTTCACCTGATGCTCGACCATGCAGTCGAGCAGGTTGACAGTGCCGGTGATATTGTTTCGGTAGTAACGAAGTGGATACGCCACCGACTCGCCGACGGCCTTGAGGGCAGCAAAGTGAATGACTCCGTCAATCGAATGATTACGGAACACCGACGAAAGATCCTCAGGGTTGAGCAAATCACCTTCCACGAGCTCCACCGACTTTCCGGAAATTTTTTCGACGCGCTCCAATACTGATCGTTCACTGTTGGAAAAGTTGTCGAACACGATCAACTCATGCCCGCTCTCGAGTAGTTCGACGTTGGTGTGACTGCCAATGAAACCGGCGCCTCCTGTAACTAATATGTTCATGGGTTCAACCGCCTTCAAAAGTGCGGGTATAAAGGATTACAAAAATTCTGAGTAACGAATATGAATGGCGATTTTGAAAACCGTAACAATGATTATGATTATTGGGAGCAATTTCGAAGGCTAAAACCAACATGCGCTAAGAACCGCGTTCCAGTTCGCAAGATACTTGGTTACGTAGAGTTCTACGCTCCCGCGTCATCTTACAAACTGCGCCTTGCTCTTCATCACATCTAGGTTTTTTGAATCCCAGGAAGTTTTTCAATATGAAAAAGAATCAGGAAGCGATAAGACTTACTAACTATAGAATATCTGTAAACATCCGTTTATTGATCAAGTAATAGAGTGTCAGCTGGTTGCTGGATTTAACGAGACGAGGGTCGCGGGACAAGGGACGAGGGGACTAGCAGGAGCGTGATTTTTTGAACACAAGGTAACGAAGAGAACGAAGGATTTCTTTACACAAAGTGAAGAAGCTGCTTCGCCGAAAGGCTCCGCAAAACAAAATGGATGGAGGATAATATAGGTAAGGGAACGGTTAATGAGCGCAGCGCTCCAAAGACCGAAAATACCGCACCTCACTGCAAGCGGTCGCCTCGGCGATGCGCCCCTACCATTTATAGCGAACATAAAACTGATTACGGACTACTTCTCTGCCCAATATCCTAAATCCTATCTTCCAACTTCCTTCTTAAGCGCTCAACGGGCGCTTCCCAGGTTTCCGGGGCAATGGGGAGAAAGCTGTGGGACTCAAAGGAGCGATTAACCATCTCGCGGCCAGACTCGAGTGAGTCGATCTCCCCTGCCCCACGCAGCTGCATAAGTATGTTCCCGAAGGAGGTGGCCTCAACGGGGCCGGCATGCACCTGGCAATTGAGCGCACTGGCGATGCATTGATTTAAAAAGTCATTCTGGCTTCCCCCTCCAACCACGCGCAGCTCGGTCAACGGCTTTGAGGTGAAGGTGGCGAGCTGATCGAATACCAGGCGATACTTGCAGGCCAGGCTATCGAATACGGTGCGTAGCAGTTGAGCTCGGGTTTCCGGAATAGGTTGCCCTTGTTCACGGCAATAATCACGCAAACGATCCGCCATGGGACCGGGTCGAGCAAAGGAAGCATCGTCGGGATCCACAATCGAACGGAAGGGTTCCGCTCCGCGTGCAAGTTCTACCAGCTCATCATAGCTCAACTCAGCTCCGCTCAGAAGCCATTCCTCTTTCAACTGCTCAATGAGCCACATGCCACAAATATTCTTGAGGAGACGAGTCGTGCCTTCCACTCCCGCTTCATTGGAATAACTCGCCTGCAAGGTCTCGGGCTGCACCAAAGGGAGGTGCGACTCGATTCCCATCAGCGACCAGGTGCCAGAACTGAGAAAAGCGGGGGCATCATCGCGCAAAGGGGCACCTGCAACCGCGGATCCGGTGTCATGGCCCGCGACCGCGAAAATGGGAATATCGCCAAGCCCCGTTTTTTCCTGCAAGGTGGGAAGCAAGGTTCCAATCCTCGTGCCTGGTTCGGTGATGTCTCGAAATAGTTTCTGGGGAAGCTCTAAGGTTTCCAGCAAAACATCGGACCACTTTCCAGTGACTGGGTTGAGCAGCTGACTGGTGCTCGCCATGGACCGCTCCTGAACTTTCGCGCCGCACAGCCAATAGTTAAACAGATCGGGCATGAACAAAAGATCGCTCGCGCTCTCCAACCTTCCCTTCCCCGATTCCTTTTCGGAAAAGAGCTGGTTGATACTGTTAAAAAACATGAACTGAATACCCGTCTCGTTGTAAATGGTCTCCCTGGAAACCATCTCATGAATACGTTCCTCTACTCCATCGGTCCGGGAATCCCGATACATGAAAGGATCGCAAAGCAGCTCACCTGAAGCATCGAGCAAACCGTAATCCACACCCCAGGTGTCGACACTGATCCCTTCTACCCGGGAACCATACAAAATCGAAGCCCGGGTCAATCCGTCGACCACATGGGCAAAGATATCCTTCACGTCCCAATGCCAGGCTCCGTCGACCTCCACTCCCTTGGTCGGGAAACGATTCACTTCCTCAAGTCGAATGGCTCCGCCTGAAAGCACACCCGCCATGACACGGCCGCTGGTGGCACCGAGATCAACTGCGAGATATACGGGGTAGGACATGGTGGAAGGCCTTCGGCCTGGGAGATGGGAGGCCTTTGGCCTGGAGATTGAAGATTGGAGATGGGAGATTGGAGATGGGGGAAACGAGCGGGAGCGTGGGTTACTGGTTCCATTCAAAGAGGTGACTACCAGATATTGTTAGTCGTGTCACCTCATCTGAGAAATCCATCGGCGAGGCCGCCGTCGACAGGGATGACGTGGCCGGTGGTTTTTGAGAAGGCTTGCGTGAGCAGTAAGTAGGCTGCTTCGGCTTGGTCATCCGGTGTGATCGGGGATTGAGTCAAGGTACGCTGAGCGTAAAAAGAGGCGAGTTTGTTCCGCAGTGAGTCATCGTCGTCCTGCTCTGAATATTCGATATTGTACTTTACGAGAGATGAGATAACGCGATCGCGCGGGAACATGGTGCTACCTTTCACAACGGTGGCCGGAGCAATTGCATTTACGCGAATTTGCGGAGAGAGCTCGATGGCCAGTTCCCGCACCAAATGATTGGCGGCAGCTTTACTGGTATCGTAGGCCACACTCCCCTTCTTCGCCACCACAGCATTGGCACTGGTCGTGAGCACTACATTGCCCGACAAACCTTGCAGATCGAAGACGTGCTCCTTCAAAGCATCCACGACGATGTAACTCCCTTTCACATTGATATCGAAAGTTTGAGAAAAGCGGTCATCAGCAATGTGACCTGTCTTATCGGGCGGAATAAACACACCGGCAGTTACCACGACAGAATCAACGCCACCATAGGCTAAAACGGCTTGCTCGATCATCGCCTCAACCGAATCACGATCCGTGATATTTACAGCGGCACTCATCGCAGGGCCACAAGATGATACACCCGTACCCGCGATACCAATACCTTCTCCATGTTCCTGGGTAAGCGCAGCCACCGTTTTCTCAGCCGCCTCTTCGCTCAAGTCAGCCGCAACCACATGTGCACCTTCAGGCACGATGCGTTCAGCCACTTCACGACCGATCCCGTTCCCGGCACCGACCACGGCGACCACCTGACGGGCCAAAGACTTTTCCGGAGGCATGCGACGCAGTTTGGCTTCTTCCAACTGCCAATATTCGATATCGAAGGCTTCCTGCTCGGGCAATCCGCGATAGTGATCAATCGCTTCCGCACCCCGCATCACTTCGATGGCGCAGTTATAAAATTCAGCTGTCACGCGTGACTCGCTTTTGCTCTTTCCCCAGGCGATCATGCCCAGACCAGGGATCAGCACCACCGTCGGTACTGCGGTTCTGATAGCAGGCGAATCTGCATGCTTACAGCGGTCGTAGTAGGCGCGGTAGTCCTCGACGTATTTTACCAGGCCTTCATCGATCTTCCCTTTTAATTGGTCGAACGATTCTGTGGCAGCATCCCAATCAACATAGAGCGGTTTGATCTTCGTTCTGAGAAAATGGTCGGGACAACTGGTGCCCAACTCAGACAAGCGGGCCGCATCGTGTGAGTTCACAAACTGCATCATCTTTTGATCCGATTGCACGGTACCAATAAAGCGTTGCTCCCCAGAAACACGGCCACGCAACCAGGGCAGCAACTTCACCAGGAGGTCCCGTCGTTGCACATCGGATACGTGATCATACTTCAATCCACCGAAGACCGGTTTTCCTTCCGCTTTGGTTTCGATAAACTGGGAGGCCTTTTCAATCAGGTCGAGAGTCAGCTTATAACAAGCCTTATCATCGTCGTCCCAATTGATTACACCATGTTGTCCCATCATAATGCCGCGGCATTTGGAGTTTCCAGCAATGACATCGCGATAGGAAAGACCCAGGTCGAACCCAGGACGCTGCCACTCCGTCCAAACCACGTCGTCGCCATAAATTTCTTCGGTCAGCTTGGCACCGTTTTCTGCGGCCGCCACGGCGATCACCATATTGGGGTGTATATGGTCAACATGTCTGCCCGGGATAAATGCATGGAGCGGCGTATCAATGGAGCAAGCTCGAGGATTCAGATTGTAGGTGCAATGCCGATACATGGCCACCATCTCATCTTCGATGTCTGACTTGACTCCGGACTCGGGCGCATCGCGATAAATCTTTTCGAGACTATATACCTTATCCAAATACAGAGATCCAAAATTCTCTGGCTTGGAGGTTCGTAGATCCCCTCCAGAACCTTTCACCCAAAGAATGTCCGCTTCGGCTCCCGTGAGCGGATCATTTTCAATCGCCTTGCTGGAAGTATTTCCGCCTCCGGTGTTGGTGATTCGAAGATCGGATCCCAAAATATTGGAGCGGTACTGCAAGCGTTGCAGCGGCGTCATGGATCCGACTACCGCATCATCCCAAAGGTAGTTAACGTGTTTGTAATTGGATTGGCTCATATTGGAAAGTGGTCAGTGGGTATTGGGGTTAAGTAGGAGTAGGAGGAAGAGGTAGAGTAGTCGGTGGTCGGTGGTCAGTGGTCGGTGTTATATTTTCCAGCAAATGGATTTGGTTTTGAAATTCAGTCGACTACGGAGTGGAGATGTTGGAATTGACGAGTGCCTGGCGACTGAGCGCACGCCGGTGAGTGAGAGAGCCAGAATGGAGGATAAACGGCATGTCCGCCCGAAGATGGAAAGCATCGTTGTATACAGAGGCCCCTATCGCCATTAACCGTTAAAACAAAATTCATTTTATCTTCCCCTGTGCTTTTCATCTGATAGTCGACTTAATTTGTGAAGTTTAGGATCTTCCGACGGTATTCCTCATCGGGGCGGCCACAGATGCGTTCGACTTCTTTCTTGGGCATAAACTCAGGAAATCCTGTTACACTAATAGAAGCGGCTCCGACAAACATCTCGGCACATTTCTCCGCCATGATCATGGCTCCCCAGGCCGCATCAGCCGTCGATCCGAGAGTAATCAGACCGTGATTTTGACAGAGGATGGCATTGGGAGCGGTGCCATGGTCTTCTATGAACTTACGCATGCGTTTCGAAATTTCACGAGCCAGATCAACACCTGGATCAACGTAGGGCACCCAAAGCGATTGAGCTTGGCAGCAAACGACTTGATCGGGCACCAAACGCTTTTCAGCAAAGAGCGGACCGTGTTCACTACAAAGAATCTTTCCCACTGCAATGGGATGGGTATGCGCCACGTAATTCACACCGGGCAGGGTTAGAAGCCAGGAATGAAACAAGGCTTCCACGGAGGGCTTAACTCCTGCTTGATCCACACGAGAGGCCATTAAAACTGCATCCGAGTCAGGAACCGGAGCGTCGCTCTCAACCACTGGGACCAGGGAGTCGAACTGACAATGCGCCAAGCCTTCTCGTTCCACCGTCGCAAGGGAAAAGCCACTGCCTTTTACAACAAAGGTAGAATCATCCAATTTCACGGATGCGTTTCCTTCACCAAGAATAGCCAGGCGCAGGTTCGCAGATCCTAACTTGTGGCACAAATCCAACAACGACTCCAAAGGTGTTTCATTCATCGAGCGTTCATTTATGTTCTTGAGAGGGAAAAATAGTCAAATCAAAAGTTTGCATTATCTTTCAATATCTTCCAATTTCATTCAACAACACCCCAAAGTTTCAAACGCCTTCGCAACCGCGGACATTAAACAATTAGAAAATAGTTAGTTATGAATCTGTATATGGTAATTTCAAATCTCACTAAAAGTGAATATCGATGGAGGCGCTTCCGAAGGCTAAAACCGACATGCGCGATGAGCTGCGTTCCAGCCGTCAACCCACTTGGTCACGTAGTTATCTACGCTCCCGCACGGGCTTCCAAACTGCGCCTTGCTCCTCAACACATCTCAGCTTTTTGAATCGTTTGGGTATATGCAGGCCGAGTTACGACAGAAGTTAATAGAAGAGTACCTGGAGGAGGTGGAGTTCGCCTCCCTGGAGGAGCTGTCGGACAAAGTAGATGCTTCCCTCTCCACCGTCCGCCGCGATCTCGGAATACTATCCAATAACGGTAAGATCAAACGCACTCACGGGGGAGCTCGATTGACGCAACCTCCCAGCGAGGAGTTTAACTTTTCCCGACGCCAGACCGTGGAAAGTGATGGTAAACTCCGCGTCGCTGAATGCTGTGCGGAGCTTGTTTCACCCAATCAGAACATTTTTTTAGACGCTGGCTCGACGGTCTTTGAAGTGGCACGCAAGTTGGAAGAGAAAACACCACACATCGTCACAAACAGTTTATCGGTTGCCAATTTATACGCGGGGCATCGCGACATTGAAGTCATCGTAAGCGGTGGCGTCATTTACCCACGCCTGCAGGTCCTGGTCGGTGATCTCGCGGTCAAAGCGTACCAATCTTTCAATGCGGATATTGCGATCCTGGGTGCAGGCGGTGCGACCGAAGATGGGATCATGAATTCGCACATGCTACTTATCGAAATTCAACGCGCCATGATTGCATCGGCCCAACAAGTGATCGTCTGCCTGGATAGTAGTAAAATGGGACGACAGTCCTTTACTCCTCTCTGTGATTGGAAATCAGTCGACGTACTGGTGACAAATCGCGACGCTCCGAAAAGTATAATTTCTCATATCAAAAAGCAAAAGGTCGAGGTGTTGCTGGCATAGACTCAGTAATCGGTTTTCAGTAAACGGTGATCAGTATTTTGGATCCTAAAAGTACCAGTTAAAAACAAAAGGCATTAACGAAATTCTCAACACAAGCGGCACTGCGGAGACGCAGTGGCCCTACCTTCACTCACAAAATTTTTATACCCATGAACACCTCGTCTAACTACGAACTCGCGAAAGAACAATATGCTGCCATCGGGGTAGATACCGATACCGCGCTGGAACGCCTGGCAACTATCCCGATTTCAGTGCATTGCTGGCAGGGAGATGACGTTGCGGGCTTTGAGGGAGATTCTGGAATTACGGGAGGAGGCATCATGGCCACAGGCAACTATCCGGGTCGAGCGCGCACGATTGATGAACTCCGCACCGACTTGGAAAAAGTCTACTCGATCGTCCCAGGTAAACATCGGTTGAACCTACACGCCAGTTATCTCGATCATGGCGGCCAGAAGGTAGACCGAACAGACATTGAGGAAAAACACTTTCAGTCCTGGGCAGACTGGGCAAAGACCCAGGAAATCGGACTCGACTTCAACCCCACTTATTTCTCCCACCCCTTGGCCAACGATGGCTTCACCCTCGCCCACCCCGATAAGCACGTGCGGGACTTCTGGATTGAGCATGGGAAACGATGCCGAAAGATTGGCGCCTTCTTCGGCCGCGAACTGGAGAATACCTGCGTCACAAATATCTGGATACCCGATGGGCTCAAGGATACGCCGGCCGACCGGAGAGGTCCAAGAGAACTGTTAACCGAGTCCTTGGATGCCACCTTGGCCGAGTCACTCGACCCCACCCACAATCTCGATGCGGTGGAGTGCAAACTCTTCGGACTGGGATCAGAAAGCTACGTGGTGGGCTCCCATGAATTCTACATGGGCTATGCCATCAAAAACCAAACCGTGCTCTGCCTGGATGCCGGGCACTTTCACCCGACCGAGTCGATCGCCGATAAGATATCGTCCGTTATGTTCTACGTACCCAGGTTATTACTACACGTCAGTAGAGGCGTTCGCTGGGACAGTGACCACGTGATCGTACTGAACGATGATCTGCAATCGATCGCGCGAGAATTAGTCGTGGGCGATTACCTGGATCGCACTCATGTGGGACTGGATTTCTTTGATGCCAGTATCAATCGCGTGGCGGCGTGGTCGATTGGTACGCGAAACATCCTTCGAGCTCTTTTGGTGGCCCTGCTCGAACCGACAAATACTTTACAGGAAGCAGAGCGAAAAGGTGACTTCACCTCCCGCATGGCCCTATTTGAATCTCTTAAAACCATGCCCTTCGGCGCAGTGTGGAATCAATATTGCGAAACAAATGAAGTCCCACTGGATGGGGGATTAATGGATCCGATTCGTGAGCATGAGAAGAACGTTCTCTCTCAACGCAATGGGTAGACGAGAGGGCTTGAGTTTTGTATTTTTTGAACAGAAGAAAACAAAGGCAACGAAGAGCGAAGACTGACGAGTGGTAGTTGAGTGAGCAGTTATCGGTAATCGGTGGTCAGTGAAATTGGAACGCGGGGCGAAGTAGGAGGAAGAGGAAGAGTAGGAGGAAGATTTTTATTAAACTTCTCCGGAGCGACTTAATCTTTTTCCCGAGACATACCACTTGACGGGACTAGAGGATTCAGTTGTAGCCACGGTGGAGACACCGTGGGAACGGATAGCTCGCAGTCAGATGAGTCCACGGTCTTACGACCGTGGCTACATTTGATTAAGAGCCTTAGGCGCGCTCGGCGATCACGCCCTAACATAATACCCCTAGGCCAGCGAAGGTAGGCTCTGACTACGAGTGGTCAAAAGATGCTGAATCACACAAAAAGGCTGGCGATACCCCTTCAGCTACGTGCAAGGAAAACGAACTTGGAGGCAGCTAAAGCGGCATTCAAATTGAATCTAATCCTACCAAATGTGTGTGAGAGCCATGGAATAACCGGTAGCGAATACAATCGACTGGAATCAGGCACTGATTGCAGATCGACCTCCATCGATGCCTATGATTTGACCCGTGATCCAGCCCGACTGTTCAGAGAGAAGAAATGCAGCCATAGCCGATATGTCATTTGCCTCACCGAGCCGTTTAAGCGGGTGCGAATCGGCAATAGCCTTGGCGGATTTGTCGTTACTCAGAATCTTGGAGGCCAATGCGGTACGAGTAAGAGAGGGGGCTATGGCATTGACTCGGATGGAAGGTGCAAGCTCTGCAGCAAGCGATCGGGTTAACCCCTCCACAGCTCCTTTAGCCATGCCTATGGAGGCATGAAATTTAAAGCCCTGCTGAACTGCAACCGAAGAGAAGAGGACAACGGAGGTCGTTCCATCGCATCCCTTCATAGCAGGTATAGCTGACTGCACAGCCAGAGCTCCTCCCAAGGCATTGACTTTAAAATCTTCTATGAAGGCATCCTGCTTAAAACGGGTAAATCCCCCCAGGTTAATAGTTCCAACTGCATAGACGAGGCCCCTCACAGCACCCTCGACTTGAGTTGCCACACGTTCGAAAAGATTGGGATCTTTAACATCACCCACCGTGTAGGAAGCTCCTAAGTCGTTGGAAATGGAAGCGAGCCGCTCCCCAGAGCGCGCGACAAGATGCAAGCCATGTCCCTGACTGGAAAGTAACTTGGCAATGGACGCTCCAACTCCACCCGAACCGCCGTAAATGATGATTGTCTCTTCCATAAAAAAATGTTATAATTCAGCTGAAGTTAACCCGCATTGGCTTAATAGCCAATGGGACAAAGGATTGATTTAAATTTATCTTATTCTAAAGCGATCCAATCTGGCTGCAGTCAGAATCGCTCCGGAGCGACTTTAGGGTCTGACCAGGAGAGCCAAAACACGCTGAATGAAGCTAAAGGGATAGCAGAGACATACTAATATGATCGTACGGTCGTGGATCGCAACGTAAGCTTCCAGAGCCGTAGAATGGCATCGATGCGAGCATCGAGCCCTACGTACTAAAAGCCCACTCGTCCCTCGCCTCTCGTCACTAGCCTCGTTCAAAATTTTTCAGGGGCCACTTCCTTGAGGATACCCATCAGTTCGGCTACTTTGTGAGGGTATTTTGAAGCCAGGTTGATTTGCTCCATGGGATCTTCGGATAGATGGAATAGAAAACCCTCTTCTGGAACCGGAGTGTTTTCATTGGCATCAATGCCCAGGCGATGACGAACGACACCCGAGCCCCCTTGCGGGATGAATTTCCAATTTTCCTTACGAATAGCCAACTCTCCCAGGGCCTCCTCGATTTGGTAATCGCGGCCATCGGGCGACTGGCCCAATAAGGCCGGAAGCAAATTCTGACTGTCGTCGCTTGAACCCTCAGGCATGGGCTTACCCAGCAGCGCAGCAATAGAAGCGAATAGGTCAACTTGGGATACAATGGCATCGGAAATTCCCGGCTCAATCTTGCCAGGCCAGGTGACTATAAAAGGCATGCGTGTGCCGCCTTCCCAGCGACCGTATTTTCCACCGCGCCATGGGCCAGCAGCTTTGTGCTCTCCATTGCGCTCAATAGCCCCATCCCAGTAGCCATCAAATAGAACGGGGCCATTGTCACTCGACAAAACGATCATGGTGTTTTCGGTGAGGCCATTTTCTTCCAGAGCGAGAACGATTTGTTTTACACACCAGTCGAACTCCATGACAGCATCCCCTCGAAGCCCGATGCTAGACGAACCAACAAAACGCTTGTGAGGAACGCGCGGCACGTGGTTGTCATGGGTGGCGAAGTAGAGGAAGAAGGGATTGTCCTTTTCGCGCTCAATAAAGTTGACGGCCTTTTCCACAAACACATCGGCCATGTCTTCATCGACGAAACGTGCTTTATGCCCACCTGTCATGGTACCGATCCGGCTCACGCCGTTTACGATGGTGCCGGAGTGCTGTTCATCGGCCTGCACTTTTAAGAGGTGTGGATGAGAAATACCGGTCGGCTCATTGCCTACAGGATCGCTGTAACTGACAGAAATGGGATCGTTGGGATCGTGGTCCACGATGTATCCATCTTCAATATACACGGACGGAACACGATCTCCGGTGGCGGCAATGTGAAAGGAGTATTCAAAACCGACCTCACGCGGGCCTGGTTTGATTTCTGCATTCCAATCAAGCGGCTCAGTTGCACTACCGAGCCCTAAGTGCCATTTGCCCACCAAGGCGGTGGAATACCCTTCATCGCGCAGGAAGTTGGCGATCGTTGGCTTCTTGGGATCAATAATCAAGGGTGCATTTCCCGGAAGAATGCGCGCACCTTTGTTGCGAAATGCATACTGCCCGGTAAGTAAGGAATAACGGGAAGGCGTGCAGGTGGCTGCTGAGCTATAGCCGGAAAGGAAACGTAATCCATTAGCGGCGAGCTTGCCAGTATAGGCGGTGTCCATTCCGGTTCCTCCGTAGCAACTGAAGTCTCCGTATCCGATATCGTCAGCATAGATAAATACAATGTTTGGCCGTTCGGCCTGCACTCGGCTGAGCAAGGCGAGGGTGAAGATGATGGAGAGAACAAGCAGGTGTTTTGTGTAGCGTGGATTCATAAAGTGATTGGATTGTGTAATGCCAACAGGAAGAAGGATATCCCTTCAGGTCAAATCAAAGTGGAAAATGGGGCGAGGGGCGTGGGGCGAGGGGTCGGTGGTCAGAAAAAAAGGGAAAGCGGAGGGTGTCAGGTGTCAGGAAAATGAATCCTGCTCCTACTCGTCCTCCTACTCCTAATCCTAATCCTAATCGGCCTTTGGATGCGGGTTAGGTAGGCACTAGCAACTGCGTATTTTTAACAAAAGGGAACGAAGGTAACAAAGAAAGGAAAGAGGGAGCAGTGGTCTGTGGTCTGTGTGGTAACCGGAGGCTGGAGAAAGAGGTATAGGTTATTTGGGGTTAAGTAGGAGTAGGAGGAAGAGGAAGAGGAGGAGGACAGAGGAAGAAGAGGTGGTCGCTTGTCAGGCCTTCTCCATGTGGTGTCACCACCGTGGCTGCTTATTCACTCTCCGCTCCGGGCTCCCGGCTCTTAGTCTCGGCTCTATGCTCTTCGCTCTCTGCTCTTTGTTCAACTTTCTGGGCCCTGTATTTGGAGGGCGGGCAACCGAAGTGCTCTTTAAAGCAGCGACTGAAGTAACTCACATCTGAGAAGCCCACGTCGAATGCGATTTCGGTGATATTGCCATCTTTGACTTCAATGCGCCGCGCCGATTCGTTGAGCCGCCTGACTTTGACATAGGAGGCCGGAGACATACCGGTCAGATCGCGAAATTTTTTATAGAAGCTACTTCGGCTCATGCCCATCTCCTCTGCAAACTGCTCCACTCCGAAGAACTCATCCCCCAGGTAGCGGTTGGTGATCTCCTCAGCATTATCCAGGAACTCTTTATCGACCGCACGGATTTCAGTGCTAGCCACTGGCAACAGACCATACTCCAGCCGGATGCGCTCACGGAGTCGTTCCTGTTGGGCTAAAAGATTGGTGATCTTGAGTTTGAGCAGCCGTATAGAAACGGGTTTTGCCAGGTAGTCATCGGCTCCCAATGACAGGCCTTCTTCCTCGTGATGCTTCGTCTTAAAAGCCGTAAGCATGATCACCGGTATATGGCTTGTCGCTGGATTTATTTTCAGATGCTTACAGAGATCGAATCCATCCTGCTCCGGCATCATCACATCGGTAATCACAAGGTCAGGAATCGATTCCAGAATAAAAGTCTCAGCAGCCAATCCATCTTTCGAAACGGAAACCTCATAATCATTTGCGAGCTCCGAATGCATAAAGTTCAGCACATCGAGATTGTCTTCAGCTAGATGAATATGAGCCCGACGAATCACATTCTCCTCCTCTTCGCTTGGCTCAGCTAAATCTTCAGGCCTCTCCTCGACCAGCGCGACAAGCTCCTGGTCGCTTTTAAAAATCAGTTCAGGCTCAGCCACAGGTAAAGTCACAACGAAGCGAGTGCCGCTCCCCTGCCCTCGGACAGGACTCTCGACTTCTATGGTGCCTTTGACAAGGTCGACCAACTCGTTAACCAGAGCCAACCCCATTCCAACGCCCTGTTTCATTTTACCTGCTTTTTGAGAGCCCTGATAAAAGGGTTCGAAGATGTTTTCGATGAGCTCCTTTGAAATGCCCGTGCCTGTATCCTTTATTTCGAGACGCAGGCGTTGTGTCAGATCACTCCCTTGTTTCGGCACAACCGAAAGTTTTATTTCAATGCTTCCTCCGGGAGGAGTATACTTAATGGCATTGTGGATCAAGTTATCGATGATCTTGTAATAGCTATCCTCATCCAGTGAGTAGCGGCAGGTATCAAAGGGAGTTATAAAAGTCAGGCTTTGCTTCTTCTCCTTCACCATAAAGTCGAAGGATTCCATGATGTTCCTGATCAAACTGGCCAAATCAACCGGGTGTAAATCCGGTTGGTATTTCCTCTGCTCCACTCGCCGAAAATCCAAGAGCTGATCAATCAGATAAAGCAGCCGGGACGTATTCGTCTGGATGGTTCGAAGATAATTATGCTTGGAAGCGGCATCCTTATCTTCCTGGAGCAATTTTTCGACCGGCCCCAGAATCAAAGTCAGTGGCGTGCGTAACTCGTGGGAGATATTAGTAAAGAAATGCAGCTTGATACGCTCCAACTCGAGCAGGTGTTTAACGCGTTGTTTAGCGACCAGGACAATCAGTCCGAAGATGAGCAATATGATCAATCCCAACACAAATTGTGCCCACGTTTTTTGCCACATGGGAAGTATGACTTCGAAAGTATGACTGGCTGGTTCGAGTTCGATATTGAAGTCTGAGTCTCGGGTGCGCACACGGATGGTGTGGAAGCCATCGGACCAGTCCGCACGAGCCATGCTGCGTGCACTGGTAAAAGGACTCCAAGGTCCATCATCTACGCTATATGAATAGGTGAGCGACTGCCGATCGGTCTTGGACCAAAAGTCACCACCGCCCCAACTCAGCATCGCTGACCGGGAAGAAAATACCGTCGGCCGGCGATAGAAACGAGTGACGGGCGGATGTTCATCCTTCAGAACTTGTATCGTGCGAAAGAAGCTTTTTTTAACGTCCGGATAATCTTCCGTCTTCAATCCACGGTAATACCAATCCGTATGCGTCTCATTGATCCAGAAGGAACCATCCGAAGATGCTCTTAAATCGCCTCCAACCCGGTAAAGTGAAAATGCAGGGGATGCAAAGGGTGCCCAGATATTGCCATCGAAGCGATAGATTCCCTGATCTGTGGAGACGATCGGATCCTCGCCATTCAGAAGAAGAATATTCGAATAGTGATGCTCACTAATGACCGAATCTTCAGCCATATTTTGCCACTCCCCATCGCGCAGACGAAAGACACCATTTCCCCAAAGAGCGACCCAGACATCCTGGTTATTGGCAACGGCAACCTTATCTACCCAGATGTCGCCTGCAAATTGGCCTGCCTGAACGGGTATACCAAACTCGATCCGATCCAGACTGTTTGCCCCGGACCAGATGGTGTGGTCAACCGGGTCTTCAGCAATCGTCCATGGACGGAAAGAAGTTTGAACAGAGTCGTGATGGTTGACGGTGTATTCTCCATCCTCAAATGAGACGCGAAGCATACCGCCCAAGATATCCGGATACTCACTCTGCGGCTGACCACAGCTCAAAAGCACATCCCCATTGTGCAATTTAAGAATCCCTTGATGACTAAACCCTGCCGCAAACTCCGGGTGAGTATATGGGGTCCATTCTTTACCATCGAAGATACTGAAAGAGGCCTCTTCATTGTCCGAGCCGGCAACCAGGATATCACCATTGTCTAGGACGATGAGAGCGACAGGCGCATCGACTTTGGTTTCAGAAATAGGAAACATTTCCCATTCCGAGGTGGCTTTGTTTTCATGCACTACATGCCCCTCCACATCCAAATACCAAAAATCCCCATCCAAATCTTCAGCCTGAAAATGTAAGCCGGACAAGCTGCGGTACTGATCCTGACGATAGTCGATCCGAGTGATTCCAGCACCTGTCTCAACGACATACACATTACCTTGCCCGTCTTGAGAAAGGTAGGGTTGCCCATCGGGAATGGGATAGTCAGGCCCCTTGTAAATGACCCACTCTCGATCATCGTAGAGGTGGAGTGATCCCCGGCCAATTACCCAAACCCGGCCGTCGGCACTCTGCATAAGTGAGGTATTAAAATTGGCACCCCCAAGAGATCGCAGATTGTGAGATTCCCAAGACTGGGATTCGATATCGTAAATAAGAGCCCCGTCATGCTCATGGTTATTGACCACCCAAATTTGGTTTTCCTCAGTAGCGAGTATCCAGGACTGATGAACAAACTCCCGCTCACTTTCGTAGACCCTTTCCCATTCCCTCTCTGGCACCAATTCATCATCCACGATCGGACAACGGTATACATCTCCGGTCGGGCCCACCACCATCCAGAGACTTTTGCCATCCTTGCCCAGACATAAGTCGTGAACTCCTGAGGATGGGATTTCGTCGAATTGGTGCTCAATCAGTTTAGTCCCATTAAATTCAAGGATGCCATTGTTTCCACAAATCCAGAAGCGGCTATTTCCCGCCCTCACCACTTCACTGCGTGTATTAATCTGAAGATTGTGTGTGAGTAGCGTGGTCCACGCATCGTCCGCATAGAGGTAGGCGCCCTTGTATCCCAACATGAGAATGTTGCCTTCCTCACCGAATCCAACCCGAATCGGTCGGTCTTGTATTTCATCGGGAAGTAGAAGCGTATCCTGGCTCCATCCATCATACAAAATGACTCGATCGTCGCTCTCTTTTTTTTGAATCACGGCCCGACCGGAAGAATGCACAACGATACGCCGGTTGTGGCTCCCCAGATCTTCAAGCCGTTGCCAACGCCAGCGATCCTCGAGCGGATCTGAATATCGCGGCTGATACGGTTGCTGGCCCATTAGCGTCCCATCCAGGCATATAAAGAAGGCCAGGCAGGGAAAAAGAACTTTGAGCGAGCGGGGTAACATAAAACGTTCAGTCAAAGATCCCTCGAAAGAACTATCGAAGTCAACGATTCTAATACCTTCCAAAGCAGCCGTTATTTTCAGTTCAAACACAGGAAAACGTTGCCAAACCAAACAGCCACGCACACGCTGCAATTGAAACCTTAATCAACCCTAAACGCACTATGCACCAAAATTTAGTCTCACGTCGTAATTGGCTTCAGACCATGATGGTTGGCCCAGCCGCATTGGTAGGATTAAATGCGGCGAGCTCCATCGTAAAAGCCGCTCCCATTTCCCCCAAAGACAATATCAAGGTCACGAAGCTCGAGACCTTCGTCCTGAAAAACTCCTGGGTCTTCGTGAAGATCTCCACCAATGCCGGAATCACCGGTTGGGGAGAAATGCTGAAGGACGACGCCAAGGCCTGCGCGGCTGGTGCTCTCGAAGTCGGCGACTATTTGATCGGTAAAGATCCACGCCCGGTGGTTCACCACTGGCAGGCGATTCACCGAGGAGCCTTCTATCGAGGCGGCCCAATCAAGTCGGCCATCTCATCCGGAATCGACCAAGCGCTTTGGGACATCGCCGGCAAATGTTATGGCGTACCCGCTTATAAACTACTGGGCGGTCCTACTCGGGACAAAGTGTTTGTTTATGGAACTCCAGATCCTATCACGGGCGTTCGCGCGATGAAGGTAGGCCCGAGCGGCAGCCGCAAGCTCCACAAGTACCTGGAAGGACACAAGATGGTGGATGAAGCGGTGGAGAAATTTGCTGCCCTGCGCGAAAAATATCCGGACGTAGATATCGGGATCGACTTCCATGGCGCGGTTCAACCGACCACAGCCAGTATTTTAATCAAAGAGCTGGAGCCTTATCGCCCCTGGTTCTACGAAGAAATTGTTCAAGCGCTAAACGTAGATGTGATGGCCGATCTGGCAAAGAAGACCCACATCCCACTCGCGACCGGTGAACGCGTATTCCTCAAATGGGGATTCCGTGAAATTCTGGAAAAAGGCGCCGCGATGATTTTACAACCGGACGTGAATTACGCAGGTGGCATCACTGAACTGAAAGTGATCGCTGGAATGGCTGAGGCCTACTACGCGCCCCTGGCTCCACACAACCCGAACGGACCCTGTTCTCTGGCAGCCAGTCTGCAAATTGCCGGTGCTATTCCTAACTTCCTTGTTCAGGAACGCGGCGACCGGGAGCACGAATTGCTCGCAGAACCACTACCTCCAGTAAGAGACGGATACCGTCCACTACCAACAGGTCCGGGGCTTGGCATCACCATCGATGAAGACAAGTTGATGGATGAAGTCGGCGAGCCACGGGAGTATATGCCGCAATATGACGCGGATGACGGTTCCGTGGTGGATTGGTAGGAACGGGACGAAGGGCGAGAGACGCGGGGCGAGGGAATAAATATCGTCCTCATACTTCTGTTCTGTCTCTTCGTCTTCCTCTTCCTCTTCCTCTTCCTCTTAAAGAATTCGCAACGGCTCGTGGGTGATGTCGACTTCGCCTCGGTACGGCGATCGAGCCCTTCCATCGACCCCTCACGAATAGGAGCGATCCTATAGCGGAGGCGTTTGTTTTTCCACGGCTTCCAACTCTTCCGAAAGGGCGTCCTCAACTTGCTCGATCACCTGATCCACCAAATCCTCACTTTCTGGCAACGAGCCCAGCTGAGTCTTCAACTCAGCCACCTGTGCCTCCAACTCAGCCAACCGCTCCAGAAGCACTTTATTCTCTTCCTGGAAACTTTCCATGAGCTCCATGGTGGACGCCTTCGGTGAGGACACTTCAGACGATGCTGGTTTTACCGGCTTCTTGATACCCATGTAATAGCCCACCCAGACTCCAATCACGAGACAGACAATAAAAGGAAACGATTTCATAATGATGAAGGAATTATAATTAAAAATAAGACCTTCACTCCTAATAGCTTCCTTCTCAAGAGGAATTCCATACCTAGAACAACGGGATAAACGGCTTCACCAAAAGACTGCCAAGTCCCTTGATCGAGTCCCAGATGAATCCACCCACACGAGCACCAGCTGCAGCGGCAAAAAATCCGTCTCCACCCTCACTCCTTTTGACCTCCTCAAGATTCATACCCACATAGTAAAGCTGCTCAGTGCGACCTCGAGGCACACCCAGCCCCGATAATTGCTCGTAGAGCTGAAGGGTTCGCTGATCGTCATTGCTGCTAAGTGAGCCCAAGACCTGGATCACAATGAGCCGCCTGCCGATCAGGAGCTGTAACTGATTAGGATGAGTGACATCTCCCGGGTACAAGGCTATCGAATCAATTTCGGATAACTTAAGGGGCTCGCCCCCCACTTGGACAGCACGCTCAGTTAAGCTGACCTGCCGTTCAACAAATTGGATCTGTTGATCTTCCTGCCCCAAAACACAGACGTAGGCAGCCCCTGTAAATTGTATGCTTTCATCTCCGTCTCCCATACTAGAAGCAGAGCCACGCCGATCGGACAAGGACGCGCAACCTGAACCGAAGATCAGACACAAACAAAGAAACAATGGGAGAAACTTAGCCATGTCTGGAAGGCCTACTGATTGGCCGAACGGGCGTCCAGTCCTTTTGCACGCATTTGAGCGCTCGAGCCTGAATATTTTTCACAAGCTATGAATCAATATTAAAAACAATTGTATTTGATCATCGCCGCAAGGTGGTGCTTGGATACCAGCGTTCGAACCAGAACCAACGCTCTTAGAAGCAAGATTACCCCAGAAAGCCCATGTCTCAACACGGCCGCCCGGGCATCATAAACAATCTCAATCAAATCAGACATTGAATATACAAGGTAAAGGAACAGCGGGAAACACTTACGATGCCATCGTCATCGGATCAGGTATCAGTGGAGGCTGGGCAGCTAAAGAGCTCACCGAAAAAGGACTCAAAACCCTCGTCCTCGAACGGGGCCGCGATGTGGAACATGGCGATTACCCGACCGCCATGATGGAGTCTTGGGAATTCGAAGGTCGCGGAGCCAAGGATCAGGAAAAGATCCAGAGACAGTTGGTTCAGAACCGAACAGGCTATACCACACATCCCGCTTCCGCCCACTGGTTTGTGGACGATGTGGACAATCCTTATAATGAGGTAAAACAATTTGACTGGATGCGCGGCTACCATGTCGGAGGTCGCTCTCTCCTCTGGGGACGCCAGTCCTACCGGATCGGGGACATCGATTTTGAAGCCAATGCCAAGGACGGGATCGCCTGTGACTGGCCGGTGCGCTACAGCGACATGGAATCCTGGTACGACTACGTAGAAGAATTTGCCGGGATCAGTGGCACCAATGAAGGTCTATCCCAATTGCCCGATGGTAAGTTTCTGCCCCCATGGGACATGAATTGCCTGGAGACGCATATCAGCAAACGGATTCGTGAGCATTACAACGACCGTATCATGACCATCGGTCGGGTGGCCAATCTCACTGTGCCTCATAAGGGACGTGGCAATTGCCAGTCTCGCAACCGTTGTATCCGAGGCTGTCCCTATGGAGCCTATTTCAGTAGCAATGCATCCACGCTGCCTGCAGCCTACGCCACAGGGAACCTCACACTGCGTCCTTTCTCGATCGCCAGTGAACTCATTTACGACAAGGAGACAAACAAGGCCACAGGCGTGCGTATCATTGATGCGGAAACAAACGAAGTGATTGAGTTCTATTCGAAGGTCATTTTCTCCTGCGCCTCAGCTGTCGCATCGACCTCAATCTTGCTCAACTCCACCTCGGACCGCTATCCGAATGGATTCGGAAACGACAGTGGTGAACTCGGGCACAACCTGATGGATCACCACTTCAAAGTAGGGGCCAGTGGAGTCTACGAAGGCATGGAAGACCAGTACTACACCGGTCGCCGCCCGAACGGCATCTACATTCCGCGTTTCCGCAATATCAACGAAGAAACCAAGCAAGAGGATTTCATTCGTGGTTACGGATACCAGGGAAGCGCCAGCCGCCTCGACTGGTCACGAGGCATTGCAGAATTCAACCGAGCCGGAGCCGAATTCAAGGCCGACATGATCGAACCCGGCCCTTGGCGATTCGGAATGGGTGCGTGGGGAGAACATCTCCCTTACCACGACAACAAGATGTTCCTCGATCACGATAAGACGGACAAGTGGGGCCAACCTACCGTGACGTTTGATTGTGACTACAAGGAGAACGAGATGGCCATGCGGAAGGATGCTCAAGCAAGCGCGATCGAAATGCTCGAAGTGGCTGGCCTAAAAGACGTCAAAGGATTTGATGATGGAAGCGCCCCGGGACTTTGTATCCACGAAATGGGCACGGCCCGCATGGGACGCGATCCCAAAACCTCCGTCTTGAATAAATGGAACGCGGTCCACACGACACCGAACGTGTATGTGACGGATGGCGCTTTCATGACATCCTCTGCCTGCCAGAATCCATCGCTAACTTACATGGCCTTTACTGCAAGAGCAGCGGACCACGCGGTAAGCGAACTAAAGAAAGGAAACATTTAAGATGAGCCATTCAACACAGTCAAACAACACTCTCACAATGAATCGCCGCGAAGCGATTAAGCGAACGGCCATGATGCTGGGTGCCGCTGTCTCCTCAACGACGATCGCTGGTTGTCTAGGTGGAGACAGAGCAAAGGCTGACTCGCAGCCACAGTTCTTAAGCGAAGCACAGGCCAAGCTGGTGAAAGCCGCTTCTAACTTGATCCTTCCCGCTTCGGACACACCAGGAGCCCTCGATGTCGGTGTCCCCGAATTAATCGATGTGCTTTACGGCAAGTATATGACCGGAGAAGAAAAAACTGTTTTTTCAACGGGATTGGCCGAATTGGAAACAGCGGGATTCAGTGATAAGACTCCAGAGGCTCAAACAGCGGCTCTCGTAGCACTCGGTAAAACCAACAAGCAATTTGTGACTCAATTGAGAGGCGCGATTATCACGGGTTACTTCACCTCGGAGGAAGTCTGCAAAAAAGTGACCCATTATGATCCGATTCCAGGTGGCTTTGTTGGCTGCCTACCCACTTCCGAAACCGGAAACGTGATCATGAGTGAGCCGCGGTAAAAGAACATAGAGCTGGGAGCGAAGAGCCCAGAGTGCATTCCAGAGATGCCTACAGCGACGTCTTTTTATACCGCCAGCCGTCGTCTTAAAGACTATGGCTAGGCACGGCTCAAACACGCTAATCTTCGCTTATAAATAGCCGAAGCAAAAAGACCGTGGTTCAAATCCACTCTACGACATAGGAGTTGCGATTCATCAGCTGTAGGAGGTAGCTTGCTGCCAATTATCTTCCAAGGCCTTACCCATTTCGATGAATAAACTGACCACCCTACTCACTCTATTTCTATTCTCATTGCTCGGAGCTCTTAGCTCCTATGCTAAGTACAACGTCCTGTTCATTATCTCGGACGACCTGACCTACACCGCCCTCTCTTGTTATGGGAACACGGTTTGTGAAACACCCAATATTGATCGACTGGCCGATAAAGGAGTTCGTTTCACACGCGCCTATTGCCAAGGCACCTACTGCGGACCATCCCGGGCCTCATTCATGTCAGGCTATTACCCGCATGCAACAGGCGCATTGGGCTACAAGAGCCCCCGTCCCCAGATTGGGGACCGCCAAACTTGGTCGCAGTTATTCAAGGACAATGGCTATTGGGCAGGTCGCGTAAGTAAAATTTATCACATGGGCGTTCCAGGTGGCATTGAAGACGGTGGCCACGGAGCCGACGACGAGCGCTCCTGGACCGAACGCTACAACAGCCAAGGACCCGAGTGGGCAGCACCCGGCGATGCTGAAACTTTGGAAAACAATGCAGACCTGAAGAAACCCGCGGTAGGCGGAAACACCTTCGTGGTGGTCGAGGCCGATGGCGATGACTACGTTCACTCCGACGGCAAGACCGCGAGAAAAGCCGTGGCGCTCATTCAGCAATTTGACAAGAAGACCGGATCCCGCAAAGGAGAAAAATTCTGGTTGGGCGTCGGTTTTGTTCGACCCCACGTTCCACTGGTTGCACCCGCCAGCTACTTCCCTCCCTTTAAGCCATACGATAAGATGGTTCTCCCGCCCAAGATCCCGGGTGACTGGGACGACATCCCTACCCCGGGCATCAACTACAAGACCAGCCAGGGCATGGAAATGGATATTCGTCGCCAGAAGAAACTGCTGGGAGGTTATTATGCATCCGTTGCCTACATGGATGCCCAAGTCGGCAAGGTGCTCGACGCACTCGAAGAAGCTGGCCTTGAGGACGAGACCATCGTCATCTTTACCAGCGACCATGGCTATCACCTAGGTGAGCATGACTTCTGGTCGAAGGTCAGCTTACGCGATCCATCCGCTGGAGTGCCATTAATCATTTGTGTCCCAGGCAAGAAGCCAGCCGTGTGCAACTCACTCACCGAGCTCATCGACCTCTACCCGACTACGGCTAAACTGTGTGGCCTGGATTATCCCGAAGCCAACCAAGGCAAAGACATTTCCGCCATGCTCGATGATCCTACCGTCGAAGTTCGCGATGCAGCCTTTTCAGTCGCCCCCATGCGCAAAGGATTCTTACTCCGCACACAAGAGTATTCGTATATTCAATACGGGGAGGATGCAGAAAACGGAGTAGAGCTCTTCGACATCCAATCCGATCCCGAACAATACCACAATCTGGCCACGTTTCCAGAATACAAGTTTCTGGCCGAAGCTTTTAAGCAGCGCATGAAAGCCACCTTAGCCGACGTGCGGAATAACGACTTAGATTTGACTTATGATTAGCCCCGAACAGACCCATACATTTAGGGCGCTTTCACAACTCGCATAAAGGATCCTTCACACCAATCATCACGAAGAGCCGTATTGTAATTCAGGAATTCCTGATTGTTTTAGAGCCCTGCCAATACTTCGACGTATCCACTCACTTTCAAGAAACCTTCTCCAAATAAACCTACGTTTAATGGGAAAGTAATTTTCCCATTTTCTACGGTCCAAGTAATTTCCCTAAATCCTTCTCCAAGCTCGCTCGTTCCCGTTTGGCCTTGGCTGTGCGTGTCGGAAAATGGAAGTACCTCGATCATCAGAACTCCAGTGGAAACCGTTACGAAACTCGCGACAACCTGAAGCCGTTCATTCTTCCCGAAGCCGCACCCGATGCTCCGGGGCAGCTCTACAACCTGGAAGAAGATCCCGGCGAAAGAAACAATCTCGACCATAAGAATCCGGATATTGTTCGCATGCTTAAGGCCTTGCTTGATTCATCGATCGATAGTGGACGAAGTGCGCCGTTGGAGCGATAGCGAGCTATCGCAGCGGAGAGCAAGGAGCAGAGAGCTGAATAATCCCCTCGTCCTTAAAACATAATGTATTGTATTTCAAGGTGTCACCACCGCTGAAACGGAGTTGATTCTTGGAACGCCGAGCACCGGCTCGGCATTTAAGAATATATTTTAACCGCTTAAGTACGCTAATTTGACGCTAACAGAAAACCAAGCATTATACATTCCACGGTGTTGTTAATCTGCACTCATTACATTCGCTGGCAGATGTGTCGCCTTTTCAGGCTCGGTACCACCGTGGTTACAATTTTGGGCGACTGTTGGTGTCACTTCGCTAGAAACGCCGAGGGCGCCGTAAGTCGTAACAGGCGGACACCTTAGGCTTCGCTTAAAAGCTTCGACCCAACGCGGTCGGCGATGCGTTCCTACCCTTATTAGCGAATATTGAAATGGAATCCGATTACTGATCACTGATTACCTTTCCACTCCTCTTCCCAAGTACAGAGAACGGGCGGAGGCTCTTCCCCTACCCTTGGCGACGCAGTATATTCAGCTCTGCAATCCAACAAATCGGGGAATCTCTTGATACTTTTGGCAGTCACCACTTTGTTGGAATCTTTTTCGATCAACGCGAAGGCTCGATCTCCTAACAGCCCCGTTGCCAGAAATTCTGCGACTTCAAGTTGTTCGCCTGCAAACGACTTCACGGGAAATCGCCAGAGTTGTTTTACGGTGATGGTATTCATATAGTTGTTACACGAGGAGCCAGAGGATCTCCTCCCTTTCTAATTGGATTTGATCTTAGACCACAGTTCGTCGAACAGCTTGGTATGCTCGCCAACGTCCTCGACCAATTTTAGACGTTTCATTTCTTCTGCAGGAGGATAAACAACAGGGCTATTCAACATAGCCGAATCGATATACTCCATGGCAGCCTTATTGGGTGTCGCAACTTGCCAGGTGTTTGCGTTGCGCGCACCGATTTCTGCATCAAGGAAGAAATTGATGAACGCTGCGGCCATCTCCGGGTTCGGTGCCTTGGAAGGAATGCTCATTACATCCTGCCACAGGAGGCTGCCTTCTTTAGGAAAGAAGTACATCGTCTCGGGATCTGTTGCCATTCTTCGGGCCGCAACGGGGCCGAAGGTGACCCCGGCGTTCACTTCTTTGGATAACACACGATTGCTTGCCAGGACAGCCCCTTCAAATCCGGTAGAACGTTTCTTGGCGGCAATGAGTAGGTCAGCCGCCTTGGACAATTCTTCCGGATTAGTAGTGTTGATATCATGCCCCAAATAAAGAAGTGCCATTCCGATGGTCTGACGCATATCATCCAGCAGCAAGAATGAAGCCGGTTGCTTATCTGGATCGAAAAGTAGTCCCAAGGTCTTTTCCACGGATCCAATCTTGGGCTTCCTCATGTAAATGCCAGTCGACCCCCAGTGATAAGGTGCTCCGTAGTCCATGCCTGGATTGAAGGACTGGTTGGCAAAAAACGGATCGATGTTTTTCAGATTGGGAATGGCTGCCTTGGGAAGAGGCGCCAACATACCCCGGCTGACCAGGATGGGTAAGCTCGGATTCTCAGGAAAGACCACATCGTAAATGGAATCACCCCCGGCAAACATCTTCGCCATCATGGTATCCGTATCCTCGTAAAAATCGACCGTCACTTCGCAGTTAAACTGCTTCTCAAAATCCTCCACAATGGTGGGATCCAGGTATTCGCTCCAGATGTAGATGCGAAGCTGTTCTTTCTTTTCAGCACAGCCAGCGAAGACCAGTGCGATGAGTGATAATAAAATAGTATGTTTCATATTCTTAGTCATGCGCCAACGGCTTCGATTGAGTGACACGAAATTGATTTTTTTTATTTGGATTTAATTTTGGTCCAGAGTTCGTCGTAGAGTTTGGCCGCGTCACCGATATCCACATCATATTGTACCCGGTCTAGAACATCGTCGGGCGGATAGATGGCTGGATTCTCCAACATGCTTGGATCCGAATATTGACGCGCAGGAATGTTAGGCGTGGCCGCTTGATTATAGGTGGTATTTTGGCCATTGATCTGCGGATCATTTAGGAAGTTCAGGAATTTCTCTGCTAGTTCCGGATGAGGGGCTCGAGCAGGGATACACCAGATATCTACCCAAATCAATCCACCTTCGCGTGGTATGAAATAGGCAGTCTCAGAATCTGCGTTCATTCCCTTTGCCCCATGATCACTATAAGTGGAGGAGGCAGTCGCCTCCTTAGCCAAGACTCGATTTTTTGCTAGGATACTGGTTTCAAATCCCAATGACCGCTTCTTGGTTTCGATTAACAAGTCGGCGGCTTTGACCAGTGCTTGTGGATCCGTGGAATTAACATCGTAGCCCAAGTATATGAGAGCCACCCCAATAGTTGCACGCATGTCATCCATCAGCAGAAACTGCCCCGATTGTTTCTCGGGATCAAAAAACAGACCCCATGTTTCATCAACACTAGTACCAGGTTCTTGCCGCATGAACAGCCCGGTGGTCCCCCAGTGGTAGGGGACACCAAATTTAAAGTCGGGATTAAAATCCGATTCCCTGAATCTCGGATCGATATGTTTCAGGTTTGGAATAGCTTCCGCTCGAATCTCGGCTAGAATGTTTCTGTTTTTAAGCGCGGTTATGGTTCTGTGATCGGCGACCACGAGGTCGTAGCCGGAATCGCCTCCGGCAAACAACTTAGCCAGCATAGTTTCCGGTTCTTCGAAGTGATCGATGACAATGTCGCAGTCGAGTTGATTTTCGAAGTCGGCAACAACCTCGGGATCCAGGTATTCGCTCCAGATAAAGATGTTCAGTTGGTCTTTCTTTTCAGCGCAACCAACAAGAACCAACGCAGTGAGTATGAAGAGTAAGTGTTTCATAATTTGGGAATCACGATTGTTTATTTCTACTGAGCATCAGGACCGTGATCGTGCTGATGATAGATACTAGAATGATTAAGGTTGATAGAGCATTGACGTCGGGAGTGACCCCGCGCTTTACAGATGAGAATATCAAAATTGGAAAAGTCGTCGCTCCCGCACCAGCGGTAAAATAACTCACCACAAAATCATCAATGCTTAAGGTGAAAGCGAGCGCGCCCCCTGCCAGCACACCAGGAAGAATTAGCGGTAGCGTAATGTAACGAAACTTCTGCCAGTTACTTGCACCGAGATCGTGTGCCGCTTCTTCAATCGAAGGATCCATACCAGCCATGCGTGCGCGAACCACGATGGCCACGAAAGGAATCTGGAAGGTGATGTGCGCGATGATCATCGTACCCAAACCGAGTTTAAACAGTCCCAACCAAGCATGAATCATAGAATAAAAGATGAGGATGGAAACCGCCATGACGATTTCCGGAACGACCACCGGGAAATACATCAGCCAGGAAAAGGCCTGTTTACCTGGAAAAGAATAGCGCACCAATCCATAACCAAGCATGGTTCCCAGTACCGTGGAGATGGCTGTGCTCGTTCCAGCCAGGATAAGCGAGTTGGCCGCGGCATCCAATTTCTGTGACGTGCTGAAGAGTTTGGCATACCACTCCAAACTGAAGCCAGCCCAAGGGCCGCCATACTTGGCGGAGTTAAAGGAATAAATCACCACGGCCACGATGGGCGCGTAGAGAAATATGTATATACAGATGGAGATGATCCAGGAGCAGGGACGGTTGCGATTCATAGCATACTCTCCCTTCCCTCTTCACCGGCTGTCCGTGCAAACACCCAGAGTCCGATCATCACGGTTAGCATTCCCAAGCAGGCAATGGCCGAACCAAAGGGCCAGTCACGGCTTTGCCCAAATTGCATGCCAATCGCACTCCCTAACAACATGGTTTTGGAACCACCCAATAGATTTGGGATTACGAACTCTCCGGTGGCCGGAATAAACACCAGCAACATACCGGCCGATAGCCCGGGTTTGATTTGCGGTAAAAGCGCATGACGAAATACACGCCATCCATTGGCGCCCAAGTCCTTTGCCGCATCTACCAACGACCAATCAACCTTTTCCACTGAGGCATAAAGCGGCAGTGCAAGGAAAGGCAGGTAGTTGGCCGTCATGGCCAGGAACACAGCAAAGGCACTCGGGTACAATCCCTCCCCGGGTTCCAGAAATCCGAAAGCCACGGCCACCTTCGAAAACCAGCTGTTGGATGACAACAAAACCTGCCAGGCGTATGTCCGAATTAACATGTTGGTCCAAAAAGGAATCAACAAAAGCATCAACCCGAGCAGCTTGTGATTCCGAGGAAGAGCGGCTATAAAGAAAGTCAAAGGCAAGGCTGCCAACACACAGAGCAACACCGTTCCACCAGCCATCAAAAAGCTGCGCAAAATGATCTTCGGATACAGCGGATCAAAACCAAACGAACCGAAACCGACGAAGCGTTTAAAGTTTTCTAAGGTAAACTGCCATTCGATCTCACCGTAGGTTCCTCGGCTGCAAAAACTGATGACCAGAATGAAAATTAGCGGCAACAATAAAAACAACGTCACCCAGCCAATACCCGGACCACTGATCAAGGCCGAGCGGATGAGTTCTCCCTTGACAGTGAGCTGCTCGCCGAATTTAAATTTCCTACTTTTCCCCTGCATTAATCGTTCAATACGATGATTGCTTCCGCGGGTAAATATGCCGTCGTTTCACACCCCTGCCCCAGACTGTGTTCGGGGTGCTTTCGGTTCATGGCGACTGCTTGGAGTTTCTGATCGCCAGCGCTCAAATCATAGTGCGTTTCGGATCCTTTGTAGATCACTTGCTCAACACGGACAGTGCATTGATTGTCCGAGTTCTGACCATCGCCAGATCCCAGTTGAATTTTCTCCGGGCGAATGGCCAAGGTGAACTGATCTCTACCAGGATGCTCAGCGGCTACACGTAATTGCCCCAACTGCGTATCGACCAGCATTTCATTTCCATCGAACGACTTCACCGTAGCCTCAATCAAACTACAGGTTCCCAAAAACTGGCTAACAAAGCGCGTTTGCGGTTGCTCGTACAGGGACTCAGCATCACCCAGTTGCTCGATCTTTCCATCGCACATCACCGCAATACGATCGCTCAATACCAGGGCTTCTTCCTGGTCATGGGTCACGTAGATAAAGGTGATTCCCAGGTTGCGTTGAAGATTCAATAGCTCCACTTGCAGTTGCTTCCTCAACTTTAAGTCCAGTGCTGCCAGAGGTTCGTCGAGCAACAACACTTTCGGTTCATTAACCACGGCCCGTGCCAAAGCGACCCGCTGCTTCTGCCCACCAGAAAGTTGATTCGGTTTTCTGTCGGCCAGATTTTTAATTTCCACCAGCGACATCACTCGGTCGACACGCTCGTCGATTTCGGTCTGCGATACCTTTTTCATCTTCAACCCGAAAGCAATGTTCTGCCTCACATTAAAATGCGGGAACAAGGCATAGGATTGAAATACGGTATTAACTGGTCTTACATGAGCAGGAATATTCTCTGTATCTTCACCACCGATACATACGGTGCCTTCATCGCAAAATTCAAGCCCCGCGATAATCCGCAAGAGCGTTGTCTTTCCGCATCCCGATGGACCCAACAAAGAGAAAAACTCCCCCTGCTTAATCGTCAAACTGACCCCATCCAACGCGACGGTTTCGCCAAACCGCCGACTCACGTTCGTTATTTCTATATCAGAGTTACTTTCCACAAATGACTAGTTAACCAATCTTCTTTAGTTTTTGATCCTTACCCTTTTTGGGGTGAATAGTAAGGGAGCTTACCGTTCCATTCTTAGCTTTTGCGAACGACAATTGTTTTCCATCGCTGCGGGCTCCGTAGGTGAAGCGTCCGTTTGCCAGAGGTCGGATTTCAACCTTGGGGAAATGCTCGTCGATTTCGACAAAGAGTTGGTGACCATTTCGAGTGACCGTGTAGGTCCGTTCGATTTTTTTAGCTTTTAAGAGATATTGCCCGACATAGGTATCCAATACCTCAGGATCGACAGCTGAGGGCACCACCTTCCTTAAGTGAAGGTTAAGGCTGAATATATTTCTCCTGCCCTCTTTGGGAACCACCGTCAAACGCTCCTGTTCTTCCACCGACAGATTACTTAATAGTATATCCGGTTCATTGAGTGGCTCTCCGGGGAAGTAGCACTGAGTAATCAACTCATGGTACCCACGCATGGAAATCTTGAAATGAATATGCGGCGTCCTATAGCCCGCTTCTTCATCCGCTTCACCATCATGCAGGAAGGACAAGGGATAAAGCGCCGGCTTGATCGTTTTGAAGCCGTAGTTGCCTTTGTCATCGCTTACCGTTTGGCCGAAGCTTTGGAAATTGGGATCTAAGGGGGCCGGATTCTTGTCCTCCACATGATTATAACGTCCGGCGGCATTGGCCTGCCAAATTTCAATGAATACACCCGGGACCGGATTACAGTCCTCATCGAGAATCTTTCCTCGGATACGGATGACTTCTCCTTTGGCACGTTCGGTATGCCCTCTGAGCATGGTCAGATCCAGGTCGGTATCATCCTGCTCATGGATGGGGTAAAAGGGGCCCATAACTTGATCGGCATAAACACCACAGGCAGCCTGATCTTTGGCTAGGGCCATGTTTCCGGTTACGGTTCCTGCGGTAGCGCCCAAGCCAATTTGGAGCATGGTACGACGATTGATCTTTTTAGGAGATGGTATAGGGAAGCCTTTCAATTTTACACAGAATGGAGAGAACAATAGACCCACAAGGGGATCCGTTAAAAATTACTTTATAAGCGGCCAAGTCCGAGGCAATCCTGGACTTCAGGAAGCGTGAAATTTGTAGGTTCATAGAGAGCGAGGAGTGGATCCTCTACTAACTCATGCGCCGTTCCGTGGGAAGGAGGGCCAAAAAATAATACTTTGATAGAAAAATTTAATCCTACTCTTCCTCAGTCGCTTCCCGGGATCCGCGACCCGTGCGCTCTCGTGGAGATTCCTCACCTTCAACCAGGTTACGTAACGCTCGGTTGGTTTCAATACGCTCGATGCGCTCTTCCATTTCGGTCATGACGCCCTCCATGCCACGAACATCCATGATCCGTTCGAGCACGGCATTACCTTCCTCCTTGGTTTGCTCCCAAATGCTAAGAATGAATCGGGCTCGGTTGAGCTCTGGAACCACGTACTCCTTTAAATCAGATGCAAGAATGTCATCGACGATTTCCTGCAGTCGTTGGTCGCTTAAGTCGGGTTCGAGCATGTTCTGCTGAGTAATAGGAACGTATTTGTAAATCACTCTTGGAAAGTCCGTGATGCGCACCTCCGATCGGTGTTCACGCTGTTTGGTCGTATGGAAAAAACGGGTGATGTTCAATCTGAGATTAATATCGCGAATCAAACTGAGCTTACCTGAGCCGAGTATTTCTTCGAATGTGGTCTGCTCCATGACGGGTTGTTCCCACCCAAAAGCCGAGGCAACCACCACCAATTGAAGAAACGCTTCAGGGTCGTCGATCGGCTTTCCGTTCAGGTAAGGCTCTACATCGATCAGTGCTTGCTCCTTACGCTGAACCGCGCGCTCGAACACAGAAATCCGTCGAAGGCTACTTTCCAGCTCTTCATTCAAGCGCACGAGGACCTGCTTCTCCTGGATACGCATGATGCGGAAATTGTTCCAGTTGTTCAGCTGCAGCGCCAAGAGTACCCCGATAACAATGAGAAGATCTCACCCGCAGCATAGAGGATGTACTTACGTGTGCCTAAAGTGCCAAGCAGGTTGCGTCTGAGATTTCTGAGAAGTCGAAGCATGGGAGAAGTTAACCACTAATGGACACCAATTGACACGAATAAATTCAATCAAAACCTGAACCCCGAGAGCCGGCGGAGCCGGGGACCGCCAGCCTTCGTTAAAACTTCGGCACGGCACGGCTTATCTACGCTTATGGTACGCTTAAATTTATTTCAGTTTTATTATTAGCGTTAAATAAGCGTCCTTTAGCGGTTTAAAACTGTATTCATCTTCTCTCCAATTCAACTTCGATCTCGGCCAGAAGCTCGTTCGCTTCTCCCATTTGAGTTGAGTACAAAAACTCAAGGAATTCTAAGCGATTTCGCTGAGGAATAATTAATCGGCGAAGGTCTGAATCGAAGACCGAGGCAACAACCGATTTTGCCATTTCGTCACTCATTGATTCAATCGAAGTATTGATAGCCCCACCCGTTCCTCAAGGAACCAAATCAAGGGTTAGCAACCCGTACTTACCTTTCACAGCATCCCCTCGCCTTTCCGTATCATTATTGCGCAAGTAATAAGCACTAACGAGCTCTCGCAATTCGAGCTTTCGAATTAACTGAAGTTTGCCTGAGCTAACCAGATCATCGTAAGTAGTGATAGGCATTCGCGGCGTAGAATAACCAAAAGAACCCGATCGGACTACCGCGGTGAGAAATTCGTCATCATCTGAAATAGGCTCTCCATTAAAAACGGAGGCAAAATGCTCCAACGCCTCTTTTGTCTTAGACAAGGCAGACGATTGAATTGAAGAAATGATTGCCACGTGCCGATTCACTTCATTGCTGATTCGAGTCAGAACTTCTCTCTCCTCGATGCGCTCCATTCGGCGATTGTTCCAGTTGCCAATCTGAAGTGCGATCAGGATACCGACAACGATGAGCAGGATCTCGCCGATGGCGTAGAGGAAATACTTTTTAACGCTGTTCACTTGGATGAGGTCTTTGCGAATGATGCGGAGGAGATGGAGCATGGATTTAGGAGATGGAAGTTAAGAGGTAGAACGAATTACCATCAATACAATACGGAGAGCCAGCATTCGCCGGGGACCGCTCGATCACGCTTATGGCACGCTTAATTTGAATACATATTTTTTTAGCGTTCTACCGAGGATTGAAAAGTCGACACTCCCCGGCGGTCAACCGACCGGAACATAAGCAAAGATGAGCGGTTAAAATATATTTTTTCATGAAAGAGGAAGAGAGTGTGTTGCCCGAGAAGAAGACCACCTGGCAGGAGAAGTAATGACTATCGAATCCGGGATTGAGTAATGAAACTCCCTATTGTTTAAAAAGCTTAGATATTCCAAACTCTTGGTTTGCACTAAAGAAACCAAGAAAGATAAAACCTACAAATGATATCTAATTTTCGAGCGGGGATCATCTTCCTTGTATTAACTTTTTATTTTACACTTTCAGTCAGTGCCAACTGGCCACAGTTCCGTGGATCGGATGGTCGCTCGATTGCCGACGGACAAACACTGCCATCCAGCATTGATCCTGAGAAACCACTTTGGAAAACGGCTCTGCCAACAGGGCATTCTTCTCCTGTAGTCTGGGGAGATACGATTTTTCTAACTGGCTTCGAAGACATGCAGCTGATAATGCTCTGCGTTAGCCGATCCAACGGAGAAGTACTGTGGAGCCTTTTACGCCCATTGAAAGAGCTTCAACGCTACTCACATGAAGACAGCTCGCCTTCCGTACCAACACCTAGCACGGATGGTGAACGGGTAGCGTTTCTTTTTGGCGACTATGGTTTGATTACCACCGACCTGGACGGAAAGGTGATCTGGGAAAAACAGTTTATTCCTGCGTCCTACGAGTTCGGATACGGTGCATCACCCACCCTCATAGATGGCAAACTACTTATTAATTGTGACGGCGGTATTCGCTCTGGCCTGATGTGTCTGGATTTCGAGAGCGGAAAGGAAATCTGGTTCGCTGAAAGATCAGGAAAAATAATCAGCTACGCATCCCCGTTTGTCTGGGAAGACAATGGAACCACGAATATTCTTCAGGCAGGAACTGCTCAACTGGGATCGTACAATCTCGAAGATGGAAAATTTTTATGGGAAGTGGACAATCTGCCCGTATTCGTCTGTACAACCCCTACGGCTGACGAGAGGGGCGTCTATTTCGGCGCATGGACTACCGGCAATGTGGATGGTAGCACCCGTGTCCGATCCACTTTCCCTGAGGATTTTCCATTAACCGATGAACAGGCGTCCGATCCGGAGGCATTTTTTGCGCGATTCGACAGTAATCAGGACCGTAAGATCTCACGTGAAGAACTACCACCGAGTAGAATGAGAGAAGCCTTCAATTATCTCGATACGAATGCCTCTGGCTTAGTTGATTTCGAGGAACTGGCACCCTCTTTTATAGATGACGATCCAGAAACTAAGTTTGGAAGAAATGTATTTGTATCTATCAAACCGGGAGGACGGGGAAACATAACAGACACGCATGTGAATTGGGAAAAACGAAAAAATATACCTTACGTTTCTTCTCCCCTACTTTATCAGAACCGGCTCTACCTCGTTAAGAAAGGTGGCACGGTTTCTTGTCTCGATCCCAGTTCGGGAGTTGCCTATTACGAGCGCAAGCGACTGGGATCATCCGGCGAGTATTACGCCTCACCTATCGGTGTGGACAACAAGATTCTCATCGCATCCGAACCAGGAAAACTCATCATCCTCAAGGCCTCTGACGAATTCGAGATTCTCGAAAGCGTGGACATGAATGAATCCATAAAAGCCAGCCCGGCGATCGTGGATAATCATTTGTATGTGCGGACGGATCAGCATCTGTACGCGTTTTAATTTTTTCCTTTCTTACTCGTCCTCCTACTTAATCTCCTACTTAATCTCCTACTTTCGAACTTAACATCACCCTACGGCAACTTCATGCTCCGAAAAAAAATCGATCCGACACAGTAGTCGATGGCTTCCTATCGGTAGAGAAAGACGAAGACAAAGAGGATTTATCCAGGCGTAAGCCTGGGTTAAAAAAAGTAGGAGATTAAGTAGGAGGACGAGCAAGATTTCTAAGCCAAACGATCACCCACATACAACATATAGGCGGCACGCTTGGCTCGTTCATGAACTTTGGCGGGGACGGCCTTCACCTTGAACCCCACTCTTCCAAAACGAGGTTCGAACATGGGCTCTGGACCCGCGGACCAGAAGATGACTCGGCCTTTTGGTTTGAGCGCAGAGCGAATGGCCCTGAGTCCAGTATTCGAATACAGAGAGAAATTGTTTTTGACCACTTGCGCCACGGGACCGTTGTCAACGTCGAGCATGATCGAATCGTAGGTTCCTGGCTTGGCTTTGCGAATCAGGTTGCTGGCATTTTGAATACGAATCTTGACTCGATCATGATCTACCAAGGAGCCGTTAAGCGATTGCATATGCTCACGATTCCATTCTTCCATGGCCGGAAGAAGTTCGGCTACCTCGACAATGGTTTTATCTGAGGAAAACCTGAGAGCGGTTTTCAGAGTACATCCCAGACCGAGACCACCGATCAGAACCCGGGATTCTTTTTCACGATTGAGTCGATCTACTCCCAGCTGGCCAAGCAGCTCTTCAGAGGTGCTGGCCCGGGAATGCATGATCTCCGCCCCATCCAAACTGATGGAATAATCCCCGTCGTGCTCGAACAGAGACATGGTGCCTCCGTCAGGGGTTTTGGTTTCAGCCAGCTTGATGTGTGGTTTCATGACGGACCACACCGGTGGAAATCAAAACTATTTGCAAATTATTTAGCACACAATGATCCTGGGATCACTGAGCACCAGCTCGGCAATACAAAGCTAAGCTGGAGCTTGGCGTTCCCGGGCAATACCTAAGATGGGAGTAGCAGGTAGAAAATCGTATAGTTCATGCCGAGGTTATAAAAGGAATGCCCGAGGATCGCGGGAATGAGCGAATCGTATTTCACCCGTAGCCAACTAAAACCCACACTTGCAACGATCATCAACATCCACCAAAGGAATCCAGAGATCCAAAATACATTCAAGCCCTCCTCGTAGAAATCAATCCCATGGTGGAATAAATGCACGGTGGCAAAAAGGAAGGCACTAATCCCAACACCCCATACGATGCCCCAGCGATCTTGAACCACTCGTTGAATACAGCCACGAAACAGGATTTCCTCACCAATCGGTGAAAAAATCATAGCTGGGATAGTGAACATCCAAAACAGTTTATTCCTTGGCATTTGCAGGACTCGTTCGTCCTGAAGAAAAGTGGCTGCAATTGATTGGAACCAATGCTGAGCTGAATCGCCATAAAACAGAACTCCTATCCAGTAGCAGACGAGGGCTAATATCAACCCCAACAACGGGGCCGATATGCCCCAACCAAATCCTTTGGGCAAGGTAAGCCCGATCTCCCTCCGGCCTTGATGGGTTAAAAATACCCATGGGACAAACCACATTAGCAGGAAGCCCAGCATTATAATCTGCCCGGGCCCTCCACCAATGGTTCCGTATGCCCGGAAGAGTGTCAGGATGAGTAACACGATGCCGAGAAGGATTAACCCGTTCTGACAAATATTTCGCCACAGAGGGCGTATCTCTATATTAGAATCTTTCAGGCTCATTTCTTAATTACGAAGTATCACGCCGTCAAAGTTAGGTAAGCTTTTTCATGAACTGAACCACTCGAAAGGTTTCCTTGAAATCATTTGCCTGATGGAACTTAATAGCCTCGGCATTGTGCAACTCCGCATCGGAGCCCATTTCTGTACAGCCCTGATCTTTCATCCATTGCATGGCCGCTTCCATCAATCGCCTTGAAAGACCACGCCCCCGATACTCCGGGAAGATACAGATACCTTCCATGTATCCAACGGGAGACGACAAGCAGCCATCAACCACAATGCGTAAAGAGGCCTCGAGGAAGCCTGCAACCTTGGAATTCTCTTCTATAAAGAAACAAACTCGGGGTCACGGAGCCAGATATTGATATCCTCTTAATGAACCGCATCAGGACAACCGTCATAGACGATTTCTCGTAATTCTTTCCAAATCGGACGGTCTTCTTCTGTAGCAGTACGAATCACATTCTCAAAATCGAGGCATCTGTAGCGCTGCGCAAGGTATTAACTTGCACAGCACTCACGAAATTTCATCTTTCAATCCTATGCTACCACGCACGTTTTCCATAATCCTGCCCTTATTTATCATCTTCGTAGTTGCAGGCTGTTCCAAACAATCCGAAACAAGCACAAGTTCCGCTGCCGAAACAGATACAACAGAGGAAGTAGTCGCTTCTAAGGATGCCCCCAGGACACATGAGGCCGACTCCCAGGACATCCAATACATCAAATGGACTCCGGAATTGAATATCCCGGACCCAGTTGCCATAAGCTTTGATGATCGCGGCCGCGCCTACGTAACACAAACTCGTCGCAGGAGAGCCAACGATCTGGATATCCGCCGTCACACAGATTGGATTGTCGGCGATATCAGCTTAAACTCTGTAGAGGAGAAAGAATCATTTTTCAGGACCCAAATGGCCCCAAGCAGAGCTGAAGAAAATAAGGACCGGATTATAGACTACAACGAAGACGGATATGTTGACTGGCGGGACCTTACTTTCTACAATGAGCGTATCTATCTGGTTGAAGATACAGACAACGATGGATTCGCGGACAGCTCAAAAATCTACTATGAAGATTTCAAAACCCTGGTAACCGGAGTGGCGGCTGGAGTGCTCTGGCACGAAGGAGATGTCTATGCGACCGTAGCACCTGACGTGTGGAAGTTTCGAGATACCGATGGCGACGACATCCCCGATAAGAAGGAAGTGCTCGCCACCGGATTTGGCCTCCATATCGCCTATGGTGGACACGACATGCACGGACTTATCGTGGGGCCCGATGGGAAGATTTACTGGTCAATCGGGGACAAGGGCCTAAACGTAGTTTCTAAAGAAGGAACTCGGTTTTTCTATCCCAATCAAGGGGCAGTGCTTCGAGCCAACCCCGATGGAAGCGACTTTGAAGTATTCGCACGCGGATTGAGAAACGTCCAGGAGCCAGCATTCGACGAGTATGGAAATTGGTTTGGCGTGGACAACGACTCTGACCAAACCGGTGAGACCGAACGATTCATGTATATTGTAGATGGCATGGATGCAGGCTGGCGCAACGACTACCAGTATCGGGGTGATGGATACAACCCCTGGATGGATGAGAAAATGACAATTCCTTATCACAAAGGGCAAGCCGCTTACATCGTCCCTACCATTCGCAACTATGTTGATGGACCTGCGGGTTTTGTGAAGAATCCGGGCACGGCGCTCAATGAGCGCTACAAAGATTACTTTTTCCTAAACGCAACTATGAATGGCGCACAATACGCCTTCCAGGTAGAGCAAGATGGAGCCTCATTTAGGATGGTGAACGACCACCAGATCGGAGAAGGCCTACCTCTTATCGGACTGACTTGGGGCAATGACGGTGCACTCTATACACCTGACTGGGGTGGTGGATACCCCATGAACGAAACGGGAGCCATTTGGAAACTGGATACTCCGGGCGGGAATCAGGCTATCCGTGCAGAAGTGGAGCAATTACTGCAGGAAGGCATGGCTGAAAGATCCGTTCCACAACTGCGTGAGCTCTTATCCCATGCGGATCAGCGCATTCGCCTCAATGCACAATTTGAACTGGTCAAACGAAACGAGATCGACTCGCTGGCGGAAGACAGCCAAGCCGATCATCAACTTAAAAGCATTCACGCTGTCTGGGGACTGGGGCAGCTTGCGAGAGCTGAGAATGAAACAGCCATTAATCAGTTGCTCAAACTCCTTGATGCGGCAGATCCTGAAATTCAAGTGCAGGCGAGCAAAGCCCTTGGCGACTTAAAACCTGGCAGTTTCAATGGACAAGTCCTCATCCCCCTATTGGATTCCCCTCACCCTCGGGTGCGCTTTCAAGCGGCCTTGTCAATCGGTCAACAAGGAGTGAGCGAAGCTTTCAACAAGATCGTTTCAATGATCGAAGCCACCAAAGAGAACGATACCTACATGCGTCATGCAGGGGTTGTCTCCCTTGAGGGTATTGGCGGTGCGGAGACCCTATTAGACCATGCATCGGAGCAGGTACGTCTTAGCGCAGTCGTTGCACTTCGCAGACTCGTAAACCCATCGGTCGCTGATTTCCTCATGGACAGTTCAGAACTCGTAGTAACCGAAGCAGCACGAGCCATCCATGATGATTTTTCTATCGAAGAAGCATTACCCATACTCGCAAGGCATCTTGTTTCGAACAGCAGCAACAACGAAGCGCTTGTCCGTAGGCTGATAAATGCCAACTTTCGCATAGGAGGCGAAAACGAAGCGTACCAGGTCGCTGAATACGCGGACAATAACAACAATGCTGCTATCTTACGCATAGATGCGCTCGACGCCTTGGCGAATTGGAAAACTCCTCCCCCACTCGACCGTGTAGATGGAAGACGCCGCTACTTCAAAGATCGCTCTGTGACCAACATTGGAAGCATAGTGAAAGGCAAATTGGAGAATTTGCTTAACTCTGAGAACTCAGAGATACTAGAGAAAGCGGTTAGCGCAGCGAACAACTTATCCGTCACCCTAAGCCCAGTCGCACTGGAGAAGCTCCTACGCAATAATCAGGCCCCAGGCTCCCTCCGCGTGGAAGCCCTGAAGAGTCTTCAAGATCCAAAGAACATAACTTACGCGCAAAACTCAGGAAGCGAAGACTTGAGAATGGCGGCAGCCAGTTTTCTCTTAAAAACAAATAAGGAAAGTGCAGCCAATTTCCTGGCCACCCGCCTAAGCCGTTCGCGCTCACTCACCGAAAAACAAAAAGCCATAGCCATGCTGGCCGAAATCGGGAACGAAATCGCGGACCGAGAAATCAAACTGCAATTCGAACAGCTAGAGCTCGGAACCTTGAACCCGGGACTTCAACTGGATATTCTAGAAGCGGCTAATGCCAGGGACATGACCAGCGAAATCGCAGCCTTTGAAGCCACCCGCCCCCAGGAATCAAGTCTCGCAGGTTACATCGAGACACTTGAAGGAGGAAGTATCGAGGCGGGTAAAGCGATTGCCAATACACACCTGGCTGCCCAATGCGCCCGGTGCCACAAATTTAAAGATGGTCGGGGTAGCGAGATAGGCCCCAACCTAAAAGATATCGGTGCGATAAGAGATAAGGAATACATCCTCCGATCCCTCGTCGAACCAGGCGCCGATATTGCAGAAGGCTTCGGCATGACCACCGTTAGCTTGAAGAATGGAGAAAGTATCACCGCCCAATTGGGTAAAGAAACAGATTCGGGAATCGAGCTTGTGGATCTAGAAGGAAACAGACAAATGATCTCGAGCGCAGATATTGAGTCTCGGACTGAACCCATGTCTTCGATGCCTCCCATGGGGCTGATTTTGAACAAGCGAGAACTGAGAGACGTCATGGCTTATTTGAGCAGCCTAAAGTAGCACAGGCATCTTGCCTGTGTTTATCACCGGAACGTACACAGGCAAGATGCCTGTGCTACCCTAACTCCGACTTCACTGCTTTAAAGGCCGCAATCGCACGGTCCGGATCCTCGCGAGAATGGGCTGCTGAAATTTGTGTCCTTATCCGGGCTTTTCCTTGCGGCACTACAGGATAAGAAAACCCAATCACGTAAATCCCCTTTTCCAGCATCGCATCGGCAAACCTGGTAGCCAATGCAGCATCGCCTAACATGACTGGAGTTATGGGGTGCGTTCCTGGCAATATACGAACCCCAGCTTTGACATCTCTTCCCGAAAGTAACGTGTGTTTTCTTCCAGCCGGTCACGTAGCTCTGTCGACTCACTCAACAACTCAAGCACCTTCATTGATCCACCTGCTATCGATGGAGCCAATGTATTTGAAAACAGATACGGACGTGAACGTTGACGCAGCAGCTCGACAATTTCTTTTCGACCACTGGTGTAACCACCACTCGCACCACCCAGTGCTTTTCCTAAGGTACCTGTAATGATGTCCACACGGCCCATCACACCACAATGCTCATGCGTGCCACGACCGGTCTTGCCCATGAAGCCGACCGAGCGGGAAAAGGCCAACCCCACCTTAGCAGTCACGTTGCGTATTGCTCATGCCTTCGAACTCGACTTGGGCGAATTGATCAACATGCCCAACGCCAGTTCATCGCTAAACGTCATTCGTGCCAATGACCGCACGTTTCACTACCGGTCGGACAAGAACTGCAAGATTCGGACGCTTTCACCTCTCAACCTGGAAAAGGATGTGGAGTTTTATGAAGTACAACTGAAACGTGGAGGAGCACTTCGAAGCCAAGCGCACTTTGAAGGCACCCGCGAATTTCTCACCGTTGAGCAAGGCCAGATCGAGGTCACATCGGGAGAAGAAAGCGATGTGCTAGAACAAGGAGACTCAGCTAACTACCGTGCCGACATCCCGCACACGATCGTCAATACCGGACGGGGAACTGCGACCCTGTTCCTGGTAGTGATCTAAGCCTAGCCGACCTTGCTCACCAGATGCGCGCAAAGGAGATACTCTAATCCAAACATATTAATAGCTTCAGATCTAATCACATCTTCAAAATTCCGTTTTGCACACATCTTCGAGCTAACATGCTGAGTGTTCCTTACTCTCGGCTCAGTTACGCACAGCATTGCGTGCCCTCACCTTTCAGTCGTCATCCTCAACATCTTAACTCCGTGAGCAAGGTCGGCTTAGATCCTGGATCGACTCACTCACCCCAATCGTAGGGAATTTCTTCGAGGTCGCGTTTATCTGATTCATCTGGATCGTGAGGTGAATCAATTAGATCGAGCAACATATTAATACCCTCGGAGACTCCCTGGAATGCGAGCCAAATGCGGGGTGGAATTGTCACGCACTGATAATTCTCCAATGACATGTTGATTTCCCAAAATATGGGATCTTTCCCATCCCTATCGTCGCAAAGAACAAAACGAATTTCCCCATGCGGAACCAACAAGTTCAAAGTCAACTTGGTGTGCCGACGCCAAGGTTTTTTTCGCCCGCATGTACGGTCGAAAAATATACTTCACCAAATCCAACGAAGGTTTCATCGTCCGAACGCATACCATGCATGATGTTACCTTGAGCCCCTTCAATCACTTTTAGAGGTGTCAAAGTGACGTCCGGAATGGGACAATGGTTGGGATCAGAAGCTGACATCAGACGGCAGTTACTCGGAAATCCACGAAAGCTCACTAGCAAGTGCAGCTTCCATATACTCCTGGATTTGCTTTCGACTTAATTCCAAAGTGGACTCCCCACTATTGGCATAAAAATCACGGTACCAGTCTACAGTGAATTTCACCATCTGGTCATAATTCAAACAGGCTTTCCAATGAAGTCCATGCAGCGCCTTGTCACAGCAAAGCTTCAAGAGACCTGCTTCATGTCCGGCGTTATTGGACTCAGAGACGTCATCCCATCGAACCCCTTCCCAATGCTCACGCATGCTTTCGATCAGCTCACCCACCGTCACATTTTGAACCGCATCGGGACCAAAGTTATAAGCTTCGCCGTGCACGCTTCCACCAGGGAACGACTCACCATTCAATTCGGCATGGAGTCGCTGCCCAAGAATCAAATAACCACTCAGAGGTTCGAGCACATGTTGCCAGGGCCGAGTTGCATGAGGACTCCGAATTTGCACGACCTCACCTTTTGACCAGGAACGAATACAATCTGGAACGATACGATCAGCTGCCCAATCGGCTCCACCAATGACATTCCCAGCACGACCAATTCCCATGCGGAGGCGATCTGCTTGCCCGACGAAAAAGGAATGAAAGTAACTTTTAATGATCAACTCGGCGGCACCTTTGGAACCACTGTATGGATCTTTCCCCCCCCAAGGCATCCGTCTCGCGGTAGCCATAGGTCCACTCAACATTGTCATAGCATTTATCGCTGGTGATAAAGACAACCGAGCAAGGAAAGTCTGCCGTGCGAATGGTCTCCAGGATGCTACCTGTCCCCATGACATTGACCTCGAAGGTCTTGAGAGGGTTCGCGTAGGATTCAGGGACCAGCGGTTGGGCGGCCAAGTGAAAGATAAAATCGGGTCGTATCTCAGAGATCAGTTTGCTAACTGCCTCGTGATCTCGTACATCCAGGATGTTGTGATTGATGATTCCACCGAGCTACGCCGCTTCAAAATGTGAGGGAATAGTCGGGATTTCATCGGATATACCGTGGACTTCAGCACCCATGGAATCAAGCCACAGGCTCAGCCAGGAGCCCTTGAAACCGGTATGCCCGGTCACTAAAACTTTTTTATCTTGATAGGTATTCTTGAAAGGAATCATAAAAAAGGATGAGATGAGAGGTTGTGGGATATTCGAATAGCAGGATAACCCAAAACGCGGAGAATCCTGTCGTTTCGCCACCACAAATCAAGATATAGATGCGATAGTTTCGAGGTTTTAACTTAACATTAACCGGAACAGCGCACTAGTTTGGAAGACAAGCTAGCAATATACGCAGAAACCCCAAGCCCCATGCCCTATGAAAGCTGACAATCCATCCAACACCATGACCCGTCGCGAGGCCATGAAATATCTTGGCCTTGGAGCGACTGGCCTAGCCCTCGGAAGCAACTCATCCAAAGCACAAAGCTACGCTAAGAACGATACCATGAATTTCGGATTGATCGGCTGCGGAGGACGGATGCGGCGATTGATCGGAGGATTAGAAAAAAATCCTGGCACTCGGATCGCCTCCGTCTGCGATGTCTATGACGACTTTTTAAACTCTACTCACGTGCTCGTCGGAGGTCGCGACCGAGAAATCCAGAAAACAACCCGATACGAAGAGGTGTTGGCACGGAAGGACATCGACGCGGTCATTGTAGCGACCCCGGACCATTGGCACGCCCCCATTACGATCGCTGCGGTGGAGGCCGGCAAAGACGTCTATGTAGAAAAACCCGTCACCCATAAACTTGAAGAAGGCCATCACCTCATTGAGGCCGTAAATCGCAGCGGGAAGAAAGTCCAGGTAGGTGCACAACAAAGAACGATGCCTCACCTGGTCGTTCTGAAAGAAAAACTCGATTCCGGCGAAATCGACCCAGGTAAGGTGACACGGGTACATATGCAATGGTGTCGCAATACAGGGCCCTTCGGCGGAGACCCAAGGTATAAGATCACTGAGGATCAAGTAGACTGGAAACGATTCCTCGGGAACGCTCCCGACCAACCCTTTGATCCACTCCGCATGAGGAACTGGCGCTGGATCTGGGACTTTGGAAATGGACCGCTGGGAGACCTGATGGTGCATTGGCTGGATGCGACCAATTGGTTATTGGATTTACCTATGCCGAGCCAAGTGATAATGTCTGGCGGGAAGTACCATCGCAAAGGCAGCTTTGAAACACCCGACATCACCAACTGCATTATGGAATACCCAGAGCTTGACTTGCAGATGGACTATGTGAGCTCCTGGAGCAACAACCACCAAAAGGCCTGTACTGTCATTATGGGTACAGATGCAACGATCTACTTTGATCGGAACCTCTACCAGGTTATTCCGCAACGCCCCGGCAACGAACCGGTTGCTCAGGTCAGCGAATCCATGGTGGCAAGCTCAGGTCCGTTAGGGTCTGATCACGCAGCTGATTTTGATGCCCAACAATTTCATATCGCTGACTGGCTGGATGCGATTAAGAACGACCGACAACCCGTAGATCATGTCGAAGCAGGCGTACAAGCAGCTGCGATCTGCCAATACGGGAATATGTCTTACCGTGAGAAACGCTTCGTCCAAATTTAACTCCAATCCCATACACCTACTCTAAGATTTATGTATCCCTTAAAAAAAGCAGGAATACTCACTGCCCTGATTTCGTTCTTCATAAGCATTTACTCCGTTGCTGAAGAAAGACCCAATATCCTCATTATCATGTCAGATGATATGGGTTTCTCAGATCCGGGGTTTCAGGGAAGCGAGATTGAGACTCCTAATCTAGATCGTCTCGCAAACAATGGTCTGACGTTCACCAATTTCTATAACTGTGCTCGCTGTGGCCCAACAAGAGCTAGCATATCGACCGGACTCTACAGTCATCAAGTTGGCTGCTATGAGCTCGAACCGGTAGAACCCGGCAACAATGCTTACATATCGGAAGTCCTGGGTGATAGTGGCTACGCTACTTATATGTCGGGAAAATGGCACCTGGGGAATACGCCCGACAAGCTTCCCCCTGCTAGAGGTTACGACCACTCCTATGCTTACGAAGGTTGCTGTGGGAGCTTCTGGGATCCAGAAATCTACATCCTGGAATCCCCAGACCTTGAGCCTATTGATTACACGGTTGAGCCCTTTCACGCCACCGATGCGACGACTGATCATGGAGTGCGTTTCCTTAAGCATCATGAAGAAAACGAGAAGGATAGTCCCTTCTTCCTCTACCTGGCCTATCAAGCCCCCCACTTTCCGCTCCACGCGCCCAAGGAGCTCATTGATAAATATATTCCCGTCTATGAAAAAGGCTGGGATAAAATCCGGGAAGAGCGCTGGAAAAAAATGCAAAGGCTCGGATTGTTCACCCAGATAAAGGAGCTTCCACCTACTTCCGATGCCCCGCCCTGGCATGATGAGTTTGCCGATCCCGCAAAACTAAGCGCCTGGGACTCACTCACTGATATCCAGCGGCAAGACCAAGTTTACCGCATGGCTATATTTGCTGCTATGATGGAGCAAATGGATCAGGGCATCGGACGAGTGATCGACCAGTTGAGAGACATGGAACAGCTGGACAACACGCTCATCTTCTTCCTCTCGGATAATGGAGCAAACTACGAAGGTGGGCCCTTCGGTGCAGATGGACCCTTCAGCGGAGCAGACTTGGAGACCATGGGATCCAAAGACACGCGACACCATACCGGTGCCCATTGGGCCGCAGTCAGTAATACTCCATTTAAGCTCTACAAACATTTTAACCATGAAGGCGGAATCAACACGCCCATGGTTGTTCATTGGCCAGATGGCCTAAAACGCAAAGGCGAACGTGAGACACAAAGAAGCCACGTTATAGACATCATGGCAACCGTGGTGGATGTCACCGGGGCCAAGTATCCAGAGCAAAGATTAGGGCATGATATTCTTCCCATGGAAGGAACCACTTTGATGCCAGCCCTGAGAGGAGGAGAACTGGCCGATCGAGTCATTTGCTTTGAACATGAGGCCAATCGGGCGATCTTTAAAGACCAGTATAAACTTGTATCCAAAAACTTCACATCTACAGACGGCCAACCACACCATGACTGGGAATTATACGACATTGATAACGACCCACTCGAGCTCAACAACATCGCTTCAGATCACTACTACGAAATAGTTATCCCCATGGCTCGTGATTGGCACAACTGGGCTTCCAGAACAGATGCCATTGTCGGTTACGAACGTTGGATGCTTAAATTGCAGTACTACTGGAGAACAGGCCTCCGGACTTACCTTAACGACGAGTTTTAAACTTCTCGCTTCACTTAATTGTAGGAGCGATTTTAATCGCGACCCAATACAATCAGTCTCCAACGGGTCGCGATTAAAATCGCTCCTACAAAAACCGAGTTATTATCTCGTATTAGATTTTACAATACAAAGGACATAAAAACATTTCACTTCATGACCAAATCGATTAATACAATCCTCGCAGTTCTGCTATCTTTCCTTGCCGGATGTAAACCCTCTGATCCAAACGCAGCTGCCTCCAACTACCCAAGCAAGACCATCACCGTTATCTGCCCATGGGCCGCCGGAGGGGGAACGGATCGCCTATCCCGGTTTATAGCAGACCAGCTTCAGTCGGAACTAGGGAAACCCGGTGTTGTAATGAATAGAACTGGAGGAAGCGGCGCCGTGGGACACTCAGCCGGAGCACTGGCCAAACCCGATGGTCACACCATCACAATGATTACGTTTGAACTGAGCACCATGCATTGGATGGGCATCTCAGATCTTACCTGGGAAGACTATGAACCGGTACTCCAGATGAATGCAGATGCTGCAGCGATTATTGTTCGAGCGGACGCTCCCTGGAAAAACCTTAATGAGTTTCTAGCAGCGGCCAAGGCCGACCCAGGAAATATAACCATGTCAGGAACATCAACCGGAGGTGCTTGGGATTTGGCCCGAGCAGGTTTTCAGCTGGAAGCCGGTGTCCCAGTAGAAGCCATTCGCTGGATTCCGACGAAGGGATCTGCTCCCTCTATTGTCGAGTTGCTGGGAGGTCATATCGACGCTGTTTGTTGCAGTGTCCCGGAAGCCATTTCTCAAATTGAAGCAGGCCAACTTAGAACATTGGCCGTTATGTCAGAGAATCGTCTACCCGACTACCCGGACATGCCAACCGTCAAGGAGTCGGGCATCAACTGGGTGGCCGTTGGATGGCGCGGACTAGCAATCCCCAAAGGGACTCCCGAACCAATCCTGAAAACCATCAGGGAAGCCTGCGAAAGAATTGTCACTTCGCCCGCGTATGATGATTTCATGAAAAAGAATGGCTTTTCAACCGAGATCAGAACCGGAGATGCATTCGCTCAATTCCTGGCCGACCAAGACAGCCAATGGAAGACGGTGATCGAAGCCGCAGGTTATGCCAAATAACGGAAAGCAACCATTCAGCGGCAATATTTGGCTAGGCATTTTCTTTATTTGTACCACCTTGGCTGTGCTCGTCTTATCGAGTTCCATTCAATCCATCGGCCTAGGAAACAATTTCGATCCAGGACCCAAGGCATTCCCCATGGGATTATCCCTCCTCCTAGCCGCCGGGGGAGCATTCGAGTTCGTCAGAAGAAAACCATCTGAACCAAAAGAAGTGCCGGTAAAAGGCGAAGGGAAATCGGTCTTGCTCCTCTTAGGTGCATTTGCCGTTTACGTGATATTACTCCCTTGGCTGGGATTCGCCACCAGCACTTTGATAATGGCCACAACGATGATGATGATACTCGGGAATCCCTGGTGGAGAGCCCTGTCATTATCCCTCATTCTCTTAACCATCATTTACGTACTGTTCGTACAATTTTTTCGGGTACAGCTACCAAGTGGCGTATTCGGAATGCCTTTCTGATGTCTGTGCTATCTGAGCTCCTCCAAGTACACGTACTACTTCCCTGGCTACTGGGAATGTTATTCGGAATCTTTGTCGGTGCAACCCCGGGACTGACAGCCACCATGGCCGTGGCATTGATCGTACCCGTTAGCTTTTACATGCCAGACCCCAACACCGGGCTGGCAATGATTATCGGCGTCAGCTTCACCGCCATTTTTGCCGGGGACATACCAGCAACCTACTTGCGGATCCCAGGAACTCCGGCTTCCGCTGCGGCTACTCTCGATGGCCATCAACTTGCCAAGCAAGGACGAGGCCGATTTGCGCTACTCATAGATTTGTTCTGCTCGAGCATCGGTGGCCTGATCGGCGTCACCCTTCTGATTCTTATAGCCCCACAACTCGCTCGCTTTGCGCTCAAGTTCTCAAACTTTGAGTATTTCTGGTTAGCCATTTTTGGACTTAGCATGAGCGCAGTTGTAAGTAGCGGAAACACCCGAAGAGGCCTACTGGCGGCTGCATTCGGCATGCTCCTGGCAACCATTGGGCTGGATGTAGTGAGCGGGGCCCAACGATTTACATTCGGCAACCCCGAGCTCATGGGTGGACTCGGATTTATTCCGGTGATGATAGGTTTGTTTGGCGTATCAGAAGTTATTCGCAGCGTCCTATCCGGATTCAAAGCTGAAGACACCGACACTACGAACTCAGACAAGGGCGATTCGGCCCTTCATGCTTGGCTCGCTATCTGGAAACACAAACTCACCGTATTCAAATCCTCCATAGCCGGAACCATCATCGGGGCTCTTCCGGGCGCAGGGGCAGATATTGCAGCCTGGGCTGCTTATGGCCTGGAGCAACGGACTTCGAAAAAGGGAGCTAACTTTGGGAAAGGTGAAGTTGCGGGCGTAGTGGCTCCCACGAGCGCCAACAACGCTGCGGTTAGTGGTGCATGGATTCCGGCATTGGTATTCGGTATTCCCGGTGATGCAGTCACTGCTATCGTCCTTGGTGCATTGATGATGTACGAGATCAAACCTGGGCCACTCATCTTCGAACAGAACCCAGAACAGATAAACGCCATCTTCCTTATCGCGCTCATCACCCAATTACTACTCATACCCTGTGGTTACTTAGGCCTAAAGACCTTTGGCTGGTTGCTCAAACTGCCACGCAGCATGATCATGGTCGCAGTATTAGTATTTTCGGTCGTCGGCTCATTCTCACTGAGAAACAGCATATTCGACGTCTACGTCATGGCTATATTTGGCTTAGTCGGGTACTTTCTGGAAGCCAGGCGAGTCCCGTTGGCTCCTCTCATACTGGGCCTCATCCTCGGTCCCATGGTGGAAGAGAATTTCAGAACGGGCCTCATAAAGTCCGAAGGTAGTTTGCTCCCCTTTCTCAATCGCCCCATCTGCACATTTTTGGTCCTGCTGCTCATTGCGGCTTTCTTTAGCCCCCTCATATTGAAGAGAATTCGCCGAAAACCAGCAAAGTTGTCATAAAAGCCTGAAGAGTGCTCCCACAAATGAGAGCATTTAGAATCGGAAATTTCTCCTATTGCTTCATCGGAATCGCTAAAAATCGGGCCGTATCAGTGCACCGCTGTACAAAAATACCTGCTATATTCTAGCCAAAATGGCTTATTCTGGCAACGAGCAGCCCTAAAAGGCCCCCGTCTACCCTGAGAGGCCGTAACTGCATCCTTTCTCGTATTCCCGCCATACCATTCCTAAATTATCTCACACCCAGGCTCTATAAAACCCAGGAATACCAATACCTAGGCCGTTTTAGCCATTGAGATGTTTCCACCAAGCAATTGGACAAATATTCAAGTTTTTCAAAAATAAGATCGCTATAATAGTCAGTCATTCAAAGCACCATGGATCCCATTGGAGACAAACTGGCATTTTCACCTCATAATTATAGGAATAATGCCTCTTACTACCCCATTTACGGTAAAAAATACTCTTTGACAGACCCCCATAAGACCATAGAACATGTTCTTTCTCCATAGAACATACCATCTGCGCTACTACAAACTCCAACCTTCTCCGAACCCGCTTATACATCGGAGTGAGGGTTCAAACTGCTCAACTAAACAAACTACCATTAGATAAAGACTGCTCATTGTTGTCAGAGACTTGGCTCGATTCCAAATCCCGTAAGATTGGATCAAATCAAACGGACAACCGTTCCAAGACATGCGGACAGCTAGCCCATTTGGCTACGATTTCCCAGTAACTACTTTCTAAACTTGATATTCGCCCCCGTAAAACGGCGGATTTTTCTTAGACTAAAACATAACCCATTATGAATAAACTACTACGTTGGTCCAAGCTTTGGTTGCTTGGCTTACTATTACCCGTGGCACTGCCACTCGCCGTCCAGGCGCAAGAAGATGACGAAGAGGACGTATTCGAATTGAGTCCGTTCTCTGTCGAAGCAAGTGAGGATGACGGCTATATGGCCCAAACCACACTCGCAGGTTCTCGTGTTAGAACCAGTGTCCGTGACATTGGTGCTTCCATTGCAATTATCACTGAAGAGTACCTGGAAGATACCGGTGCTGTTGATGGTGAATCTCTACTTGCCAATGTTGGTAACGTAGAAGTCGGTGGATCTCTAGGTAACTTCGCAAATTCTGGCGGAGGAACTGGAACACAGGAAACTCGTGAAAATCCACAACGCGGTCAACGTATTCGTGGTCTTGTAAGCGCGATTACAACTCGTGATTACTTCCAAACAGATATTCCATTCGATTCATACAACACAACTCGTGTGACTGTGAATCGTGGACCTAACTCCATTCTGTTTGGTTTGGGATCTCCCGGGGGTGTTATCAACAATAGCACCGCCAAAGCTCAAATCGGTACCGACACAGGACAAGTCCGTTTCCGTGTAGACCACCGTGGCGGACACCGTGAAAGCCTCAACGTGAACAAGACGATCATAGAAGATCGCTTGGCCATCCGCGTTGCTATGTTGAATGAAAATATCAAATGGCAACAAGAGCCTGCAAACGAATCAGATCAACGTTTCTTCGTTGCCTGGGATGCAGTGCTTCTTGAAAACGAAGGCGTAGACTGGCTCGGTAAGACTCGTTTCCGCGGAAGCTTCGAAGCTGGCGAAATCGATCGCAATGCTCCGGACGTAATTCCTCCTACCGATGGATTTTCTGGTTGGTGGAACGGTATCGGTACTCAGGAAGACGTGAACCGCATCCTTTCTGTTCCTGGAGTAGGATTGGGTGATGTCTCCAATCAAGCTATGACTTCTCAACAAGTATTAAGCGCGATTAATGCCGGTATTGAGTCCGTTCCCGATACCTGGGGAGGAACAACGCAAGAATACGCTGAGCTCGAAGGACAATTTGTTCCCGGAGTTACAGTAGACCGTTTCAAACGTTCAAACCCGCTTGGAAATGACCCAACAGAAGGTGGTCGTAATCTTTCTCAGCAACGGGTACCATACTTCCTATACCCAGCAATTAACTACAATACCCACAATGACCCAACTCAAGGATGGAACGATCCTGAGTTAACCGGCATTCAAGGTATCATGGGTCGTTGGAGACCGCGCGTTTTGTTCCCTAATGGATCCAGAAAGAACATCACCCAAGACGTTCGCTGGTCTAATACTCCTACAGGTGGAACAGGCTTTGTTCAGCCTTCCATCCAGAATCGCGACATCTTCGATTATCACAACTTGAACTTCCTCGGAACTACCAGTGAAGTGACCCGTGATTTCGAAATCCGTCAGTTCGTGCTGGAACAGGAATTCTTAGACGGAGCTATTGGTTTGGAAATTGCCTATGACGAGCAAGACGAGAGTCGTTTCACCCGCACACCGTTTGACGGTGGTGGAGACAAAACGATCAATCTCGATCTTTCTCAAAACCATGGATCCGGTGACATCGACTACGATGGTATTGCCGATCGTCACTTCAATGAAAACCTTGGACGTCCAGTGGTTGCATACCTAGGAACCGTTGATACTGCACGTGAAAACGAGCAGGATACCTTCCGTGCGACACTCTTCGGTAGCTTAGACTTCTCTGACTACGTAGACGGCAAACTAGGTAGCATCCTTGGTAGCCACACAGTGACTGGTCTTTACGAAGATCGTGATAACTTCTTCTGGACTCGCAGCCACCGTGGATCCTGGTGGGCTGACAATAGCAAATGGCCAGGTAGCCCAGACATTTCTAATGGTTTGAGTGACAACTTCCGCCGTGTAGTTCGTAGCCAGATCTACCTGGGTGGAGACACACGTGGTCTTTCCAGTGCTGACGATGTTCGCATCGACGGATACTTGGATATCTCAAGACAAGAGTTTCCTGAAGTCGGAGACGAATATGGTATCTGGTACTTCGATAATGGCGAAAAAGATGCCAAACAGGAAACCTGGCGTATCATCGAGAACATCTCAGGTGGTAACACCCAGCTGACCAATCTGAAGTCTTCGGCTTATAGCTTGAACAGTCGTTTCCTAGACGGACACATCGTTGGTATGTATGCTAACCGAACGGACGAACAGTCTGTTTGGCAACGCATTCAGGAAAACGTTAACTACGGTGATCCAGATGAACCAGGCGTTGTTCCTCTCAGAGTCGACAAACCTGGAACCAACGAAATCGACGGATCCTTCAACATGCGTCTGCTTGAGCTCGAGCCTGAGCCAGCAACCGTGGATAAAGACGACACGACCACCTGGAGTGTAGTTGCTAAGTATCCTGAAGTGCTTCTTGGTGACCTGCCTTTCGGCATGGACCTCTACGGACACTACTACGAAGCGGAAAGTTTCGTTCCAGCTGGTATCTCAAACAACATCCTCAATCAGCCACTGGCTAGTCCTTTCGGTACTACTGAGGAATATGGTTTCACTATCGAGTTGTTCGAGCGCCGCTTGGCTATCCGTTACAACAAGTTCGAAACTGCCAGTGCCAACAACCGCACCAACCTTGGTGGTGGACTGAATCAGATCGCTGGTCGTATCAGCTTCTACCTCGACCGGATCACTTCGGCTGACAATGACACTGCAACCACGCTGTATCCTGAAGGTTTCAATGGCTTCGGCGTAGCACCGGATGAAGGATCAGACGCTGCTTTGACACCAGATACGATTCCTGACAACCGCCAACGTAAGAGTGGAACCGGTGCTGACCTTATGGGCTTCACTTCGTTTGACGAATACTACGCGGCCATCATCGACGCGGTTCTTCCTGAGCTTCAGTCCATTTTCAATCACCGCATTTTGCGCGACGAAAATGGTCAAGCGTTTGAAGTAAGCGATCCGATTCGTGGATTGAACTCTACACGTGACTTCGTAGCAACCGGTTCTGAAATTGATATTGTGGGTCGCTTGACCGACAACCTCAGTCTCTCATTGAACTTCGCTGAGCAAGCAACCGTGACTTCCAATACAGCTCCAGTAGCTGCGGAAATCGCATTTGCACAAGCTGAGCGTCTGCAACGTCCCGTCCCTACCTCTCCTGGAGGATGGGCACTGTGGGATCTTCGTGGTTCTCCGTTCCAAGTTGAGTCTGACCAAATCGGTCAACGTTTTGAAAACCAAACGCTTCGCCCCATTCGCTTGGCTTTGGCTCTCGACGGAACACAGAATCCGGAACAACGGAAATACCGCTGGAACACCACCCTGCGTTACGACTTCAATGAAGGTCGCCTGAAGGGTCTGCAAGCGGGTGTAACTGCTCGTTACCAGGATAAGGTTGCTGTAGGATATCCAAACCTATTGGACGAATTCGGCACGATCCTACCTGACGTTGCCAACCCATGGTTCGGAAAAGACTCCATCGATGGAGACCTCTTCCTACGTTACCGTCGGGCACTCACCGACAAGATCGACTGGACTGTTCAGTTCAATGCGCGGAATCTTTACCGCAGCAATGGATCGAATGATATCCCAGTTAGGGCCAATCCAGATGGCACTGTTGCCATTATCCGCGTGCCGGTTGAGCAACAGTACTTCTTGACGAATACCTTTACTTTCTAAGTAAAAGCTATTTCAAAAATCTCAAAGCCCCTGTCGGAAACGACAGGGGCTTTTTTGTAGAAAAGCTTCACCCTGTTCCGGTTCTGCTGCGCAGCCCGGTCTGTTATTTTTGCTGCGCTGCATTAAGGTGTCACTGCGTTCGGTAGTCGTCGCTTCGCTCCTCGGAACTCTTGTTCCGGTTCTGCTGCGCAGCCCGGTCTTGTCGTCGCGTTGCTCCTCTTCCTCTTCCTCTTCCTCTTCCTCTTCCTCTTCCTCTTCCTCTTCCTCTTCCTCTTAATCGGAAACTACAATCCGAGGGAACATGCACGGAACAAACACAGGCATCTTACCATATCCTTATACACATCTTTTTTGAGCCATTTATCAGGACTTCAGAACGAACGAGTTCTAAAGGATTATTGTGATTTAGGTAGGGACGGATCGCCGAGCCGTCCGAAACTCTTTGGCCAACGGCTCGCTCGGCGATCGAGCCCTACCATCTAAGGTACTACGCATCATGGATGACTAGAGTAATATGTGTTGGTATTCGCAGAGTCCAGATTTTGTGCTACTCTATTACTGACACCTGAACACTGAAACCGTTTCCCCCTACCCTTTCACACTCTTAGTCACGCTATTGCGATACTGTCTGGGAGACTCCCCAATTGTATTGGCAAAGAAACGTGAGAAGGACGACAAAGTTGTAAAACCCAACTCAAATGCGATATCCGTAAAACTCATGCTCGAGTTTTGCATTAACTGAATAGCTTGGTGGGCGCGAAAGTTTTTGATGTAAGCTCCAAGGCTGATGTTAAACTGCTGCCGAAACACAGCCCGTAAATTGCTCTCAGACATATTCAACGCACGAGCGATGTCCGAGACACTTTGTAAAGTCCCAGGATTCGAAGTCAGACAATCCTGGATTCCACGGATGAGCGCATTCGATGACCCCTTGATATTTCCACCTTGCATCGTTTCAGAGACCTCATGCCTGACCTTCTCCCGCAGATGATTGATCAACATGGCAGAGTCCAAAGTCAGCCGACGATTATACCGCTCCACAGGAAAAGGGGTCAGTTCTTGATTATTGACATTTGAGCCAAGAAGTAAGGACTGGCCCTTTTGGTAATGGTCAATAATCCGGGCCAGAAGCTCATGGCAACGCTTGTCCATCTTTAGGATCCTATGCCGAAACGCCTGCATAGCGGTTGGGAGCTCTAGCTCGAAGGTAAGGAAGAGCCACACCAAATTCGTGTCAGCCAAATCGATAAAATGATGAAACTGGTAGGGAAACACCATCATCGCATCGCCCGGCTTCAAGCGCCAATGAATCCCATCCAAATTCATGGTTCCTTCAGTCATCAAATTGAAGAGCAACACGTATCGATGATGCGGATAACCATCAAAGGAGCGTCGCTGAAGCTCTTGAGTCGTTTTCCTGGAAAACACAATCAAGTTGCGAGGGATACAGATATCCTCCGCCGTACGGCCCGAAAAGTAGTCATCAGGCACTGATAGATTCAACGCATCCTGTAAGAGTGAAAAGCGCATAAGAAGCCTTCAATTCAATCGAAAACGCTAAATTTGATGCAGTATGTGAAAAGTTTTTACCAGACTATAAATGCTATAGTTGGCATCTACCCATAAAATGAGCACAGAAGCAGAACAATTTGAACGGATATCCACCAAGATTTTCCAAGACTCCAACGCTGCAGCGACTGTTGTTGCGGAGGAAATCGCCGATTTAATCAAATCCCGCTCGAAAGGCGGAAAAACAACCGTACTTGGGCTGGCCACAGGATCGACACCCTTACCGGTTTACCGTGAGCTGATTCGCATGCATCGGGAAGAAAACCTGAGTTTTCGCAATGTTATCACTTTCAACCTGGACGAATATTACGGGCTGAATATCGATCATCCTGAAAGCTACTACCAATTCATGTGGCAGCGACTCTTCAGCCATGTGGATATACCGGAAGATCAGGTGCACCTACCCTCGGGCACAACCGAACGTTCAAAGGTTTACGCGAATTGTGCGGAATATGAGCAGGCGATTGCAGAAGCAGGGGGACTGGATTATCAGATTCTAGGAATCGGTCGCACCGGACATATCGGATTCAACGAACCGGGTTCAACCCGAGACTCTAAAACCCGATTGGTTACTCTGGATGCTTTAACCCGACGAGATGCCGCTCGCGACTTCCTAGGCGAAGCCAACGTTCCACGCTACGCTATCACTATGGGAGTTGGTACCATTTTAAAAGCCAAACGCGTGGTCCTCATGGCCTGGGGTCAGGCAAAAGCCGGCGTTGTGCAGCAGGCGGTGGAAGAAGAACCCAACGAAAACCTTCCAGCTGGCTTACTACAAGGACATCCGGATGTTCGATTTTTTATCGATGAGTCAGCGTCGGAATCGCTCACCCGCATTCGCAATCCCTGGCTAGTGGGTCCTGTAGAGTGGACAGACAGATCGATTCGCAAAGCCGTTATTTGGCTATCTAACAAAGCGAAAAAACCCATCCTGAAATTACAGGATTCAGACTACAACGAGTTCGGACTAGGGGAAATTTTGACCGACGTAGCACCCGCCTACGATATCAACATTCGCGTATTCAACCAGACACAACACACGATCACAGGATGGCCCGGGGGCAAGCCGGATGCCGACGACACCAGTCGTCCTGAACGCGCAAAACCCTTTCCCAAACGCGTATTGGTTTTGGCCCCGGAACCTGATGAGGACATCCTCTGCATGGGAGGAACGATTCATCGACTCAACAATCAAGGAAGCGAAATTACTTTAGCCTATTTGACCTCCGGAAATCTAGCTGTTCCTGATACCATGGCACGCCAAGTCCTTTCGCTGATGAGTGAAATGGAAAAAGAGTTGGATCAGAACTTGGCGGAAGATTTCAGCTTGGGGAAACTCGCCTCTGTTCTTCTGGAAGAGCTTCAAAGTGCCGAAGGTGATAAGGCAGAGTCTTCGCACATCCGTCAGGTAAAATCTCTTATTCGTCGCAACGAAGCTCGAGATGCATCCGCCTTACTAAAAATCGATCCATCGAGTCTCAAATTTCTTGAACTCCCGTTTTATGAGACGGGGCGTTACCGGGCATTCAATCCAAGCGAGAAAGACCACCAGGATCTGGTCGAACTACTCCGAACAGTAAAACCTCACCAGATATACTTCACCGGCGGTTTGGCAGACCCAGGATCCGTAGCAGGCGTTTGTTTCACTCTACTTAAACAAGCAGTGGCCACCACAGCTTCAGAAGCCTGGGTTGATGACACTTATTTTTGGAGCTACCGCGGCCTTGCTCAGGAATGGCTTCTATTCGAAATCGACATGGCAGTACCTCTAAGCCCGGACGAGTTGAATCTCAAAACAGAGGCAAGCTTCCAGTATCGCTCCCAACGGCGCCAATTTCCACTGCGAGATGCTGCTCACAAAGAGATCTGGCAACAAACGGACGAGCTAAACCGCGATACCGCCTCAGCCTATGACGATGTAGGTATGGCCGAGTATGAAGCGATAGAAGCCTTTAAACGAATCCAGTTGAGCGAGCTTCTCGAAGGCTGATTCGTTCGCCATTTTACCTATCTGATAAATCGGGTTTTCGATTCGTTTCGAAACCCTCATCAAACTACATGACTGAAACAAACAACACCTTAAAAGGCATTCTCGTCGGCTGCGGTTTCATGGGCGGCATGCATGCCCAAATCTACACTCAATTAAAGGGTGTCGAGCTCGTAGCGGCCGTGGACCATCGTCCAGAACCGAGTGCAGAAAAACTAAAGTCTTTTGGCATCTCCATTCCCGTTTTTGCATCTCTGAATGAAGCCGAAGCAGAAGCTGATTTCGTGGACATTTGCATGCCTACTCAACATCACCTGGGCAATGCGCTACAAACGATTGAAGCCGGCAAAGCCTTATTCTGCGAAAAACCACTGGCCCTCATTCTGGAGGAAGCCGATCAGATAGTAGCCGCCGCCAATGCTTCAGGCACGTTCGCTCAAGTCGGTCATTGTATCCGGTTCTGGCCCGAGTACCAGGCATTGATGGATTACCATCGATCGGGGCAAGGAGGAAAACTGTTGAGCTTAAATCTGGTTCGACGATCCGCTCGCCCCGCCTACGGAGCCAGCAATTGGCTGAACAACGCTGACCTTTCTGGAGGCGCAGCATTGGACCTTCACATTCACGACAGCGATTTTGCCCTCGCTCTACTAGGAGAACCCAAGTCCTTCACTAGTCGAATAAAAGAGGACTTTAGTGGACCTGCCCACATTTTCACATTAATGGACTACGGAGATCTCACCGTCACAACCGAAGGTGGGTGGAACTACCCTGAGAAGTGGGGTTTCCAAATGTCCTTTCAAGCTATCTACGAAAAGGCCGTTCTGGATTACGATTCCAAAAACGATAAAGGACTCATGATTTGTGAACATGACCAGGAACCCCGATCAATGGAGATCGCAAAGCCGGACTCTGGAGAATCGACAGCAGACGAAGGGAATGTTTCTGATCTCGGAGGATACTACAATGAACTCCTCTACTTCACAAATTGTTTAAAGGAGGGGAAAGCTCCAGCCATTGCCACGCTGGAAGATGCCCGATCTTCACTAGCCCTTACACTCAATGAAATTGAATCTGCCTCAGCCGTTCCCAGCTTGTGAAAAAATCAATCAGCATCTGGTCCTTCTATGGTGATTGGGACCTTACACAAAAATTCCAAATCGCAAAGGATGCGGGATTCGAAGGCTTCGAAATCGATCTCAGTCGTGACGGACCTATTACCCTCGATTCCACAGATGAAGACCTCGATGCAATCGCTGAACAAGCCAGCGATGAAGGCATCACACTGAGTGGTGTAGCTACCGGCATGTATTGGGAATTCAACCCGGCAAGCGCCAAAGACAAAATACGAGCGAAGGCAAGACAAGTATTAGAAAAACAAATACGAGTCGCCTCACGTCTTCACATTGATACTATTCTTGTGGTTCCAGGAGCCGTAGGAGCTGATTTCATTCCTGACTGCGAAGAGATCCCTTACGATCTGGCCCTCAAACGAGCCACCAATTTCATCAGATCTGCTGTTCCTCTCGCCGAGGAATTGGGAGTCAATATCGGGATCGAAAATGTCTGGAACAAGTTCTTGCTCAGCCCGCTTGAAATGAAGTTTTTCATCGATCAATTCGATACGCCTCATGTGGGAAGTTATTTCGACGTAGGCAACGTCCTTGCATCTGGCTACCCCGAACATTGGATAACGATCCTGGGCGAACGCATTAAGCGCGCTCACTTCAAAGATTTCCGAAAAGCCGTGGGCACGGTGGATGGCTTTTGTGATCTGCTTTCAGGAGATGTCAATTGGCCGGCCGTTACGAAGTCACTTAAAGAAGTGGGTTACGATGGCTGGGTGGCCGCCGAAATGATTCCACCTGTTCCCTTTTACAAATACGCACCCGAAACACTCATCGAAAACACCTCGCGCGCCATGGATAAGATATTTGCCATGTAAGCGGAAATGGTGAGTATACCAGCACATCTTCAATGCCCCCAGTTCGGCTCTCCATTCTTCACTCTATAAGCTCGTAAGCAACCCACTTAAATAATGCATCTCGAAACCCTGGATTGGATCTTCATCATCGGCTACTTTCTCGCCGTCATTGCCGTTGGTTTATTAGTAGCCAAAGTTGCTGGAAAAGACAGCGGACAGTTTTTCCTGGGGGGTCGGCAAATGCCCTGGTGGCTGCTTGGTTTCTCCATGGTCGCAACGACCTTCTCTAGCGACACACCCAATCTGGTAACAGACATTGTCCGTCAAAACGGTGTAGCAGGAAACTGGGTGTGGTGGGCCTTCCTAATCACCGGTATGGTCACGGTTTTCCTTTTCGCTAAACTGTGGCGCCGTTCCGAAGTGTTAACTGATATCGAATTTTATGAGCTCCGTTACAGTGGAAAGAGCGCGGCGTTCTTACGTGGGTTTCGAGCTATCTATCTCGGTGTATTTTTCAATGTCATGATCATGGCATCCGTTTCACTCGCAGCCATCAAGATTGGAGGAGTGATGCTGGGACTGAGTCCTTTTCAATCAATACTCTGGGCAGGGTTGGCCACCGTCATCTTTTCATCCGTGGGTGGATTTCGTGGCGTTGTCTTCACCGACTGCCTGTTGTTTGTCATCGCGATGATCGGTTCGGTTGCGGCTGCTTATTTTGCTATCGGACATACAGACATTGGTTCGCTCTCAGCCTTGCTAGAACATCCAAATGTTGCGGACAAGCTCAGCTTCCTACCTCCAACCGGTGGTGAAGGAGCAGCCTCAGAGCAAAACCTCAATCTCTGGATGACCTTAATCATCATTCCGCTGGTCGTGCAGTGGTGGAGTGTTTGGTACCCGGGCGCTGAACCTGGTGGAGGTGGATACGTCGCCCAACGTATGCTCGCGGCTAAGGATGAGAAACATGCTACCGGAGCGGTTCTATTTTTCAATTTCGCTCATTACGGACTAAGACCCTGGCCCTGGATTCTTGTCGCTCTAGCTTCTTTAGTTGTTTTCCCAACTTTAGATGATATCCAAGCGGCATTCCCTGGCCTCGATCCCAGTACGATCGGGCATGACATGGCCTATCCTGCCATGCTAACCTTTCTGCCAAATGGATGGCTTGGATTGGTGCTCGCTTCACTCGTAGCCGCTTACATGTCCACCATTTCGACCCATCTAAATTGGGGATCCTCATACATCGCCAACGACTTCTACAAACGCTTCATGAAACCGGAAGCTACTGAGAAACAATTGGTTACTGTCGGTCGTATATCGACAGTCATTATGATGATTCTGGCCGGGCTCCTAGCACTCCAGTTGCAGAATGCATTGGATACGTTTCAGATCCTTCTCCAAGTGGGAGCTGGAACCGGGTTAATATTCATGCTTCGCTGGTTCTGGTGGCGGATTAATGCCTTCAGCGAACTGAGTGCGATGATCGCTTCATTTATCTTTGCAGTTGCCTTTAGAACCATTGATCACGGCATGCCGTGGTGGATGGAACTCATACTCAGTGTCGGTCTTACTACCGCAGTCTGGCTGGTCGTCACCTTCATGACTCCTGCGACCGATGAGTCTGTCCTCAAATCGTTTTACAAAAAAGTCCATCCAGCTGGAAATGGATGGAATCCAATCCGTAAACTTCTTGGCGAAGGCATAGCTCCTAGAGAATCTCTGGCTCCTCAAATTGGATCGATGCTCATGGGGACCTTTGCCGTGTATGGATTTCTATTCGGAATCGGTAAGATCATCTATGGATCGACGCTGATAGGAATCATTCTCCTGCTTGTTGCAGCAGGTTTAGGTTTCAAAATCATCTCAGCACAAACATCGGAATCATGAATCATAGGTTGAATTGTAGGAGCAAATTGTTTTCCGCTTTGCTGTCGACTAAAGCCTCGGTAATTCGCGACCCATTTGTTAGGGAACTCGCTGTGGTCGCGAACAAGTATGCTCCTACAGTACTAGTATTCCCTGCAATCTTGATGCTTGCATGGGGATGCAGTTCAAAGAGTCAGCCTGATAATTCCAAGCCCAACATCATCCTCATCGTTTCCGACGATCAAGGCTATGGGGATCTTTCTGTGAATGGAATTCTGGATGACGTTTCGACACCGAATCTGGATAAGCTCGCTTCCCAAGGAACACGCTTTACTCAAGCCTACGCCAGCTCACCCATCTGCAACACCTCTCGTTGCGCAATCATCACAGGTGCCTACCAACAACGCTTCGGCATGCAGTGGTATGGAGGTCCCGGAATATCAAACTGGGATCAACCAACCATGGCAGAACTCCTCAAAGAGGCTGGCTACAACAATGGCTATGTGGGTAAAGTTCACTACGGTTCTCCCAATGGACCGGGCGCCAGGAACTTCCCGATAGAACATGGGTTCGACGAATTCTTTGGATCCGAGAACGCTCGTATTCATTATATGATACACAATCAAGAAGCGATCGATGCATTTGATGCGGCTCGGGCCAAGAATCCAGCACCCAGCAATTCCTGGGGCATGGGTCCCTTTCGTGATGGCATTGACGAAGTCGACATGGAAGGCATGAGCACTGAGATCTTCGGAGAGAAAGCTCGTGACTTTGTAAGTCGGAATCAGCATCAACCGTTCTTCCTCTACCTCTCTTTCAACGCCGTTCACAATTTTACCCATCAATTGCCTGAAGCGTATTTAGAAGAACACGGACTTGAAGACTATGGCGATTGGGATCCGACAAAGGAACCTTACTTGGATTGGTACTACCGTTCACGTCGTCCGAACAACCCCGATGGTCGAGCACACTATCTGGGACAACTCCACTATCTAGATCAGGAAGTCGGTCGATTAGTAGACCATGTAGACCAACTCGGCTTGCGTGAAGACACCCTGATTGTCTACATCGGTGACAATGGTGGTTCACGTCCTATCTATGCGGAGAACACTCCCCTTCGAGGAAGCAAGTTCACGCTCTACGAAGGCGGAACGCGCGTACCGCTTATTGTCAGTCAACCAGGCAGCTTGCCTGAGAACCAGGTCTCCCACAATATCGTAAGTGCTTTGGATCTTTTACCCACCTTTCTTACCGCTTCTGGACAAAGCACGCCTGAGTTTGCAGATGGCATCGACTTGTTTCCGATTCTCACCAATGAAGATCCGAACCACCAACACGATGTACTCCACTGGAAGACCTCAGATGAGTGGTCCATTCGTAAGGGTGACTGGAAACTTCACACCGTGCATGGTCCCGGCGCATCCCCTACAGAGAAGGTCGAACTCGAGCAAGGTGTGTTCCTTCGAAACCTGAGAACGAATCCTTCCGAATCCATGGATTTCGCAAAGGAGCATCCAGGAATCCTTACCCAACTTCAAGGCCTCCACGAAGCCTGGGTAGCCGAGCTCCCTGTGAGCACAAGCAATGTTCCGTCAGCAACCGAATGGGCCGACGAAAAAGGTAAAAAATAATTTTCCCTAAGAAATAACTTCACCGACATATCATGAACTTCTTCAACGATTCTCGCCGCGGCTTTTTCAAGAAAGTCACAGGATTAACAGCTGGCGTCTTGGCCGCATCCAACAGCCGTTTGGCAGCCGCGCCCGCAAAACCATCAGGCGCAAGATACATGGGTGACTTTAAAGCCCCCAAACTGGGTACCGTCCGCATCGCCTTCATTGGAGTCGGTGCCCGTGGTGTGGGGCATGCCAAACAGTTAGCTGCTATCGAAGGTACCGAAGTCGTTGCCATTTCCGACCTCTATGAAGACCTGGCCGCTCGCTCGCTCAAGAATTGCGAGGAAGCGGGCAATGGTGAGCGCCACAAGTCTATCAAACTTTACCACGGCAAGAAAAACGGCTGGAAGAAAATGCTACGGGAGGTGAAACCCGATGCAGTTGTAATTGCTACTCCTTGGAAGGATCACGCTCCCATGGCCATCGAAGCCATGAAGCAAGGTGCACACGCATTTGTAGAAGTTCCACTCGGCCTCACTAACGATGAGCTTTGGGAGTTGGTCGATACCTCCGAGACAACCGGCAAGCACTGTATGATGATGGAAAACGTCAACTACGGTCGGGAAGAGCTTCTCTATCTCAACCTGTGCCGAAAAGGAATCATTGGTGAACTCCTCCATGCAGAAGCTGCCTATATCCATGAACTTCGTTTTCAAATGAATGAGGTCGAGCGCGGCACCGGTAGCTGGCGTACCTTTCATTACGCGATGCGCAATGCGAATCTCTATCCAACCCACGGACTCGGTCCAGTTGCCCAGTATATGAACCTGGCGCGTGGTGAAGATAACTTCGATCGCATCGTATCGTTTTCATCACCCGCGAAGGGACGTGCATTGTATGCAGAAAACAACTACCCGGCGGACCACCAATGGAACCAGCTCAGCTACGAAGGAGGAGACATCAATACCTCCATCATCAAAACGACGCTCGGACGAACGGTTATGGTCCAGTGGGATGAAACCAGCCCACGCCCCTACTCCCGTCATAATTTGATTCAAGGAACCAAAGGCACACTGGCTGGCTTCCCTACAAGAGTCGCTCTTGAGGGCGGAGTGCCGGGCGCGACCAAAGATCATCACCGCTGGGCACAAGGTGAAGGCCTTCAGGCATTCATGGAGGAGCACGATCACCCACTCTACAAGCGCATGGGTTCTTTGGCAGAACGTATGGGCGGGCATGGCGGCATGGACTTCCTCATGCGCTACCGGATGGTCGAGTGCTTGCGCAAGGGCGAGCCCCTCGATCAAAACCTATACGAAGGTTGTTTCTGGAGCGCGGTCACTCCCTTAAGTGAAGCCTCTATAAATGAACACGGTTCTTCACAGAAATTCCCCGACTTCACTCGTGGCCAGTGGAGAAAAACGAATCCTCTGGGTATCGTCTCATGATAAATTCCTAACTCCTTAGCCCCATGGCTCAGTCAACACCTTCCATTCAGCAGCCCGAGCGTCTCCTATCCTTGGACCTGTTTCGAGGTCTTGTCATGTTGCTACTCGTGGCGGAAGGCGCAGGAGTCTACCGATCCTTAGTAAACCTAACCAGCGAAGATAGCTTACTCCGTGGCTTCTTCGTTCAATTTACCCACCACCCTTGGGATGGGCTCCGCGCCTGGGATTTGGTGCAGCCAGCCTTCATATTCATTGTGGGGGTTGCCATGGTCTACTCGATCAATAAGCGACTCGACAAAGGTGACTCCTGGAGCGCGATTGTCATTCACCATTCTGGTGGCTTTTTGGATTTTCAGGCTCCCATGGAAAACACAGCTTAGCATATCCATCGCCCTGATACTCATCACCGACATTATTTACCGAGTATTTTGGGTGGAAGGATTCAACCACCCATACACACCGAACGATAATTTCGGAGCCTGGATGGATACCGTTTTACGGAATCCCATATCTGTTAACGGGCACTGGGTGGCTTTCAATGCCGTCCCTACCGCAGCTCATACCATCTGGGGAGTCCTAGTGGGCATGCTCTTGAGAAACAGTAAGCCAGCCCAGGGAAAATTGAAGTGGTTAGTAATCACGGGCTTCATCGGCTTGACCGTGGGCTATCTCATGAACTGGGGTTTTGGCAGCGACACGCTCCGCATTCCACTCATCAAACGGATCTGCACAGGTTCCTTTATATACGCCAGCGGTGGTTGGTGCCTGTTGATCCTAGCACTTTTCTACTACCTGATCGACTTACGTGGCTGGAAACCCAGCTGGTTATTCATCATCAATGTCGTGGGTACCAATTCCATCTTCATCTACCTGGCTTCACAGACACTCTCTACTCGCTGGCTGTCACCGAACGTAAAGATTTTCACGGAAGGATTTTTTGGGGCGATCGGGTTTGGGGGAGAATTGATTCAAGTTTTCACCGCATTTATCACCTGGTTCATTTTCTGGTATTTATGCTACTGGCTGTATAAAAGAAAGATATTCTTAAAAATTTAAGAAGCTACTCTCCATCCTATCATGAAAAAAATCCTAGTCCCCCTACTTGGCTCAATCACAGCATTACTGACCTTCAACGGCTGTGGTCCCACCGATGCAGAACGTGAAGCCGCCGCGGAAGCTAAACCTCCCAACATCATCTACATCTTAGCTGACGACCTTGGCTACAATGAGCTTGGTTCCTACGGGCAAACCTTGATTGAGACGCCACACCTCGACGAACTGGCTGCCCAAGGCATGCGTTTCACTCAACACTACTCAGGTTCTCCCGTGTGCGCGCCATCTCGCTGCATACTCTTAACCGGTAAACACAGTGGTCATGCTTACATTCGAGGGAATGATGAATGGAGTGAACGTGGAGACACCTGGAATTTTGAAAAAGCAGTTGCAGATCCAAACCTGGAAGGACAACGCCCCATCCCAGCAGGCACCAACACGATAGGGTCACTGCTAAAAAACGTCGGTTACAAAACCGGAATCGTCGGAAAGTGGGGACTGGGCGCACCCCTCACTGAAGGTATTCCCAACAAGCAGGGATTTGATTTTTTCTACGGCTACAACTGCCAACGTCAGGCGCATACCTTATATCCGGTTCATCTATGGCGAAATGAAGAGAAACATATATTGGCTAACGAACTCGTTCCGCCAAGCACACCTCTCGAAGAAGGAGCCGATCCCAATGACGAAGCGAGTTATGCCAGATATCGACTCACCGACTATACGCCTGAACTCATGCTCAATGAAGCAGTCGGCTTCATGAAGGAAAACCAGGACCATCCATTTTTCCTATATTTTGCTTCTCCCATTCCTCATGTGCCCCTGCAAGCGCCCCAACGCTGGGTCGATCACTACAAAGAAAAGCTTGGAAAAGAAGAGCCTTACATTGGTAACAAAAGCTACTTCCCCAACCAAACCCCCAGAGCTACCTACGCAGCGATGGTCTCCTATCTCGACGAGAGCGTTGGCAAGCTGATTGAAACCTTAAAAGAAATGGGCCAATACGAAAACACCCTTATCGTTTTCTCCAGTGACAATGGTCCGACCTATAATGGCGGAAGTGACTCGGCTTTCTTTGATAGCGCTGCACCCTTCAACAGTGCCTATGGTTGGGCCAAAGGATTTGTGAACGAAGGCGGTATCCGCGTTCCCATGATCGCTAGTTGGCCAGGAAAGATAAACCCCGGACAAACCAGTGAGCACATATCTGCCTTCTGGGATGTACTACCCACCTTATGCGAAGTGTCAGGAGCCGAAACTCCAGCCGACACGGATGGTATCAGCTTTCTACCTACACTCCTAGGCAAAGAAGAACAAAAGGCCCACGAATTCCTCTATTGGGAATTTCCATCCTACACGGGGCAGCAAGCCGTTCGAATGGGCGACTGGAAAGGCATCCGCAAAAATATTTTTAAGGGCAACCTGGACATTCAGTTATTCAACCTGGTAACCGATCCTCGAGAGGAGCTAGACGTAGCAGCAGCGAATCCAGAGATCGTGAAGAAGATAGAATTACTCATGGTGCAGGAGCATAGGCCTGCAGAACTGGAGAAATTTAAGATCACGCAGTTGGGGGACTAGTTTTGTACAAATTTAACCACAACGGCACTGCAGGGATGCAGTGGCCCTACCATTATAGGAAATGGTAGGGCAATCGCGTCCTCGCGATGCCGCAGACCATCATGGGAGATCCTACTTCTAAAAACACTATCAAATATTGGCTTCTCTTTCTGCCGCTCGTTCTTTGCGCCTGTTCCCAATCGGAACAACCTGAACTCCCCTTTACACCCACCTTTGTAGCCACACCACCGGCCAATGCCTTCCGCTCACTATGGAGAGCTCCTGACGGAAGCATCCATAGTCATGGCTTTTTGGGTACCGCCAGGAATCCTGAAGGTATCATTACCTTAATTTCAAACGACGAAGGTCTGACCTGGACAAAAGAACCCTTCACGATCAAGCGAGCTGAGTATAAAGAAGATCCCTTTCATACCTATATACCCACCAGCCTAAAACAGGACAAAAAAACCGGAGATTGGCTGGCCATCATGGATGGGAAAGAACCTTACCTGACAAGGTGGGCTGGGAATCCTTGGGAAGTAACTCCCACCACTCAGAAAATTACCGATCGCGCACTCATCATGATGCGACCGCCCATTTTTATACGAAACGGGTCGCGCATCATCGCTGCAGGACACAACCACTCCCTCAATCCTGCGGGAGGCTGGACCAGTATCTATCACAGTGATGATGGTGGAGCTACCTGGAATGCCGCGCATCTGGAAAAAGTTCCGGATCACACCATCACTCCACCTCACCAAGGGCTTCGCTGGCAGAATCCAGGTGTTGAACCAACCATCGTCGAACTGAAAGACGGCCGCCTTTGGTGCCTCCTCCGAGCGTCTCTGGATCGGCATTACGAAACGTACTCAGAAGATGGGGGAGCAACCTGGAGCCGTCTTCGTCCATCTCCTTTCTGGGGAACGATCACCATGAAGACCTTTCACCGCTTACCGGATGGTCGACTCATGCTGGTGTGGACCAATGCTTCGCCTTTACCCGAGACTCCCCATCACACACGCGAGCAGGGTAAGAAAGATTGGGAAACGGGACGTCAGGAGGTGTTCACGAACCGGGATACTCTGCACGCCGCTCTCAGTTACGATGAAGGCAAAACCTGGACTGGATTTCGTGAGATCCTTCGCAATCGTCTTCGCAACGAGCCCGACTTTGGCACCTCTCACGGAGGTGTGGGCCCATCCAATGACCGCAGCGTTCACCAATCGCAAGTTATCGATCTCAAGGATGATCGCGTCTTGGTCCAGGCGGGGCAACATCCGGCCCTACGAAGCTTACTGATCATGCACCCCGATTGGTTGTTGGAAAAATCTCAAGCCGACGATTTCTCCCACGGTTTAGATGCCTGGCATGTCCAGCAATTCAAAGCCGGAGTGGTTGGGCATTGTGCTTATAACCGCCAAACTGGAGCTGAGCTGGTAGCGAATCCTGCAAACTCAGCCCGACAAGTCCTATCGCTCAAAAACCTCCCCGATGAGTCGCTGGTGAGTTCTGTGCAAGGTGCCCTTTGGCATTTTCCTGTAGGTCGCAGCGGAACGTTGAAAACCAGCCTCTATCTACCTAAAGACAGTCAAGGTGGAGTGATTGCTCTGAATGATCGCTGGCTAGCTCCTATCGATGAAGAGGTACGAGCAGTTGCCCCCTTTCTACTTCACATTCGCCCGGACGGCACCCTAAACAATTCAGATATCCGCCTGGTACCTGACACCTGGCACTCCTTAACCATCACATGGTCCTACGATGAAGAGTCTGCTCAGATCTCATTGGCCAACCAGTCAGCCACCTTCCCCTTCACCCACACACCGATCCTTCCCCACGGTTTTTCTTATCTCCACTTGCAAAGTAGCCTCGAACCAGACGACAATGGTTTCTTGATTGGACCGGTTTCGGTTCAAGTGGATTAGTCAAAATTACCCTGAGTATTTCTTTATGAATCACCTGCTGTCTCTTCTGTTCGGCGGCACTGCGAGGACGCAGTTGCCCTACCATCCTTTCAACACCAAGGTAGGGCTATTGCGTCCCCGCAGTGCCGTTCTCCAAAAGTTAAAGAACACCCTCCCGGCTATTCTCCTGCTCGGAGTTTTGTCGATCCACGCAGAACGCCCCAATGTCGTCATCCTGATCTCCGACGATCAAGGCTATGGCGATTTTGGCTCGATGGGAAACGACATCATTGAAACGCCCAATATCGATGCCATGGCGAAACGCTCGGTGCTGTGGGACAATTTCTACGTCAGTCCTGTTTGCTCTCCCACACGCGCCAGTCTGATGACAGGTCGTTATAATCACCGGACCTATTGCATGGATACCTGGCTGGGTCGATCCATGATGCACACGGACGAAGTCACCATCGCCGAAGTGCTCAAAGAAGCAGGATATGCCACAGGTGTATTTGGTAAGTGGCACTTGGGAGACAACTACCCGATGAGGACCACCGACCAGGGATTTGAAGAATCCATCGTTCACCGTGGGGGCGGATTAGCTCAGCCGGCGGATCCCATCGAAAACGAACGCCGTTATACCGACCCGATCCTCATTCACAACGATAGAGAAGTTCAGACCCAGGGTTACTGCACGGACGTCTATTTCGACTATGCGATCGATTGGATTAAGGAGGTCAAGAAACAGGATAAACCTTTCTTCGCCTACCTTCCCACCAATGCGCCCCATGGCCCTTACCACGATGTGCCTGAGGATTTACGGAAATACTATTTGAAGAAGGACCTGAAGAGCCTTTTCCGGGCCAAGGTTCGGGATGAAGATGCAGAGATCGACAAGCTCAGCCGTATTGCCGCCATGATCACCAACTGGGATCAGAATATCGGGCGCTTGTTCGAAACACTCAAGGAGACGGGGCAGTACGAAAACACCCTGGTTTTCCTCATGACGGATAATGGGCCCAACACCATGCGCTATGTGGGGGACTTGCGAGGCATGAAAACCAACATCGTCGAAGGTGGCATTCGTACTCCACTTTGGAGCCATTGGCCAGCTAAGCTGGGCGCCAACCAAACGGCAGAGACTACCGTAGCTGCGCACATCGATATTTTTCCGACCATTGTGGAAGCCACTGGCGCAAAACTACCAGCAGGTCTCCAGATCGACGGTCGCAGCCTAATACCACAACTCATGGAACCCGCCAAACGTATGGCACCAAGAACGACGTTCATGCAAATTCATCGCGGGACTCAACCACAGCGCTATCACAATTTCATGGTGCGAGACTCCATGTGGAAACTGGTTCATCCGAGTGGATTTGGAACGCAAACCTTTGAAGGAGAAGCTGACTTGCAACTCTACAATCTTGAGGTAGATCCAGGTGAATCGAAAAACTTGAAAGAGAAGTACCTTCACAAGTTTAATTTCCTGAAAGGCCTCTACGACGATTGGTTCGACGATGTCATGTCCAACGTATTGGAAAACCCGGGACCACCGGACATCATCATTGATGGAAACCACGAGAATCCTTCGGTTCTCACCTGGCAGGATCGGGTTGCGGATCGCTGGTCAGAAGGCAGTGACGGTCATTGGCAATTGAACTTTGCTCGCGATGGTCGTTTCGACATTCAGGTCGATATGCCTCGCGAACATGCTCCGGACGCGGATGGAGAACTTATACTATCTATCGGCAGTGATGACTACTCCATGCCAGTGAAGAAAGGTACAAGCTCAATTCGTTTCCCCATTATTCATGTAACTCAAGGTTCGAAAAACTTGAAGGCGAGCATTCACTACCCGGGCGGCCGCGTAGAAGGTGGTTACCAAGTCCGCGTTACGGAACGATGATCAGAATTGGTATCGTTGGCTGCGGTCGCATCTTGGCCGCGCATTTACGTGGTTATCGGAGACTGAGAGAAGCCGGCTTCGATAACTTTCGTATTACTGCACTTTGCGCACGGAAAATAGAAGATGCTCAAATGTACGCCAAGCGAGGAGAAGGCCCACCCCAACGTCTGGCGGTGAGTGACGCGCCAGGGGATCCACTGGCCATAGACGATGAATATGTTTCCGACTTTCAAGACGATGTAGAAGTAGCCCTCTATGATGACTATCAAGAGATGATCACCACAGGACCAGTGGATGCGATCAATGACTTTACCTCCCACGGCATGCACCATCTGGTTGCCGACATCGCTTGCCAAAACGGAAAGCATCTGCTCACCCAAAAGCCTTTGGCCGTCACGGTCGCAGCTGCCAAGAAGATGTGTGAGGACTTTGAGGCCCATGGTCTCACCCTCGGCGTGTTTGAAAACTGGCGCTACCGCGACAAAGCCCGCAACATGCGTTGGCTCATCGATGAAGATATTGTCGGAACTCCACAAATGTTCCTCTTTGGAAATATTGGAAATTGGTGGACGCCGGACAAAGTGGTCGCTCACACACCCTGGCGCCACATCAAGAAAATGGCGGGGGGCATAGCCCTGGATTTAGGTGTGCACCAACTCCACCTTGCGCGAATGCTTTTGGGTGACATTACTTCCGTTGTCGGCACCGCTCATGTCATCGAGCCCCATCGTCACTATATCAATGCTGACGGAAAACCGGAAACTATGGATTGCGATGCGGATGATGTTTTCAACGCCTCATTCACAAGTGAGAACGGAGCCTTTGGAACTTTAACTGCCAGTTGGGCCGGTCACGGAGAAGGCACTCACTTTGGAGGTGGACCGGTACTTTACGGCCGCAAGGGACGTGTCCTCGGAGATACGCTCACTCTTGATGATGGTACTACCCACGACATCGCCACGCTTTATAATGAACAATGCAATCCTGAGCGAAAAGAACAGGATTTCCCCGGAGGCATGAGCAATGAGTTTGGTATCGCTCAACTCGACTGGATCCGTGCGATCGAGGAAAGCCGAGCCCCACAAACAAGTGGGCGAGAAGGTCTGGCCGATCTTGCCGCCGCCTTTGCCGTACTTGAATCAAACCTAGCGGGGCGACGTGTCACTGTAGACGAGGTTATCAATGGTGGAGTATCCGAATATCAGATACCCATATCCGAATACTACGAAATTAATTAAATCGAACCCAAGAGCCATGTCTCAATCAATCACCACTAAGGGAATCATTCCAAAACTCTCCGCCTTGATGTTTATGGAATGGGGAGTCAAAGCCTTCTGGATGCCTCTGGCTGGTATCTTCCTCGTCACCGAAACTTCCATGGGTGGCCTCGGCTTCACCGAAACTCAAAAAGGAATGATCATCGGTATTCCTATGGCCACGGCTTGCTTCTTAGCGCCGTTCATCGCCGGCCAACTGACGGACCGACTGTTTTCTACTCAGCGAGTGATCGCGGTCATGCTGATCCTGGCCGGAATCATTAAATTCAGCAACGCTTTCCAGACGGGATTCGCGGTCTGGATGACCTTGTCGATTTCCTTTGCCATCCTTTACGTGCCGACGAATGCCTTAGTTAACTCCATGGCGATGGAGCATCTGAGTGATCCGAAAAACCAATTTCCCAGGATACGGGTTTGGGGAACGATCAGCTGGATCGCCATCTCTTGGATCTTCCCCATGATTTGGTTGCAGGAAAACCTGCAGTTCCAATGGCTGCCTCCCTTTCTGAAAGGAGACGAAGTTCCGATGGTCACCGCTCGGATGGTCGACAGTTTAAAGTTTGCCGGAGTTCTGGCAGTCATACTGGGGATTTATTGCTGGTTCGTTCTGCCCAACACGCCACCCAGTAAGGAAACGAAGGAGAAGATGGCCTGGATGGCCGCATTGAAACTTTTCAAGAAACGTTCTTTCGCGGTCCTGATGATCATGGCCCTGCCCGTGAGCATCCTACAGGTTTTCTATATGATGAATACCAGTCCCTTCCTCAAGGAAAGCGGATTGGAACAAAGCCTCATCATGCCGTCTATGTCGCTGGGACAATTTTCAGAGATCGCTGTCCTAATTTTCCTTGGCTTTCTCCTAACCAAGCTGGGATTCCGCACCGTCATGACCTTCGGGATCTTCTGCTACGGATTGCGTTACTTTATTTTTGGTATCGATGGGCTATCTGTAAACGTGCATGTGGGTGTGCAGTTGCTCCATGGTCTTTGCTTTGGCTGCTTCTACGCCAGCGCCTTCATTTATGTGCAACGCATCTCGCCGAAGGAGATTCACAACACGACCCAGATTCTTTTCATCTTCGTCATGTTCGGTCTGGCCCCGCTGATCGCGGGTTACTGGCTCAATGGATGGTTGGCCGACCTGTGTGGGGCACCCAACGGAGTACATGATTTGGATTCCTATGTTAAATTCTGGCGGATCACGGCCATCGTCGGATTGATTTCTGCAGCCCTATTCTGGATCTTTTTCAGAGATGAAACCTCCGACGAAGAAGAAGCTTAATTGATTATGACCTCACCTCTTAGAATAGGAGTCCTCGGACTCAGTCACGATCACGTTTGGGACAACCTTCCCTCTTTAGCCGCGCATGATGATGCCACCATCGTTGCAGCAGCAGACCCAAATCAACCTTTAACAATCCGAGCAGCGGAAGACTATGGTTGTAAGACTTACGAATCGCCTACCGAGCTACTTAAGAACGAATCATTGGACGCTGCCTATATTTTCAGCAGTAACGCGGAAGGTGCAGAGCTCGCGGTAAAAGCTATGGAGCAAAAGCTCCATGTGCTCATCGAAAAACCAATGGCTGCTTCCCTGACACAAGCCAACCAGATGGTTGAAGCTGCGAAAGCAAACGAAGTAAAGCTGATGATCAATTGGCCGTTTGCCTGGTGGCCACAATTACAGAAAGCACTAGCGATGGCAGGTGAAGGCGCCGTTGGAAAACTCTGGGCGGTTAAGTACCGCGCGGCACACGCGGGGCCCGCTGAGCTGGGTTGCTCGGAATATTTCTGCGACTGGTTGTTTAATCCTGAGCTCAACGGTGCGGGTGCACTGATGGATTACTGTGGTTATGGCTGTGTCCTTTCAGCAGCGCTACTGGGTCTTCCTGAATCGGTGACAGGCATGGTTGGCGGTCAGGTCAAAGAAGGTCTGACCGTTGAAGACAATGCCATCCTGGCCATGAAGTATCCTTTTGGCATGTCGTCGACCGAAGCCTCCTGGACTCAGATTGGGAAACTCACGAGCTACACGACCACCTTTTATGGAACGGAAGGAACCTTGCTGGTAGAACCTCGATTGGGCGGCCGACTGTTTATGGCCACAGAGCAAGATCCACTTGGGAGTGAAGTGCCAGTCCTGGATCCTAAACCGGAACTGCAGAACTCAGCGAACCAATTTCTTCACATCATACGCAATGATGCAGAGCCCTGGTTGCTCACGCATCCGGACCATGCCCGAAATGCGCAAGAGATCCTGGAAGCCGGATTGCGATCGGTCGAAACGGGCAGTCACCAATCGGTGCCGTTAGGTTAACTGACAATCGTCCTCGTCCTCCTACTTTTTCTCGTCCTCACAATCTCGGATGATGAGGACTCGGGAGAACTATAATGAAATGGGGAAAGGTGGACCTACCCAAAGGGGCAACCCTTGTTCAATTTATTTAAAGCAGGAGAAGAAGTAGGAGGACGAGGACGACTTTCTAAATCAACTTCAACGCCGACTCTACACTCTCATTTTCGTGTACAATCGCGTTGAGTGCTTTTGCCACAGCCGGGGGATTGTCATGTTGCCAGACGTTTCGCCCAACGGCAATACCACTGGCTCCACCATCAATGGCTTTCTTTACCATGGTGAGTAGCGCTTCATCATCCCCCATGGCTGCACCACCAAGCACTACGACTGGCACAAGCGCGGCGTCTACAATTGCTTTAAAGTCATCGACCGTTCCGCCAACCGGAAAAGCGGTCTTTACCACATCGGCTCCCAATTCTGCTGCGAGACGCACAACAAACCCTATATTTTCCACGGTGTAGTCATCAGGACGACCGATACCAATGGGCAACGATTCCAGTATGACGGGTGTCTGCGTTTCCAGGCTTTCTGAAATAAGCTCAGAGCAATCTCTAAAATTCTTCATTTCATGAGAATGATGTGGGTAGCACATATTCATCACCGCCTGAGCTCCGACCAACTCGGCCTCTTCGCACGTTAAAATCCGTTCGGGGCCCGTGTCAGGATTTCCTGGATACACAGGTTTGTAACAATCCGTCCGCAAACAAACCCCTTTTCCTGACAATTCCCTTTTGCACGCTTGAGCGACCCCAAGATTCACAACGAAGCCATCTACACTATCACTGAGTGAGGAAATTACTTCCCCGGGGTGTTCAAGACCGGTAACCGGAATGGCTGTCCCATGGTCGATCGGTAAAATGACGGTTCGGCCATCATCTTGAAAAAAGGCTTTGAGATTCTCGGATTTACTCATGAGTGCATTAGCTTAAATTTCGTTGCATGCGTAAAGCGCCAACCGACTGGACAGTAAAGAAGTTGAAAGCAACTACCCCGCTAGCTTGACCGAGCTCTTCCAACCCCCTAGAACCTAATCATGAAATTACCCTATTACTCTCTGATTCTGTCCCTAACTCTCGTTTTAACTGCTTGTTCCTCAAAGGATGAAAGTTCTGCAGACGACGGCTGGGTCAGTCTTTTCAATGGAAAAGACCTTACCGGCTGGGAAACCAAGGTGAAAGGCGCAGATGAAGTGTGGTCAGTTGTAGATGGACTTATTGACTGCAAGCCCAAGCTGCTACCTCGCGGGGACAAGGCACTCTGGACTGTCGATAGCTACAAAGATTTCGAGCTTCATGTGGAATGGCGCCTCAAAGACGTGAAGGGGGTTTACAATTTTCCGGTGGTTCTTCCAGACGGTAGTTACCAACTCGATGACAAAGGCGAAAGAGTAGTCAATCCAGGCCCCGGTGCGGATTCGGGCATCTACCTGCGCGGCACCAACAAAGCTCAGTTGAATATTTGGACCTGGCCGATCGGCTCAGGAGAAGTGTATGGCTATCGGAATAACCAAAAAGATCCTGTAGTTCGCGCCGGCGTAACCCCCAAGGTCAATGCGGATAAACCAGTCGGCGAATGGAACACTTTTAAAATTACTATGATCGGAGACCGGCTTTCTGTGACATTGAATGGGCAGCAGGTATTGGATAACGCCCAACTTCCTGACGTTCCCGAAGAAGGCCCCATCGCGGTTCAACACCATGGTGGTTACGATGAAGAGAAGAAAGAGTGGAATGGTGCATCCAGTTTAGTACAATTCCGCAATATTCGGATCAAGGCGCTCTAAAAATAACGGCGCAGCGAGGACGCTGTCGCGCTAACAATTAATTTACTTCGAGAGTGGCAGGACAAGAGCATCCCTGCTCTGCCGCAATCTTCTGTATAGAACTCAAAATACTCCACCGCCTTTACATGAAACTAAAATATATCCTGCTCACCCTTCTCTTATTCCCATTGCTTGGTCTCCAAGCCAACCACCACCAACCTAACTTTGTTGTCATCTTCTGCGACGATCTCGGTTATGGTGATTTGGGAGCTTTCGGAAATCCCACCATTCGCACACCGCACCTCGATCGTATGGCTCAGGAAGGTCAGAAGTGGACGCAGTTTTATTCAGCCGATCCCATTTGCACGCCGAGTCGGGCCGGCCTGCTGACTGGACGTTATCCTATCCGAAGTGGCATGACCTCAAAACTTCGTGGCGTATTGTTTCCAGATTCATCGGGAGGACTTCCTCAAGAAGAAGTGACCATCGCTGAAGTATTGAAACAGAAGAACTATGCCACAGCTACAGTTGGTAAGTGGCATCTTGGCCACCTGCCCCAACACTTACCCATGACCCAGGGGTTTGATTTCTATTACGGGATCCCCTACTCCAATGACATGGCTAAAGTGAAAGGTGCTCCTAATTATAGACAAGGGGCGGAAGATCCCGACTATTACCCCGATACCAACGACTTCGATGTGCCTCTCATGGAAAATGAGGAGAACGCCGAATGGCCCGCCGACCAGAATACCATTTCCAAACGTTACACAGAAAGAGGTGTGCAATTTATTGAGGAAAACAAAGACCGCCCGTTCTTTCTCTACCTGGCCCATTCCATGCCGCACATTCCTCTGTTTGTCTCAGAACAGTTTCGTGGAAAAAGTATACGCGGACTTTATGGGGATGTCATCGAAGAGATTGATTGGAGCGTAGGGCAAGTCCTTGATACCTTGCGTAATCTGAAACTGGATACAAAGACCGTAGTCGTTTTTACTTCAGACAACGGCCCTTGGTTATCGTTTAAAACGCATGGTGGCTCGGCCGGCCCACTCCGTGCCGGTAAAGGCACCACCTTCGAAGGAGGCCAGCGCGTGCCTACGATTTTCTGGGGACCCGGCCGTATTCCCCATCAGGTGGTGAACGGGATGGGTTCCACTATTGATCTATTAGCAACTTTCGCATCTCTGTCAGGAACCAAGGCACCTGAAGATCGAAAGATGGATGGTTACGACTTATCACCGGCTCTGCTCGGGGAAGGCAAAAGCCCAAGGGAAGAATTCTTCTACTGGAATCGCGGACGTTTACATGCGGTACGGTCCGGCCCCTGGAAACTACACTTCTACCAGAACGAACCGGTCAATTACAGTCGCTACCATAAGCTGGACAAGCCGGAGCTCTATCACTTGGAGAAAGACATTTCAGAAGCCTACGAAGTGGCTGATGAAAATCCCGACGTGGTTGGTTACCTTACTCAGAAAGCGGAAATGCACCTGCAACACACCGAGGATTCGTTACCCGAACAAGTCGAAGCTCGAATACCGAACTTTATATACCGCCGCTGACCCTCAAAGCCAGGAAGCTACTCGAAGAATCAATTCCAATCGTAGCGGATAACTACGGTTTTAGCTAACAGGTCCTGAACGGCTTTCTTTTTGGTGTTAAAAGGAAAGGTGATTAATTCAAGAACGTACCAAGCCCCATACAATAACGGTATCATATAATTAGCATAAGGGCTCACCCAAGGATTCTCTGTTCCCTGAAACCCAAACGCCCAAACGATCCATCCGATTGAAAGAAGAATAGGAAGGCTATCTCGGATTAACGCCTGCTTGTAGTTGGTGCGACTTTTCGTCTTCACATCCACAAGGACCGTCTTGGTTACGAACTTTCCCAGAGTTGCTCCATAGGCCCCATGAGAAATGATAAAATACAAAGGAATAATGGCGGCAGACACGATCAGCATCATCGAACTACTCGCTGCTGAGAGGTCAAAGAAATAGATAATAAAGATCGGTAATAGGCGAACAAAAGGCCACAAAATCACCATATCGATCCAGGGCGCCAGTACCCGGGGCCAGCAGGTAGAATAGGGATTCAAATGAACGACACCCTTTTCCCGGTAATAAATAATAGCCGCTGTTGTAATCAGCAGTGGTGCCAGTACGTAGACGAATTCCTCAGCTATGAGTTCTCTCATATAAAGTAGGATAAGATTTGGGAGCAGGATAAGTTGTTAGCAGAAGAACCTCTTTGGTTCAAGGAAGCGACTGTAGAATCACTATCAATCCTCAGCGACAGCGAGACTATTCACTTCCCATCTGATTTTTTGTCCGTAAGTACGTTGAGCCACTTCTAGGTCGTGCGCTGTTTGAAGCCCCAACCAAAATCCAGGAGTTGTCCCAAAATAGGCCGACAAGCGTAGCGCGGTTTCCGCGGTGATTGATCTCCTTCCTTTAATAATCTCTGTTAACCGCGAGGCAGGTATTCGAGCATCTTTCGACACTTGGACCTGAGTTACACCCATGGGTTTGATGAATTCCTCCAGCAATATTTCACCTGGAGTCACAAAATCTAATCTCTTAGAGGCAGCCATTGGTTTAATGATAATCGATGATTGATACGTCGCGCTTTATCCCCTCTTCCCAACGGAACATAATTCTCCATTGGTCATTTACTCGAATACTCCAGAAGCCCTTAAATTCTCCGCGTAAAGATTCCAGATGATTCGATGGTGGAATTCGTAGGTCACGCATATCGTGTGCTTGGTCTATCATTCTTAATTTCCTGCGAACACGTTGCTGAATGTCATTCGGTAACTTTCTAGATCGAATCCCACTAAATACACTCTCGGTTTCTTTGTCTCCAAAGGATTCAATCACAAGTGCACCCTAGCTGAATAGATAATTACGTCAAGCGTAATTACGCGAGACGTAACCCCACCTCATGATACTTTTCAATTCCGGATTCACAGAAAACAATCAACAACAAGTATATCCATCTATAACCCTAGCTTCTCCTTGTGCCAGAGACATTCCAGCAATCGACGAATTGCATCCAACTTTCAAACTAGCTTGAAAGAAAAATTCACACCCCAATTAGGCCCAAACACGCTTTAAGAACCGCACCCAGTTCTTCCAAGCGATATTCTCCATATCTTCGGCCTTGTAACCGCGCGCTTCAAGCATGGGGAAGATCTTCTGCACATCTCCAATTGTATCCAAATCTTCAGGACTTTGTTCCGTTCCGAATCCTCCGTCGAGGTCGGTGCCGATTGCAGCGTGTTCTGAATTACCAGCTAATTGGCAAACACGATCAATGTTATCGACCATGTGTTCAAGTCGTGGGTGAAGCTCTTCGACCGTGGATTTTCTTTTGATCCAATTGGGTACCAGCATCCAGGCATCGAGTGCTGCACCGATAACGGCACCACGCTCAATGAGCTCTTTCATTTGCTCATCGGTAAATTGACGGTGATCCGGAACGAGAGCACGGCAGTTGGAATGACTGGCCCAGACATTACCGCCGAAATGATCCATCGCTTCACGAAAGCTCTCATCACAAAGATGGGTAGCATCGAGGATGATGTTAAGGCGTTCCAATTCTTTCAAAAGATCGCGGCCTACTTGTCCGATTCCTCCCTCCGCATCAGTACCTTGTGCGTAGGTGCCGGGTCCATAGTGCGCAGGGCCCATCGCTCGTAAACCTTGCTCATAGGAGCGTTCAACATGATCCAAGGTTACCATGGAGTCTGCGCCTTCTAAGCTCAGCACGTAACCTATGGGGGTCGTCTCTGGATCTTCATTCCACGCTTTTAAATGCGCATCCAGTTCTGCCGCATTACGTATTTGCCCCATCTCTCCTGCTTCTTCCATTGCGCGATACCAAGCCAATTGTCCTTGCGTTTGAGCCCACGCTTGTTCGGGGGAATGCCAACCGGGCAAAGGATTATCGCGGCGCACATAACGAGCAATTTGGGTGGCAACACAGAGGCCCATATTTCCTTTACGCATGGCGTGTAAGGAGACCGTGTTATTCCCCCGGTCTTTTTTATCCGTCATACCTTCCTCAGATTTCCGGATGGCGTCCACGGACCAACGCAGGTCGCGGTTCCATTCCAGAGCGTTCATAGAGAGGTCAAGGTGGGCGTCAACTAGGAGCATGATATATTATTATTGGAACCACAGAAAGCGCAGAAGGCACAAAAAGGTGAAATAGGAGGCTATTGGATAAATTTGCGTATTTGAAGTCTCGGAGCTCCAAAGTTGATGAGGAGTCCGTGATTAATTTTAGTGGCACGCAAATAGGCAAGAACTTGGGCTATATGCTCATCTGAAATGCTTTTTACAGCTTTTAACTCAACCAGTATCTTATCATCTATGATTAAATCGGCAAGATAGTCACCAACAACCGAGCCATCTTCATCAACCACTGGAATAGGAACTTGCTGCTCCACCTTTAGATTCAACTTTCTCAATCTATTCTTTAATGAGTTCTCATAAACCTTCTCTAAGAATCCATTTTTAAAATACTTGTGCGCGGAAAATGCGGTTTCCCTAATCGTGTCTGCCAAATAATTGATGTCCCCTTCTTTCATTTTGTGCCTTTTGTGCTTTTTGCGGTTAAAATACTACAACCGATGCCTTGCCGCGTTCGTCCACTGTCCGGTAACGACATCGCCTTCCACCACATTCACATGATCATAAAGGGCCATCGTAGGACAAATATGAGCGGGGACCCCTAGATATACATCGCCCACCTGAATCGATTCCCAATTTTGCACTTTGGCAACCAGGTGCTCTTCACTGTGACCAACATACTCAGCGTTTTCCAGTCCGTGAATTTGTACCCTGGGGTGAGACATTTCAGAAGCAACCGCCTTATGCCCCAGTTCAAAACAGACCATGCCGTTCTTAGGCTTACTCACCACTCGAGTTAGCAGAAAAGCGGCATTCTCGAAAGGCATGTCAGCAAGCCTGATGCTACTGTTTAAATCCCAAAGCAACGTAGTCCCTGGACTCAATTCAACTCCTTCACGTTTGGCATGAATCGGGAACGATGGAGAACCGCCCGCAACCACCACCGGGGGAGCGAATCCCATTTTGTTGAGCTGGCTTATCAGGTCCTCAGCTTCTGCATAAGCCTTGTCCACCTTTTCAGTTCGTTCGCTCAGTGATTTATCCTGAATGTGACCGTCATAGACATGTAGCCCTCGAATATCGAGACGCGGCATCTCATGAAGCACTTTGTAACGTGCGACGGCCTCCATTCCAGGAAGCACTCCGGTTCGATTCATTCCGACGTTGATGTCTAAAAATACCCCCAGTCGAGTCGAATGAGTTTCACAAGCTTTATTCAGCTGATGGATGATGGCCGCATTATCCACCACCACGGAAAATCGAGTGTCGGGAAATTGTGAGGACATCTCAACCAGGAGTTCCATTTCTGGTCCCACAGGCTGAATGGCCATGAGCAGTCCCTCGACTTTTTCTTCAGCCAGTAGGTTAGCTTCGGCCAGGGTCGCGCACTTAAACTTTGAGATCCCGGCTTCCACCTGCATGCGAACCACTTCAGCCAACTTATGCGTTTTGATATGGGGTCGTAGCCGGGACGGATCACCCGCGATTTTCACCATCTGCTGAATGTTATTCCGAATCCGGTCAGGATAGATTAACACCGCAGGTGACGGAATGCTTGTCACATCAGGAATGGTTCCAGGGAAAAGAGGCATATTCAAAAGAATCAGTCGTTATGGCAGTTTCGACAAGCTTAACTGTCTGGGCTTACGATCAGAACATCGTAAGACTGTTTGTCCATAGGGAGTGCTCCTTCATGACGTAGTTCCACGTTGGCTCCTGTCCCATCCGCAGCCGTTCCTTCGTTTTGCCAGTCACCGGATGCCAAGGTCTCACGACGGCGAAGTTGATAAGTAGCACCCACCCCGGTATCAAGACTCACAACGACATCATTTCCATCTATTGCGGGTTGGCCTTCGATGAGGATCGTTTTGATTCCTTGTCCGGCAGCAAGCAACGAGAAGAAGAGACAGGAGAGGAAGACTATTATTCGAAAATGCATAGCTCAGAAACAATTAAGAATTCAATCTTCAGCTTATCCCATTTCGACTAGACTTGTAAGCCTTTCAATAGCTTGAAATAAATGGCTTACTCGAATCAAAGCTACTCAAAGACAAAGTCACTACCCCACTATTATGCCTCAAAATAACTATAAAGTCGGAGTCATCGGTTACGGCTGGGCTGCGACAGCTCACATTGATGCCATTAATGGAACGAACCAGTGTACGGTTACCGCGGTTTATTCTTCGCGCGAACTGGACGCCCAGGACCTAAAAGCCGCTCATAATTCTGACATCACTCCATATCAGGACCTCGATGACATGCTGGCTGATCCAAACGTGAATACGGTCTCGATCACCTCCTACCCGGGACAGCACAAAGACCAGGCCATTGCTGCTGCCAAAGCGGGAAAGAACCTTATTATCGAAAAACCACTGGCTTTATCCCTAACCGATTGTTACGAGATTCAAACAGCCGTTAACGAAGCGGGCGTTCAGGCCTGTGTGTGCTTTGAAGTTCGCTTTATCAGCCAGTTTCAAACCACCAAAAAGATCATCGATGAAGGACTCTTAGGAGACATTCATTATGGAGAGGTCGATTACTACCACGGCATTGGTCCCTGGTATGGTCAGTACCGCTGGAATACGACCAAAGAAAATGGAGGTAGCAGTCTTCTTTCGGCTGGTTGCCATGCGCTCGATGCATTGCTCCTGTGCATGGGGAACGATGTGACATCCGTTTCATCGATGGGTACACAATCAACCCACGACGTTTTTTCAAAATACGAATACCCCACCACAACGGTCACCTTGATAAACTTTGCCAATGGCAAGGTAGGCAAAGCGGCATCCGTCATAGATTGTTTTCAACCGTATTACTTTCACACGCATTTAGTAGGAAGCGAAGGGAGCATGCTCGATGATAAGATCTACTCAGCCAAGTTGCATCTTCGCGATAAGGAGTGGACGAAACTTCCCATCGCTATGGCTGACTCGGGCGATGTGGCAGATCATCCTTACCAGGATCAGTTTCAGGCATTCTTTGATGCACTGGACGAAGGTAAAGCGATGCCACTTACATCCTTAGACGAAGCCATTAAATCGTTCGAAGTGATCTTTGCTGCTGACAAATCGGTAGAAGAAAGACGTCCGGTTACGATCGAAGAAATGAGAGCACATGGGTGAAGCTAAATCGGCCTTGGGCATGTTCGCCCACCCTGACGATATCGAGTTTGTCGCAGCAGGCACTTTACTCCTATTGAAGGAGCGTGGCTGGGATATTCATTACATGAATCTGACGGGAGGAGATCTCGGTAGCCTGGAACACGATCGTGATGAGACACGCTGCATTCGCATTCAAGAAGGACAGGATGCGGCAAAACTACTGAGAGCCACATTCCACGATCCCGTGTGCAATGACTTGGAGATTCTGTACGAGCTGGAAACGATTCGGCGCATTACAGCAGTCATTCGCGAGACTGATCCTAGCATTATTCTGACGCACGCTTTGAGCGATTACATGATGGATCATGAAAACACGGCGAAGCTCACTGTATCATCCGCCTTCGTAAAAGGCATGCCCAACTATGAAACCCACCCTCCCGTGGAAGCGGTTTCGACCAACACGACTATCTACCATGCCATGCCTCACGGGCTGCAAACGCCCATGCGTGAAAAGGTGCGGGCTGGACTCTATGTCGATACCGGTTCCGTTCATTCAACCAAGCGCGAAGCATTAGCAGCTCACAAAAGCCAAAAACACTTTCTCGATGCGACCCAAGGCATGGACTCCTACCTGGTTACCATGGATGAACTTTCCAAAGGGGTTGGTAAGTTGTCTGGCCGATATGAACATGCCGAAGGCTGGCGGCGCCATTTGCACTTAGGGTTCAGCACTGAGGAGCAGGATCCATTGGCCGAAGCGTTGAAAGACGTGTGCTGTATAGATGAGGCCTACGAAGCGTCACTTCGCGAACCAAAGTAAACGTTCGTCATGAAAACACACAGGCTAAGATGTCTGTGCTACTTCAGCAAGCTCAGGCGAGTTCATCTTTGCATACACTTTACTTGCCGTAAGCCCTGCAAGAACAAGAGACACAATCAACCCGATAGTTGCTAGAATTAGAATCGGTTTGGGAGTTTTCCGATCACCACTCAGTTCTTTTCGAGTGCCCAGATAGATTAAGGCAGCCGCCAACGCTGGAATGCCCAAAACAGTCAGGGCCTGAGCGAACGTTATAAGTAAAACCGTGCTGCCCTCTTGGACAAGAGAAGCAATCGCAACCATCATCCCAACCAACAATGCCAAAGCAGTTAAGTGGACTGGCCAACGGTCATTCAAACGAGAACCTTTACCCAAAGCGTCTGACATAACGGTACCCCCTATCATGGCATTAACCAGGAAGGAGCTCAATGCACCTGCCAAAATTCCACCGGCAAAAATGTAACGTGCACCCGAACCAAACAGTGGTTCTAACTGACGAGCGACATCGCCCACCGATGCTAGGGTGACTCCGCCAGGCATTCCATAAAAAGTGCGCCAAGCCGTTAAGAGGATGATCACGGTGATAATACCCAGCACTGATATACTCACCATGGAATCCAACATGCCTTTGCGGACATCTCCCATTCCCCAGCCACGTTCTTTTACCAGGTAGGCTTGGTAAAATGCACCTCCGACTGAGAAAGTCGTTCCGATCATACCCAACAGTGGAATCAGGTCAGGACTGCCAGTTGGGCGGACGGGTTCGAAGTCGGGTGGATTAAAAAGCACGAGCAAGAAATTCACCACAAAGGCCGCACACATGAAAGCGATGAGAAACTTCATCAACTTTTCAATGAAGCGATAGAGATCTCGCATTCGATAAAGGATTCCAAGGATGACCGCATTGAAAGCGATCAGGACCACGACCCGAGCGGATGAAGAAAGGGTCTCTTCTGTGATCAATGGTTCTAATCCACCAATTATGGCGATATTGTTGGAAGACTGAAACAGCGCAACCAGAGTGAATAGGATGAGCCCAATCAAAATCGTTACGCCGCGGCCGAGACGAGCTGCCAGTTCATCGCACAAACTGCTTTCATAGACCACACCTAGACGGGCAGACAAAGCCACCATGGCAATCATTAGGATCGCAGCACCAATGATGATCGGTACTCCCACCAATCCAAAACTGGCTCCCACTTTAGAGCTAGTCAGAATAGAGCCGGGGCCCAAGACAACAGCAGCGACAATAAGGGCAGGACCGATGGATTGAAGTAAGCGTTTCATGTGTTTAAACCTAATGCCTTGCGTGGGTTTGTATCAATGAGTTGCTGAATATCAGCATCACTCAACCCGAGTTGTTCTCTTAAATTCCTTCGAAGCCGCGCCATGGTAAGCGTTGATCCTGCCAGATTGGCCGAGCCAGGTCGACGAGCGACACCTTCATCATCCACCTCAACCTCGAAACCAGAGAGTCGATGCAGCCCCGGTCCGAGACGCGCGGCACTGATAGCGTCTGTCACCATGATCGCTCGTTCCACACCCACTAAATCCAAATAATTCTTCAAACTATAAAAGTTGATGTGGTGGCCATCAGGAATGAAACAGATCCACAACTGTTCTCGAAAGTGGAGAAAACGTTGAACCACATTGTCGTGACGAGGCAACTCAACCGGACAACCATTACCGAGATGCGTGACCATACTCAGTCCATTATCGATCGCTCCTTTGAGTTGCTCCAAGCTAGGATTGCAGTGGCCGGCGGAAACCACAATTCCTTCACCCTTGAGGAAACGTGTGGTTTCGAAATACGGATCCATCTCAGGAGCCAAGGTCACCAGGCGAACCAATCCTTTTCCTACGTCCAGCATGCGTTTGGCATCGTCCACGTTAGCCAGTTTCACATACTCAGCATCGTGAGCTCCAATATACCCAGGGGCAGGATTCAAGAACGGTCCTTCCACGTGAATGCCAGCGATCATTTTCTGAGCAAGCGGATCCTTTTCACGTAGATGGACCAGGTTTGCCACTTTCAGCAGCAATCGATCAAGGCTATCGGTTATGATAGTCGCCAAAATAGAATCAAACCCATCGGTCTCGAGCGCCACGCAAGCAGAATGAAGATCTTCCACTGACAGCCCGGGTGAACAAAAGTCAGTCCCGGCATAACCATTCACTTGTATATCAAAAGGGTTCACAGCAATGATGCAGAAGGAGTATCCAGAAACATATGACAATCCGGATGTGTTTGCAAAATAGAAGCCGGAACATCTGGAGAAACCGGACCTTGGATCGCAGCTCTGACCGCTTCTGCTTTCCGCTCATCAGGAACGGTGCAAATGATCGTACGGCTTTTCATGATTTGTTGCACCGACATGGAAATCGCCTGTTTCGGGACTGAATCAAAATCAGGGAACCAGCCTTCCCCCAATTGTTGATTGCGACAAGCCTCGTTTAATTCAACCAGTAGATAGGGCTCGGTTGTTTCAAAGTCCGCGGGAGGATCATTGAAGGCCAAATGTCCATTCTCTCCAATTCCGACGAACGCTACATCAATCGAAGTCTTTGATAACATCTCCCCTACTCTCTGGCACTCATCTTCAGGGTCTGTTTCTCCATCGAGGTAATGAAACTCCTTCAAGGGACAGGGCAGAAGATCCACAAAACGTTCTTTTAAATACTTTCGAAAAGAGGCCGGCTGCTCGATAGACAATCCTATATACTCGTCGAGGTGAAAACCGGTTATGGAGGTCCAATCCAAATGGAGGAGGCGCAGTTGTTCGAGCATTTCAAATTGAGATGCACCTGTAGCCACTATTAAGGCAGCAGAATTGGATTCGGACAGCGCTTCATGAAGCCGCTGAGCACCTGAAGCAACTGCTGCCGCTCCCATTTCCTCTTTTGAACCGAAGACTCGTGTCTTCATTTAGCGGTCACGCGCGACACCATTTTTTCTAATCGCTTGGCATACTCCACCCACAGTTTCCGAGCCTCGCCGGAGTCATCGATATCCTGCCCGGCATGGACGGCCGCCATCATATGCGGTTCGATAGATAGCCAACCTTCGTAATGCGTGTCTTCCAAATCCTGCAAAATCTTTTCCTGGACGTCATCCTCGTCTATATAACAGGCCACGTACTTATCGCCCTCAGGACCTGGTTTTGCCGCCTTGATATGCACATGAGTCACGTGCTCCCAGCAGGCTCGGTAATAATCCCAAGTGACCTCCGTATTATTTTCATGGAGGCTATTGTTGCCTGTATCAAAGATCAGTTGAAATGCAGGACTATCGATCACGTTGACCAATTCAAGGAATCCAGCAGCTGTTTCGCCATAGCCGGCACAGTTTTCGTGCCCAAGAATGACCCCTTCCCCTTCAGCGATTTTGGAAAGCTCACTCAGTCGCCGAATGGTTTCCTGTCTCCAGGAAGCACGACTCAGAGGCGTGTGCCCTGAATTTGGGTACGACATGATCCTGAGGAACTTGCAATTGGCTTCCCGTATTCTCGGAGCGACCCGTCTAAGTTCGGCCACATCGAGCTGAAAATCCGTATTGATGGCTCGTGACCAGTTTCCAATCTGACCGCCAAATCCAACGACTTGGATACCTGATTCCTGGAGTGTTTCAAAAGTATGTTTCCACTCGTCCTCAGATTGATCGCACACATTGGCGCCATCAATCAGGCGTAGCTCAATGGCGGACCAACCTACCTCCTTGAGTGTAGCTATTTGATTGGGGAGAGATTTTTCTGCTTCGTCGGTAAAACCGGTCAATTGAAATGGCATGGTCTTATTAAGACTAGATTTTCGCTAGCATCAACAGGAATTCCGTACTGTATGCAAAAGAGTGGAAGAAGCTATTGAATGTTGCCACCAATAAGATCCGAATATCTCCTTAAATCAGCTCTATGAAAATCCGTATTCTACTCATTACCCTTCTTGTTACCCTGCTGAACTCATCTCTCTACGGTGAGGACAGACCTAACTTCCTCATCCTTATGTTGGATGATGCAGGCTGGACGGACCTTAGTTCCTACGGAAGCCGTATCCAAACGCCCCATATGGATAGTCTAGCGGATGAAGGAATGCGCTTTACCGACTGTCATGCTCCGGCTCCCAATTGTTCACCATCGCGTATAGGCATGCTAACGGGCCGTAGCCCTATTAGAGCCGGGATTTTCAATTACCTAAACCCGGGTACGCCTATGCATCTCCAAGCCGAGGAGGTGACAATCGCCAACTTACTGCAAGATGCTGGTTATGCGACGGGCCATTTTGGGAAATGGCATGTCAGTAAACTTAATTCCGACCAAGCCCAGCCAGAAGATCACGGCTACGATTATTACCTGGGAACCGATAACAATGCAGAGCCTAGCCACTTAAATCCTGAAAACTTTGTCCGGAACGGAATCGAACTAGGAATGATCAAGGGCTACTCCTGCGACATTGTTGCAGACGAGGCGATTGGATGGTTAAGGGCCCACGTATCGGAAAAAGAGAAACGGCCCTTCTTCACTACCGTCTGGTTCCATGAACCGCATGTTAGAATTGCATCTCCCCCCGACCTGGTGAGCGAATATGAGACACGTCATCCGGACATCAATCGCCGTGAAGCCGAATACCTCGCCAATGTAGCAAACGCCGACAGGGCCGTTGGAAGAATCTTGGAGACCCTGGAGCATTTGGAATTGGATGAAGATACCGTAGTTTTCTGCACGTCCGATAACGGGGGGTTGAACACATTTTCGAATGAGGGCTTACGCGGTTTTAAGTCCAATGTCTGGGAAGGTGGTCACCGAGTCCCAGGAATTTTCCGTTGGCCAGGGAAAATAAAAGCCGGCTCAGTATCTCACGACACGATCGGATTTGTGGATCTACTACCCACCTTCTGCGACTTGGCCGGAGTTTCACTTCCCAAGGGTCGACATCTAGATGGGCTCAGTATTAGTAATCACCTTACAGAGGGCGAATTGATAGACAGGGAATACCCGCTATTTTGGTTTTTCTATCGGGTGAATCCTTCGATGTCTTTTCGCCAAGGGGACTGGACACTGATTTCCAATACTACGGACAGTATGCGAAGAAAGACTCACGCGATTTCCAAGGAAGATCTTCCCATTATCAAGTCGGCAGAGCTAAGTGACTTTCAACTGTTTAACCTGAAGGATGACTTGGATCAAACGACCGACGTCAAAGAGAAACATAAGAAGCAATTTGAAAAGATGAAGGCCCAGATGATAAAGGTTCATAAGGAGATTGTTACCGAAGGTGAGCACTGGGACCTACCCGTGCAGAACACTCCGAAAAAGCCGATCGGGAAATAGATTAGAGATCTATTCAAAATAGGACACATTCACAGGTTCAAGAATAGGTCCTAATTCATCACTATCATTTTTCTCTTCGTCCTTGCATCCATTGGCACTAGGTTCCAGGACCGAATACAGGAAGAAGCCAACGCCTCCAAGAAGAACGAGGACGATGAATAAACCCGAGGGAAGGATACGATCAAAATTTTCATCATAAATCCCGAACGCGACACCCAACACAGCCACTACAAGGATAGGCAATAGATAAGCCGGAAGTGGTTTTATATCTTTGTCCTCAAATGGATGGCTCAAAGCTTCTTTCGTAAGCTCATCTTCCTCTCCAGTGACTTCAGTGTCAGTTTCATCAAATTTCTTCAAGCAATCCTGGCAGTACATCCGTTTTCTACCAATGGGAAGGATCATAATGAATCCAAAAAACATGATGAGGTTCCACCAGCTCAGCCGCAGGTAGCGAATTCTGGTTGAATCACAATGGGGGCAATGCTTATCCCCTTTGTCCTCCTCCAATGCCCCTATGATACCAATGGCATCTACAACATGTTCCTCATCAACCAGAATATCGATGCCATGAACGGCATTGGATATCAGCGGATCTACCGCGATTATATAATCATTGGTGAGCTCACAGGGGATGCCGAAGGACTCAAGCATCGAAATCAGCAAGTGAGCTTCCTCAACCGTTTCGACTGTCTGAATGCGTTTCAATATGTGCGGAGTTAATGAGTGGTCCTAGTCTATTCAACCGGCGACTGACTTATTCCTTCGAAAAATCTATTTGATTTACATCCAAAAACTCTCGAATAAGCACACCCAAGTCGTCACGGTTTCGTGCAAAGGCGACACCATAGGGAGTGAGGTCTCGTTCATTAAAGACTTCAGTCTCGGCACCCTTATTAAGCAGGAGTTCAATCATCTCCTTCTGCTCTCGTTAGGCCGCAAGATGGAGGGCTGTATTACCACGCTCAGTCGCGTAGTGGACGTTTGCACCATGGCGGAGCAACAGCTCTACAAAGGAAATATCCCCCGTTTCAATAGACATGGTTAAGGGGTGCTTCATCCAGAGTTTGGTAAATCCAAGAGACTCATAGCGAGCATAGAAACCCGCGCCATTGGCTTTGGCTAAAGATAGGAGCTTGTGGAATTTGTCTCCTAGACTGTTGGGATTAGCTCCCTGCTCCAATAGCTGTTCGGCTACGTCGAAGTGGTTTCTAATGATGGCGAAATTAAGCGGAGAAGAAGGGTGGTCGGCATCTGCCCCCAGTTCTAATAGCCGGCTAACCAATTCGACATGCCCTTGAACCGCCGCGTAACAAAGAGGAGTCAATCCGACGGGGTTTTCAATATCCACAGGTGTTCCTGACGAGACCAGTTTTTCGCACAAAGCAACCACGCCAGATTCTGCGGCAAGGTGAATGACATGCTGATCTCTCAGAACAATCCAGTCCTCACTTTCCGGATCCCGATAATTGTAATCGCGGATAGGGTTAGCTCCGGCATCCAATAGAGCGCAAGCGAGAGCATCGTGTCCTTTCTGAGCAGCTATAAAGATGGGCGTCTGGCCAAGCCGATCTACAAACTCGATGTCATAACCCTGCTTGAGCAGATGAGTAAAAATGTTAACGGCCCCCTGCTTCGCGACCCAAGTGACCATGGTCTCCTCTTCGAATCCCTCGGCCTGGTTTTTCCAATCAGCTACCAATCGTTCGTAGTATTGAAATAACTCCAGATCATCGACCTTTACTACCTCATACAATCCCTTTTCAAACTTGGGCTTTTTTACCTGAAGGAGAAACCATCCGAAACTGGCAAGGCATACAAGAGCTCCCATGAGGATCAAAAGAATATTCAGCAATCCCCCGGAACGGCTGTCAGATATCATTTGAGCGATCACTGTCAAAACACCCGAGGGCGTCGGTCTTATTCATTGCCATATCCTGGAAGTAAATAGCCCAGGCGACGATTCACATCGGAGCGCTCTTCCTTACGCCATTCAGCTGGAAATATCTCAGGATCAATTTCAAATTCATAGCCTTTAAGATCCTTCAGAAGCACTACTGAATTCAGAGTTAGAAACGCTTCCACCTCGTTGTTCGCTTTGGAGAGGACTTCAATGATAACCGGTGAAGGATCCTCAGCTCCTATCAACCCGAGAAACTCAGCTGCGCGGACCCGCACCAAGTTTTCTGAATCATTGGAAGCCATCATCTTCGCTTTATCTGTGAAACTGGCGGCTTCCTCATAAAAGGAACTGCACACAATCAATCCCCAATAACGGCCCCAAGGATCACTCGCATTCAATGCCTTTTCAATTCCGGCCTTCGCTTCATCAAACGAACGCAAACTCAGATCAGCAATATCCACCAAGCCCGAGATTCTCTCGCTGTTCTTTCTCCCGAATTCGACAGGGCTATCAAAGGCTTCTTCCCACAAAACACTTTCAGGAAACATGCTCAGATCGTTGATCGACTTTACCTTGTTGGTCAGGCGTTCACGCATGCTTTTTAAAACGACCGCATACTCGGGGTCATCCGCGAGATTGTTAACTTCATGCGGATCTACTTCCACGTCGTAAAGTGCCTCCGCAGCTCGAGGCTGGAAGAATTGGCTCTGAATATCATTCAATTCACCTGCCTGATACAATTCCCACCACTCCATGTATGCCAGCATACGGTAGCGATACTGATTCCATAACCCATCAAAGTTGAAGGGCTGGTAGTTCCGCTGGTAAGTGTACTTTCCTTTGCGCAGGGTCCGAACCGGATCGTATTTCTCATCCATACGGTCTGCGTAACCAAAGGATTCATCTCGTTCATTCAATTCATCAAAATCGACACCCTTGCCCAAGAACGGAACTCCGTCCATATGTGGAGGCACATTTATTCCAACCAAATTGAGCAAAGTAGGAGCAAAGTCTATAAAGCTAACAAACCCTTTGATCCGTGTGCCCAGCTTTGCATCGACCAAGTGTTTCCAGTTTTTGGGTACGTAAACAACGAGCGGCACGTGAAGCCCACTTTCATAGGCGTATCCTTTTCCGCGAGGAAGCACACCCCCATGATCACCGTAGTAAAAAATAAAAGTGTCATCGAGAACACCATCCTCCTCCAGCATTGCGATGTATTCACCGTGGTAGTCGTCGACTTTTTTGTGGTTATCCAGGTAACGGGCATGCGTATACCGGAAGGTCGGAGTATCAGGAAAATAAGGAGCTAATTTAACCGAGTCAGATGGGGTGTTATTTTTGACGGTGCGCATCTCTTCGGCCAAAAAATGCAAGCTACTCTCATGAGTAAGCGTTGTATTCTGCACATGGAAAAACGGTTGCCCTGGTTTCCGGTTGCGCCAAGTGGCTTTGGCAGATGATTCATCCCACCCCCCTTTATCGATGACATTATAATCCTGCTTTGAATTGTTGGTGGTATAATAACCGGCCTCTTTGAGATACCAGGGATACATACGACCCTTGTCAGGCATGGGCACCATTTTGGACCGACGGTGAAATTGAGCTCCGATACGTGGCCCATAAGCTCCCGTTAGCAAGGTCGTCCGAGCAACTGAACAAACCGGCGCATTTGAGAAAGCATGCTCAAAGACCAAGCCATGTTCAGCCAACTTCTCAATGTGCGGCATTGCGGCACCATTTTCGTCGTAAAGCTTCACATAGTGAACAGAATTATCTTCTGAGGTCAGCCAAACGATGTTGGGGCGATCTGCCGCAGAAAGAGCCAATAAGCCAAATAAGGCAAGGGAAGTGATGATTCGAAGGGTAAGCTTCATAGTATGATTCGAGTAATTTTGCCCTCAATTAGTTAAGTAAGGTTTGAGGAGTGGCAATACCTTTGACCCAGTCAATGCCACCCGCGCTATATCAATCAAACCCGGTCTTGCTGCATGGCGGGCATTGAAATCATATTCTTAGTACAAAAACGGGGTAATTGGATTCCCCAACTTCCCTCATTCCAGGAAGACCCTCGTCTCGAGACAGAGTTTCAGGATAAACTACTAAATGGCTAAAACACCCATCTTGGACTTTGAGTAGAGCGATCTTTTCGAACTACTCATTTTGCCTGAATCCCTGAAAAGCAGGTACGAAGTCGGGCTCGTGGAAACTTCCGTCAAAGGCTAAAGCACCCATCCGTCTACCGCAGACTCTATCGATAGCAGGATAAAGAAACTGTAATTACCCCTTATAATTTCCCATGATTTTTTCGCCGAGTAAGCGGGAATTCAGCGCTGTGAGTACGGGTGCTTTTAAGAATGGCTTCTACGCGCGATGCCTCTTTTGATTTTGAAGCAGCCACGTTTTCTTTTTCTGAAAGGTCCTTGGACAAATCGTAAAGCTCCATTGGCTTATCCATATATTTAACGCCTTTGAAGTTTCCAACCCGAACCGCCTGGATGGGGCCCTCACCTTCGTTGAACTCCCAATAAAGCACCTCATGCTCTTTCTGATCTCCTTGACCGAGCAAGGTAGGCAAATAGGAAATTCCATTAATGGAATTATCTGCGGGCCTTATTCCTGCAAGCTCACAAGCAGTGGGAAGAAAATCCCAAAATGCGGATGGATGGTCCGTCTTACTTCCCGCTTCAATCTTCCCAGGCCAACGAGCCACAAAGGGCACACGGATACCACCCTCATAAAGATCACGCTTTCCACCACGCAAAGGTCCATTGCTGTTAAAGAATCGATCTTTGCGCTCATAAACCGGACCATTATCACTCGTAAAGATGACCAGGGTATTCTTCTCAAGCCCCAGCTCTTCCAAATGGTCCAGGATTCGACCTACGTCGCGGTCCATCCTTGACACCATCCCGGCGTATGCAACGTTGCCGTCTTCATCGTCGCGATAGTGAGCCTTTTTTCGAGGCTCTACCGGCCAGCCTAGCTTCTCATAGGGGTCCTTCGAGTCCTGTGGGACCGTGAGTTCGTAATGCGGCAATGCATAAGCAACATAGAGAAAAAAAGATTCATTTTGATGCTTTTCGATATATCCCAAAGCCTCCTCGGTCACCAGGTCATGAACGTATTTGCCTTCAGTATTCAAATAATCATTACCATCGATGTGAATGACTGATTCATTGCGCCACAAAGAGGGCCAATAATGATGGTGAGCATCGACATGCGTCCGGTAGCCAAAGAAGTAATCAAACCCTTGCCGCGTCGGCATGCCATCGAGGTTAGATTCTGAGAGACCCCACTTCCCGACTATGCCGGTTGCATAACCAGCGCGCTTCATCTCCTTCGCAACGGTTTGATCCTCAGGCGTCAGATCGACCGCTTTGCCACTGACGGTCCACGTGGGATTTCCTCGAATCGTTCCATGTCCGGTATGATACCCAGTCATCAACGTGCCACGCGAAGGCATACAGACCGTGGCTCCAGCATAATGATCAGTGAATACCATGCCCTCATTCGCCATACGGTCGATCTCAGGTGTCAGGATGTGCTTTTGTCCCTGATAGCCTACATCCCCATATCCCAAATCATCAGCGAGGATGAAGATGATGTTGGGTTTGGATTCACCCCACACGATTGGGGCGGAGAATACAGAAAACAGGAGGGTAAGCGTAAGTATAATACGATTCATCGATGGCATAAAAAGATGGGTGCAACTGATAAAACTACATTCGAGTATGCAAATCAATTGGCACCATTCAAAATATTCCTTGTGAGCACAACAGAATCTTGTTTCCCAAGCCGCAATATTAGAAGTAGGCTTTCAGCATACCTTTCAAAAGGATACCGCTTTAATTATTATGAGAAGAAAGATCACGCTTATTGGCGCCGGTTCGGTTGTTTTTGCTAAAAAACTAATCGGTGACATTCTTCAGTTTCCTGAGCTGTCAGACTCAGAGATTTGTTTGATGGATCTAAATGCCCAGCGATTGAAGGTGGCAAAGATCATGACACAAAAGATGGTCGAAGTGCTAAAAGTAGATGCACGGGTGACTGCTACCACCGACCGAACGGATGCCATTCGCGGCGCACATTACGTTATTTGTACCATCCAGATGGGTGGATACGAACCCTCAACAGTCGTCGACTTTGAAATCCCCGCGAAATATGGCCTCCTTCAAACGATCGGCGATACACTGGGCGTCGGTGGAGTATTCCGAGCCCTGCGAACCATTCCACCGATTCTAGATATTTCCCGTGACATCGCTGACGTGGCTCACCCGGATTGCCTCCTGCTGAACTACAGCAATCCCATGGCTATGAATTGCTGGGCGCTCGACCGCGCTACAGGTATTCCGCACGTCGGTCTCTGCCATTCAGTTCAACACACGTCCCAGGCCCTGGCCAGTTATACCGGGCTGAACTACGACGACGTCACATACAAAGTGGCTGGTATCAATCACATGGCTTTCTTCCTGGAGTTTAATTACAAAGGACAGGATGCCTACCCTCTGCTTTTTAAGGCACTGGAAGATCCTGCTGCCGTAGTCCAGGACAAGGTGCGCTTTGAAATGATGCGACGCCTCGGATACTTCGTCACCGAATCCAGTGAACACCAAAGCGAGTACGTGCCGTATTTCATTCACCATGGAGAAAAGGTCATCGACGAGTTTCTCATCCCTATCGATGAATATCGTCGTCGCTGTGAAGCCATCATCGCTACCTGGAAGCAGGAAGAAAAAGAACTGCTGGGAGAGGTCGAAGGAAAGGACTTCGAGGTCGCTCCTCAGTCCCAAGAATACGGGGCCTATATCATTCATGCACGGGAATCCAACGACCCGACCACTATCTATGGGAATGTGCCCAACCGTGACTTGATCACCAACCTCCCGGATGGATGTTGCGTCGAGGTTCCGATTGTAGTGGACGACAAAGGACTCCACCCAGAATCGATTGGCAAGCTACCACCGCAACTCGCTGCTATCTGCAGAACGAATGTCAACGTGCAAGACCTCACCGTCGAAGCTGCGTTGACCAAGCAACGCAAATACATTTACCAAGCGGTTATGATAGATCCCCACACATCTGCCACACTCACTCTCGATAAGATCTGGGCGATGTGTGACGAGCTGATCGAAGCGCATCAGAAAGATGGATACATGGGAAAATTCGCACCGGTGATTAAAAACACAGGACGTGCCTATAAAGGCACGGGAGATCGAGCGACCGTGTTTCTGGATTCCGGCGATGCATTCTCATTCAATGCAGGCTCCGAAAATGTTCTTAACCTACACATAGATAACCCGGGAACAGAAGCACTGGATACCCAGATCGAATTTACCTCCTCAATCAATGGAGTCGTTGTGAAACCGATAGAAGTCCGTGTTGAACCGAACTCAAAAGCCCTATTCCCCATCTCCGTTTCCCTAGAGACAACGATCGACCAAACAATCGAGATCGATCCAAAAACGGACGCCCTAAATCTTCTCTGTCGCGGTGTCTCGTTGAGTCCAAGAAATGTATTGGATAAAGATGAATCGGGCAGATCTAAATTTGAGCTTCAACTGGGCGGTGAGCTCGCTGCATTCGGAACGATAACACGCGATAACGAAAACCTGTGTCTGGAAATCACCGTCAACGACTCTGATATCCAACCAGCTCAGAGCAGTGTCATAGGTATTATGGCAGGATCTGCAATCGAACTCCGCATAGCAGCCCATGAGCAATCTGAGATAAAAACCATCAACATCCTCCCTGGCAAAAAGGGCGACGAATCTTCAGCCGGTTTTTTCAACACCCTGGACAAAGCTCTCGGATGCGGACACATTACTCAAAAGACGAGTCCGCTTAGCTATAAAATTGAAGCCATCCTCCCTCTAGCTGAATTGAGTCTGCAAGCGGATAGCGAGGAAGCACTCATAGAAATACGAATTTTGTTAAATGCCCTTGGGGACGCTCATTCCGGTGGTGCCACTTGCCTCACGGGTCAACCGGGCCGCCGGAGTCATCTCCCCTATTTTTTCAAAATCTATTTTCCAAACTCCTAGAATAATCTTGAGTCAAAACATAGTCACAAAAAACAAAAATCCACCCTCTCTTCATTGACTCACGGATCAGGAACAGCATAGCGAGTCTCTTATGCCTTCCCTCACATTTCCACATTATTTGACCTCCTCAATACAACCAAATGGACACCTTGGAGGCAAGATGTTGAGCCTCTTTAGAAAACGTAGGATAGGGCTCCTGATAACTGCGCTCGCCCTTTGTGTATCCGGTCTCAAAGCCGAGGCCATCATCATCGCTCTACACAACGAGGACAATTCACCGTTCCTCTCCCGATGGACGAGCACAGGGGGCCTGAATAACCAGGGGACACGCTCGGAAAAAATCGCCGGTGTCGGCACCTAGACCCTGGGTGACTATGGGACAGAATCGGGAAGCACTCGCGGCTACGAAATCGTTCCAACCGCCCAAGAGTTCAATTTGGCTGAAACCTATGGCTGGCAATACACCAGCCGAATCATGGTGACGGAGAAGAGCGATCGGCTCGGGGCATCGATCTACACCGAATTTGCCGATGGGAACAGACGCTGGGGGCTGTCCTTTGGCTCCAATTCGATTGGGGACCCCGTAGTGGAGCCAACCGTGGCTGATGCCATCTCCCTCAGTGGTAAACGACGCACCTTTAACGATTACGTGGTGCGGAAAGCCGCCGGAAATGGTCAACCAGAATTCCTGGTCAACGACGAGGTAATGCTGGCCAAATTCACGGGACAATCGTCTACCCTGAAACGTTTCGTCTGGGGCAGTTACTCATCGGCCGATGAAGGTGAAGGCAGTTACCAACGCGTGATGCTGGAAATTTTCCCCCGCTGGACGACTACTTCATAGAACATTACCCGATGAACGGAAATGCCACCGATGCACTGTCATCAACCACCAATCCTGCCACCGGAACCACCAAGATCCCGGACCGGAATGGCAATAACTCCGGAGCCCTGAGTGCCATTCAAAGGGCAGCCCAGATAAATTCAGGATTTAAGGTCCGTGGAGAGATTTGATTTTCACGATGAATAATATTATGAACAATTTATGACTAATGAATTGCTTATGCACTGGATATATCTGGCTTGTTATGCTTTTTGAATCAAGTATGAACTATTTTATATTTATTTTAACTATTCTAATTTAATCCACTTAAAGCAATGAAATCAATAACAACAATTAGAATATCAATCATTACCCTGCTGATGGGGGTATCTTCTTATGCAGCAGATGTCGTCAATATGTCCGCTCGTGCCGTCGTGGGTGCCGAAGAAGAAACCTTCATTATCGGGTCTGTCGTCGACGGCATGCCGGGCGAAATGGTGCCCATGTATTTGAGAGGAACAGGGCCGACAGATAATGTTAGCAATCCCATCGCGAATCCAAATATCTCCATTTTCAAACACGAGGCCGATGGCCCCAATGAAGTTATAGCAGGCAACGACGATTGGAAAACTGGAGGCCAGATGTTTGCAATCAGCGCGACCCAGATCCCACCGGTCAATGACCAAGGCGCAGCCGCAATCGCAATGCTGGAGCCAGGTGAATACTCATTCCACCTAGCAGACAGAGCCGGATCAGGTGGCGTAGGAATGGCTGAAGCCTTTGAAATGACCCTGAACAACATTCCAGGGAACCTGGTAGATGCCGACGACTTCAACACTCTGCTAGCTGCTATCACAGCCGCACTTCCAAGTGCTGATGTTGCTGGCATTCTATCAGGTGAAGGGCCATTTACCTTGTTCGCACCCACAGATGCAGCGTTTGCCAAGATTCCAACTGAGACACTGAACAGCCTACTAGCCGACCCTGACCTACTAGCAGACATCCTCCTTTACCACGCTGTGGTAGGCGAGGTACCTGCATCAGCAGTGACCAATGGTCAGGTAATGATGGCGAATGGCGAAAATGCAATTGTGCAAGTGACAGGCGCCGGAGGCGTAATCATTCAAGGAGCCAATGTTATTGAAACTGATTTCATGGCCTCCAACGGCATCATACACGTAATCGACAAAGTTATCCTGCCTCCATCAGGAGAGGAAAACATCGTGGACGCGATCAGTGCAGCTGGAAACTTCAGCACATTGATTCAAGCCGCAATAGACACAGGTGCCGCAGCCACACTGACGGGAGATGGCCCCTTCACACTGTTCGCACCATCGGATGAGGCATTCGCAGCACTCCCTGAAGGAACACTTGAAAGCCTATCCAATGAAGATTTGCTCAACATTCTACTCTACCATGTTGTAACCTCTGAGGTTCCTTCCTCTGCCGTAAACAACTCAAAAGTCGAAATGGCAAACGGAGCTGAAGCAATCATTCAGGTAACTGAGGACGGACGAGTAATCATTCAAGGAGCCAACGTCACCCAAACCGATGTCCTGGGCACGAACGGAGTAGTCCACTTTATTGACAAGGTCATCCTGCCTCCAGCAGAAGGCGGAACAATTGTAGACACGCTATCTGGAGCAGGAAACTTCTCCACACTGCTGACAGCTGCTGTAGCAACTGGAGCAGCCGACACCTTGGTCACTGACGGACCTTTCACCCTTTTCGCACCCACAGACGATGCTTTTGCAGCTTTGCCCGAGGGCACATTGGAAAGCTTATCCAATGAGGACCTCCTGGATATCCTACTCTACCATGTAGTAGTTGAAACCCAGGTTAATGCCGCCGATGTTGCAGCAGGCAATGTAGGCATGGGCAACGGTGATGAAGCAACACTCGCCGTCGACGGTGGGGTCACAATTAACGATAGTAACGTATTATTAACCGACTTGTTCGGTTCGAATGGAGTAGTTCATATAATCGATAAAGTTCTGTTACCACCAACGGAATAAAGAACTTTGAGATTCGACAAATGAGACAGGGGTGCATGGGGGTGCGCCCCTGCTTGTTTTTGTACAGACATACAAAATTCAGATGACCCTCATGCAAGCTCGTCTAAACCAATAAAACACAGTACTTAACCATACCATGATACTTAGAATCATCGTGTTCCTTACTCTAAACTTTGCCGCCCTGACCATAGGAGGATTATCGATGGGAAACGGGGCATCTTCGACTTGGTACCTCGATCTAAACAAAGCTCCCTGGACACCACCTGGATGGTCATTCGGCGCGGCGTGGACCCTCATCATGGTGTGTTTTTCATTTTACATGTCCTACGCATGGACAGCTGCTAGCAATACACGCTATCTCGCACTCCTTTACACCGCTCAATGGGTCCTGAACACAGCCTGGAGTCCGGTATTCTTCCGCTATCATCAGAGCATATCAGGCCTGGTCATAATCAGCCTACTGACTCTTTTAGTTACTTACTTTTTATTCAGCTACCTCCGGCGGCTAAGAATCAAGAGCCTATTCATACTACCCTACTTCCTATGGCTAATAATAGCCACTTCACTGAACGCCTACATCGTACTATACAATTAAAATGAAGTTAGCCATCCACTGGTTCAGAAGAGATTTAAGACTCGAAGACAACAGGTCTATTCAAAGTGCTTTATCTGGCACATTACCGTTACTACCTATATTTATTTTCGATCAGAACATTCTTGAGGACCTTCCTCGAAACGATCCTCGAATCAGCTTCATCCACCAGGAACTGGCGCGAATACACAAGAAGCTGACAACGATGGGCAGCGGACTACTTGTCCTCCAAGGGGATCCGCAAACAGTATGGAAATCGCTTCTTAAGCGATATGAGATCAAAGCCGCGTATTGGAATAAGGACTACGAGCCTTACGCCCGAGATAGAGATCGCAGCATCCATGATTTGCTGACGAAAAACGACGTTGAGGTGCTGGAACAAAAGGACCAGGTGATATTTGAGGAAAGCGAAATCACAAAGGATGACGGCAAGCCCTATACCGTCTTTACACCCTATAAGAAAAAATGGCTGGCTAAGCTGCAGCCACAGGACCTGAAAGTAGAAACACATTTAAACGAGAACGGATTCTTCCAACACGAAACCCAATTCCCATCCCTTGAGTCCATCGGATTTTCAGATCCTATCATAGACACACCAGACTACGACTTAAGCCAAGTTTCGGCCTATGCCGCAGAACGTGACCTTCCGGGAATAGACAGCACATCCCGACTGGGACCTCATTTACGATTTGGCACCGTCAGCATCCGTGAGATCATCAAGCAAATACATCCAGAGCATGAGGTCTTTTTATCGGAGCTGATTTGGCGAGAGTTCTTCACGCAAATACTCTTTCATTTCCCCCATGTAATAAGTGGAAATTTTCGCAGCAAATATGACGGTATCGAATGGCGTAATGACGACGCTGAATTTGACGCCTGGTGCCGAGGTGAAACGGGATATCCACTCGTAGACGCGGGCATGAGACAATTAAACGAGACCGGATTCATGCATAACCGGGTAAGAATGGTGGTCGCTAGTTTTCTATGTAAACACCTCCTTATAGACTGGTGCTGGGGAGAAGCCTATTTTGCGGAGAAGCTACTGGATTACGAACTAGCATCCAACAACGGCAACTGGCAGTGGGCAGCGGGCACCGGCTGCGATGCCGCTCCCTACTTTCGCGTTTTCAATCCCACTGCCCAGCAGGAAAGATTTGATCCACATTTCGATTACATTAAGCGATGGTTACCCGAATACGGAACACCTGCTTATCCTGAACCGATTGTAGATCACAAATTTGCGCGAGAGCGGGCCATTGTCACCTACAAGAAGGGATTGGATAGCTTCACGATTGATCGCTAGCCACCGAAGGGCCGACAGTCGAAATAGCCGACCCCATAAAGACAAAGCGTTACTACAGCGCTTGCATCACCGCTTACCACTGCCAGGGCGGCGAGAATTCCATCGGAATCATAATTGACTATGTTTTGTATAACTTTAACCCACCAATACCTACAAATATCTTAATTGTACTAGTTTTGTATCATTTTTTAGCCAATGAATACCCAGATGATGTTTATATGAATCATTTATCAGCTAGGTTGGAGTATAAATAAAACACCTGACCTTCAAGGCTTAAGGAGAATCATAAAAACAACAACATTCATCCATAATCCTTCAAGAAAACAGAAAGATGAAAACAAAAGTAACCACACGCCTAATCGCAGGGCTGCTATTCGCGGCACTATCCAGCGCCTCATTAACGGCTGACACGGGAACTGCAGAATCAGATGGAATTATGCAGCTACCGACGTTCTATGTCTATGCTTCAGATTCCGAAAAAAAGGAGAGTGAACTGGCAGTTATAAGCACGGACTGGACATTCCAGAAGTCCCTGAACTTTCAATCAAATCTTGATGTGATTACCATCGCAACTCCCGGCAATACGACCAGGACCGTATCAATACCCAGTATTCAGACTGCATTGGTAAACACCGATTTTGCCGAAGGTTAAACGCATTCAACTTAACTTATAAAATGCAGGATAACTTTTACATCCTGCACAATTTTTTATCCACGGAATTTAGGACCTAGGCCTCCACCCCCAAACTCGCACCCATGAAACACAAGACATCCCAAATCGAATTTCTAGTCATTGGCGCTGGAATGACCGGGCTGGCAGCAGCAAATGCACTGACCCAATCAGGGAAAGAAGTAGTCTTGCTGGATAAAGCTCGCGGTGTTGGAGGCCGTCTCGGCAATCGGCGCTTCGATGGGGCCGTCTTTGACCATGGCGCTCAATTCATAACTGCTCGTGACGGTCGCTTCAAGAGACTTACATTGGACTGGCAAAACAGAGGGATCATCAAGGAGTGGCGCCAAAGAAAGTTAGGTGCTGATGTCGTCCCACGATTCCGAGGGAGCCCGACCATGTCGGCCATAGCCAAAGAGCTTGGCCAAAATTTAGACATCCGCCTAAGCAGCCCAGTAGGGAGTATTAAACAAGAGGGCGACGAGTGGTCGATCAGCCTCAAAGAGGGTGAGCACATCCAAGCCAACGCGCTATTAATAACTCCCCCTGTTACCCAGTCGCTAGCGATCTTAGATGCAGGAAAAATTTCAATACCAGAAGAAACCAGACAGCGACTAGAGAAGATTCAATACGAGAAGTGCTTTGCGGTCATGGTCCTCCTTGAGCAACCTTCGTGTATTCCCAAACCTGGATATTTCAAACTCAAGAAGGGGCCCATCGCCTGGATAGCAGATAATCAAATCAAGGGTATTTCCGAAATACCCGCGGTCACCATCCATGCCACAGGTGAGTACAGCGAGACGAACTGGGAACGTGACAGAGATGAGATCGCAAGAGATCTTATCCACAGCGCTAAGGAATGGCTCGGATCATCGGTAGTTAAATATCAAATACACGGATGGCGATACAGCAAACCGACAACAACTAACGTGAACCTCTGCGAAGTAATAAGCCAACATCCGCCATTACTCATGGCCGGCGATGCTTTTGCCAGCGCTCGAGTGGAAGGGGCTGTACTTTCGGGATGGGCGGCTGCGGGCACCCTGTTAGAACTTAGGTCCAATTTTCAAAAATCACAACAAGCAAGACCCATTTAACTCGAAGCAATCATGCTTAAATTTCTAATTCCACTGGCACTCATCCTCCAATCTCCATTCCTTATGGCCTACGAGCAAGCTTTCGAACCAACAAAGCCAGGCGTCATCGAATTCAAAGAACTTCCAGCTGGACGGCTGCTTGAGTCGCGCGGCAATGGTTCCTATTTCGACAGCTCCAATAATCTCTTTGGCCCGCTGTTTCGGTACATTCAGAAAAACGATATTGCAATGACGACCCCCGTTGAAGCGCGAATGGATCCTGGCACCATGTATTTTTGGGTATCCAAGACTCAGGAGGAAAAAGCGTCGAAGGACGCTGCTAGTGTTCGAGTGATTGATGTAGCAAAACGCCGAGTAGCCGCTCACGGAGCCCGTGGCTCCTATAGCCCAGAAAATTTCGAGAAAACCATGAGTGCTCTACTGAAGTGGGTTGATAGCCAATCGGATATTGAAACTGTAGGTGACCCATTTGCAGTGTATTGGGATGGCCCCTTCAAACCATGGTTTCTAAAAACATATGAAGTCCAGGTTGAGATTAAATTCAAAAAGAGTCCTTCAAATCTCCAAAACCGCAGTTAGCATACCCATGAAAGAAATTCTGCACCAAGCCTTCCTCGGCTCTTTGGTGGCTGACGCAACAGCCATGCCCGTTCACTGGTATTATGACGTTCAATCTCTTGACCGGGACTATCCGGAGCTGACCGTATATATGGCGCCCAAGAATCCTCATCCCGACAGTATTCTCTGGCGGTCTTCATACCATCCACGCAACCCGGAAGCGGATATCCTGCACGACCAAGCACGCTTCTGGGGCAAACGGGGTGTTCACTACCATCAATTCCTGGAGGCAGGCGAAAACACCTTGAACTACCGCTTGGCGGTCGAACTCTATGCCAGTATCTTGCAAAATGGCGGTTATGATGCGGAACAATGGCAGCAAACTTACATTGAACTTATGCGAACGCCAGGATGGCATAAGGATACTTATGCAGAGGAATATCATCGTGCATTTTTCGACCGCTTGGCTTCAGGCATGGCTCCCGAAAAATGCGGAATCGATGATCTCCACATTGGGGCATTGGCCACCGTTCCTTCACTCCTGGCCGGCCTAAGCCAAGTTGAGGAACGTGATCCCGATAGTTGGTTACAAATCGTATTAAAACACGTGAATTTGACCCATAGAAACACCCATGCCTTAAGGGCCGCCGAAGCGTTGACTCGAATACTAATAGATCTGGCAGGAGGGCAGAATCTGGAATCGACTTTGGAAAGCAGGGCCAGATCCTGGCAGTCTCCCAAGCAATTCAAAGCCTGGTCGGATTTTGAAGACCGAACCATAGTAGGCCGAAAGCTGACTCCTGCGTGCTACTTGCCAGACTCCTTTACTGCATCCCTTTTTCTTGCCTACAAATATAGCGATGGCTTCGAGCCTGGCATCCTGGCCAATTCCCTTTGCGGAGGAGATAATTGTCACCGAGGTGCTGTTGTTGGTTCTATTCTCGGCGCAATCAATGACATTCCCGCTAATTGGATAAGCTCTCTAAAATCAATAGAGCGTATCACGGAGGCAGAAAAACCCAGAGCAACTTCGCCTTAAGCTCTTTCACATTTGTGACTTCACCTGATTATGCTCCACAAGCATCCAGCCTTCGTACAAACGGATCATAGACCGTGGCCACTACCCAATGGAAATTGGTTGCTCTCTCAACAATGGCTGAACCTGGCCTTCATACATTGGGAAATCGATCCAGATCAACTGCGGGCCGAGATTCCATCCGAACTTACCTTGGATTTATACGACGGAAAAGCTTGGATAGGAATTGTCCCATTTGACATGAAAGGTGTTACTTTCCGGGGCCTTCCCGCCATTGCACCACTCAGCGAATTCCCAGAGATCAATGTCAGGACCTATGTCGAATACAAAGGGAAAAAGGGGGTTTGGTTTTTCAGTCTCGATGTCCCAAAGCAATTTGTGGCCTGGACTGCTCGGACCTTTTTCCATCTACCTTATCGCCGAGCGCAAGTAGAGGTAATTCTAAGGGATCAATCGGTTCACTACTCTCATCAGATGAAGCATTCTGCCTTTGAGGCTACTTACAAACCAACCCAAACCTGCCACTGGGATAATGATTCTTTCGAAATATGGGCTACGGAACGCTACTGCCTTTATTGTCAGAGCAAGCGCGGGCAACTGTATCGCACGGAAGTGCACCATCCCCAATGGCCACTTGAAAAGGCGGAGATCTCTTTTCAAAAGAACACCTTGCTCAATGATTTTGAGATTGGCGACCAGCATCCTTCAGTCCTCTTTTCAAGGAGCATTGATGTCATAGCCTATCCTCCGACAGCTTTGTCTAAATAAAAAACCCACATCTGCACCAAGCTAATATTTATTAAGCTACTTTCCAGCCGCTACATACATTCCATGATAGCGACAAAAATGACTGGAAAGAATGGGTCGAATATAGCTATCGAAATCCACATTCCCCACCTGCACACCATGAATCCAATCGTAGATCATCTCTAATATGATTCGCCCGAATCCGAAAGAAGACCGAGAGCGGATCCCGTTACGAGGAACTACCCTTCCAAAGCGTATTCTCAGTTTCACCTACTGCAATCCGGAGATCCCCAATGAGAACTGCTTGGCCAGCTCCCAGACCGAAGAACCAAGGACCAGATGATCTTTGTTTGATACAGAGCTAAGGGGATGTGTTGGCTTGCCGCAGTATCCGCGACAAAGGAAAGAGTCGTAATTCGTTGCGCACCGATCAGTTCGCCGGCAGCTCTTCCGCAGTTATCTTATTTGAAGCGCCTCTGAAGCCCCGCTACCATACGCTTGGAAGAATCGCTTTAAAGGGCTAGCTCAATGACTCTTTTTAATCCCGAAGACAGTGCGAGAGAGCCATCTTCAACTCCGGCGTTGTCCATGTAAAACCTGGTTCCTCGGCACGTGTCGGCAAAACGGTCAAGTCTGCCAGAACCGTCTCTTGTCCCATCTTACCGAACAGTGCTTTTATAACCGCGACGGGGAGCGGAAATATTGCTGGACAGTTTAATACTTTACCAAGTTCCTTAGTAAATGATGCGTTGGATACCGGGTTGGGAGAGACCGCGTTCACGGGACCGCTTAGCTCATTCTTTTCTAAAGCAAAACAATACAGATCCACCAGATCGGGAAGACTAATCCAACTCATCCACTGAGTGCCGGAACCCAGCCTTCCACCCACACCCAGCTTGAATGGAGTCAACATCTTCGCCAAAGCTCCACCTCGGGCACTCAGAACGATTCCCGTTCGAATAAACACCGCGCGAACGCCTGCTGCGGTCAAGGGTTGCGCCGCGCCCTCCCACTTTTTGCAAACTTCAGCGAGGAACCCTTCGCCAGACTCGCTGTGTTCATCGACAGGTTCTTTTCGATTAAAACCGTAGAAATTAATCCCCGATGCACTGATGTAAATCGGTGGCTTGGGTTGCTTAAAAATTCCTTCAACCAGAATACGAACACTCTTTTCTCGACTGTCGATAATGCGCTGTTTGGTTTCCTCAGACCACCGCTGGGCTATAGGCTCTCCAGCCAGGTGAATGACCCCATCCACTTTGTCCATAGCCTCATCGCTAATAGTGCCTGCCTCGATATCCCATGTCGCGTCACCACCTGATCGGGATAGCGTTCGCACTTCATAGCCCTTAGCCTCAAGCCGTTTACAGAGGGCGGATCCAATAAGCCGCTGGCTCCGGTTACAAGAACAGTTTTCATTTTGATAATTACCTGATTAACATTACGTTTCTTTACTTGAATAACAAACGACTGGGTTTTTTCTGATAAGGTTAGCTGCTCGAGCAATGGCGCTGCGTTCACCGGAATTTAGTCGGTCAAGATTCCGGAGTTGAAGACTCATGCGTTGATTGTTTTTAAGAGTCTCCTTATGGCGAATCAGGTAGTCCCAATACAGCGTGGTAAATGGACAGGCCGTCTCGCCTGTCCGCTCCTTAGGGTTCCGCGGACATTTCGAACAGTAGTTGCTCATCTTCCGAATATAGTTACCGGTTGCAATATAGGGCTTGGAAGCCATTAACCCGCCATCGGCATATTGCGACATGCCAAGCGTGTTTGGCAATTCGACCCATTCAACGGCATCGACGTAAACCGCAAGGTACCATTCATGAACTTTCTTAGGATTTACCCCGAGTAAAAGAGAGTACAATCCCGTGACCATGAGGCGTTGAATGTGATGCGCGTATCCATATTCCAACGTCTGCCCAATCACTTGCTTTAGACATTCCAAGTCCGTCTTCCCGGTCCAGAAGAATTCAGGCAAGGACTCCTCTGCGCCCATCTCGTTGTAGTCCAAGTATTCCGGCATGCGCGTCCAATAGATGCCTCTCACAAATTCACGCCATCCAAGAATTTGCCTTACAAATCCCTCAACGGCGGCAAGCGGTGCTTTACCGTCTCGGTATGCCTGTTCGGCCGAGGCAACTACTTCCCGGGGATTGAGTAATTTAAGATTCAGACAAGAGCTGATCAACGAATGATAGAGCCATGGTTCGTCGGTCCACATGGCGTCCTGGAATTTGCCAAAGTATGGTAAACGGTTCTTTATGAAATCCCGTAGCGCATGGCCTGCCTCATTTGCGGTTACTGGCCAAGCAAACGATTCTAATGAGCCCGGATGATCTGCAAACCGATTGTTGACCAAGTCCATAACCTCACGGGTAATCTCATCCGGCTTGAAACCTGGGCCTGGGTTTGCGTCAGGCGGACCATCCCGACCAAATCTCTCGCGGTTTTCACGATCGTAATTCCAATCACCTCCTACCGGTTTGCCTTCATCCATCAGAATATCAAACCGTTTTCGCTGTTCACGATAGAAGTATTCCATTCGCAGCGTTTTGCGACCCTCAACATGTTCGCGAAAATCGTCGATGGTGGTAAAAAAATGGGCATCACTAACTACCTCGAGTTGGATATCTTCCTCCCCACAGGACTTCTTCAGGTCTTGCAATATTCGCCATTCGCCTGGCATGGTAACCATTACCCGCTCGGGCTTCAGAGCCTGCAAGTCACCACGCAGAAGTTGCGAAATTTCGTCCGAGCTTTTATCATCGGCAAGTTGCCTGTACTGAACTCGATAGCCATCCACCTCTAAAGAATTCCGAAAGTGCCGCATAGCAGAGAGGAAAATCACTATACGCTGTTTGTGCGTCCACACATGCTCAGACTCATGAGCTGCTTCTGCCATCCATACAACATCTTGGGACTTGTCAAAACCCTCAAAAACAGAGGCATCCGCATTGAGCTGATCTCCTAAAACAACCAGCAAGTTTCTTATATTCTGCATTTGCTTAGATTAATCCAAAGAGCAGAAGATAATCCTGCACTTAATAAATTTGTTATAGTGGAATGAAAATGGGGGAATGAGCATACAATGGTTAGCAATTTTAAAGCGTTGTTTGGTTTACAGATCACAGTTTACGAAAAAACAATTCTTCTATTCTTATTACTATTGTCCGGCTATCAGCGGTAGAATTTCCTTTGTACCCATTAATCCGTAACAGTGCGGTTCCAAGCGACATGTCTGCCGGTGTCTTGGCTCAATTTCCGGCTCTCCTGAAGACGAACTATTCAGTATGATTTTATTACGCTAAATCGAGCAGCTTCGAATTAATTTAACGGGCAATTCGTTTTAAGCAGAATTATAGGCATTAAATTTCTTCGGGCTAAGCCGATTCCAGAAAACTATTTAACATCCAAATAGTCTTTTGATGCACTTGAATACGGACAATCATGAGGTCCTCCGTCTGATTATCTCCGGATTCACCTGCAAGATCCCGGGCTTCAATGAGGTGATTAACCAAGGCTTGGTTCGCGGACGCAAGGTGCTGGACCATCGCGTTTGCCGAGGCGTTCTCTTCGATTTCTTCCATTCCCGCAATATTTGCCAAATTTCTTAGGCCACCGGGAGCCAGTGCCCCTAAGGCCCGGATGCGTTCAGCGATTTCATCTATAGCCGTAAACAACTCGGTGTACTGCATCTCGAATGCGCCGTGCAATGAAAAGAAAGAAGGTCCGCGGACATTCCAATGACATATGTGAGTTTGCGCTAAAACAGCATAGCTGTCGGCAACCACCTGGCGTAAGGCGCTCACAACGGTGGAAGGCTCAGCGTTCAATTGATTTTCTACTGTGTTACTCATGAGCGCGATCATTACCGAAATTACTTCGGGTGCAATTCATTACAGACAGTATAAGTTCTTCAAAAGATCTTCGCTCACTTTTCAAGACAGTATGATTCACGGGAAACAAGAGGATTAAAGGAGCAAAGATCCTAATCAGCGCTATGCTTCAATGAACCCAAAACAGAAATCAAATAAGCCTTGAACACTCTTGCACCAATTTATTCACGCGAAACAGCGTTCATCGCTTGCAATTCGTTTAAAAGCGATACGATGTGAATGACTTTGCTCGAACACCGAGCTGCTCATGTATTACATACTCAGCCTGTTTAGTGCGCTGTCCTTTCTCGTTTACGCGATAGGATGCCTTTTTAGTAGCCATATGTTATTGGAATTCAATCGGTACGGTTTCGCCAAATATCGAATTGCCATAGGCCTGCTTCAGCTGTTGGGAGTAACTGGTCTGCTTATTGGATTTATTATCCCGTTAATCGGAGCACTCGCGGCGGGCGGACTCGCTCTTCATATGCTGTGTGCTGTTGGCATACGGATCAAGATAGGAGACAGCGTCCTTCGGACTTCACCCGCATTTTTCTACCTGGCACTTAACGCTAGTCTCGTCATATCATACCTACGCACTTAATTGGATGTAGATCAGTAACAGAGTGAGAACAAGAACGCCTGCGGCGGGAAGGGATTTCATGGCTGGATCTTTCACCTTCACATGCATGATTATCGCCCCGAGCATTAAAATAGCCAAAACGATCGCCGCTGGAAGCACTAATAAAGGTAAGGCTATGCCTATTAACAAAGCAAGTGCGGCGCTGATCTTAATTGCGCCTACCACCCAGACAGACGAATCAGGCAAGCCATAGACGGAAAACTCTTCTTTGATATCCGAGGCCTCACCGCCTCGGTAAGGGGTCTTTTTCTTAAAGCGAAGAAGCCAAACATTTAATATACCTAGTCCGACGATAAGCTGACAAATGGTCTGTAAAATCTCCATGGTAATTAAAGTAACATCGGTTTAAATTTTTATTGTTAGCGATCTCTTCGACAATGGCCAGAGTGAAAGTGCCCCGAAAGCATCTATATCTTTGCCCAGCCACCAAAGGCGTTGTGACCCGACAATTCCTATACCCCTATATGCCTATATCTCTATATACCTATAAGTGAAGCTTATTCAGGCACCGGCCACTGCTGAGGCACCCGCACAAAGTCTGTTAGATCGAAGTTTCTATTTTCAAGTTCCTGAACGAGTTCTGCGTACCGTGTTTCCGTAATATCCGGAGAACGAGACATGAGCCAAGCCATCTTCAGGTTCGGATGACCGACCAGAGTACCCGTGTAGTCGGGATCCACATACAGTATCAAATAAGGCGCCGAAATCACGGTGAAAAACCGCATTCTCCACTCGGCATTGGTTTCCGTATTCACCACTTTACCTACAGGATTGTACGTTTTCAATGAGCCATCAAAGCTTCCTTTGCGAAACTGATAAGTGGTAAGAATCCGACCTTTGTCATCGAGCTCATAACTCTCCGTTGCATTATGGGCATTTCGGTCCAGTGCAGTGGGCGTGTAACCGTGAACATACCAGGTCCCCATAAAACGGTCGATATCCACATGCGCTGCCATTTCAGGCAGATTTTCATAGGTTTTACAGCCAGTAAATATTTGCGCGATACTCATAAAAAGTACGATTAAAAATGCTTTATAAGTGTTCATAAAAAATGTTGGTAAATTCTTTGCCTTAAGAGTGAACAGGAACCGCGGGCCAGAGGGGCCCATCCATAGGACCTACCCAGCGACGGTCTTTCGAAGAGACATTATGATTGCTTCAACAGAGCCCGACTCAACTTTTTCGTGTTTGGGTGATCGCCCAACCAGATTGAAAAATAGATCTCAGCGAAACGCTCACCAGGTATGGTCACCTTTTCTTCGCCATTGTATAAAAGCGTCGTTCCAAGGGAAGGCTTATAGATAAGTGTGTACTCATCCCCTTTGCCCACATCGAGGTAAACGGAGTTGATCAAACCCAGAGACTGTTCGATTTCAGCAAGCTGCTCAGCCGTATAAAGATCATTCAGAATCTCATCCGCACTACCTATCAGCTTCTCTTTCTTGAAATTCCGATCGTATCTCAAACGCAACGCCAATGGGATTGCTCCAGGATAGTCTTCGAGGCCATGCCCTTCTCCCAGATATAGACTTGCAGAGAGCAGTTTAAAGAACCCCAACAACTTAATTGAGCTGGAATTTGCCTGTACATAATTCGTGTCGTTGGCAGTGAAGGTCTCCGGAAACGCTGGCTCAGCGGACAAGGGAGCACTCATTAAAATAATGAGTCCGAAAACGAGAAAAGAGAGGCTTTGTTTCATAAATTTAAAAGGCCTTGGGTTTGAGCTGGATCACACTCAACTTATCGAGCAACCAGATTAAAGGATAGAGCATATCGCATTCAAACCAGCGAGTGGCAAAGTTCGCTCGGTTTGGATATTGGTGATGATTATTCTGAAAGGTTTCTCCCATAAACAGAAGATCCCAAGGGAAGGTGTTTTTTGAGTTATCCCCGGTATCGTGCGTGACGTAGCCATACTTGTGACCACACCAATTTATAAATGCTCCATGGAAAGGACCGATCACTATCTGAATGGGCAGCAGAAGGTAGAACCAGGCAGATGGAGCAAAGGCAACGTAAACCGCCGTGTAGGCCGCTACAAAAAGAAGACGAATCAGAATACTGTTACCCAATCGATCAACAAACCCCCAGACAGGCATATTTGCGACAAACGAATCAGGCGCCTTGCGAATCCCACGCTGGTATTCCATGTAGATGATTTTTGTCTGCCACATCATAGAAAATACATCTCTAAAGAAGAGCGGCGAATGAGGATCCTCCTCCGTGTCACTATGCATATGATGAGCTAGATGAAGTTGTGCATACGACTTGGGATGCAGAAAAGAGGACCCTTGAGCGACAAAGGTCAGCAAGTAAAAGAAGCGCTCCCAGAATAAGCTCATTTTAAACATTCCATGAGCCATATATCTGTGAAGAAAAAAGCTCTGAGAAAATGCGCTGAGATACCAATGCACAAAAAAGAATGTCAGAATAACGAACATAGGAAAATTGTGCTATTGATCAGGACTGAAGTTGTTTCCTGAATACGTAATGAGAAACACCCCACTCACTACCCCTCTTGTAACCAAATAATTCTGAGCAAGCCAGGAAGAAGAGGCGCCAACGCCACATCCAAGTTTTCGTATCTTTCTTTCCATAGCATTCATTGAAAATCTCGCGAATACTCTCTTCGTTTTCGTCAAATTTCTCGAGCCAGGCATCGAGCGTTTTTTGGTAATGCTCACCACTTAATCTCCAGGAACCGGCTACCCGTAGATGCTTGTCGAATTGGGCCAACAAATTGTGCGAAGGCATGACACCTCCGGTGAAGAAGTATTGAGCCATCCATTCGGATTCATCCTCGGCATTGTAAGTATAAGCAAAATCTTTGTGCGTGAATATGTGAACAAACATCAGGCCATCCTCGTGCAACCAAGAGGAAATTCGTTCCAGCAGGTGCTCGTAGTTACGCATGTGCTCGAACATCTCGACCGATACAATTCGATCGAAGGTTCCCCCCGGGTTAAAGCTGTTCATGTCAGCGGTGCGAACTTCCAGATTGCGAATGCCCTTCTCCTCGATTTGACCTCTTATAAAATCCCCCTGTGGCTTTGAATTGGACACACAGACAAATTGAGATCCGGGAAAGCGCTGAGCGGCCCAAAGAGAAAATGATCCCCAGCCGCACCCCAGATCCAAAACCTTCTGACCATCGGCTAATTGCGCCCTTTGCGACAAAAGCTCCAAGGCATCTTTTTCGGACTGATCGAGTGATTCACATTTAGGCGACCAGATGGAACTGCTATATTTAAGATGGCTTCCGAGTACCGTTTTAAAAAACTCTGGAGGAAGTTCGTAGTGCTGCTCGTTAGCTTTGTCGGTGTCCTCTGCTATAGGTTTTTCGGATAAAACATCGACGATCGAATCCTGCGCCTCTTTGGCGACAGAGGATTCGTAATTAAGTTTTTTTGCCAGACGCTTGCGAATACCGAAGCGAATTAGCCAATAAGGTAAGCGGCCATTTTCGGCCCATGCGATTGGATTGATCATATTAATAAGTGTGCTTGATAGATGTCTATGAAAACCAAGAAATCAGAGAGCTGGCTTCCTTGAGATAAGGGCGATAGCTATCACCACGTGAAATGAGCGATTATTTTTCGATAGGAGGAATTCCAGTAAAGACCCAACCAGTCGATCGCCACTATTGAAATCATTTCCATTAGGACGCTGCTTGGACGGTTAACTCTTGAGATTCAGTTTGATGAGAAGCGCGTTCAAATTGATAGGTGCTAATATCGGGCTTGCCGAACACGAGCTGAACTACATTTACATGCCTCTCCAGAAAACCTGCTTCACAATAAGATAGATAGAACTTCCACCGTCTCTCAAAAGATTCACTCGAGGTTTCTAAAGTGGATTCACTTACGGTACTCTGAAACTTATCTCTCCAATAGGACAGAGTTCGCGCATAGTGCAAACCGAATGACTCCATGTGGTAAAGATCCCATCCCACCTTCTTTTTAGCAATTGAGTCGGTGATGCTATCAATAGAAGGCAAATGGCCGCCTGGAAAAATATACTTCCTTATCCAGTCAACTTTGTGGGTATAGGCATCATAATTCGAGTTCGGGCAGGTGATGACTTGGTAGGCCGCTAAACCTTCAGGCGACAGAAGCTTGTTACACTGATCGAAGTAGGCACCCAAGAAACTATGACCAACAGCCTCGAGCATCTCGATCGATACAATACGATCATACACGCCAGTCAGAGTACGGTAATCCTGGAATTTAACATCGATGTAATCTTCGAGCTTTTGTTCGTGAACTCTTTGAACTGCAAATTGGTACTGCTCTTTGGAAATAGTGGTTGTGGTTATCTTGCATCCATACTCCCGGGCAGCGTGGATTGCAAAGCCTCCCCAGCCGGTACCAATCTCAAGTAGATGGTGATGGCTTTGCAGATTGATCTTCCTGCAGATGCGATCGTATTTCTCACTCTGAGCATCCTCCAACTTTTGCCCCTCATGAGCAAAGAATGCCGATGAATAAGTCATACTGGGATCAAGGAAACTTTCATAGAAAGCGTTACCCAAATCATAGTGAAAACTTATATTCTCACGACTGTTATCAATAGAATTCCGATTACGGAAATGCCCGAAGCGCTCTAGAAGCAGAAGCGCCGACTGAGCTAGCTTTGCGAATACAGGAGATGTAGAGCCCTTGAAGCACGGTTGGTTTGCAAGCAACCAACGAATGAACGCGGTGAGATTATCAGATTCCCATTTCTTCTGTTCGAAGCTCTCACCCAGGCCTATGTCATTCTTCAGAACAAGATCCTTGAAAAAGGTCTCGTCTAGCACTTGCACACTGGCATCAGATTCGCCGGACTGCGAACCGAACATGCGAATTTCGCCATTGGGCAAGGTCATTTCCAGGCAACCAAGCTGGGCCTTGGTGAATGTTTTTAGAATGAGGTTTTTGTATAAGTTATTCATCGGAATCTCAGAAATAGTATTTGGGTTATTAGTGTTTCAGATAAGGCCGTATGCCCGTCTGCAACTCGGGATCGTTTGCCTTGGCTCGAACGGGGATTTTTTTAAGAAATAGCTTTAATGCCTCCCAATGAATTCCCCAAACAATAGATAAAGTGATAAACGGAAATAGCAGGGTATATTTTAACAGGTTAAGATTACTTAACACTTTTTTTTGACCCACCAGGGAGCTAAAGAAATAAATCCCTTGATCATCGGATTCATTAATGGAAACAGAGAGGTCCTCACCGGGAGTCTTTAAGTTAAAATGCAAGCGAGTATCCAGATCGCTGAATGGAGAGATGTAGAAATGCTTGTCTTGAGCATCTATGTATCGATCACCTTTGAGCTTATCTCTTTTGAGGAGATACATCTTCTGTTCCTTGAAGGTATTTGCCACTTCAGAAACCAGACAAAGCGGCTGACCGTCTTTGTCCTCAACAAAGTAAAATGAAACCGGATTAAACACATGCCCCCAGGTTCTTAGATGAGTAAGCAGGGTTATTCGACCAGCAGGCTCACTGACCCCATTTTCACTGAGAAAAGCCTCCATATTCTCACGCGGTGATGTTCGGCCTTGGCTAAAGTGATCTGAGTCACGGTAGGTGTAGATGTTGAAACGATTACGGCTCATCAACCAGAACTTAGCAGGGAGAGAATCCAACTCATCCAGATCCAGCATAAACATGAATATACGGTAGCGAAAGCTATGCTTCTTCGGCCGTTTCCTCGAATGACTGATTCTACAATTATACAGACAAGACTTCATGTTTCTTATCCCTCATTTTGATAGACCTAACAGCACCAATAGCCGAGGTCAGCGCATCCTCGTGGAAGCCGTTTTCGAAATAACTACCCGCAAAGAGCACATTCTCTTCCAGGTTTAACTTATAAAGCTCATTTTGCGCCCGGACAGCGGCTACATTAAAAATCGGATGGGTATAGTCATCCTCCCAATGCACCTTAGATGCATCCAAATCCCCTTCATAATCTACACTCACGAAATAATTCTGATTCTCGGAAACATGCTGCAGACTATTCATCCAATAATGCGTAGATGAATGGCGTATACCACCGGATTCAGGCGAGGTCCTGAAATTCCATGAGGCCCATGCAGATTTGCTTTTCGGCATGACCGTATCATCGCTGTGAAGCACCACATGGTTTTTGTTATAAACAAAGTTAGAAAGTAAACGGTTCTGCAACTCCGAAGGACCTTCCAGCATTTGAAGAGCCTGGTCCGCATGCGTTGCGATGATCACAAAATCATACCCTTCTTCACCACCGTGCTCATCCCTTACCAATACAGTCTCGTCGGAAGCAGATGCTACACTGACAGCCGACCTATTAGTGTGCACACAATCGGGAAGCGCATCCAAAATCTTTTTCTTATATTCATTACTACCACCAACAACGGTTCGCCATTCCAACTGAATCCCAATTCCCAGAAGCTGGTGATTGTCTAAAAATCGAAGAAGAGAGAGTGCCGGATAATCCAGCATTTTACCGGGAGGCGTTGACCAGATAGCCGCAGTCATCGGCAGCAGATAGTCTTCAGCCAACGCTTCGTCGAGTGAATACAAGTCAAGAAACTCGCCCAAAGTGACTCGGATGTCCGCAGATATACTAAGAAAGTCTTTAGCAGAACTGAAGAACTTTTTGATCTGCTTGAGCAAGCTCCAATGAGCTGGGTCAAAGAGCCGTCTGGATTGGGCGAAGTAGGTCTTAAACCCAGTGCATGCATACTCAAGACCTCTGGATAAATTCTGAACGCCAAAGGACATGGACGTTTCCATCGTATCTACCCCAAGCTCACTGAATAGCTTTACCAGATTAGGATAGGTATGCTCATTGTAGACCATGAACCCGGTATCAACCGGGACTCGAGAGGAGCTCTCATTAACATAAACCGTGTTCGTATGACCACCAGCGTAGGTGTTTTTCTCATACACCGTAAGATCGTACTGGTCTTTTAAGTACCAAGCACTCCCCATACCGGCTATACCGGATCCAATAATGGCGATCCGTTTTTTCATCCGCTAGAGCCCTCTTTCTTTCGGAGGCAATGGCATTCCTTCCGCTTCACAAAGATACATGAGCGCTTCCTCTACGCGCCGTCGCGCCATCGAGACCTCGTAACCGAGATGTCTGTGCACTTCCGAATCCGCTGGAGTGTCTACCTCACAGCCATGACAATAGTCCTCGAACGCTAATAAGCTAGATACCAGCGCAGCCATGTGATTTGGACACTCACACTTCAGCTTTGGCGTGGCGTTGGCAAGGGAGATCAATTGATTTTGGGTGAAGAGTCTCTCAGCGTCCTTCTGGTGCTCTGGATTTGTCATCTCAATATCCTTAGGCACTCTTTTTTGACCCGCCGCCTTGAAAAGATATAACTCGAGCTGCTCATTAGGAACTGGCAGGCGGATAAGGAAAAATCCTTCGTCACCGAGTCTCCGCAGCTGCTCGCGGGAAAGAAAATCATAAAACAAAACAAAAGGCACATCGGGCCATCTTCCTGTCACCATTCCGACAATTCGATTCAGGCCTTCAATAGAAGGAGGCGCCTCCATAGCAATCAGATCAGGACGGTTCGAGTCACTAATATCTTCTAGGCTATTGAGATCTATTAGCTGTCTATTAATACGAGTTGACATCCGGCTAAGGCGTTCATAAGACGTATCCTCAAATACGTTAACCTGGAGGATCTTTGACGGATTAAACGTGTCACCTGAAGACACGGGACTATCAAAATCTGTCATGCGAACCCGCAGCTCTTGGACGCTCAACGTGGCTATGGCGCTGATAGAATCTCCGGCGGATGTAAGCTTGGCGAATAGAATCAGTCGCTCAAGTTGCTGTTTATTATATTGGCGCCTACCAGTCGTAGAACGGTGTGCCGCCTGGATAAATCCACGCCTTTCCCATGTACGAATGGTATGGGGTGATATACCAGAAATCTTGGCAACAGCACCTACTTCGTAATAAACGCTGTCTATATTTGATGTATTAGAAGTCATAATTTTTGTATCTCTCCCAATTGATACCTCATTCGAAGTGATTTAGAACTAATTTAACGCACGTTATACTACATTTTGTTGTTCATATATTGTTCTAATATATCCATAACTATATAATAAATACTTCAATGACATATCAAAACTATGACAAAAGCTAGGTAAATTTCTATATAAGCCTATCCAAGCTATAAAATCGAAGGCCGCTCGAAGAAACCCGGAATCACTCAAAATGATTCCCAGGTTACCCTATTAAGTACGAATTGACTAAAAAGCAGGCCTAAGCGATTCCCATAAAAATGCGCCTACGCGCAGAAATGGGGGAAATGTTCCAGTTCAAGTAAAACCCTGTATGAAAGGCGAAGGTGGCTTATCGCCTTTCTTAAATCTGCTGGAATTAGAGTCGTTTATTCGTGAGCCGCGTTTTCTTCCTCACGAAGCGTATTCAGGATATCATCTATAACCACATCATCCTCCAATCGATGTTGAGGGAAAGGAGTGGTCTTTTTTTCCTCAGGGCGTCGGATTTTTATCTTAACCGCATTGGTCTTTTTACTGCCGTCATCATTTAGTTTATGGATCATAAATGCTTCCTCTTGAGCTTGGTATGATCGGAAGACGCGTTTTGTAAAATTTTAATACCCCATAAGTTACTTAATTATAAGCAGTTATAGATTTCATTAAGATCCTTAAAGGTTGCTACTAGTGCAACAAATAGACAGGCCAAAAACCGCATTCCCTCAGCTAATAGCTCCTTCAAACTTTCCCGGAAAACAGGGTGCGTGTGCGAAGGCCTTCTTCTAAATCTTAGGCAATAACTGGAAATATCAAACAAGGGCCATACCCCAGTCGGGCAAATAGATTATAAAATTAACTAATCTATTCCGTACCATAATAGGCTCTTATGCTTTCCATATCGGCGTGAGCAATTGGCAATTCCGACCATACTAAGTAAACCGGTCAGTATAACGAAACATTGTTAGTGAACCGTCGCAAATTTTTTTATCTCTAGCAGGTGGAACCGCCCTTGGATGGACCGGATGGAGATCTGCATCCACTGGGTCAGCTCCTAAGGCAAGGAACAAGGTGATGTACATGGAACGACTATCAATCAGCCACTCGCTGGCCCACGGGATTTCATCAAAGCGCAAATAGTAGAGACTGACCCAATATGCACCCTTCAGAATAGCCAAGCTTCCCAGCCCGCCCAGAAGGAAGTAGATGAAAATCTCCACATAGATCTGACGAGAGAGACGCAACACCGATGCACCCATGGCCTTACGCATCGCAAGCTCCTGCAAACGCGAGTACCCTTTCACCAGAATCATACCCCCGACATTCAAACAGCCAATAACCAAGACCACAAAAGCCACCCACTGAATGGATTTAAAGGCCATCTCGATCTGCCCCATATCCTGTAAGATCGCGCGGTTTATGACCACAGAGCTAAAGACCGCACCCGTGCGTTCCTGATCATCCCGATCCTCAGGATGAACCTCCATGAAAGCCTCAAACACAGCCCTCAGGTTTTGGTTCACCTGCTCGATGGTTATACCCGGCTTCAGTTTTCCGATGGCATTGTGCGAATGATTGTTCCGTTGATTGGGCTTTACTTCATAGGGCTTAAACAGACGTGGGATAAATCCATCCGCCGGAGTAATCCCCAGGAAAAAGCTACGAGAAACAACGCCTATGATTTCATAGGATTGATTATCAAAAAGCAGACTCTGACCCAGCAGATTGGCATCCTCGCCCCCCAGCTCATTCCATAGAGTCTCATTTAAGACAATCACACGACCACCTGTTTTTTCTGCCTCTTCATCGGTAAAAAACCGACCCGCAATTGGACGTGCACCCGTCGCTTTCCAAATACCGGAAGTGATGGCATCGGTTGATATCCGCCTCACTACGCCACCTAGATCCAGGTCGAACTGGTGCTGATCATCAAAGAATCCTATATCGGAAAAAGAGGTCGCGTGTTCCTCTATAAATTTCCAATGCGGAATCGAAATATTTCCAACGCTGTCACCAGACAATTTAGTCTCCGACTTTCCAACCATAACGATACGTTCGTCGTCTACATAGTCGTAGGGCGTTGAAACCAGCTTAACGACAAAGTTGTAGGCCGTAGTGTTTGAGCCCATACAGATGGCCAACGTCACAACGATAATCGCGGCATGCAACTTATGCTTGCCAATTTGCCTGCTGGCATAGCGCATATCCTGTAACAAATCATCAAGTATGCGCACGCCCCAACTCGCCTGGCAGTCTTCCTTCAAGGACTCGACGTTGCCAAATTTCTTCAGCGCAGCCTTTCGAGCCTCCTCACGAGACATCCCCTCTTCTACCATCTCATCGTTCATGAACTCAAGATGCTGCTCCATCTCAGCATCAAATTCATCCTGCATGGTGTCCCGACGAAACAGGGCCAGGAACCAGTTCTTAATCTCTCTGAATGATCGAAAGCTCATTTACACTTTTCTAGTTGTAGGAGCGGCTTGTTATTCTTCGCTCCGCTTGTTGAGGTGTCGTCTCTGCGCTCCTCGGTAATGCCGCGATCCCTTTGTGACTCTCTATGCAATCGCGGCATACAGCCGCTCCTACAGTTTTCAAAATACAATTCTTTGTATTTCATCTGCACAGGCCTCTTGTTAGGCTTTTTCGAGAACCAGGTTAACCGCCATAGATACATTCATCCAATGAGCCTTCTCTTCCTCCAACTGCTTCTCACCATCCTTGGTCAGCGCATACATCTTGATTGGCTTCTTCGTCTCACCCGTCTGCCAGTCTGATTGAATGAAGGACTTCTTCTCCAGCCGATGGAGGGCCGGATAAAGCGACCCTTGCTGCACGGTTAACACATCGTGGCTAATCTGCTGAATACGGCGAGCGATGCCGTACCCATGAATCGGGCCGGCCGAAATTACTCGTAAAATCAATAGGTCCAAAGTCCCCAACAATACGTCTTTTTTTCCTTCTCTTGGCATAGTAGTAAGCTATCTATGTATTTAGACAGCTTACTAAGTCAACTACATACGTTATCCACTCTACATAAATTTCGATTTGCCAGCTATTGTGGAGATCCACCATCCTCAAAGAATGCTAAGAATCGTTACTTTTTTCACCCTACTCTTCTCATTTACCACAAGCCTTATGGCGGCCGACAAAATCAAGGTCATGCATCTGAATGGGCAATCCAACAAGTATCACTCCTGGAAAGGCTTGGGTGATGCTATTAATCAGCATTTGGAGAGCGCCGGCATCTTTGATGTAGATGTCGTAACATCCCCTGCTGGCGGAGAAAACCTTAGCAAGTTTTCACCCAAGTTCAGTGACTACGATGTAATCGTCTTAAACTATGATGGAGACGAATGGTCCGAGAAGACCAAGAAAGCTTTTGTGAAATACGTCCGTAACGGCGGCGGCGTGGTTACGGTTCACGGAGCCAATAACTCTTTTGCTTACTGGCCTGAGTATAATGAAATTATCGGCTTGGGTGGCTGGGGAGGACCGACGCTCTACGATCCCCCACTCTATCAAGGCGAAGCGGATAAACAAAAAAGCCGCAATGAAGATTGGGGCCCTCGCGTTTACTGGGATGGTTGTGGAGCCGTTCACGACGATCAACCCGGTAGCACCAAGCACCCGCCCAAGCACGACTTTATCATTACCAACCGGACTCCTGATCACCCCATCATGAGAGGACTCCCAGAAATGTGGCTGCAATCCCACGATGAGGTTTACTCCGACCTGCGCGGCCCTGGCAAAAACCTCACCATCCTGGCTACTGCCTACGCCGACCAGAAACTTAAGAATGCATCACCCTACAACGAACCGATGCTCTTCACCGTATCCTACGGCAAGGGTCGCGTTTTCCAAACGACCCTCGGACATGTGGGTGCCAAGGATGATGCCACCGTGCCATCCGTCAGGAATGTCGGTTTCATAACGACCCTTCAACGCGGCGTCGAATGGGCCGCAACTGGAGACGTAAAGCAGGCTATGCCTGAAGATTTCCCGACCGCTTACGAGGCGACTGTGCGCTAGCTACTGGTTCTTACTCAGCTTGTGGACATACCCGAAGCCTGCAATAAGGCCTCCTGGGTAATCAGGTCATGTTGATAGGTCCAATCGAGGGACTTCTCACCACGAATCACTTTGGCCAGGTCTTCAAACTCGCCATCGTAGCGACCGTCTTTTCCAAGGGCGACTTGCTGCTCTCCCTTTTTGTAACGACCTCTCGGTTCATCGAGGTAGAGGGTTAGATTACCGGACTCCAGCTGTTGAATTTCAATAACACCTTTATCACCGGCGATCTGAAACCGACGACGGGGAAAACCAAAGGGATCCATGTGATTGATGCGAACCGTGGCGATAGTGTTCCCGAACGTAAGAACTGCCAACTGATTATCGGCCACCCCATCCGGTTGAGTTGCGCGGTTGTGAGCAGTAACCGACTGAGGCTTCCCAAGCATATGAACAATCGAATCAATCATGTGGCCGCCCAGCTCGAACATGCCGCCGCCGGAAAATCGTCCGATGTCTCGGCGTATTCCCTCATTGGCCAGCTTGCCCATCATACAATCGATCTCCATGATGTTGCCGAGCCAACCATCACGAACCGCCTTATACATAAATTGAAAGGCGCGGTTATAGCGTAGCATGTAGCCCATCTGAATTATGAGTCCGGACACCTTGGCTTTCATAAGAAGGTGTTTAAACTCCGGCAATGAATCTCCACCCGGTTTATCGAGGTGAATATTTACCCCTGTATCGATGCAGCGATGAGCCGTGGCAACAAGGTCAGGTACATCCGTCTCAACGGCTACCACTTGTAAACCCGGGAAGTTTAGCAATTGCTCCTCAGTCATCCAATTGACGCCAAGGTAAGTCTTGTCGTTCGCCAGTTCACGCCTTCGAGCCACATCCGGTTCAACCACACCTACCAATTCGTAGGTTTCGGGCTGGTTGCGAATGGCTTTCATCTTACCCGATGCATGACCATGCTGAGTTCCAATTTGGCCGATCTTAATCTCTGAATTTGGATCCGCAGAATAACCTGAGATAGAAGATGCAAGTAAGGCTGCACTTGAGGAAACTATAAAGGAGCGTCGATTCATAGCGATAAACCATAGTGGAGCACATCAATCGAACGCGCAAGCAATGAAGTCCATGTCACCTGCCAAATCCGGCTTCCAAGCGAACGCAAGAAACAGTGAAGGAACTTTACCTAAGTTCCACAGAACGTCCTATGAACCACTTCATCGGGTTCCGGCTGCTTTTCTAGATCCGCGTATTCGGGCTGTTCCTCATAGGGTGTGGCGAGTGCATCAAGCAGACGTTTAAACGGCCCATAGTCTCCTTGATAGGCTGACTGAATCGCTTGTTCAACTCGATGGTTGCGCGGTATGAGAATAGGGTTGGAAGATTGCATGGCACCCAAATCGGGGGAGTCATTGGTAGCAGCCCTCCATTGTTTCAGCCATTCATCCAACGCCGTCGTATCAGCGAACATACCTGTCAGAATGGCCTGGTCTTCACCATTTGCGACTTGGGTAAGTTTCTGGAAAAACAAAGTGAAATCTATTTTATGTTCAGCGAGCAGACTCAGGCATTCGGTGATGACTTCAAACGGGGCATCAGGAGACAATCCCAGCTTCGCCCGTAATCGCTTGGAATAGGCATTTCCGAATCGCTCGGCATAGCTCGAGAGAACAGCTTCTGCTTGCTCAATCGCTTTATCAGAGTCTTCAGACACAAGAGGTAACAACGTCTCCGCTAGTCGGGTAAGATTCCATAACCCAATTTCAGGTTGGTTCCCCCAGGCGTAGCGGGCGCCCTGATCAATGGAGCTAAATACACACTGTGGATGAAAGGCTTCCATAAAGGCACAGGGGCCATAGTCGATGGTCTCACCTGACACGGTCATGTTGTCTGTATTCATTACCCCATGAATAAAACCCAACGACATCCAATGAGCGATCAGACTGGCCTGGGCTGATACCACAGAATCGAGCAAAGCCAAATATGGGTTGTCAGCCTCTTGGGCGGCTGGGTAGTGACGCGCAATCACATGCTCAGCCAGCAACTTAAGCGCATCCACATCGTTACGGCTATGGTAATACTGGAAAGTCCCTACGCGAATGTGACTGGCCGCGACACGCGAAAATATACCTCCGGCCATGGCGCCCTCCTCTCGCATAACTGTTTCTCCGCTTGTAACAGCGGCAAGCGCTCGTGTGGTTGGCACTCCCAGAGCTGCCATCGCTTCACTCAAGATATATTCGCGGATGACTGGCCCCAATGCCGACTTTCCATCGCCACCGCGCGAGAAAGGTGTGCGTCCCGATCCCTTGAGTTGGAGGTCGTAACGTTTCCCATTCGTGCCCATCACCTCACCCAAGAGAATCGCACGACCATCCCCAAGCTGGGGAACAAACCCACCGAACTGATGACCTGCGTAAGCCTGTGAAATCGGTTGGGCACCTTCAGGAACTGAGTTCCCTGCCAGTACTGAAATCCCCTCTGACGATTCCAAATAATCAGCGTCTATCGACAGTTGGGAGGCAAGCGCTCGGTTGATTAGAATTAACTCAGGCTCGGGCACTTGAGCAGGAACCTGATTGGCATAGAATCGTTCAGGTAGCTTAGCGTACGTGTTGTCGAAAGATATACTCATAGAACTATAAAATGGATGGGTGAACGGTAGACCAGCTAGAATGATAGCGGCTTAGATCTTCATAAGGATGAAGTCGTACTGCTCACTCGTGATCAGCACCCGTTGAGTCGCTCGCGACTTTGGTCATCGATAACGCGTTGATACAATAGCGTAGGCCGCTGGGTTCAGGACCATCGGGAAAGACATGCCCCAAGTGAGAGTCGCAAGTATTGCAGGTGACCTCAACCCGCGTCATTCCGTGCGAATGATCCGCATGATAGGCGATCGCATTCTCTTTTACCGGCTGAGAAAAGGACGGCCACCCTGTTCCGCTATCGAACTTCCCGGAGGAATCAAACAAGGGTGTATCACAACACACACAGGAGTAGTTACCCGGTTCGAACAATTCACACATCTCCGAACTAAACGCTCTCTCGGTGCCCTTCAGCCGAGTTATCTGAAATTGTTCCGGGCTCAATTGTTCACGCCATTCTTCATCCGTTTTCTCAACAAAACGATCAGGCTCAGGATTACCATCCTGCGCAAAGTTTAGCACGTGTTTCCAAGTAAGAAGAGTGTTCATAGTCCACTCAGTGTAACTTGAAGGGTAAAACCTTACAAATCGCCTATGCCTCAACCCTCAAGACGGAGAGTAAAAATCCGTTTCTACTTTATGTACTCAGCTAAAGCTCTTTCGGCCAAACGTTCACCGATGGGCTTTTTGTTCTTGGGGTGCAATCCGTCGCCCGGCTGATCACGGATGTCGATGTATCCAGCATTGGGTACATCACTTACAGCTGCAGCCTGAGATTCCTGGATCACGGCCCAACCCGGACCACCTTTCGAAAAGACCGGCAACTGAACGGCAATAAAGGGAAACTCTCCCTGTCCCCATTCCTCACGCCAACTGGTGATCATATTGGCCAGTAAAGGACGGTAGGCTTTGGAAGCCTCGACTCCTGCCTTCGAATTGCGTTCACCTTGATACCAAATCGCGCCACGTATGCCAAATCCGGCCATCGATTCGAAATGTTGAGCGTATAAGCTGCCAGGCATTCCCACAGCATAAATGCTGGCAAGCACTTGCTCTTCGCCGGATCCTGGGGCTTCTGGCTTTTTGCCAGCAAGCTTGCGTCCTTCAGCATCTACGACTTTCTTCCATTCAGCTACCGTTTGGTCATAGGCAACCCATTTTGGGGAAGGATGCTCAATGGCTGCTTTGGCGAACGGAACTCGCTCGAGTTTGTCCAAGGGAGTCCACCACTCAACAGGAGTACCTCCTAAGGCCCGAGCAATCAAACCAACAGGAACACCCGTCTCTTTGTGAAGCTTTCGACCAAAAAAGTAGGCCACAGCGGAGAATCTGGGTACACTATCCGGTGAAGTAGGGTTCCAGCCTTTCGCGGTGTTTAATCGCACTAAAGGATGATTGGCAGCAGCGACTTCGGCCTCTCCGTTTGTAGATTTTGAGAGGGTGAACTGCATATTCGATTGCCCGGCGCAAAGCCAAACCTCGCCTACCAGCACATCCCGTATGCTCACCTTCTCAGACTCGCTCGACACGGTCATCACCCGCGGTTTCGAAGAAGCTTTCATGGCATTTAGATTTACACGCCACTGGCCATCGGAATTAGCCTTGGATGTTCGCTTTTGATTACCAAAACGAAGATGAATCTCAGAACCAGGATCCGCCGATCCCCAGATGGGGAGCTCCATTCCCCGCTGCAGGACCATGTGATCGCTGAAGACAGGAGCGACTGAAAGCGAGGCAGGTGACAAAGAAGGTGCAGATATAAGTGTGACAGCCATACAGAGCAGAGAAATAAAGATTGAGTTCTTAGGCATTCCTAGAGCGTGATCTAAAATAGATATGCTCGGCAACAAATTATGGTCAGCGCTTAGAATCCTCACTCACTGGAAATGTTGATCGCCTGTTTCTTTCGAATCGCTTCTGCAAGGAGTTTTGCATTCCGCAGATTACTTTTAAATGCCACATCGAAAACATCTCCGAAGACCGGAATGCTAACCACTGCCCAGTCGATGAGAAAGTTGATGGCCATCTTAAAAATCGTGGGAAGGTCCACCTTGGCCCTAAAAGCCTCATAAAGAAAATACAGTTGAGGTAGAAGCGTAAGCGTGTCGTCGAAGATGGCAGCACAGATAATACTTTTGAGGTACTGCAATCCATTCTTCCTGAAGATAAGCGCATGCATGTTGTACGCATGGCAAAAAATGCGGGCACCTACTCGGCAAAAAACCTGGTCTTAAAGCACTTTTGTCGAAGTGAGTTCTTTGCCCATCAGGATGCAGATGATTTTAGCTGGAAGCCCAGATTAGAGGAACAAATCGAGTTCATGAGGAACAATCCAGAAATCGCAGCGTGTGGCACTGGGATCGACGAATTCTATCGAAATGAAAGCGAAAGCCCGACTATAGTCTGCGACGAAGTTGCGGAATTTAACCCGGAGGATAACTACTTCCATCGAAAAAACCTTTATACAGAACTGCTACCCAAAGGCATCTGCTTTGGTGTCTGCCTGGATGAAACAGTTAAGACCAAACTGGCCATGAATGGGTCGCTCATGTTTCGAGCAAACGTTTTGAATGAACTTGGGGGGTTTGACGGCAGGGCGTGTTTGTCAGCGGATACAGACATGATCTGGCGTATTCTTTCCAACTACTCCGTTGCGAACCTTCAACAGGTGCTCTACTCACGCTTGTTTCACCGTGGTTCAATGACCAAGAGCAAATTATACGGCTTTGGATCTGAAAAGCGGGTGACTTACATGAAGGATTCGAGAAACCGTCTTAGAATGGCCAAACCCTTGTATGAGCAGGGAAGAATTGAAGAGCTGACTCAAAAGCTAAAAAATGACATGTTTGTCGCCGACATCGACTTTGAAGTATTCGATGGAGGAATTTAGAACTGAGTATCTCCGACGAGCAAGATCGGATGATTGACTAGAACAGTTACCGCGGCGTCAAACTTAGCGGCAACGACGACAACCCACGGAAGACCAAACTCGGTTTTCTTGGCGGCAAGGAGCCCGCTATTTCTAGAGACTGGACTTTTGAAACGAGAGCTGTGATCGCGGCTGCCAATTCGATACGCGCCAAATGGGAACCTATACAGTGATGCAAGCCCACCCCAAATGCAATGTGGCTGCTGCTATCACGTGTTAGATCGATTGACTCCGTGTCCCCGGCAAAGGCTGCTTCATCGTGATTGGCAGATCCCACCAACAAGCCGACTTTTTGTCCCTGCCTCAACAAGCACCCACCCACTTCACAATCCTCTAGAATCCACCGATCAAACATCTGAAGCGGTGTATCATAGCGAAGTAGCTCCTCCACCGCGGTGGGTATGCCTTGCTCATTTTCGACTAGAAAGCGGTATTGACCAGGATATTTTCCAAGCGCCAGCAAAGCATTACCAATTGCTTGAACAGTGGCTTCATGCCCAGCATTGAGAGTGAGGATGGCAGTCGAAATGATTTCATCCTCGGTCAAGGTATCCCCGGCTTCCTCAACCACTAACATAGAGGAAATCAAATCATCCCCCGGGTTCCTTCTTCGCTTTTCGATGAGCTGTCTTAAAAATTCAGCAAAATCAATAGTAGCCTTCTCTGCCTTAGCCAGATCATCTGCTGAGGCACTCAAGTCATAGGGCACTACAATCAGAGAACTCCACTCTATCAAACGAGCATGCACATCCTCCTCAATGCCCATAAGATCCGCTATCAAACTGACAGGAATTGGGGATGCAAAATCCTTAATGGCGTCGAACGGCTCGCCATCCAGCTTTTGGTCAAGGATCGTATTGGCCAGGGAGAGTAAACCAGGCCCATAGGAATGCGACTCTCGCCGAGTAAATGCTTTGGAGACTAATCCTCTTAATCGAGTATGCACAGGTGGCTCCTGATCCATAAACGCCTCTCGCACAAATTTCACCCAGTTGGGTGCAGTTTTTGGGAAGATGCGTTCCACCAATGTTGAATCCACCTGGTCATCCTTCAACCGATGCCGGTAGTCGCGACCGAATCGTTGCCGATCCATGAAGATCGATTTGATATCTTTATGGCGTGTGAAAAACGTCAGCCGCCAATCTTCGTCATAGAAAACGGGTCGCTCAGCTCGCAACCGCAGGAAAGTCGGATAAGGGTCTTCAAGAAAGGCTGGCTCATAAGGCTGGAATTTAGGAAACGCGTCCACCTGCTAAACGATTGTTACTCGGTCTATCATGTCGAGTGAGAATAATACCCATAGTTGCCTGTGAAAAAGTGTTTTCTTTTTCTTCTATTGCCGGTTTTATTGAAGCTGACCTATGAGGATCGCCTTATTCATAGCCTTAATCTTTTCTGCAGCCGCTCTGGCGCTGACTGTTTACCGGGAATATGAAGACCCGATCGTAATTTCGAAGTCGCCCAAACCAGCAGCAATAACGGAAACGACACAGGACGACGGAATCAGAGACGAGTTGCTAAAGCTTAAGCTCCGTTTGGCAGCCCTGGAAAAGGCGGTCGAAAGGAAAACACAAGAGATTGAACCTATTCCACAAATCCAGGAAGAAGTTGCCGAGCTCAGTACTTTTCAGAATGACCTGGCGGAGTATGCGCTAAACATCGATCCGCTGAATGTCATCGGTACGCAGGAGCGCGAGATCGAGGATGCCTATAACATCCTTTTAGATGAAACAAGATCTGCTGGCGAACGAGCCAAGCAAGCCGCATTGTTGAAAAGATACGGCATGTTTGACGAAGAAGCCGTCGCCTCGATGAGTAATCTATTTTTTAATGCGGAAAGCGCTGGTGAAAAAGGGGCCGCTCTTTCAGCTCTGAAGGGTCATGTAACTCAAGAAATTCGGACAGGGGTCCTCGAATCACTCAGCACTGAAATTGCAGATGGATATCAAAACGCTCGTTTTCGCTATCAAGGCATCGAAGCTCTCAAACCCCTGCTTCCTGATCCAGAAATCGAAGCCATGCTAACCGTGATAGCCCAAAACGACCCCCTCGTAAAAGTAGCGAATATCGCCGGGAAATCCGTCGGTTTACCAGCACGACAGGAAGAAGATAAACCTAAAAAGCGTGACGGTTAGTTGGAACCTTGCTCGTTACCAACTCGGGTTCTCAGGCAAGCAGGCCTGAAACTCTTCATTCAACTGATCCTCGTATGCTCCAGCATACTCACCGGCAAAGAATTTATCCAAGGCCTCATCGTGCAAACGTTCCCAGGAAGCTTCCTCTCCACCGGGATTGATGGGGTAGAATAAAGCGTCGTTTCCTTTTGCTGCCTTCTGATCTCCGGGTGCATCACCGATCATCAAAATCTTGTCCGAAGGATATTTATCTTTTGCTGCCATCTCGAGATGCTGGGTCTTCGTACCCATTTCCTGTCCGGCAATCATTTCTACGAAGCCACTAATGCCATGCTCCCCCCACTCACGCTCGAGTGCATCGCAAGGAGTTTGACTGATACACATCGCATCTGCCCGCTCGTTGATCTTTGCCAGTGTCTCACGAACTAATGGAAAAGGAGGCACTCCATGCACAATGTCCGCTACCTGCTCGTTGACCGCATCGGACCAAACCTTTACCGGAGCGAGCCCTTCATTGCCACCGGCCACCTCGGCATTGAGGGTCGCATTGCCCAGCTTGGACTCACGAGCAATCCATTCATTCAAGGCATCCAAATTGGGCATCTCAATTCCACGGGCTTGCACTTGTGGACGAGCTCCAAGCAATTCGATCGCCCGCACCAGCGCAGGAAAACGATTGGCACCCCGCGTCTTGGAATAAAGGTTTACGAACGCCCACACTTCGCGAGCAAACTTACTCCCTGCCTGCAGATTCCAGTGTTTGATAAACATGGGAGTAAAACACTCCTGATGCTTAATCTCCATGCTGTCGAAAATGCAGCCATCGGAATCGATACCGACGAAGAATTCTTTGGCGGGTTGGAAGTCGCGAAGTTTTTGGGCGCGGTCACTCATAATTCTATACACCGAAGTTGGGAAACGGACACCTAAGGGTCAATTCAGAACCGCCGGAGGACAGCAGATAGTAACCCCCTTCATCCAGCTTATAAAGAAAATCTTTTGACGAATAATCACCGCTTGATAAACCGAACATATGGCATGGCGTATACATACACACGTCGTTCGCGGTGAAATCGATAATCGCGAAAAAGGAAAGGTGATGGGTCGTATTTGGATCGAAGGCAGAGATGCTCCGATCGCATTAAACCTCACGGGCAATGCCTGTAAGGACTTGGCTGGTACCCTCCTCACATTTAAGAACCAGGGAGAGATTACTCCCATGCCAGGGGCGAACGATTTTTATCAGGTTCAGGAAGGTCGCATAGGCGATCTTACAGCCTCTCGAAAAGTCCGCGTATTCGACATACCTGTCGAAGAGGCTTACAAAATGCTCAAAGAAGGTAAAAAGCCTCCGGAGCATATGAGCAATTCACTGTATCTTGAATGGTTCAGTTTGGGCAATGGCAGGGTGGTCATCGAATCCGTAGATTATAAACTCAACCTATCCGCACCTGAGTGGCAGTTGACCGACGAGGAAGATCGTCAGCGTGCAAAAGACGCCATGGAAGGCTTCTCAGGATTCATGGGGAAGATGGAGGAGGCTCTGGAACAGGCCAAAGAAAAAGTCGACTACGAGAAGGAGGACTGGGACGAACACGACTATGAGCGCTTTCTCAAGGAATCGGACGCATTGACCGACAAATACATGGAATTGATTGAAAAGTTTGGGGATAAGGACGACAGCCAAGAGATCATCGGCCGCGAAATGGGTTGGGAGGAAAAGGACGACGAAGATGAGGAGTCAGTTGACTGGGAAGAAGCTCAAGCTTTCATGGAAGCCGAAGAGCTAATACCGGATCCATCGACCGAGGGTATCGATTGGATCCGAACAGACAGCGGCGATATTCGACATCCACTCCAACACCAATGCTACCAACAAGCGATTGCGCTGGATCGAGATATAAAAGACCCAGAAAAGAAGAAACAAAACGAAGAGGTGGCCAACCTGAAATTTGAATATCAAATGACCGCCGTAAAGATGGCCGGTGCCCTGAACAGTCTCGCCTATGGTCGAGGTGCCAGCTCTCCAGCCTTCACAATTGCCAGCCTAAAACGAGCACTGAGCCACTTACATAAAGCACAAGCCTTGTTAGAAATAGCGGAAGAGCAGGTTCTACTTGCACAGGAAATTATTCAACGCGTTCGCACAGAGTTTTTCGAGATGCGGGAAGGCATTCTGAAGTTGATGGATAAATTTCGTGGTCGATCCATCAATAATTAGGGATGATTGGCTGAATGAGGTTTATAAGATATAGTCTAATCGTCTTTGCCTGCCTGGGATTATCTAGCTGCAAAAACAGTTCACAATCCGACTGGCATCCCCTCACTGAGAAAGATTTTTCTTATGTAAACACTGGAGAGGATACTTGGGCCTGGGAAAATGGTTTTCTCCATTGTACCGTACAACCTATCGGCGTTATTCGCACGGAGAGGATGCTTACTAATTTCGAGCTGGAAGTGGAATGGATGCACAAAGAAGCAGGAGGAAATTCAGGTTTATTCATTTGGGCCAGTGAAGGCTCCATCAATCGATTGTTAAGCCCTGACAACCCGGGCCCACCTTTACCGGACGGAATCGAAATCCAGATGCTCGATCATGGCTTCACCGAACAGGCGAAAGCGCGTGGTGAACCGACCGATTGGTTCACAACCCACGGTGATGTATTTCCAGTTCGTGCGAAGATGACGCCCTTCCCTCCCATTTCAACCATACCCAACCAAAAGCGTGTAACAAAAGATTTCGGCCATGGTGAATTTGAAATCGTAGGCCGCGAAACACCCGGTCGCAGTTTTCCAAGTAAGCACCTAAGCAAGGGTCATGGAGAATGGAACCACTACACCGTTCGGGCTGAAAACGGAGTGGTTCGCCTCTGGGTAAATGGCGAAGAAGTCTCAGTTGGATCAGACTGTGATCCATCCACTGGCTACATCTGCCTGGAGAGCGAAGGCTCACCGATTCAATTTCGCAATATGCGGATTCGCGAACTTCCTTAACCCCTACTTGATAGCCAGAAAGCCTTCGAAGGAAACGTACTTCATCACCGTCATAATATCCTCAAACCCTGCACGTTTCATCAGATCGATATTTCCTTGGGTCGAAAAGGGTTCAAGAACTCCTTTTAAGCTACGGGTCTTACCTACAATTTCATCGGAGGAATACCCCTGATCAATTTTATAGTCCGTATAAATATTCGTCATCATATCCTGAAAACGTGCGTCTGGCCCACGGACCTTTTCAAAGAGCAACAAAGCGCCTCCCCAATTCAGGGATTCGTATATTCGGTCAAATATGAGCTGCCGATTCTTGGGCTTCATAAACTGAACGGTATAGTAGGAAATAATCAGATCGGATTTCTCTAGTTCGAGCTCGAGGATATCGGCTGTCTTGAACTTGACATTTTTCATGTCTGCGCAGCGCGTTTCCGCTTTAGTGACCATAGGTTCCTCTACGTCTATCCCGATAATTTTAGCCTTCCGATGCTCATTACGCTTCGCAAGAGCATGCGTTAGTTTACCAGTCGAGCATCCAAGCTCATAGCATATGGAATCATCGCTGATAAAGAAGTCCGAGACTTTCAATATAAGGTCATGCCCAACATCATACAGTGGAACGGACTTCGAAACATGTTCATCAAAGGTATCGCAAACGTCACCTCCAAATGACCAACCAGCGTTCTTAGCTTTTATTGAGTCTCCTGTATTAGCCATGATATGTCCTCCTGTATCTATTCGTGGTTCAAAGGTTTTGTCGCCCGAATACCAATAATTACTTCGCATCGTTGGTCGACATAATCGATTTCCTTTTTTGTCAAATCCTCTACATTCATGCCATGCAAAAAGGCAACACAGGCTATGAGATTTCCATATGGTTGTATCGTGACTGCATCTGAACCAAAATGCTCCTCAAACATCATTCGCGAAGATTGAGCCGTCATATGCCAGAGAGTCCCCCAATCATCTACCCCAAGAAAACGTCCCACTTTTGAGGTTCCGTGAGTTGTCGCTAACACAACACCTCCTGGTTTAAGGATGCGGTACAATTACTTAACCGCTGCTCTGACATCGTAGATCATCTGCAAGGTCTGGACTATAATAATACAATCGAAGGAATTCGAGGGAATGTTGCTCGCGTTTGACAAATCAGCAACGATCGTTGCCTGAGGATTGCCCTCTACATAGTGCAGCACATCGGACTTGGTAACTTGATCACCGCCGAACTTCACGATATGCATATCATGCCCCACTTCCATCACTTCTCCCTGAACATCTTTGGAGTACTTAGCCAGAAAATCCTCCATGTAATAGCGATCGATGACAGTCCCGGTATCCCAACCAAACTCATCGTCCAGAGGCTCAAAATGACGGAGATTACCGAAGCGCACTTGACCAAGCAACCAGAGCTTGTGGTGAAACATCCGGCGATACCTACGTCGAAATGGAGTGGCTATTGAGGGAGGAAAAGATCCAGAAACCCAAGAAATGAATTTTTGATAGGGAGACATGGGAGAATAATAACTCAATCAAAAGCTGTGCATTCTGACATTACAGCTTATGAGCCTACAAAGCCTCAGAAATTACTATTTATTAACGGGTTCTGACTCTTCTAAGTTGATTAACTGAAGCTGAACTGTGTTTTGGAAGCAATCCAGGTCCATTCAGGTTATTAGAAAGAAAGGGAGTTTTAATGTCACCTCAAGACCCCACATCAACCACGGCGGTCGCGTAAAGAAATGGCTGTATCAATTGTTGGGATGCTAAGGTTCCAACCAATCCAAAGCTCAGGCCAGCGAACCATAAGGGTACTCGCTTCCGGAATTGACCTACCCAGTTGCTTTTTCATGCTGCTGACCCATGAGCGAAACGAAACGCCCAAATGTTCTATGGATCACATCCGATCAACAACACTGGTTTACGATCGGCCTACAGAACCCTGAAGTAAAAACCCCGAATCTTGACCGACTCGCTAAGCACGGAACTCTTTTCAACAGAGCCTACTGTCCTAATCCGACTTGCACACCTACTCGGTCCTCCATGATTACGGGGATGTACCCAAGTCAACACGGAGCCTATTCGCTCGGCACCAAACTTCCGGAACACCATACCACCGTGGGCGAGGTTTACTCGAAGAACGGATACAAAACAGCTCTCGTTGGCAAAGCTCACTTCCAACAGCTAGTATCGACAGAAGAATATCCCTCCAAGGAGTCCTACCCCTTGCTTCGTGACCTTGAATACTGGAAAGAGGACGATGGGCCCTTCTATGGATTCGATCATGTTGAACTCGCTCGCAACCACGCTGACGAATGCCACGCAGGACAACACTACGCCCTCTGGATGGAGGAAAAGGGATTGAAGGACTGGAAGAAACACTACCAAAACGAATGGGGCGGCAAAGATGGGATGCCTTACTTTGATTTCAATGACCCGGACAATCGCACTTCACCACAGGAGCATACATGGACCATCCCAGAGGAGTACCACTACAATATTTGGATCGCAGAGCGTTCAAACGCCCTTCTAGAAGAGTATGCAAAGGCAGAGGAGCCTTTCTTCCTCTGGTCTAGTTTCTTCGATCCCCACCCCCCTTACCTGATCCCAGAACCCTGGGATACGATGTACGATCCGGCAGACGTTACTGTACCTCAAGTTACCCCCGGTGAACACGATAAGAATCCCGAACACTTCAGAAAAACCCAGGAAGAAAACCCTGACTTCTCGGATTGGGCTGACCCGGAAGGCGCCGAAATGCATGGGTGCAGTTCGCATTTACAAGACCGTGAATCTTTGGCCAAGGACATTGCCATCTATTACGGCATGATCAGTTGTATGGATAAATACATCGGCCAGATCCTGGACAAACTGGATGAATTGGGATTAACCGAAAACACATTAATCCTATTCACATCAGACCACGGTCACTTTTACGGCCATCATGGATTAAATGCTAAGGGCCCCTTTCACTACGAAGATCTGGTTAGGGTTCCGTTTATCGCCAGTTGGCCCAACCATATTCCTGAAGGAGCAGAAAGTCAGTCACTACAAAGCCTCGTAGATATGGCACCAAGCATTTTGCAGGCCTGCGGGATCGAAATACCGAGGAGTATGACAGGTGTGAATCAACTTTCCACCTGGAAGGGAGAAACGGATGCTAGAGACCATGTTCTGGTTGAAAACCGGCATCAGCCAAGCACCATTCATGTTAAAACTTATATTAACCAACGCTATAAGCTGACTGTGTATTGGAAACATGAGTACGGCGAACTCTTCGACCTGCAAGAGGATCCCTCGGAGCTCAACAATCTCTGGAACGATCCAAACGCAGCTGACTTGAAAGCCCGACTAACCCGAAAGCTACTCGACGCCGAACTGGGCAAGGAGCCCGTGCCCATGCCACGAGTGGCGCCTGCGTAAAAGAAGTGCTGGAGTTTGGAACCAAGGGCCATCAAACTGCCTCCTAAGATTTAGTATGCATCGTCGCACTTTTCTCAGAACCATCTCCTATCTGGTCACTGTAGCTCCGCTCAGTGCAAAGGTCGCCTATGGTTCAAAAGAAGGACCGCCGATGGAATCTCTCCAGTTTTTCCGCTGGGTTTCACTCGAGGGAGGTAACAAGCAACTCGGTTTCGAGGATCTCTGGGGTCCCCAATTTCGAACCCAATGCCGCTCTGCCCTCAGGCAACATTGCCAAAGTAATGCGGTAAGGGGCCAGGTATCCCTGTCTCTTGAGGGTCAGATTCCGGCCTGGAATCTGACACAATCACGACTCGAACGCGAGATGGACTGGGTCAGTTTCACAAGACAACTTCCCCCGGAAGCTCCTGGAAAAAGGCAGTATGTTCGATATCTGTTGAATCGATACGGTCACAATCTCAGCCGAATCAATCAAAGATATGGTACACGAGCGAAACAAGCGTCCGATTTACTCCATCACCGTTTTGTCAGAGTAAACTGGCAAAACAGAGCCATTTTTGAGGACGACCAAGTGTTTCTCCAAATCATCCGGAAAAGGTGGACCACAGAGTTCAAAGGCCTGCAGGCAACAGCTTCAGCGCGTGGATGGCATTTGATTGAAGCATCCGGGGCAAAAATTGGCCCAGCAGACCGGCAATCTAGGTTTGCGATTATTTGAAGATTCGTTCAATAAACGGGGATCATGAGCCCAATTAAACTCTACAAACTTCCTCAAGGTATCTACGTAGTGCGAGAGGACCTCAGTGGCTACCTCGATTCCGAATGGGACGCATTGTTTGAAGCAGAGAATATTTATAGCGTGTTGTCGGATGCGACCTTAACCGAGCGTGAGGCCGATCTTGATGAGGCTTTGGCTCCGATTGGAGCTCAGGAAGTATGGGCATCTGGTGTGACCTATTACTCGAGTCGAATGGCACGCGAGGCGGAATCTGCAGCTGCAGGTGGCGGCAATTTTTACACGCGTGTCTACGCAGCTGAGCGTCCGGAGATTTTCTTTAAGTCGACACCCAATCGAGTTTCCGGCCCCGGAGGCAAGGTCCGTATTCGTGCAGATTCCACTTGGGATGTGCCGGAGCCCGAACTGACTCTGGCGATTTCAGCAGAAGGCGACATCTTTGGCTATACGATCGGCAATGATATGAGTTCACGAAGCATTGAGGGGGAAAACCCTCTTTACCTTCCTCAAGCCAAAACCTTCGAACAATGTGCCTCGCTGGGGCCCTGCATCGTAGTAACTCCCGAACCCCTCAAGCCCACCACCGAAATCCGCATGATCATCAAACGTAACAGTATGGTGGCCTATTTCGGTCAGTGCAAACTGAGCGACATGAAACGCACCTTGGAAGAACTACGGGACTACCTCGTTCGTGAACTCGAGTTTCCCAAAGGCGCTTTTCTAATGACCGGCACAGGGATCGTTCCCGATCACGATTTTACCCTCCAGCCCAAGGACGAAATCAATATTACCATTGAGACCATCGGAACTTTGACCAATTACGTCGTTCGTAAGGACGGGTGAGACTGAGTCGAAAACAATTTGTGAGATTAGTTCTGGGCGTACCCGTTCTTGGGGTACTCGTAGTTTCCTACATGCGCTGGTTCGAGCCGCACTGGCAAGAGCTCACTAAAAAGGATCTTAAGATTCGGAAGCTGGAGCAACCCCTCAGGCTACTTCATTTGTCTGACTTTCATGTCACTTCAGAAGAAGACCTTGAGGCCATTTCAAAGGCGATAAAGCTAGGACTCGGAGAACAACCTGACCTGGCTGTGATAACCGAAGACTTTTTTACTACGACTTGGGATGATACGGAACTCTATGCAGCTTGCCTGCGAACACTCACCGACACCGTGCCCACTTTCGCCTGCGCAGGAAATCACGACGGAGGGAGCTGGGCAGCCCGAGCTTCCGGTTACGAAAATCTTTCACAACTCGAACGACTACTAGATTCGGCCAATATCCGTTTGCTAAGAAACGAAACATCTCAGATTACTATTAAAAATCAGTCTCTAAACTTAGTGGGACTAGGAGACATCTGGTCCCGGGAGTTTAACCCTGCTACGGTTACGGAATTACAGCTGACTACAGGACCCAGCATCGTCCTTTCCCACAATCCGGACACCAAGGAGTTACTCCAGTCCTATGATTGCGACCTTATATGCTGCGGGCATACCCACGGCGGCCAGTTGGTTGTTCCTCTACTTGGATGGCGCCCTTTCTTACCGGTAAGGGACTCGAGTTTCCCAGAAGGTATCCTAAGTAGGAATGATCGTCATATCCATATCACACGAGGCGTGGGAAACCTGCAAGGACTCTGTTTCAACTGCCGACCAGAAGTGAGTATTCTCAATCTGAGCTGAAATAGCTTTCACTTTAGATTTCGACAGCCAAACTCCCGAATCCAATGGAATTCTACCTGTGGATAGTTCTTGGCAGCTCATTTGTATATACCTTGGCAGCTTTGTGCGTGAAACGCTCCAGCATAGCCGGCGTAGATCCTTGGAAAACCACCGTTGTATGGAATGGCCTTCTCGCACTGGTGTCACTGCCTTGCTGGTTCGTCGCTGACCCTCCGGGGGATCTTCGATCATTGATTATCCCTTTGCTCATGAGCTTCGCATTTTTTCTGGGGCAATTGTTGAATGTGCTGGCCATCCAAAAAGGAGATGTATCCCTGGTAACCCCCATTTTGGGCACCAAAATCGTATTTGTCGGAGTGCTGGCAATCGTTTTTCTCGATGATGAAATTGGCATTTTAGTGTGGACCGGTGCATTACTTGCAGTTTTGGGAATATTTCTCATGCGCGGTAATACCCATAACGAACGTAAACGCTTACTCCCATCCATCATACTTGGACTTGTCAGCGCCTTGAGTTACGGTGCCTTCGATGTGGCTATGCAAAAATTTGGTTCTGATGCAGGCTATGCTCAGACTGTCTCCAGAACCTTTTTATTTACCTTCCTTTGGTCACTTCTACTGATTCCCAAATGGAAACCCTCGGAGCAGGGAATAGACATGAATACCTGGTATTGGCTGTTGGGAGGCGGCGTGCTTCAGGCCGGTCAAGCGATGGCGTTTGTTTACGTGCTTACCACCTACGGTGACGCGACACGTGTGAATGTGCTATATAGTTCGCGGGCTTTCTGGAGCATTTTGTTAGTTTGGGTTATTGGACACTGGTTCAGCAACATCGAGCGCCATCTAGGGAAAGCGGTCTTTTCCCGCCGCCTGGCAGGTTCCAGCTTATTAGTGGTCGCCATTATTCTGGCGACATGGAAATAAGCCCCCGAGAATGTAACGCTTACTCGAATCCAAAGAAACGGGCAGCGTTTCCGTAACAGATATTTCGAACCATGGGTCCGACTAAGTTGAAGTCCTTGGGAATTTCCCCGTTCTCCATATCTTCGCCAAAAATGTTACACAAAATCCTACGAAAGTATTCGTGGCGCGGATACGAAAGAAACGATCTTGAATCAGTCAACATGCCAACAAAATGAGAAATCAAGCCCATCGCGGAAAGAGCATTCATTTGATCGACCATACCTTCCTTCTGGTCAAGGTGCCACCAGCCGGAGCCTAGCTGAATCTTCCCAGCCGTTGAGCCATCCATAAAATTCCCCAGCATGGATGCCATGACGTAATTATCGGCATTGTTGAGATTGTAGATGATAACCTTAGGACACTCATTGGTCTGATCCAGACTATCAAGAAAGCGACTCATAGTAGTTGCCTGCGAATAATCTCCGGTAGAATCAAAACCCGTGTCAGGGCCTACTTGATTGAGAAGACGAGTATTATTACTACGCATCGCTCCCACATGGAATTGCATCGTAAATCCTTTCTCTGCATTCCAACGCCCTACCTCTCGCATCACATAAAAAGCAAAGGCTTCTTTCTCGGAAGTGGCGGCAGCGTTTCCTCCACGAGCGTTTGCATATATACCGCTCACTTCTTCCGTGGTGGTTTCAGCAAAAAAACAACGTTCCAATCCATGGTCAGAAAGGCGCCCACCCATTTCGGCAAAGAAATCATGACGTGACTTCAAAGCAGCGAGGAAATCTTCCAAGGAATCTAAGGAACCGCCAGCAACTGATGCCAATGCATCCACCCAAGCATTCCAGTTTTCGGGGTCATCCACGCTTAGCCCCTTGTCCGGACGGAAGGTGGGCACCACTGAGGTATCAATACCCAATTCCCCAATCGCTTTATGATGTTCAAGCGAATCCGTTGGGTCATCGGTAGTTCCGACCACTTTAACGTCGAAGTTCTTCAGAATTCCGTGAGCACTCAAATCGTCTGATTTGAGTTTCGCATTCGCTTCATCCCAGATCTCTTTGGCGGTATCTTCATTTATCAACAGATCAATGTCGAAGTAGCGCTTAAGCTCCAGATGGCTCCAATGATACAAAGGATTACGAAGCGTGTTCGGAACCGTGCGGCACCAAGCGAGATACTTTTCATAGGGATCGGCTTCACCCGTACAGTAAGGTTCTGAAACGCCGTTGCTACGCATGGCACGCCACTTGTAGTGATCCCCTTCCAACCAAATCTCAAAGAGATTCGAAAATCGACGATTGTTGGCCACGTCCTCCGGGGGCAAGTGGCAATGATAATCGCAGATGGGCTCATCATTCGCATACTCGTTGTAGAGTGTTCGAGCGGATTCGTTTTGAAGAAGAAAGTCGTCGTTTATGAAACTCATTGTATATGGAATTTTGAATTTAAATGGTCATGGCGGCATAGCCACCATCTACAACCATCTCAGTGCCGGTAATGAAAGAACCAGCCTTGTCAGAAGCTAACAGCAGAGTGACGCCTACCAACTCATCGGAATTGCCAAAGCGATTCATCGGAGTGTGTCCCATGATCGCTTCAACACGGTCCGGAGAAAGGATCTTCCGGTTTTGTTCGGCCGGGAAGAACCCAGGTACCAACGTATTAACTCGAATGTTTTTGGGTGCCCACTCACGAGCTAGGTTTTTCGACAAGTTATGAACCGCAGCCTTGGTTGCAGAATAGGTGAAAACACGCGAAAGCGGAATTAATCCAGACATGGACCCAACATTGATCACGCTGCCTCCTTCATCTCGCTCGACCAAGTATTCTCCAAACACTTGATTGGTAAGAAAGACAGCCTTCATGTTCACATCAAAGATCCAGTCGAATTCATCTTCAGGAACTTCCAAAAACGGTGTCGCTGCGTTGGTTCCAGCTCCGTTGACAAGAATGTCAACCTTCCCGGATTTCTCCAAAACAGCATCGAGAATGGCTTTGATGCCTGCTTTAGAAGACAAGTCGCCAGCTACAAAGTAGCCTTTGCCACCCGCTTCAGCAATAAGTGCCAAACGTGCGTCAGCTTTTTCCTGGCTACGTCCCACCAGGACAACTTCTGCACCTGCCTGGGCAAGTCCTTCAGCCATGGCTCCGCAAAGTTCGCCGGTTCCGCCAATCACAACGGCCACTTTGCCGTCCAATCCAAAAAGAGAATTTAAGTAATTACTCATAGTGTGTATTTATTATCTGACTACGCGTGCTCCGCCGCCGCCCATAATCTTTTCTACTTCAGCCACCGTAGCCATAGAGGTATCCCCCGGAGTCGTCATGGCAAGAGCACCATGCGCAGCGCCGTAGTTCACAGCCTTGCCAGGATCTCCAGTGCTCAGGAAACCGTAAATCAACCCGGAAGCAAAACTGTCACCACCACCCACACGATCCATGATTTCAAGGGCTGGGTAGGAGTTCGACTCATAAAATTCACCATCGTGCCAACAAATAGCGCCCCAGTCATTAACGGTAGCGGTTTTTACAGCCCGTAAGGTTGTAGCCGTTGCCTGAAAATTAGGAAACTCTGAGACAGCCGTCTCGATCATCTTTTTAAAGCTATCGATTTCGATATGGGAAATGTTTTCATCCACGCCTTCTACTTCGAAGCCGAGACAAGCAGTGAAATCTTCTTCGTTGCCAATCATCACATCCACATACTGAGCAATCTCACGATTCACACTCTGCGCTTTTTCGTGACCACCAATGCTCTTCCAAAGAGAGGGACGGTAATTCAGATCGTAAGAAACAATGGTTCCGTGCTTCTTGGCTGCTTTAACCGATTCAATAACTACCTCAGGTGTAGTCGCTGAGAGAGCGGCATAAATTCCTCCGGTGTGGAACCAACGAACACCTTCTTCACCAAATAGTTTTTCCCAGTCAATGTCACCGGGCTTGATTTGACTGGCTGCAGTAAGTCCACGATCTGGGACACCTACGGCTCCACGAATACCGAATCCGCGCTCAGTGAAATTCAATCCATTGCGAACTTCGCGACCGAGTCCATCATAGGGGACCCATTGAACCCAAGAGGTATCAACACCTCCTTGAAGAATAAAGTCTTCGATCGAATGCCCCACTTCGTTATCTGCAAATGCAGTTACGACTCCGGCACGCAGGCCGAAGCATTTCCGACCACCACGGGCGACATTGTATTCTCCGCCACCTTCCCAGGCTTGAAAGCTACGGGCAGTACGAATTCTACCTTCGCCAGGATCAAGACGAAGCATAATTTCGCCCAGGGATACGATGTCATATTTGCAGGACTCTGCTGATTTTATTTCGATACTCATAATTCTATAATCAGTTAAAGGTTATTTAGATGCTGGAAATTGGGAGCGATCCCACATTGGGGCACCACACTCAGTTGCGATTTCATCAAAGGCATCCAGCTCTGCCGTTGAAAATAAAAGTCCGTTATTCTTCTCCGATCGAGCAGCAGCTCCAGCTTCAATCTGGCCCGGCAACAAACAATTCTCATTACCATGCCCAAGAATGTCGTCGATGACAGCTTTGATGTTTTCGGATTGGTTGCGACCTTTGGCGAATGCACCCCCACTGATCGCGTCGAGATGAATGACCTGAAAGTAAAAGCATGGAGTTCTTTTCTCCTCTGGATCCGATAATTTTTTACTTCGAATCGTCGGGAGTGATCCTCCGATTAAACCACCCACCAATTCGTTGATTAAACTGAGCCCATACCCCTTGTGAGCACCAAACGGCAACAATGCTTCTGCTTCGTTCGCATCCGTTGTAGCATTTCCGTCTCTGTCCACCGCTGCATTGGGTGGCAATGGAACTCCTTCGCGCTTGAGCTGCTGCACTCGCCCCATGGCAACCACGGAGGTGGCCCAGTCGATGACAATCGGAAAGCCAACTGAATCCGTCGTAGGAAATCCCCAACTGTGAGGATTGGTTCCAAGAGTAGGAAATTTTCCCATGAAGGGCACGACTTCCGCCAACGCGGCGGTGCAATTGGTATAAGCAATGTAACCCCGCTTTGCAGCATCCATCACATAGCCTCCACCCCACAGGTAATGAAAGGCGTTATCCACGCTAACCTGTCCAATGCCATACTCATCTGCCAGCTCGATACAGCGATCAAGTGCGTCATAGGCAGTTGCCTGCCCCAACTTTCGATTCGCATTCCAGACTTCAGAAGCGGCAAATCTTGAAGGTAGTTTTTCAATGTTGGCAGCAGGTAAACAACCATCCGCCTCAGAGCCAAAAAGGTGATCCAAATGAAGGGCTTTGAGGGCATTGTGCGTACGAATACCATGCCAGGAAGCATAAGAGGAAAAGCGCGCAGCAGCAGCAGATTCTTCAACCGTAAACCCACGATGCTGGTATGCTTTTTCCACTAACTCATTATGAGTAGCAGTTGGAACAATATAAAAATCTTCGGTGCTCATCTCTAAGTGAAAGTTCGGAATATCAATCAGCAGGCCAAGGAGCTTTGTTTGCCTGAGCTTCGGGAGGGTTTCCCTGAAAAAAGTGCAGCAGGTTTCTTACAGCCATACTCGCTTGCCGCTGAACAGACTCGTGGGTGCGGGATCCGATATGAGGTGAAACGATACAATTTTTGGCCGATAAAAGAACATGATCTTCCGGGGGTGGCTCAACTTCGAGCACATCGGTTCCATAGCCGCGAACTTTTCCAGAATTTAATGCATTAGCCATCGCTTCGGAATCAACGAGCTCACCCCGAGCACAATTGAGCAACACGACTCCATCTTGCATCGAAGCAATGCTGTCTTCGTTAACCATAGAGTGTGTCTCTTCAGTAAGATTGGTATGCAGCGAGAGAACATGGGCCGCCTCAAAAACATCAGCAATACTGTCGCAGCGTTCAATCCCCTGCTCTTCAGCAAAGGATTCGGGCCAGTAAATATCATAAGCAATAACAGGCATACCAAACGCTTTGGCTCGAAGCGCCACTTCTCGTCCAATCCGACCCAGACCGATAATCCCTATCGTTTTGCCCATTATCTCATTTCCGGTCAGTCGAGTCCACTCGCCTGCACGGGTGTGATTTACTTCCTCAACAAGGTTACGGAAAATGGCTAGCAGAAGTCCAAATGTATGTTCAGCAACGGTGGTGTGGTTTACACCCGGACAAAAGGTAAGCGGGATTCCAACTTTGTCGGTGTAATCTACATCAATTTTGTCCAATCCGATCCCATACTTGGATATAATTTTAAGCCGCGGAAGGGCCTTATCGATGACCGCCGCAGTGATCGCATCGTCACCGCAAATCATCCCGTCTACTTCTCCAACAAGCTCTAACATTTGCTCCTCGGTCAGTGGACCGCGCTCACGCACGATCTCAAAGTCAGATTGTGCAAGCAATTCATGATGGATTCCCGGTGTATCCTGGAATGATGTAGTCGTTAGCAAAATCCGTGTCATAGCAGAAGCGACCCAGAATCTAACACGTGTTGGTTTCTGTCCAGCCAAATCGAATCAGAAGTAAAAATCCCCAAGGTTGTCCCAGATTTTGGTATCTATCATGATGATCACAGGCTTCGCGATCATTGCAGTATTAACAGGCATCGTTACCTCTGAGCTACACCGCGAATTGGATCACGTAAGGATGGACACCCGCGTATGCGAAGGTTGCGGACACGAAGGACACGACAGAAAAGCCCTACACTGCAAAATGTGCGGTCATCATCTGTAAATCGCTCACCTACCCTGGAATGGGCCAGACCTCTCCTGCCATAAATCCACCATCAACAAAAATGTTCTGGCCGGTCACATAATTGGAAGCTGCTGAGGCCAGGAAAACCGTAGTGCCCACGAGATCCTCGGGAGATCCCAAGCGCTCCATCGGCACCCGATTCTTTCCCCACTCCTGCATCGTAGGGTCGGACCATAATTTTGCAGTCAGGGGTGTTTCAATAAAGCCAGGACAAATAGTATTCACCTGGATATTGTGTTTACCGAGTTCAACTGCATGGGCTTTGCCCAGTTGACCAACGGCACCCTTGGTAGACGTATAAACAGAAACCTGACTAAGAGAGATCCCGGTGTTGATAGATCCGATATGAATGATCTTTCCTCGCTTACGAGAAATCATCTCTTTGGCTGCAAGCTGAGTCAGAAAATACAGCCCTTTCTGGTTCACAGCTACAATCTCATCGTAGTGCTCTTCAGTCACCTCAGTAAAAGGCTCACGGATGTTCATGCCAGCATTGTTCACCAGAATATCGAGCTGACCGTAGGCTTTCAAAGTTGCCTCCACTCCGCCCTGAATCGAATCAAGATCTTTCATGTCCATCTCGTAAGCAATCGCTTCGCCACCAGAATCATTGATTGAGGCAACGGCCTCATCTAATTGCGCCCGCGTTCTGGCCGCACAAACGACTTTCGCCCCGTGCGCAGCGAGACCTTCCACAATTCCGCGACCAATTCCACGACCCGCTCCCGTTACAAGAGCCACTTTACCATCAAGAGAAAACAGAGACATACCCTTAACTGACAAGGAACCAAGGTCATTTGCAAGAGCTAGGTTGCTTAGGCAATATTTTGACAGGAATTACGTTTTATTTACGTAAGTCATTGATTATATTGGTGGAGGTGGCGGGAGTCGAACCCGCGTCCCTTGAGCCTTCACATACGACGTCTACATGTTTAGTCACACATTTAATTTCGCTCGCCGATCGCCGCGTAACCCGCTATCGGTCTACTAGTATCCAGGGTGATGATACGGCTCTCGGCTGGACACCCCATGAGAACTATGCCTGCTGTCGGCGCCTCTATCCCCTAGCAGGTGTCAGAGTAGAGACGATGGCTGGTTTATGCAGCCATAGGTAATGCTTCATCGTTGGCACTTATAATAAGTATGTGATAATATTTTTCCGATGGTAACTATCATCATCGACATGCAGCCCCATGCTCCAATTCAAAGTCGAATCCAGAACACCCCCATAAAAATCCCTAAGGATCAATGAAGTCTTGGCTGAGAACTTCAAAGAACAAAAAAGTTGCTACAAAATGCTCCGATTTAGCCGGAAATCAAGCGATTAGTGTTAAATCCCTCATCCATTGATAAAGGATGTATAAGTGAATCTTAACTCTTTCAGTTAAAATCCAAAAAGGTCTGTTTCAAGTGGTGCTCTTTGGGAGGCTCGGGTTGGTAGAAGGGCTCGATGTGCACTGGCTTTACTTCGACGGGTTTTGCGGGGATCCATTTTCTAGGTCCCTGGCGTTTCTTGGCCCTTCTCCGTTTTGCACTGTGTTGGCCCACTTCTCTACAGGCCTCGGAGTAAGTCAGACCCTTTTCTGACATCAACCGGTATACCTTATGTAGGAAAGGACCCATAGTTTTAGTGAATTGCGGTTCTTCAATTTTTCAAACGACGGAGGTCGAATGTTAATAACTAATTATGACGTCCGAGAACGGCAATTGTTCCACAAATTGCTTTCTTTCAATCATTTAGTATGATAATGTAGTTGAAATCCTTTCAAACGGAACTGACGCCTTAACTTACCTGTCTCAACCTTTTCCCGTTACCAACACCAGCGCAGAATACGCTTGGGATAACCCGTACTACCATGAAAACCAAACATTTCCTTCGTTGTATATTCGTTCTTGTACTAACCCCATTCTGGGCCCAAGGTGCTGCCTTCCTCAAATTCGACGGTGTCGATGGTGAATCCAAGGATAAAGACCACAAAGGCTGGATCGACATCGAATCCATATCCTAGCGAGATGACGGTCATAAAGATTGGATTGTCATCGAATCGTTTAGCCAAGTGGTTCACCGCGACATCGCTACCCGAAACGTAAGGGCAAAACGGGATACCACTCCAGGTCAGGGCACGGGGAAGAGGGATGCCGCCTCGGGACAAGCAACTGGCAGGCGTGATGCAGCCTCGGGCCTTGCCACTGGTAAACGTGACGCTGCCTCAGGACGACCAACGGGTCGCAGGGATGCCGCTTCTGGCATGGCAACGGGCAAACGCCAACACAAACCCGTCAGGGTGACCAAGGGAATTGACAAAGCGACTCCCCTACTCGCAAAGGCTCTCAGCAGTGGCAATTCAATGGGCAATGTGACCATCCAACGGACACATGAAGGAAAGTCCGAAACAATCACACTCATAAACGCCACCGTGGCAGAGGTGCAGAAAAGTGGAAATACCGAACATGTCACTTTTAATTATCAGCAGCTTCGCCAGGTGCCCAATTCCAGTGTCCGAGGTTGGAACCCAAAAGACAAAAGAGCCATCCAAGGTACCGCTAAATAAAAGGCGGATAGAACCACTCAGATCTATTTAGTTACTTACAAAAAAGCCGAAGCGGAATCACCTGCTTCGGCTTTTTTCGAAATGGAAATTACTCTACTCAAAGATTCACACCCAGGGAGGCCAAAGTCTTCGTCAATTCGGGATCCATTGGATGTCCGTTGTATAAAACCTGTCCATCCGGAGTAAGGAGGATCATACGAGGAATTGAGTTAATAGCCAATGCTCTGGAAAAGGGACTCGACTCAGGTTCGATAAGCCAGGGCATATCCATACCATGTTTCTCCTGCACTTCACGCGCATGGCGTAATTGGTCTGAGCGATCGGTATTCATACCAGCTACAAAGACGCCTTGAGCTGGCAGCGTATCCGCCTTCTTTTTCAACTCGGGCATGAGCTGGATACAAGGACCACACCAACTAGCCCAAAAATCTAATAAAATAGCCTTCTGACCTTGGGAAGCCTTTGCCAGGGTAGTCATAGAACCATCCACAGACAGAATTTCCAAATCCATAGGAATCCGGAGATTTTTCATGGCCTCTTTCTGAGCAGTTTTCTCGTGATGGTCCTGAACCAAACGAGCCATACCGAACATATTACTGACCTCGGGACTTTTCCAAAAGCCTTCTTTGGTATGACGTTCGAAGCCTTCCATATCGCCAGCTTCATTGGCTCTAAGTGCCTTCAAATTTTCGATCAACCCATGGACTTGATTGCGTGTGGAGAAGAAGCCTCCTTGGCCAACAACAAACTCATCGGCACTCGCCTCCATTTCAGGAATGAGAGCTAAGACAGCCTGCAAATCGCTGCTCCCCAATAGGTTTAACACTTTACTTTCCAGCAACACAGAAGCTTTTACACCTGCAGCTTCCGCCGAATTGTATGCCGCATCAAAATCTGCCTCTTGATCGACGGCTGCTGCGCGAAGTGCCTCAAGTGGACTCGCTACAGTCTCGGTCTGTTCATCCTGGGCGGTAAGAAAAATGGGGCTTACCAAGATAGCAATTAATACTAAAATATTCTTCATAATGCGGGTAGTTACTTTATGGGAGGCAATTGCCGCCCGATTGTTCCCGCCTTCTTCCCCCCTATTTTAATCAAAGTCAATAATAGGCTGGCATCGGTATTATTGGCCAACTTAGATATTCACCCTCCTCTAATCCCTATTTCACTTCAAAAATATGAGCAAAGAAACCATCGCTTTCATTGGAACCGGAGTCATGGGTCGCAGCATGGCTGGACACCTTCTCAACGCCGGGTATCCGCTAAATGTATACAACCGCACAAAGTCTAAAACAGACGAGCTCGTTGCAGCAGGAGCGACCTGGTGCGATACTCCAAGTGCCGCCTCCGCAGGTGCAGATATAATAATCACTATCGTTGGTTTTCCGAAGGATGTGGAAGAAGTTTATCTCGGCGATGACGGGATTCTTGCCAATGCGAAGTCAGGCTCATTGTTCATTGATATGACCACCTCTAGTCCGGCCCTCGCCAAAAAAATTGCTGAGACCGCTGAAGGAAAAGGCATTGGCTCGCTAGATGCTCCCGTATCAGGTGGAGACCTGGGGGCAAAAGAAGCACGCCTCTCCATTATGGTTGGTGGTAGCCAGGCAGATTTTGACCGAGCGCTCCCAGCATTTGAAATCATGGGGAAGAATATTCAGCTCCAAGGCCCTGCTGGATCCGGGCAATACACGAAGATGGTGAACCAAATCGCTATTGCAGCTGGAATGTTGGGAATCACAGAAGCCATGGCCTATGCCAAGAAATCAGGCCTCGATCCTTTTCATGTTCTAAAAAGTATTGAAACGGGTGCTGCTGGAAGCTGGTCATTGAGTAATCTTTCCCCTCGCGCCCTTAAAGGCGATTTCGCTCCCGGGTTTTTTGTGAAGCACTTTATCAAGGATATGCGAATCGCCATCGAGTCGGCCGACGAAATGGGCCTGGAGTTGCCAGGATTGAAGTTGGCCAAGTCTCTCTATGACAAATTAGCTGCTCAAGGCGGAGAAGACAATGGGACGCAGGCGCTGTTGAAGCTGTATAGCGAGTAGCAAGGCGGTTCGACAGATGGTCGTAAGCCTTGATGAAAAAACTCTCTTGCGACCGTCATAAAAGTCACCGAATCCCCCAGATTGTTGTTTACGACCATCTTCGGGCTAACATGCCGCGTGTTGTTTCGGTCTGATTCTCATCCGATCTGTTATTCTGCGCTTCGCTTGTAGATGTGGCACTTCGTTTGGTAGTCGTCGTTTCACTCCTCGGAACTCATTCTTCAATCGGTCACGCACCAATGTGCGCTTCCTCATTCCTCATTTGTCAAGCATGACATCTTAACTCAGTGGACCACCTTGCTAAAAGTCGCGGGACGGTCCGGCAGGTGGTCGGCGGAGTTAAGAAAGCAAACTACCTTAACCTTCGCGTTCTCCATGGTGTCACCCGTGCTTCGCGTGAAGCTATGCAGGGCAGGCTAACCATGGCTACAACGGGCGCCTCGGCGATGCGCCCCTACCTTATCTAGAGCGGGCGTGTAACTGCGTTTTCCGGAATCCACTTTTCGCGGTCACGCTTCCGTTTGATTTCCCAAGCTTGTTTGGCAAGTCGAGTGTGTTCTTCTGCTCGGTGATCGAGTGGCCAGTTCGGATCTGGGCGATGAGCCTCTTGAAAAATAGCCAGTGCTTTATCTACCAAATCCCCACGAGAACCAGATAGATCATTGGACTCGGCTGCATCCAGGGAGAGGTCATAAATTTCCACGGGTCGATCGATCCCATTCCGGACTGCTTTCCATTGGTCCCACCGAGCGGCTTGCACTGGCCGTTAGGCATAAGAAAAGACGGACTCAAATGAGTCCGCCTAAGTAAAGTATAGATTACACTAACAGCTATTTTTGCTCTCCCATATGCAACAAGGGCAGTGGGTTTGGACTCTGGCCATCCATAAAATAGATTTTAGCCGCAGGGTCTTCGGCAATCTTCTTCAGTGCTTCCAGAGATTGTAATTGGATATAAGTTTGATTGCCTGCAACAGCATCGTTGAGCTTTCCGATCTCGTAAGCACGCGCATCAGCCAGAACTTTAACTTTTTCAGCTTCCTGCTCAGCAGCCTGTCGGTCAGCGATTGCTCCTTCAACTTTTTGCTGCATCTCCGTTTTATAACGCTCCAACTCAGCTTTTTCCTTCTCCACCTCTTGCTCTCGCTCCTTTTTGGACTCAATCGCTTTCATAATAAATGGCGGCAAAGTTATAGTCCGTATGAGCACTTCATCGATCAGCAGCCCCTTTTCTTCCAAGCCGCTTTTCAGATCCTCTAGAATCTGCACTTGCAATTGGTTCTGCGTTTCCTCCAGGAAAAAGTCCTCCGCACGGGCAATACTCTTACCGGCCTCCCGCAGCGTGGACCGCAGAGAGGGTATCAATTGTACCGTTACTAACCGATTCTTATCCCCATATCTAGCCAAGGTATTTGGAGTTTCAGCGGCATTCACTCGGAACTTTACACTGACATCCATTTGAGTTTGCAACTGATCCTGAGAAGGCACACTAGCGGTCTCCGTAATGGTATCCGAGCGAATATCGAAATCATACCACTGATACAGTGGATTAACCGGAATGTGTATTCCCGAATCGTAAGGCTGCTGTACAACTTTACCAAACAAGGTTGCCACGGATACGTGCCCAGGCGAAACCGTTTTGAAAAAACGCGAGCCAAATGCCAGGATGACAATAGCTACAATGGCTACCACTATGATAGAAAAAAGTCCTTTGTTGTTCATATAAATTTATTGATTAATTTGCACATGGTAGGTGACGACGCCCGTCACGCAACTTAAACCCACATTAAAGAAACCGCTCAGATTCCTGAATATTCAATCTGACAGGCTCAGACCATTTAATCACTGAAAATGGGTAACTTCAGTATCACACGAGTGCCGTCTCCGGGCTGTTCAGTGATGAAAATGGATCCGCCGTACAAGCGACATAGACTGTCCACAACGGATAACCCCAATCCAAGACCCTGCTGCTCCTGCTCTTCTCGATTTAATTGAATGAAAGGACCTAATTTCGAGATTTGATCATTACTCATTCCCTGCCCTCGATCAGCCACAGACAGCACATAGGAGTCTGAATCTATCACTGTGTTGATACTGACACGGGAGGCGGAGTGGGAAATTTTAAGGCATTTTCGACCAGCTGGTAGACCATGTATTCCAAATCGTCACCTTCCAGTGCCAAACCAACAGGTTGAATAAAGCGATCAACGTCGTTCTTTCTTTCCGGAAACTGATTATAAAGACGCCCTAGCACCCGATCCATGTCCACGACCTCAAAATGACAATGCGTATCGCGGTACTTGTCCGGTATTTTATCCTGACCCAGGTCGATTTGCAATTCAAGATAGCGCACATAATTAACGACCGTTTGAAGCATACGCTCTCCCGACTCCAAAATCAGGCTGCTGAAAGAATGCCCAATTGTCGGACAAGCTTCACAGTATCCTCCTGGATTTGAGCCCACAGGATAAACAGGTCTCATTTTCCAAGACCCATTGAGATGTGACAGCTGGAGGGGAAGCGATCATTGCATGTACGATAGAGTTTAACGGAATCGCTCTACAAAACCGACCTTACGCTGCACTTTGGATAAAATCTTATAAGCCTTCTTTTGGGCAGTCTCAGCGCCAGCTTTTAAAACACCATCTAGATAGCCTTTGTCCTTTTCTACTTCTTCAAACTTTTCCCGGATAGGTCGAAGTCCTTCTACAACCACTTCGCCAACAGCCTTTTTAAAATCGCCATATCCTTTCCCGACAAACTCGGCTTCATGCTCTTCAATAGATTTACCAGAGAATCCGCTCATAATAGAAAGCAAATTCGTGACCCCCGCTTTTTCAGGTCCCGATTTGACTTGGCTACCTGAATCGGTCACCGCGCGGGCAATTTTCTTTCGGATCACATCAGGTTCATCGGTGAGCAAGATATAAGCCCCCTGATTATCGTCCGACTTGGACATTTTCCTGGTCGGGTCTTGCAGAGAAAGCACTCGGGCTCCCGTAGTCCCAATCTTAGGCTCGGGGATCTTGAACGTTTTTGAATAAGTATGATTGAAACGCTCAGCTACATTCCTCGTTAGTTCAAGGTGTTGTTTCTGGTCTTCACCTACAGGCACAATGTCTGCATTGTAGAGCAAGATATCCGCCGCCATCAGTACGGGGTAAAAAAATAAGCCTGAATTAATGGGAGCCCCTTTGGCCGTTTTGTCTTTAAACTGCGTCATGCGCTGTAACTCACCGATGGGAGTCAAGCATCCGAGTACCCACGCGAGTTCGGTATGACCAACCACATGTGACTGAATGAAGAGCGTGCACTTTTCCGGATCCAACCCACAGGCAATATATTGGGCGACTAAGGAGCGTGTACGTTTCCGGAGATCAGCGGGCTGATAGGGTACCGTAATCGCATGCATATCAACCAACGGGAAAAGGCAATCGTGGTCGTCCAAAAGGGACACCCAATTCTTGAGAGCACCCAAGTAGTTTCCAATGGTCAGAATGCCAGTCGGTTGTGCGGCGGTCAGGACAGTTTTTCGATCAGTGTCGCTCATAAATTTACAAACGAGTTAGCTAGGCAGAGAACTTTTCACGATTCAACTATTAAGCCACCGATCATTCATTGAAGATTTTCAGCTTCTAGGTTGCCGTCTCGGTAAACCGCTGTTCGCGAATAACCGTAACTTTGATCGTGCTTGGATATTGTAGTTCTTCCTCAATGCGATTGCGAATCTTTCGGGCAATTCGCTGGGCATCCAGCTCTTCAACCTTGTCAGGTTCAACCATCACTCGAATTTCGCGCCCCGCTTGAATGGCATAGACCTCGGTCACACCATCCATATCCCGAGCAATACTTTCCAATCGCTCCAAACGTTTCACGTAGGCATCCAGGGATTCTACTCGGGCACCCGGTCTGGTAGCGGATACAGAATCAGCGATCATGAGGAGTGGCGCATACAAACTCGTAGGATCTACTTCCTTGTGGTGCGCTTCAACGGCGTTAGCGACCGCTTCATTTTCTCCATAATCTCGGAGCATCTTGGCTCCCATGGTGGCATGACTCCCCTCATACTCATGCTCAACGGCCTTTCCAATGTCGTGGAGCAACCCAGCACGTTTTGCCAGGTTAGGGTCGAGCCCCATTTCGGAAGCAAGCATAGAGCAAATATATGCACACTCAATCGAGTGCTCTAGTGTATTCTGATTAAACGAATAGCGATATTTCAACTTACCCAATAAACTGAGTATATCATCGGGAATGCCAGTCAGGTTCAATGTCTGAACCGCTGACTCACCATATTGGTAGACAAGGTTCTCAATCTCTTTTTGCCCACTCTGGATCGATTCCTCAATACTCGCGGGATGTATTCGCCCATCCTTGACTAAAATCTCTAGCGCAACGCGCGCAGCTTCACGGCGGACAGGGTCAAAACAAGAGATCAAGACACTCCCAGGCAGCTCATCAATCATCAAGGTGACTCCAGTAAGAGCCTCGAAAGCTTTTATATTGCGCCCTTCCTTGCCAATAATTCGGCCTTTCATTTCATCATTGGGAAGCTCAACCGTAGACGCTGAATTACTTGCATCCGGCTTGCTGGCTATGCGTTGCATCGTGGTCAGAATGATTTGCTTAGCTTCGCGTTGCACCTCTTGTTCCGATGCCGATAATAGCTCTTTGCGCAAATCCTGGAGCTCAAGCTCGCACTCGCGCCTTATTTCCTCCTCCAATTGATCCCGCAGCTCCGCGGTGTCCAAATTACTTAAGTCCTCCAGTTTTTGGCGGTACTCGGAGGCGGCTGCTTTCATCACATCCGACTCGGATTCAAACGTAGATTCACGTTTGCTTAGCGATGCTTTCAGGGATTCCAGATCTGCCCCTGCCCGCTTCAAAGAAGCTTCTTGAGCTTCAAGTGCATGCTCCCGTTCAGTAAGCCCAGACTTCAGACGTTCAATGTCCTGTTCCAGGTCTTGTCGTTGTTTTCTTATTTCCAGGTAAGCTTCGGCCAACTGCTGTTTGCGGTCAACCAACGCTTCTTTGTGCGCAATTTCAATGATTCGGGAAGCTTCAGCCCGGACTTTTGCTCGGTATCGAACAGTAAAGATCCATGATGCCAATATTCCCAACGCCACACCCAGTACACCAAAAGTTAGCGTGTTCGGGTCCATAATTCAATTTCAGTTTCAATTTCAAAGAGGCTAAAAACCTGAATCATCAATGGGTTAGGTCAATTGAAAACATCGATTTTAGGATTCCCTATATCTGATCGATACTGGTAAAACTCTACCCGTATTCGCTCAATGGGCTAAATTCAGGATAAATCGTGCTGAATCGTGCCAGTTACCGCTTCACCCGACCTTATCGTGCGTCTGTTCCTTTGATTTCAGATATTCTACAGTCTATTCTACGTCCCAGCCGTCGAGCTGGAGCTACTCAAACGACTGGTTTGAATCGTGAAGATCATGCGCGCTGGGATTGGGTTAGCCCCATTTGCATCCTCATTCTAGCCATTAGCGGTGTATTTTTCATCTACAGTGCACAACTCAACTCCATCTATTCGAATTGGACCGAACAGATTATTTGGATTTTCCTAGGAGCGTTTGTCTACCTGTTCGTCTCATTCATCGATTACGATATCTACATGAAATACGGCCACTGGCTGTATATTCTTACCCTCATTCTACTCGTTGCAGTCCTTATCCCCGGGATCGGGCTCAAGATAGATGGAGCAAGGCGATGGCTCGATCTGGGACTACTCAATTATCAGCCATCCGAATTAGCGAAAATTTCGGTAATGCTCATCGTCTCCAGTATCTTGGCTCGATCGGAAATCGGCAAGATCACTGAATCCTTGACCGCCTTGGTAAAAGTTGCCTTGGTTGTCCTCTTCCCAATGGTGGTCATTCTGGCACAACCGGATTTGGGAACTTCACTCGTTCTTATCCCCATGGTACTTGGTCTGTTATACGTTTCCAACCTCTCAATGCGGTTTTTCACAACCGTGTTTCTAGGCTGTGTTTTCGTAATCGGAGCTGTAACCTGGGATGTGAACCGTTACGCTAACTTTCTCGAAGAAAATAACTACACTCCAACAAACCACAACCGTGCTTATGAGGAGCATTCTTACCTGCCTTACCTGAGGGATTACCAACGGAATCGGATTCTTACCTTTCTGATGCCGGAAAAAGTAGATCCCAAAGGAAGTGGCTGGAACCTGAATCAATCATTGATATCAGTAGGTTCCGGTGGTCTCACAGGCAAAGGATGGACCGAAGGCACCCAGGCAAAATTGGGGTATTTACCGCGCTCCGTAGCGCACAATGATTTTATCTTCTCCGTTCTCGCGGAGGAGAAAGGGTTTTTAGGCAGTCTTACTGTTCTCAGCCTCACAGGTATCCTCTTACTTAATGGCGTGCGAATCGCCAGCAAAGCAAGAGACCGATTTGGTATGTTTCTCGCCGTAGGCGTGACCATTATTTTTGCGATTCATGCCTTAGTAAATATCGGAATGACCATTGGAATGATGCCGATCACAGGACTGCCACTCCCATTCTTAAGTTATGGAGGCTCCTTCCTCCTGAGCTGCTGCATTTTGCAAGGCATTGTTCAATCTGTTTACCGACACCGAAAAGCTTTCTAGCCCAATGGATCCGTTATTACATAAAGAACAACTTTGCTCAGCTCAGCCAGGGGTGAACCCAGCCTCCACCGATAGGCAAATAATACATCATGAGCGAAAAAAAATCACACAAGCGTTCGAACATTTCGGAAGCCAAATTAGACAAGAAACTGAGGAAACCACCGGAAGAACAGACTCCGGAACCCCTTCCTTCTGGTGAAATAAAAAAACAAGCGAAGAAACGCGCTAAAAAAGGCCGTCCGCTGATCAAGCGGGTTATCAACGCGATTAAAAAGGAAAATCCTGTTTACCGGGAAGTCATCATCAATTCCGAACCACTTGAAACCCGAGTGGCGGTTTTGGAGGATGGAGTCATTGAACGATTCGAAGTTGAACGAGTCGGAGAAGATCGCCTTGTAGGAGGCGTTTTCAAAGGCAAGATCCAGAATTTGGAGCCAGGACTGAAAGCTGCCTTTGTTGATATTGGGCAACCCAAGAATGCGTTTCTCCATTACTGGGATATTGTTCCAGCGGCCAATGACAATAGTATCGAAGTTGTCCGCCGTAATACCAAGGAGCCGAATAAGAAAAAGAAGAAGATCGATCTACGAGACATTCCTAGCCTCTACCCGATCGGCACGGATATCGTTGTTCAGATCACCAAGGGACAGATCGGGACCAAAGGTCCCAGAACGACTACCAACATAGCCCTACCAGGCCGCTTTCTAGTATTGATGCCTTTCAACGATCAATGCGGTATCTCACGCAAGATCGAGGATAACAAGGAGCGCGCACGCCTCCGCAAAGTTATCAAGTCACTCACCATTCCCGACGGCATGGGAATCATCATCCGCACAGCGGGTGAAGGGAAAAAGCTACGCTACTTCATCCGAGATCTGCACATCCTACTCAAAACGTGGGAAACCATGGAAACGCAGATCAATACCGAAAAGGGAACCGCCTGCCTCTACCGCGAACCGGATCTGGTTGAACGCACCTGTCGCGATTTTCTCACCGAAGAAGTAGATCGAGTGATAATCGATAATCCCAAAGACTGGGAGCGAATGCGAACCGCGATCGCGCAGATCTCGAAACGTTCGATGAGCAAGATCCATCAATTCAAAGATTCGATCCCCATTTACGAGCGCTTCAACATCGAGCGCCAGATTGAACAGACATTTCAGCGGCGTGTTCCACTCCCTTCGGGTGGAGAAATCGTTATCGAAGAAACGGAAGCCTTGGTCGCGGTCGACGTGAATACCGGTTCTCACAGAAATAAGGACGGCAAGGACAAGAACTACATATTACAGGTAAATCTTGAGTCCGCTTCTGAGGTCGCACGGCAAATTCGCCTGAGAAATATTGGCGGACTGATCATCATCGATTTCATCGATATGAAGAACCGTCGCGATCGACAGGCGGTCTACAATCGCATGCGACGCGAGATGGAAGATGATAAGGCGAAAAACCATATCCTTCCGATTTCCCAGCTCGGCATCATGCAGATGACCAGGCAGCGCCAGGAAGTGAGTATCGGCACAGGACTCTATACCGGCTGCCCATACTGTAACGGCCGTGGTATCGTAAAATCGCCTCGAACGATCAGTGTCGAAATCCAACGTCAGATCACATCTATTCTAAGACGCTTGAAGCCAAAGCTTCAGGCAAACGGACAAGCTGATGATGGCCTGACGATTCGAGTCATGCTCAATCCAACCGTTTTGGAACGCCTCCGCAGTGAAGATGAATCACTCCTCGTAGATATCGAAAGGCTCTATGACGTGAAGCTTTCATTCAGAGCGGATGTATCTTACCACATGGAGAACTTCCGGCTCGTCAACGCAGTGACTGGCGAAGAGCTCCAGTAATCCGGATTCACATATTTATGCAAAGGCCTCCGATCATTCGGGGGCCTTTTATTTTCCGAAGTGCTCTAAATATATCTGCTTAAAGGCCGGTCTTAAGTTCCCCGCCAATTTCTCATTCGCGTAGGCAACCCAAGCGATGGGCGTGACCGTATCCAAAGGTCCCTGCACTTCCCCGCCAAGCGGATCTTCGTAAATGCATCCAGCTTCCGTAAGCAACAAGCCGGCAGCTGCATCGTAAGGATGACAGGTCAGAGAATGCCCCAAGCCTAAGGATCCCAGCACAGCGGGACGGATATCACCAAAAAAACGGTAATGCCCCACGAGCATCTCATACATCTGCCCACCCGTACTAATGTACTGATCATCAAAAATTACCGGAGACGCATCCTTACCATAATGATCCAATGCTTGCCAAAGCTCCCTCTCGATCTGTGCGGTTAATTCCTTTCCTTCAGGAAAAAACTTAACGAGGGCTGCGAATCCGTGACTGACAGTATCGGCTGCAGAAGGCCGGATCTGAACTGCTTGATTCGCACCCGATTCTAAATTCTGCCGAACCGCTACAATCCCTTCTCGTCCACAACCAAGGAATCCACTCACTTGATCAGCGTATGATTGCTTCGTTGTTGGAAGCTCGGTCAACATGGCCACTTCAATATCTGATAACTGATTATCATCAAACTTCTGTGGAGCCAGCCCAGCAATCACCCAGGCCGATCTTTTATCGTACATCAGCTCACGCGTACCATCGATAGGGTCGATGATTACTTTATACAGCGTATCAGATAGTTGAGTACCTTTTGGAAAAATGACTGGGGCGTGATCTTCCAAGCCCTCGGCCACAACCTCTACGGGACTATCTGCTGGCCAATGCTCTTCAATCCAATGAAGCAAAGCTTCTTCGCTGAAACGATCGATGGCATAAATGGTATCTGACTCAGAGACGGAACTTACCGATGACAGCTCGGAAGCGCTGAGACCTGTTCGCTGCTCAATCACGAATGACTGAACGGCGGATCCCAATTCGCACAGTAGGCTCCTTAGCCTCTCTTTTCCCTCTGATTTCATCGTGTTAATTCAAAGGACTAAATGCGTAGAGATTGATGCAGGCCAGTCTTATGACAGACAGCCAAAATTCAGAAGATATTCAATTCAGGGATTGGAACGACAAACTTGCCTCCCCATTCCCGGATATGGCTCATCTGCTCGGAAATTTCTTCTTTGAGATTCCAGGGTAAAATAAACACATAGTCGGGTTTGGTTTCCGCAATTTTGTCGGGACTAAATACCGGAATGCACATGCCTGGTGTAAGCTTTCCAGCTTTGGCCGGACTCCGGTCCACGGTGTAAGCCATGTCTTCGGTTCGAATGCCACAGTAGTTGAGCATCGTGTTTCCCATTTTGAAGTACTCATTTCTCATGGGTTGATTCAGTCTTGGGAGATTTAAAAAACAGACGAAGCGCATTCTTTATATCCAGCCAATATTGCTTGCGACCACTTAAGCGCTGGCGCCTTGTCAATGAATACCAGAGACAGAACATTCGATCGGACCAGGGAATGGGTATCGTAAATATACTCCGAACGTTCTCCCAGGTCATTTTCCAGTAGGGAAATCGAATTTTATCTCCGATGTCTACGGGCCGCCAGATCTTGTCGTAAGCGTAAAATTGTTGCCCGGAATCTTTCCATGAACTTTGTTCGTGGTAGCGACGCTCAAATAAATATTCGGGGTGCAAATAGAACTTTCCATAGAGTGCCAACTGACCTTCGAGCGTCGTGTCCGAACAAATCCACTGCGCCATTTTACACGTCTTTCGAAGCACATCCGATCGAATGACACCGTATACTTGTAATGTAGAATGCGTTCCAAATACAGCATCACGAAACCGAAGATGTGGACGGTCAGATTCATGCTCCATCTCAGGCTCCTCATACCGATGGTATAAACTCCCATCGCCCTTTATTGCGTCGTTGTTGGGCCAACAACAAACATAGTCAGGGCGTTCCTCCAATGCTTCAACGCAAGCCTCTAAGAAGCGTGGTCGGATGCGGTCATCGTAGGCCGCCCAATTGAAATACTTTCCACGGGACAAATCGAAGGTGTTGTTAAAATTCCAAGGCCCACCGCGATTTTCTTCATACCGTATATAGCGAATGCGTGAGTCCTTTTTGGCATACTCCTCACAAATAGATTGGGTCGCATCCGTACTCGCATTGTCAGATATCACTACCTCGAAATCTGTGAATGTCTGGTTGAGAATCGAATCCAGGGACTCTCTCAGATACTTTTCCCCATTGTACAGAGGCAATCCAACAGATACCATTGGATCGGAAGTGGAGGATGAATCAGACATTAGCTATTAAGATGGGATAAAGGGGGAAATCCAGAGGACATCTGCATTCCGAACAAAATTTTGAATTGGTTAGCCTATATTTTAATATATTTTTGTAATCTGAAACGACCATCAAGGGCACTAAGTCAGTCGGAAAGAGTGGTATTGGTATTATAGAGCTCAGCACTCTTCTCAGGAAAATCCAAAGTGTAGTGCAATCCACGGCTCTCCTTTCGATTCAAAGCACAGCGGACAACCAGATCACTCACCAAAGCTAGATTGCGCAGCTCCAGCAGCTGAGGCTCTACTTTGAAGTTCCAATAATAATCGTTAATTTCATTGGAGAGTAATTCGATACGCTTCTTGGCACGCTGCAGTCGTTTAGTGGTTCGCACGATACCCACATAATCCCACATCGCTTTACGCAGTTCGTCCCAGTTGTGCGTAATGACCACGCGTTCGTCCGGGTCGCTCATTTCGCCATCAATCCAATCCGGCAGATCAGGTGTGCTCATCTCCGTATCTCCCAAGAATTGATTCACGGCATCAGCTCCATTGTGAGCCATAACCAGCGCTTCCAGGAGTGAGTTACTCGCCAGACGGTTCGCCCCATGCAATCCGGTACAGGCTACCTCACCACAGGCATAAAGCCCTGGCAACCCGGTTTCCGCATTCAGATTTGTCACAACGCCACCGCATAGATAATGAGCTGCGGGAACCACCGGTATCCAATCTTTGGATATGTTTATCCCCTGATCTAAGCAGGCGTTAAAAATGGAAGGAAACCGTTCTTTGAGATAGGCCTCATCCTTTGCCGTAATATCCAACCACAGGTGAGTTGAACCGCTCTTCTTCATTTCCTCGTCAATAGCCCGAGCGACAATATCCCGCGGAGCCAGCTCCGCCCGCTCATCGTATTCGTCCATGAATCGTTCGCCTTCGAGATTTCGAAGAAGCGCACCTTCTCCCCGAACCGCTTCGCTGATTAGAAATCGTTTAGGAGATTCACTATAAAGGGTCGTCGGATGAAATTGGATAAACTCCATGTTCTGAACCGGCACGCCGGCGCGATAGGCCATGGCAATTCCATCGCCGGTCGCAATGGAGGGGTTAGTGGTAAAGGGGTAAACATGCCCTGCCCCACCCGATGCCAGAAGCACGGCATTTGCAGCCAGCGTTCTTATGCCACCTGTCAAAACATCGAGCACATACACTCCGAGAACTCGATCTTCCGAAATATCCGCATCCTCTGCAACCTGGTGCAGCTTCTTTGCAGTAATCAGATCAATCACAAACCCATGTTCAAAAGTGGTGATATTCGGATGTAAATTTACCGAGCTGACCAAAGCCGTTTCGATGGCCTTTCCAGTCATGTCAGCTACATGAAGAATCCTTCGCTCGGAATGCCCGCCTTCCTTTCCCAGGGAATAGGACTCCGCATTCTCCCGGCTAAACTCGAGTCCGATTTCAATGAGCTCCTGTACGCACTTGGGCCCTTCTTCAATGATCCTTCGAACGACCGACTCATCACAAAGCCCATCTCCCGCGATTAGCGTGTCCTTCACATGGAGATCGAAATCGTCGGTGGCGGACGTCACGACTGCAATACCACCCTGTGCGTAGTTGGTGTTCGATTCGGCCTGATGCTTTTTTGTGACGATGGCCACCTTATGACCAGACTCGGCGGACTTTAATGCAAAGCTCAATCCCGCAATGCCACTACCTATAACCAAGATGTCAAAACGCTCAGCCATCTGCTCGGGGGAAAAAGTGATAAGAGAAAGCTATCGGACCAGGCATTATAGGATAACATTATCAATCATGCGCACCTCATCGACCCAAACGGCGGTTGCAATGAAGGTCTCTCCCGGAATGACTTCTCGCACAGGTGCCATGGTATCACGATGCACGATGGCGACATAGATGATGCGAATGCGTCTTCGCCGGCTAAGAATATGAATCACCTCAGCTGATATTCGATCGGGATTGTGGATGCCATTTTCTACCATCGATTTCCCTGCGGCCAACGCTTCATAGACACCTGCGGCATCTATAGCCTGTTGAGGAGAAAACCATTCGTTTCGCGCATCAACGGCCAGACCTGATTCTTCACGTACGGTAGGGTATACTTCGATTCGAGTTTCAAAGTGAAGGTCTCGGATCATCCGCCGGATACCAGCTACCTTCTGGGCATCTTTTTGCCCAAAGAAGATGACATCGGGCCGAAATAAATTCAAATACTTGGCGATGACTGTGAGCACGCCAGGAAAATAATGAGCCCGTGATTGCCCACATAGATCATAGGTCACTTGGTCTTCCCCAATGAAGGTTGAGTAGTCATTGGGAAAAAGCTCTTCGGTTTGCGGACAGTAAACCCAATCCACGCCCAGTTCCTTACACACTTCCAGATCGGCCTGTTTGTGTCGCGGATAACGCTCGTATTTCTCGTGAAGGCTAAATTCCTTGGGGTTTACAAAGATGCAAACGACCAGGGTATCCAACTCAGTTCGGGCAGTTTCGATCAATCGCCTGTGTCCTGCATGCAAAGCACCCCCTGTCGAAACGAGACCTAGCGTTTTGCCGGGAACTCGGATTTGATCCTTCAGTTTTGAAAGCTCAGCAATTGATGAGAAGGTTTCCATGACTTGAATGTGTTTCAGTGAATACCGCAGACTGAAAAATTGCACCAAAATTCATCGCAGACTCATTGACCGACGACTACTTCTAAATCTTTGGCGATGAGACGTCCTAGATCAGCAAGGCCTTTGGAGAGGCCTCTAGCCAAGCGGGAGTAATCACCTTTCTTCCAAGCAAGCTGGCTGCCCGTGTAGTGTCCTTGCTTGGCAATCGTTGCATCACGAGTGGATTGAATCGTCCAGGTCGCCTCTAAAAGCAATTCGGCACTGGGAGACTCCTGCCCCTCGAAGGATTCAATATTCAAACGAACGACCCACTCCGGATTCGAGTGGTCTGGCCATGGCAGACTATGCACTTCCATCCCCATCGACGCTTGCCTTTCAATATTCATACTGAGCAATCGCTGCAGACTGTCAGAAGGTCGCTCCGCCCAGAGATGCCTGGCCGTGTAGCGGAGTTCATTATCGCCTGTTCTCACTACAATCTCACGTCGATCGAGGTAGCTTGGAACTTCAATGCCATCCAAACCTACAATGATCGGTTCGACCGACTGCTCACTTTGGATAGGAGATACATCCACCGGTTCCAAGGTGTAGTATAAAGCCGGTTGAGTGTCCCCTTCGCCGAGGCTGAGACACCCGCTGTTGAAGAGTAGCAATAGGCCGCTAAGCTGAGAAATAAAAATGACGGATAGCTTCATGGATAAGTAGGCTCAAATTAGTCGACGGATGATTGCCGCCCAGTTAGCAAAGCGCTGGGGTTTCGCTCCAGATAGTGGATCAAACTCCTCATGGATTCTGCGGCTTCGGACAAGTTGACGAGGGCATCGTCGAGATTGGTGCGCACGCTGGACTGAGGCCTCACCATGACGTGAAGGGAAGTTGTCGTCATCTCAAGACTCTCCAAGGTCTTCGTTAATTGCTGAAGCGCATTCTGTAATTCGCCGGCCGTGGGCTCGATCGTCGAACGCAATTCTCCCGCAAGTCCTTTATATTGCGCTAAAGTGCCCTCCAACTCCTGAATCAACAGTGGGATTTCTGGCATCTCCGCCAGTTTCTGGAAGGAGACCGCAGTCGTCTGCAAGGTCTCGGATAAACTCCCTAGGTCGGCGCCTTGAACCTCGGTATTCACATTTTCCAGGAGTTCAATCAGCCTTAAGGATATACCTTGGAAATCTACGGTACTGAAACGTTTGATGAAATCAGAGACGTTGTCGGAGATCTCGGCCAAGGCTCCCTTGAAATTGGGAATCTCATACAAATCAGAAAACTGGCTATAGTATTCAGCTCGATACTGATCGGGGTCCACAATATCCAGCTCCACATACATCAAGCCTGTGATCAAACTCGCGGTGGCCAGACGCGCTCGCAGTCCATCATCGATGTAGCTACGCAAATCATCCGGATCCGTTAAATCAATCAGATCTCCAAACGTTTCCTTAAATCGCTTAGCCTCCACTTCGTAAATGACGGGAATACGGCTGGATACTCCTTCCCCGTCCGTTTCTCCTAAGAAAATCTTAAGCTCCGTCACCTGGCCGATCTTTACGCCGCGAAATTTTACCGCGGCACCGATCTCCAATCCACTGACCGTTTCGTCAAAATAAGTTACGAAGCTATAACTGGATCGGCCAAATGCAGCCTGTCCAAGAAAGATGAGGCCTACGACTGTAAACGCCAAGGCCCCCAGTACAAAGATTCCTACAACAGTGGCATTCGGTTTCGCACTCATGGTATTCGGAGGGAGGGATTATAGGACCTGTCAGCAAAGTGCAACTCTGGTTCCCTGAAGATTAAACTGGTTGGTATGTTATCCGTCATAAATTAGAAGTGGAAAAGCGGCCGCCCTTACGACTGAGAAATTCAGTTACCACTGGGTTGTCAGATTCTTCGAGTAAAGTTTTGGGATTACCTTGAGCGATGATGGTCTTCTTTTGCGGACTCAGCATCACCGCTTTGTCGGCGATGGCAAAAATACTGTCCAGCTCATGGGTCACTACAACCACCGTGGTATTAAATATATCACGAAGGCTCAGTATGAGATCATCCAGACGCTTGGAGCTCACGGGATCCAGGCCCGAGGATGGCTCGTCAAAAAACAAGACTTCAGGATCCAAGGCCATAGCTCGAGCCAGGCCTGCCCGTTTTCTCATACCTCCACTCAGCTCGGCTGGGTAAAACTTCTGGAATCCTTTAAGGCCTACCTGACTCAGCTTCATATCGACGATCTCACGAATCTGTCGACGTTTCAGGTTGGTGTATTCTTCAAGCGGAAAGGAGACATTCTCCTCCAGGGTCATTGAACTCCACAACGCACCCCCCTGGTAAAGCACGCCAAATTTCCGCAACAGAACTTTTTTCTCACGTTCCGAGCTAGCCGCAAAATCCTTGCCGCTGTAGAGCACCTGCCCGTCGGCAGGATCGCGCAAGCCAATCATATGTTTGAGCAAAGTACTCTTACCACAACCTGAACGCCCAATGATCACCAGAATTTCCCCCCGGTTTACTTTGAAGGAGACATCTTCCAACACCAGGTAATCACCATAGGCACAAACCAGGTCTTTCACTTCGATATGTGGAATATCAGACATGGCCGCTAAATCTTGTAGATGCTGTAAATCACAGCGAATAGGGAGTTGAAGATGATAATCAGCAACAGTGAGGTTACCACGGCTGAAGTAGTGGCACGCCCCACTCCCGTTGAACTGGTATCGCAATTCATACCACGCAAGCACCCAGCGTATGCGATGATCATGCCAAACGCTGAGGATTTTAGTAAGCCCGAACCGATATCGGTGGCAGTGATATTTAAAAAGATTTCCTGAATGTAAGTCTGAATAGGCATGTTTAGCTTAATCAGAGTCACGAGCATCCCACCTATAATTCCCAAGGCATTGGAGTAGATCACCATCAAGGGCGTCATAACGGACAACCCGATCACTCGAGGAAGCACCAGATAATCCACCGGTGGTACCCCCATCGTTTGAAGGGCATCTATTTCTTCAGCCACCTTCATGGATCCTATGGTGGAAGCGAACGCCGCGCCTGTTCGGCCAGCCAAGACGATCCCGGTCATAATCGGCCCCATCTCTCGCACCATTGCCAGGCCAACAAACGCCGGTGTATAATATTCAGACCCAAATTCCTCCAAGAGATCAGCCGCCTGAAAAGCCAAAGTCACTCCAATCAAAAAGCTGATCAACCCCACAATGGGTAGCGCCATCGGACCGGTATCCTGCATCGCCCGGAAACAATCCACCCATCGCATTCGGGCTCGTCCGACAAGCAGTCGAAAAAAGGAAATTACGATCTCTCCCAAAAAAGAGGCAATAGCACGACAGTCTGCCAAATATTGAATAGTGCCTTGACCCACTTCCTCCGCAAAGCCGGGCTCCCCTTCCGGATCCTTCGCTTCGGTGCGAGAATCCACAGCACTCTGGGTCTGCAGCATCAAACGCCCCAACCCATCGGGCAAGCAGTCGCAATTAAAACCAACCGACCGTTTATTGGCCCAATCACGAGCCTGGTTCAAAAATACCAGCAAGGAAGAATCCCAGTCCTCCAGGTTTTTCGTCTCTAGCAGGATCTCGTTGATGTCATCACGCAGGTCACCGCGCTTAACAAAGGCGTCAAAGGCGGGTGCCTTCCGATCGAGAACCCAGACGCCCATCAAACGAATGACAAGAGTGTCACCAGTCTCCTCCAGCTGTACCTGGCTGGCATACGGATAGTTGGACATGAAAGCGGATAAGGATAAGTTGCAGATCCACTGCCTAAACAGTTAACTCAATCGTTTCAAAAAATCTAGATGTGATGAAAAACAAGGCGCAGTTCGCAATCTTGCGACGGAGCGTAGATCCCTACGTGACCAAGCAGATTTCAGACTGCAACACAGTTGTTCGCACATGTTGATTTTACCTGACTAAAGTTGCTTTGGTGGTCCCTACCATTCTGAGGTTCCCCCAAATCAATATTTAATTTCATAACGAACTCTTGTTTAAAAACTAAATACTTAACTTTTGCCAGGGATTGAAGCGTTTGAGTTGATTTATTGGATGCAATAGGCAAACACTCCTGACCTGTAATGCAAAGCCTATTATTCGATCTCGACGGAACCCTCCTAGACCACTTTACCTGCCTCGCCCGCTGCTACGAACACGTGCTCGGCGAACTCGACCAACCCATCCCGTCGCGCGAAGAAATAAAGCGGGCCGTTGGAGGCTCGGTAGAATTAACCATGGCCAACTTCGTCCCAGGAGACATGCACCAGGAAGCCTGCGCCCGCTGGAAGGCTCATTTAGAAACGATTCTTTGCGAAGATGCCTATCTCATGCCTGGGGCGTTACCCCTCATTCAGACCCTGCACGCTCAGGGCAAACAGCTCGCGGTTTTCACTAATAAAGTGGGTCGGCTGTCCCGCACACTCTGCGATCACCTGCAAATTTCTCAATACATGGACGGCGTATTTGGCGCGGACGATACTCCCTACCGGAAACCCAACAAAGAATTTTCGGAGTATGTTCTGGAGAAACTCGGAGCCGATCCGGACACCACGGCCCTTATCGGTGACAGCCCTTTCGATATTCAGGCAGCCCATGTCGTCGGCATACCCGCCTATTGTGTCGCTACCGGCACACACAGCATCGAAGAACTGGAAGAAGCCAGGGTCGACGGCGCCTTTCCCGACCTTCCAGCCCTGGGAAAAACGCTCTTTGGCTTGGACCTCCTCCCTGAACTGGCCTAACTCAGGTTCTTTATCTTACTCTCATTCTAACTTCTCCCTCCTAACTTCTAGTTTATGCCCGAAACCATCCGCGGAGTCCTCGAAAGGATCATGTTCTCCAATGAGGAGAATCATTTCCTGATCGGCGACCTGCGTCCCGAGGACAAGAAGGCAACCATCACCGTCACCGGTGCTATGCCTGGGGTTCAGTGCGGAGAGACCTTAGAGGTCACGGGTGACTGGGTCGTAAATCCGAAATACGGTACACAGTTTAAGGTCACACACGTTAAATCTACCCTCCCCTCCACCGTTCATGGAATACGTAAGTATCTAGGCAGTGGCCTGGTACCGGGTATCGGGAAAGTTTACGCCAACAAAATCGTGGACCACTTTGGCGCTGAGACCCTGACCATCATTTCAGAGGAAAGCGCTCGCCTACGAGAGGTTGCCGGCATCGGTGCCGGTCGCGCCAAGTCGATCAAGGCCGCCTGGGAAGAACAGGCCGCCATTCGTGAGGTCATGTTATTTCTACAAACCTACGGAGTGACAGCCGCTCGTTGTGTCCGCCTGGTAAAACAATACGGCAATGAGGCCAAAACCGTCCTGGAGAACGAACCCTATCGAGTCGCGCGGGAGATCGACGGCATCGGCTTTAAGACGGCTGACCAGATTGCGCTCAATCTCGGATTCGGCAACGACAGTCCCAAACGGCTGGACGCTGGACTCCTGTTTAGCCTCCAAGAGTTGGAAAGCGATGGGCACACTTGCGTTCCAAGGCGCCTCTGGGTAGAACACGCCACCCAACTACTCGATACGGAAGAGGCCAATATTGAGGCACGGGTCAGCCATCTCGTAGAAAGCAAAGAAGTCATTTCAGTCGATGAAGAACATCGTATTCAGCTACCCAATTCCCACCGCGCAGAAACGACCATCGCTCAGGTAATCAGTCGTTCGTTGAAAGCGAACTCGGGTCTACCACCCATCAAAGTGGATGCCGCTATCGAATGGGCTCAAGACAAAGCTAGTTTCGGTTTTGCCGACGAACAAACACAGGCAATCAGGACCGGACTGAATGAAAAAGTTTCAATCATCACAGGTGGCCCTGGGACCGGGAAGACCACCATCTTGCGCGCCTTGGTCCAAATCATACGGGCCAAAAAGGTAGACATCATTCTGGCAGCCCCGACAGGCAGAGCAGCTCAGCGCATGTCACAAGCCACTGGCGGATTTGCCCAGACCATTCACCGGCTGCTCAAGTTTGAACCCCACAAAGGCAACTTTGCTCACAACGAATCGAATCCACTTAAGGCTGGTTTTGTTATCGTAGATGAGTCGAGCATGCTCGACGTCCGACTGGCCGCTGCCCTGCTTCGAGCTATCCCTCAAGCGGCCCACATAATTTTGGTAGGGGATGTAAACCAGCTGCCATCCGTCGGGGCCGGCAACGTGCTTAAGGATCTGATCGAGTCCGATGCGGTACCCACTACACGACTACAAAAGATTTTTCGGCAAAACGAAGAGAGCTCCATCATTACCACCGCCTACAATGTGCTGAACGGATCCAAGGGCACACCTTATCTACTCGATAGCACGGCCGAGCTAGGGGTGCAGTACGATCTGCAATTTATCAAGGCACCCGAAGCTGACGACTGCCTGAAAGCCATCGAATACCTCTGCAAACAATTCATTCCAAACAAACTGCGAAGAAACCCGCTTCGCGACACCCAAGTGCTAGCGCCCATGCATCGAGGTGTCGCAGGTATCAGCAATTTAAATACAAGTCTCCAGAAGACACTCAACACTCACAAGAACGGTTTCACTTTCGGCGCCTACAAATACTGTATCGGTGACAAGATTATCCAGAACCGCAACAATTACGACCTCAACATTTACAACGGCGACATCGGCACCATCGAAAGCATCGACTACGAGAACTCCACCCTTCAGGTGCAATTCGATTCCGACCAAGTAGAGATGACCCGTTCCGACCTACTCGACGTCAGCCTCGCCTACGCCATCAGCGTCCACAAATCCCAAGGCTCCGAATACCCCATCGTCATCATACCCTTGGTTAAAGGGCATTTCATGATGCTCCAACGCAACCTCCTCTACACCGCCCTTACTCGCGGCAAACAAAAGATCTTTATCGTCGGCGACCCCGTCGCCTACTTCATGGCCGTCAAAAACGCAGACCCCGCCAAACGCTTTACCGACCTCACTGAGAAGCTGCTGGAATCGATGTAGACTCGACTAACAAGCGATCATCATAGATGCTTCTGTAGTCATGACAGACAAGCGAATCAGTAAATGGGCCCCAGAAAAGCTACTGAAAACGGTTACCATCACTCTGATGTTTATTATAGCCGGCCCTGAAGTCTGGGTAGCCGTTGAATTTGTAACACTCATCGAACTTGTCGGGGTAATGACCTTTTGGACATCGATATGGGTAGGATTTAAGATGATGCCCATCTATAAACTATTCGATTCATGCATCCGCCTGCTGATGAAACTAGATCCTTACTTTTTTATCCCCGACAAAAACACGATTAGGCAAATGCCAAGCATGTTGGTGCATGCAGTTCCTTTCGCCGCAAGCTTTCTGATTCTTATGATGTGTGCTCCATAAGCTTTTAATCTGTTGATCCCCCTCACTCCTTGATAATATAGCATGGAAGCATTAAAAAAACCTCAAGCTAGTCTCACTATTCCTCGGAGGTCTAGTAGGTGGATTTGGCTTTCTTTTCGTTGGCCTGAAGTCACCGAAAACAATTGACGAGTTGAAGACCTTTGAAAAGCAGCTTTCGACTATTTACATCAGCTTCGCAAATTTCGATCGGGATGTACGAGATTCAAAAGCTTAAAGAGGGGGAAGAAAAAACCTGGCGGTATACATCACTTGATTCCTGTCGCATCCACATTCCCGATTCGAACGCGAAGTTCTTAAAACTTCACCTTATTGGAAAGAATCTAGAGACATTAGCTATTCTGGGAATGCCAAGAAAGATCGATATCGAGGAGCTCTCTCTTCATCTCAGAACAAGCGATGTGCAACTAAAAGTAGACTGATTCAATTCCAGGACTCGGCGATGACTTTTTGGAGATCGGGAAATGGTTCGTCGCTGTCAGCGTATTGTTCTTTGAGCCGCTTGAGCTCGTGTTTCAGCTCTTTTGTGACGGATTGATATCTGGACTGCCCATAGACGTTGTTCACTTCCTCGGGATCGTTCTTTAAGTCATAAAGCTCCCAGCCGGCCGGTGTTTGCTCATGGTCCGCACCGGTTGCTCCAAGCCCAAGTCCGTAATAAAAGATCAATTTGAAACGATCGGTGCGGACTCCGAAGTGGCCGGGAATATGGTGGCCCCTCAAGTGCATCCAATAGCGGTAATAAACCGACTCACGCCAACCCGCAGGAGCCTTACCTGTCTCAAGGATTTTGAAGAAGCTTTCACCCTGCATTGCGTTGGGAATGGGTAGCCCGACAAACTCAAGCAAAGTGGGAGCGAAATCGATATTGGCACACAGTACGTCTGTGGAACTTCCTGCTTGAATGCGACCAGGAAGTCGAGCGATGAACGGCATCCGAAAAGCCTCCTCGAAAATCCATCGCTTATCAAAGTAATCATGCTCCCCCAAGAACATGCCTTGGTCGGAAGTATAAACGACCAGAGTGTTTTCGGTGAGTCCCTGCTCGTCCAAATAATCGAGCACCCGCCCCACATTCTCATCCACTGCCTTCACACAACGCAGGTAGTCCTTGAGGTACTTTTGGTAAGCAGCCTTCGTTTGCTCCTTCTCCGACAAGCCTGTCATGTCGATCTGCGTGGTTGGCCAACGATCGGAGCTGACATCGTCGATCATGTTTCGGCGATCAGCCAGGCGATGCGAAATGGATGTCCCGTAGTTACGGCTCGCCTCGGAACGGTGACTATAGTCTTCCCACAGGCTATCGGGTTCCGGAATTTCGACGTCTTCCAGAAATCTCAAATGCCGCTTGGCTGGCTCCCACTTTCCATGAGGAGCTTTGTGATGCAGAAAGAGCGCAAAGGGTTTGTTCGCTGGCCGCTCGTCCAACCACTCCATTGCATAATCAGTGACTAGGTCGGTGTAGTAGCCATGGACTTTTTTGCCGCTTCCCCTGGTTTGGTATGGAGTTCCGATTTCGATAAAAGTAGGGTCATGATACTTCCCCTGACCTAGGCCCACCTTCCAATAATCAAATCCAAAGGGTTCCGTCTTTAAATGCCACTTGCCAATCAGTGCAGTTTCATAACCTCCGTTTTGTAAGAGCTCGGCCACATTGACCGCATCGGGAGGAATAGGATCAGCAAGTGTTTTGACTCCATTGATGTGACCGTATTGACCAGTTAGAATGCTTGCGCGGCTGGGCGTGCAGATCGCATTGACACAGTAGGTGCGATCCATCCGCATTCCCTCTTTTGCCAATCGATCAATATGGGGTGTTTTAAAAACAGAGGTCAGATGACTCCCATAAGCACTGATGGCATTGGTCGCATGATCATCCGACATGATGTACACGATATTGAGTGGTTGCGACTGAACCGCAGCGGCCAAGCCGAGCCATGTCGCACAAAGTAGAAGGAGCGTTTTATAATTCATAGGGTGCCTCTCAGTAAGCCTGCATAGAATGAACAATAGCAACTGCAAACCGGCTTGCTCGTTGGTCCATCCTCCCCCAGCCTACTTCTCTCATCTCAACTCTATGCAATTTTCTAACCAACAAATCGTCGAGCGACTCCTGTCTGTCATTGAGAACGACATTGTGCCTCTGACCCGGGACGGAGTATCCAAAGGAAACAAGATCTTTGGTGGCGCCATATTGCTGAAGAAAGATCTCTCGCTTGTTCTGGCTGGCACCAACAACGAGACTGCCAATCCGCTCTATCATGGAGAGATCCACACGATGGAGCTGCTCTATCAAATGCCGAAAGAAGAGCGCCCGGATCCGAAAGATTGTATTTTCTTTGCTACTCATGAGCCCTGCACGCTGTGCCTGTCGGCCATCACTTGGGGAGGCTATGACAATTTCTACTACCTCTTCAGTCACGAGGATTCACGGGATGATTTCCACATCGGTCATGATCTACGAATTCTCAAAGAAGTCTTCCGTCTAGATCCAGGTGGCTACGCTCGCCAAAACGATTACTGGACGGCCTACCGCATCGCGAACCTGATTGCTGATTTCGGAGAAACGCAACAAGATGGCTTCAACCAACGCATCGAAGGCTTGAAGAAAACCTATGCGGATCTTTCGGATGTATATCAGGCCAGAAAGGAAGACTCCGATATCCCTTTGAAATAAAATACCCAATCATAGCGACTCATGGCAAAAGCACTCGGTATCGGCGGCATATTTTTCAAAACAGAAGACCCGGCAGGATTGGCAGCCTGGTATCGCAAGTGGTTATCCTTTCCTGGAAGCGACGGCGACTATGTACCCTTCCCTCCTTCAGGCATTCCGGAGGGAGGATTTACGCTCTGGTCTCCCTTTGCGAAAGACAGTGAGTACTTTGGTATTCCCGATCAGACCTTTATGATCAACATCATGGTCGACGATCTGGATGAGGCGCTTAAACAAGTAGTCGAAGGCGGTGCACAAGCGGAAGAGAAAACGGAGGACTATCCTTACGGGAGATTCGGATGGTTTATCGATCCAGCTGGAAATCGTTCGAACTCTGGCAGGCACCCACTTCTAACGAATAAGATGCGCAGAACCATTCAGAACCACTTGCAACGACTCTCCCTGAGTCTGGTTTTGGGGTTCACCCTACTAGGGTTCGCTTGCTCAAAAAAGCCTACCTCGGTGACAGAGCTGTTTCCTGAAGTAGCATACGATGAACGCGCGCAGGCTAAGCAGTTCGCAATCAAAGCGACTGGCTCCAACCCGATGATCGACGATCTGGAAGACGGCGACCTCAACGGAATCAAAGCCGACGGTCGCAATTGGAGCTGGGCTCAATTCGACGACATGACCGATGGCATCCAGTATCTCACCATCGACCAGGAAAAGGAAGGTTCACGCCAAGGAAGCGTTCTCTATGTCAAAGGTGGCGGCTGGCAAAAGACAGGAGCAGGCGTCAGCGCCAATCTTGTCTACAAAACAACTCCCCGCAAGTATGGCTACTATGACGCCTCGGTTTTCTCAGGCATAGAGTTTTGGATCAAAGCCAAAGGCTTAAAACAACTCACCGTCTCAATTGGCACTCCGAAAACGACCTCTATCGATGATGGCGGAATTCGCCTCAACTCACCAACCGGTCATTTTGTACACCTCGTCTCCGCATCTGGAGAATGGGCTCAAGTTCGAATTCCATTTAGCGATTTTCGATTAAGTAACGGCAAGCAAACCTTGGCGTCAGATCCAAGCAGAATCAAAGGCATCCACTTTGGATTCAACACCACTACCGATTACGAGGCTTGGATTGATGACATCTCATTCTTCAAAGAAACAGGTAAAGATTAAGTCGTCCAAGAGATAAAACTGGGGCTTCAAGACGCATCGCAATCAGCCTTGCAAATGCTTTTAGCAAAGAGATGAATTAATATTCAGACTTCATCCGACATCTATATTCTAACCCAGAAACCATTTCTGAAGATCCCAATTTACGGTTTCATAGCCAACCTTGCTACCATTGGCTGACCATAGATGATAAACTCAACATCGATTTCGTCGGACGCTTTGAGCAACTTCAATCTGACTATGAAATCATTTGTGGAAAACTCGGCCTTCCAAAGTCGATGCTCCCAGTCATTAGAAAACGAGACAGGGCGCCCTACTCTAGTTTCTACAACGAAGAGACGCAACAGATCGTAGCAGATCGCAACCGAGTGGATATTGAACAATTCTCCTATGAATTTGAACACGATTAACCGTTGAAGGAAACTATGCCTATCCATTGGCTTCAAAATACCCTCAAGGCACGCCCCATTACCAGGAGGCTTTACTGCGCATTGCGAGACTGGAAGTTTAAAGTCTCCGACAGTCTTAAACTCAAAAAACTCGAGCGCCAATTCAGAGGTCACGAACTTCTGGTCGTAAAGTCCAGAGACTGCGGTTTCTTTTCCAATTTTTTTCAGGCAGTGGGAGGCATCCACCTCGCCCGGAAGAACAATCAACGGGTTGTGTTTCAGTTTGACAATGGACCTTACTTAGATCCGGAACGGCCTGAGGAGTCGTGGTGGTCCTACTATTTTCAACCCTCCAATCCCTCCACCTGGATTACAAACTTAGATAGCAGCTCTGAACAATCGGTTTATATAGTCGATGAAAAGGAGGACCTCAATCAAATGTCCAGAATGGGAGCCCGTTTTGAAAGACATGCGGCTCATCAAATCTTATCCGAATTCGTTCTCCAAAAAGCAGTGGCCGACGCAGTCCAGGCATTTAAGGAAACCCACCTTAGGAACCACTTTACAATCGGCCTTCATTACCGAGGAACGGACAAAGTCGAAGATGGATTGGAAGCCAACCGAGTGGGCTACAGTATGATTGATGAAACCCTCAATGCCATATCCGCTCAGGATATACCCTTTCGTCTATTTGTGGCTACCGATGAAGATCCCTTGATTCACCACTTGGATGGCAGAGAAACCTTCGAACTAGTCTACACCAACAGCCTGAGAAGCAGTAGCAACGAACCAGTCCATCTCAGCGCAAACCGACGATCCAAATATCAGCTTGGTTTCGATGCGTTGCTCGACGCCCTCTTACTCTCGCAGTGCGATTTCCTGCTCCGCACGGAGTCCAATTTATCCAAGTCCTGTAGGTTTTTCAACCCCACTCAGGAAAACATCAACCTGTCTACAGAATTCGCCTATTCGACTCCCGACTGGACCAAGCCAAAGACCCCAAACATAAAACGCATTCTCGGAAAAGTCGTCTCTGCCTATCAGCGCAAACAAGCTTTATCTAAAGAAGGAGTCGCGGGATCAGACTCTACTTAAAAAACACTTGCTTGCTGGTGTTCGAATCCGGTGCCCAAATCTTGATATTGTCCACATGCCCGATGTCATCGAAGGACCCAAAACCAATGAAGCCCTCCTCGAATGGCACGTCATCGGCGATCATGATAGGCGTCAGCATGTCCTCAAAGTATAGAGCGACCGTGCCCTTTTCTACATCCCGAACCAGGCGGATCTTCTTCCACTCCTCTATCCCCCAATCGACTCCGATCGTGCGAAAGTCAGTAATGGGTGTACGAGGTGATTCATTCACGACAAAGACATTGTGAGCATTGTTATCACCATGCTTGGCAACATGGATGTACATGTAGTGAGCCGGATCTTGGAATCCGAAGAAAAAACAATGATCTCGATGCGCATACCCCGGGGCCTCATCGGCATTTTCATATTCTTTCATGTACTCCTTGATCGGAGTTCCCTTGACCCCACTTTGCTGAATATCCACCTCCATGACAAAACTTCCGAAAGTCTTTCCTTTGATGAGCGCGATATTGTACGGTGAGCGGTGCGGGGGTTCATACTCGCTCTTCCCTTCGAGCGAGAGCACCTGGCTGCCTTGCACTTTTTCCAAGGCCCAAGCAGATGAATCTGTGATCATGAATTCCTTGAAAGACGACTTTTTGTCGAAGGACTGCTCATACTGAAGCGTATACCCTGCTGGCAAATCCGCAGGCTTGGCCATTGAGAGACTCAACAATGTGAAAAAAAGAGCTATAGAGGCAAGAAGTCGAATAATGGATATCTTCATAACAATAGAGTTCGAAGCCTAGGAATCAGATTCGAACATTGGCAATCGATTAACCGAATGCTTGCCAGAATATGAAACAAAAGCGACAAACAGCTATGCCTTTCTCTTTAAACCTAAGAACAATCCTGACCTGTTTGCTGATTTCGTCGATGAGTAGCCTGGCTGGATCACCAGCAAAAAAGGGAAAGTTGATTCTATCGAACCCCTTTGAAGGATCCCTGGAACGTCACGAGACCGTTGAGCTGAGCAACGGTTGGTCCCGGCGCGTTAGCTTCGGCATTTGGAACTTAGAGAAGGATGGCTCATTGACGGTGGAAAATGTTCCAGAACATGGCCATGGCCCAGTCCTCACTTTTATTGCCCCTATTCACGATATTATTATTGAGTGTGAATTCCAGATACCGGAGACTCCAGAAAAAGACCGACACTTTCGCATCTTCATCGACGAAGATGGCTACCGGGGACACAACATTCAATCCACGGCCAATGTCAGCTCCGTCTTTCGACCTGTAGGATTAACCTTACAACATCTTCGCAAGAATGATGACAAGGGTACACTGACAGATGCCGATTTCGGACCATTGAATTTAGACCTTCAACCAAACACATGGTACAAAATGCGACTGGAAGTCATGGGAGACCAGGCGAGAACCAACGTCGCTGGCAAGACAATCACAGCAACCCATCCTAACCTCACCGTTGTGAAAAATAAAATTGGGTTGAATCCCGGCATGGCTGGTGGCCGAATTCGTAACTTCAAAGCTTGGTCCGTAAAAAACTAGGACATAGATACTTTCATATGAGGAAATTGAGACATCGACTATTACTAATTGCCCATTGTTTGATTGCCGCAACTGGTATCCATGGGGCAGAACAACCCAACGTAATACTCATAGTAGCCGACGACATCGGCTTTGCTGACTTGGGCAGCTATGGATCTGAAATCCAAACTCCTAACCTCGACAAACTCGCCTACGGAGGGCTGCGATTCACAAATTTCTACAATATGTCCAAGTGTGAGACGACTCGCAGTGCACTCCACACGGGTCGCTTTTTGGAGGGGAAGAATATCCAAAACGCAGTCCCATTTTCCACGCTCATGGCGGACGCCGGCTATTACACCGCTATGGTCGGGAAGGAGCACTTTCGGACTTGGGTGCCTGCTCGCTGTTTTGCTGTTAATGCCTTCGAAGACTCATTCGTTTTCTGGAAGATTAATTCCTTCTTTGTTCGGCCTGAAACCGGAAAGTTCGAGTATCCGTTCAGACTAAACGGTATTCCCATTGCCCCTGAAGATATGGATGTTCGTCAACAGCCGCTCTTCAAAACCGATGTCATGACTAACTACGCTTTGAGTTTCATCGATAAAGCTTACGACCAAAAGAAACCGTTCCTTTTATATCTACCCTACCACGTTGCTCACTATCCACTACAGGCACGCCCAGAAGACATCGCCAAATACCGAGGCAAGTATAAGGTTGGTTGGGACCAAATTCGCGAACAACGATTTCAACGCCAAAAGGAACTCGGAGTTATTCCCCCAGATGCAACGCTCAGCCCGCCAGAAGGAAACATTAACAAGTTTCGCGGACCCTACCGGGACAATATCTACAAGTACCGTCCCTGGGACACGCTCGACGAAGCAGAACAGGACGAGCTCGACTTGGAACAAGCCGTTTTTGCTGCCATGATCGATCGCATGGACCAAAACATAGGTCGCATTCTTGATAAACTGGATGACCTCAAACAACGGGACAATACACTCATCATGTTCTTCACCGACAATGGTTCCTGTCCCTATGATTCAAATGCCGATTTTAGCATCCCTCCGGGTCCGGCCGAAGGCTATCGCACGTTGTCCGCCGCGTGGGCCCTGGTTGGCGACACGCCCTTTCGTTATTATAAACAATACGGCCACGAAGGTGGAGCCCACACTCACTTCATCGCCAATTGGCCTGACACCATTGAACCCGGACTCAACCATAACGTCGCCCATCTGACTGACATTTATCCTACAATGCTGGAGCTCGCCGGTACCGAATACCCGGACTCATTCGAAGACAACCCTACTCCAATACTCGATGGAGAATCGTTGATACCTCTTTTCCAAGGAGAATCCAGGGAGGAACCTGACATCATCATTTCCGGCTTTGGTGACCTATTTCGAATGGTTCGCGTAGGCGATTGGAAGATCGTCAAAGCTAATGGAGAGGCCTGGGAACTTTATAACCTGAAGGACGATCCCACAGAGTTAAATAACCTGGCCGCCACACAACCTGCAAAGCTCTTGGAACTCGTTAAGGCCTACGAAGACTACAGGGAGAAGTAATCTCGGCTTACCAAACTTCCCCGACCAAGGAGTGGATTCCCTTACCGCGAACGATTATTCGAAATCAGCTGTAAACCTTCCAACTCAAGCTGAGTTGCCTTGTCCGGGTTTTTAGAAGCGAGATCGTTCGTTTCACCAAGATCATCCTTGAGATTGAACAATGCCCAGGGCCGTTCGAAGCGTTTTCCACTCGGTTTCTCACGGCCACCTGATCCGTTACCAAGGATCAGTTTCCAGTCTCCATCGCGTATAGCGAACATGGCTCCTCCAGAATGATGAATCACCGGAGCCCGCTTGAATTGTTTATCGTTCCCCAGCATCAGTGGAAGAAAGCTAAAACTATCCTGGGCCGCTTCTTTGGGATCGGGCAGTTCCGCACCAACCACATCAGCTACCGTGGCGAACAAGTCCGTATGCGTAATGGTTCGTCCGGTTTCGGATCCAGCTTTAACTTTGCCAGGCCAACGAACAAAAAACGGAACGCGATGGCCGGCTTCCCAGATATCGGCCTTGGTTCCACGCAGCGCTCCGTTGGCAGTGTGATTTCCTTCGTAGTAGGCCTGTATCGTCGCATCGGATACGTGATCGGCATCATTCGGATCTCTTTGGCGATACATAAAGGATCCATTGTCACTGGTATACATCACAATCGTATCTTCAAAGATGCCGGCCTCATCCACCGCATTTAAAATTTGGCCCACTGTCCAATCGACCTGTACGACAAAGTCTCCATAAGGGCCGAGCTTGGTAATGCCATGAAAGCGGGGATGCGGGAGTACAGGTTTGTGAGGTGCTGTGAGTGGGAAGTAGAGAAAAAATGGGTCATCCGTTTTTGCCTGTTCGTGGATGTACTCTGCAGCTCGCTCGGTCAATTCGTCGAGGCAATCGACAGGTGAGAAATCAGAACCGAGCTCACCTGCACGAAGAAAAACCGGGAACTTGGATCCTGGGTGGTTGCGATTGGGGATACCCGTTATTTCATGATTTTCCACATAGACATACGGAGGAAAATCGAGCGAGGCCGTGATAACCAAGCTGTAGTCGAAGCCAACATCGTTAGGAGAATAATCAACCGGTTTGGTCCAGTCCCATTCTCCATCAGTCTTTTGAAATCCAAGGCCCAAATGCCACTTACCCACGATGCCGGTTTCGTACCCATTTCCTTGTAGAAACGAGGCTACCGTTTGACGGTCCGTTTCGATGATGGGTCGACCGTAACCATTGAGCACCCCTCGTGTGAGTGGGCTGCGCCAGCAGTAACGCCCAGTCATGACTCCATAGCGTGTAGGCGTGCAAACTGCAGAGGGCGAGTGGGCATTGGAGAACGTCATGCCTTCATTCGCCAGGCGATTGAGATGGGGTGTGGAGATAGTTGAATTCTCGTTGAGTGCCTGGACGTCACCATAGCCCATATCGTCGGCCATAATGAAGATGATGTTCGGTTTCGAAGCGAAGAGCTGCGATGAGATGAAAAAGGAGAAAAGAATGAAGACGTGTTTCATTGGGTGAAGAAGTATCTGAAAATGAAGGAAATCAAGTAAGAGGCCAGAATTCTATAGCTCCTCAATCATGATATCTTTGTACCAGGCTTCAGTAGGAGGACCGCTATGGATCTGAACGGCAATGATTCCTTCGGCTGAGATTTCGTTATCAGGCTCATTCCAATCAACCGTCTTGATACCATTGAGCCAAAGCTGAACGTGGCGACCTTCGCAACGAATGACATAGGTATTCCACCCATCGAAGTTGATGTGTTCGGACAACTTGTCCATGTCCGGTCCCGTGAGAATCTTGCGCCGGCGGGACTCATCGTAAAGAGCTCCCCAGTACTTACCACCCATGTCAGCCTGGTATCCGATCACTTCATGGTGATTGGGGATTCGTTCGGTACGAAACTGAACACCGGCATTGGCTTTCTCTCCGACTAGCTTGAATTTCAGCCGCAGTTCAAAGTCACCATAGCTCTTTTTAGTGCTGAGAAACTGGTTCTTAGGAATGGGTGTTTGCAGGTTACCTCCTACAATTGCTCCCTCTTCGATGCGGAACGACTCCATGGGACCTTCCCAACCTTTGAAGTTCTTTCCGTTAAACAAAGAAACCGGTTTGGCACTGAGTAGTGGTGCAAGGGCGATAATGAGACTTAGGGTAATGAAGAATTTCATACCGCAGCCTAGGACGATTGATTCATGATTGCCCAGCCCAGAGTGTATCGATTTTCTCAAAAAGAAATTAGATAAGGTCCCATGCATAAGAAACTAGCCCTACTCATACTTCTGATTCTTCCAATCGCACAGGCTCAGGCTTTTGAAGAGAAAAATGTCCAAGTGACCAAAGAAGTCCCAGGTAAATTAGTCATGCCGTCCAATAAATCGGCAGAAGCTGCAGTTCTGATTTTTCATGGATTCAACGACCACATGGATGGTGTGGGAAACTTGCAGGAGCAACTGGCCCACGCATTGGCCAAAGAAGGCATCGCCAGCCTGCGCATCAATTTTCGTGGTGAAGGTGAGAGGAACAACAATATCATTACCGCCACTCGAGAGTCGCGTGTTGAAGACGCAACCAACGCTTTCCATTACCTAAAAAAGGCTTATCCATATGCGAAGATAGGCGTCACCGGATGGAGTCTTGGCGGAAGCACCACTATACTCTTGATCGGCGAACACCCAGACTGGGCACAATCGGTGGTCGTCTGGTCCAGCGGTGGCAGTAACTCGCGCGACCAATTGGGAGCCGCCCGGGACAAAACTAGAAACGAGACCCTCAAGAAAGTTCTTTCAGAGGGTCGAGCCGAAATGGAAACCTGGACCACCATCACCTATACACGAGAGAACTATATCAGCTGGCTGGGTTTTGAATGGGAAGATTACTTACCCAATTACAAAGGGGCCTTCCTGGGGATTCGCGGCTCCGAAGACTTTCTCCCCCTCTATGAACCAGAGTGGGTAAAGGCTCTTTCGGGCAAACCAAGAGCTTACCATGTACTTGGTGGGGCCGATCACATTTTCAACGTACTCGATCCAGCAAACAGTCAAGGTGATGAAGTCGTCGCCCTGACTGTCGACTGGTTCAAGAAAACCTTGAAGTAGAAGCCCCCCGACTCATTAATGCACCTACAACTCCGCACCACTTTCCACCATGTCTGACAATAACAAGGCACTAAACCGATTTCGAAAAACCGCATTCTGGGAAGGGGTGTCCTTTCTGCTACTACTCGGGATCGCAATGCCAATCAAATATGGCTTGGGAAATCCTTACCCCGTGAAGGTTATCGGAATGGCCCACGGAGTTCTCTTCATCGCCTACGTTATATTCCTCATAATGGCCGCTATGGAATACGATTGGCCTCTTAAGAAGTCAGTCATCGCCTTCTTAGCATCCTTGGTTCCATTCGGACCCTTCATATTCGACAAGCGACTGGAGCGGGAGTCCGCCGAGGGGGCACTAACGGACGCCCCAGTCGAAAACTAATATTCAATTAGTCAAAATCCAGGGTAGCTCATGTCATAGGCAGACGGAGGCTCCCTTACCTGATAGGTGGTTTGCAGATAGGTGACCAGGTCGATTGAAATGATCTGCGAATTGAACACACTCACGGGTATGATAGAACAAAAGGAAGAAAATCCACCAAGTTGGACGGATGGACTTAAAGCTCATCCCTGGATCACCGGCATCTTCATATTTTGCGTCTTTCTTTGGACCGGGCTTGCCTTCATTTTCCTGCCAGAAGACTGGTCGAACATCCGAAAGATCGCCGCCGGAATCATCTGGGGCCTATTTTGCGCAGGCATCGTCACCGCCACGCGTACCGTGGGGAATTCTGATTAGAGGCCATCGCCTCCAGATCAAAGGTCTCCATTGGTTTCCGCAATTGGATATGGATTTTGGCTCGCATCCGCTTTCAAGGCCTCCACACTGAAAACCCTATCAGTATTCCCCATGTTAACTCCCAAGGAAAAACAGAATTCGGTTGAGCTCTATTTTATGGAGTCTCGAGCTAAACTTATCGATATCGCGGCATTCATGGATCGTGTCGAACGCGATGGCTTAACCGACGACTTTCGATATCAGGCCTTTTTAGACGCCCTGAAAGAACTTCACTCGGAAAAGCGAGCTGAGAGCGTACTGCTCTCTCTAAGCGATCCCACCGAAGAACCAATCCCTGCAGCTACTACCAAGGCCGCCTGCGGCGCATGGCCTGAAAAACCACAATGAGATATATAGAACCTCATGCTCACATGGTGAGCCGGACCACAGATGACTACCAGGCCATGGTTGTGGCCGGATGCAAAGCAGTCTGCGAGCCAGCCTTCTGGGCTGGATTCGATCGAAGCTCAGTCAATGGTTTCTACGACTACTTTTGTCAGCTCACCGATTACGAACCCAAACGCGCCGCCAAATTCGGCCTGCCTCACTTTTCTTGGCTCTGCATTAATCCCAAGGAAGCCGAGGATCTGGTGCTTGCTCGTGAAGTGATCGCTATGATTCCCGAATTTCTGGGCCGCGAAAACGTTCTCGGCATTGGAGAAATCGGTTTAAATAAGAATAGCCGGAACGAGCACACCATTTTAGAAGAACACGTTAATCTGGCTGCCGAAAACAACCAGTTGATTCTGGTTCACACTCCGCATTTGGAGGACAAGCACAAGGGCACCAAGCTTATCGTAGATCTCATCAAAAATGATTCGCGCATCGATCCAGGCCGCGTGCTGATAGACCACGTGGAAGAACACACGGTGAAGTACGTGATAGATGCCGGCATGTGGGGAGGACTCACACTTTATCCAGAGTCCAAATGCACCTCTCCGAGGGCCATCGATATTTTAGAAGCCTATGGCGCTGATCGCCTATGGATGAACTCGGCCTGTGACTGGGGCGTAAGTGTGCCCCTCGCTGTTCCCTATGCGGCTCAGGAAATGCGCCGCCGTGGATATGATGACGATACGCTAGACAAGGTATTCTTCCAAAATCCCGTGAAGTTCCTCAGCCAGTGTGAAAAGTTCACGGTGCGTGGTTGACTTATACGACACGGAAACGGCTTGTCCTGAGGTGATAAACGGATTTGTAGGAGAGGAGCTTGCTCCCGAATCGAAACTCCTTGAACCTAAAAAATCGGGAGCAACCTCCTCTCCTACATTTCATTAGATATGCGTTTCGCAAATAATAGTCACCTGGCCTATTGCACCAACATCCATAGAGGCAGCTCATGGACTGAAACTCATGACACGCTCGAACGCTATACGTTGTCCGTCCGAGATCGTGTGTCGCCGGATTCCGAATACGCGATCGGACTCAGACTTGGCGCCTCGGCTGCCAATGAACTCAGTGATCCAGCAACCCTACTTGAATTTCAGAAATGGCTGGATAAAAACAATTGCTACGTCTTCACCATCAATGGATTTCCTTATGGTGACTTTCATGGCACTCGAGTAAAAGATCAGGTTTACCGTCCCGATTGGACGACCCAGGATCGACTCGATTACACCAACCTGCTGTTTGGCCTGATTAGCAAAATTGCTCCCGCGGGCATGGAAGGCAGCGTGAGCACCCTACCCGGATCCTTCAAGCGCTTCATTTCCAAGGAGGAGGAAAAGATAGCTATCTTTGATAACCTCCTAGCCAATGCTCAGCACATAGAAGCACTGAGTGAATCCACTGGCCACGACCTTCACCTGGGCCTTGAACCTGAACCACTGGGTTACTTTGAAACCAGTGAAGAATCGGTTGCCTTTTTCGAGCGCTTCCTGGCCTACGCTCCAGACCAAGAGGACTTAATTCTAAGGCGGCTGGGCATCAACTACGACACCTGTCACCTGGCCGTGGAATACGAATCTGCCGAAGAGTCACTGAGTCGACTCATCGAAAACCGTATACGAATCAGCAAGATTCACCTCAGCTCCGCATTGAAGGTGGCCGACTTCTCCGACGAAACCCTGCAAACTTTGGGGAGCTATTGCGAAGAAGTATATCTGCATCAGGTCATAGCCAAGACGGAGGGTGAACCACTCAAACGTTATGAGGACCTGGACCTGGCATTGGACGCACGAGTGATGGGTGATGACAACGCTGGCGAATGGCGTATTCACTTTCACATACCATTACACGCACAACCTACGACCCCGTTGGATTCCACGAGCGATCACATACAGGGAACACTGGATTTTCTGAAGAACCATCCGGAAACTTGCCGGCACTTCGAAATGGAGACCTACACCTGGGAGGTCCTGCCAGATGAACTGGGCAAGACCGATGTAGTTGAACAGCTGGTAAAAGAATACGACTGGACATTCAAGGAACTCGGGTCGCGAGGCTTAAGAAGCTAGAGGTTCGGTATTGCCCTCTCCAGTAGGACTGTAAACAGTCGCAATGCTCTATTAACCTATGTCTGATTTTCGATCCTGGCTTATCCTCGGACGTGTTTCGAACCTAACTACTGTTTGGGCAAATGCTTTGTGCGCCTGGATCTTGGGGGGTGGCGGAAGCTATCAAGATCTGCTTATCCTAATAGCTGGCCTCAGCCTGATTTATGTCGGTGGCATGTATCTTAACGACTATTGTGATGTAAAATTTGATCATCAATACCGACCGGAACGCCCGATTCCATCGGGAAAGGTCAAACGAAACACCGTCTTTGCTGCGACCGCTCTATTTTTCATTTCAGGCACGGTACTCATACTCTGGATCAGCAATGATAGCCTCATCTATACGCTGATTCTCCTCGCACTCATCATTGGCTACAATCTGATCCACAAACATACGGTGGTCGGCGTCCCCCTGATGGCCGCCTGCAGAACGGCCGTCTATCTGGTAGTGGGAGCTGCATCCCTGAATGGGATCAACCCATCCATCTGGGGAGCGGGCACCTTAATGTTCTTCTATGTCTTAGGCATCACCGCATTGGCCAGGAACGAATCCACTTCCCTGAAAGCTTCGGCCGTTGGTTATGCCTTTCTCATCGTTCCCATGATTGGAGCCCTCTATGTAGCCGGACCACCCTACGAAAAACTCTTCCCCATTTCCTTTTGTTTGGCAGCGCTTTGGATCGCCATGACTTTCTCGCGAGCTCGCAAAACGGGCACCTTTATTGTTGGAAAAACGATTGGCCCCCTCTTGGCAGGAATCTGCCTTATCGACTTGGCAATCCTCAACAGTATGCATCTAGTAAGCTTTTTGACTTTGGGACTCTTCCTGGGATTCTTTGCTTTCGCGCTATTGGCCCAGCTATATATCCCCGCTACCTAACCGCATTGAGATGTCAGATTTTCTCCCCATAGAATACCCGATTCAAATACCCTACCAGTTGCGGGTGTATTTCACCAAACGAGTGTTTGATAGTGCGAATCCGCTGTTCCGTGACCTGGCTTGCTCCCGGGAGAGTGGTAATCGTCGGAAGACACTCATCTATATCGACGAAGCCGTTAGTCAGGCCAATCCAGGGCTAACCGAGGAAATCGAAACCTATTTCAAACACCACGAAAACGACCTCATACTGAAGGGCATTCATCTTCTTCCAGGAGGTGAGGTCATTAAGAATGATTCGAAAGTGGTTAAACGTATTTTCTCGGACATCGAAGAGGACGGCATTTGCCGCCATAGCTACATAGTGGCCATAGGCGGAGGAGCGATACTGGACACGGTCGGGTTTGCCGCAGCGACCGCTCACCGTGGCATTCGACATTTTCGCTTACCCACCACCACTTTGGGCCAGGCTGATGCCGGTGTGGGGGTGAAGAACGGCGTAAATTTCCAGGAGAAGAAGAATTTCGTGGGCACCTTTGCACCGCCGTTTGCAGTGATCAACGATCTCCAGCTCCTGGCGACCTTACCTGACATTCACATGCGCAATGGCTACATTGAAGCCATCAAGGTAGCACTCATCCGTGACTCTGGATTTTTTCATTGGATTGAGGACCATGTAAGCGAACTCAATAGCTTTGAACCGTCTGCCTTGGAAGAGCTGGTCTACCGCTGTGCCAAACACCACGTCGCATACATAGCCACTTCGGGCGATCCATTTGAAATGGGATCGGTGCGGCCCCTTGACTTCGGGCACTGGGCCGCCCATAAGCTGGAGCAACTTTCAAAGTTTGAGCTCAGCCACGGAGAAGCGGTAGCCATTGGGATTGCGATTGATACACTCTATTCGGAAGAGATGGGCTTTCTCGACTCAACCAGCGCACAGCGAATTCTCGCCTTGTTGAGACAGTTGAAGTTTGAAACCTACTCCGATTACCTGGAAAAAAAGAATGGGGGTCGCTTCCCTTACATTTTGGAGGGGCTAGAAGAATTCCGCGAGCATTTGGGAGGCCTCCTCACCATCACTCTGCTCAAGAATATTGGTTCACGATTTGAAGTCCACGAAATGGATACAGATGTGGTCCTCCGTTCGATAGAGCGTTTGAAAACGCTATGAAACGTACGGCGGTCATCAACGTTGTCGGACTGACATCCGGATTAATCGGCGACCGCACTCCGAACATTCAAGCGTTCGTCGAGCGCAAACAGCTAAGCAAAGTCAAACCGGCTTTCCCTGCGGTCACCTGCACCGCACAAAGTGACATGCTTAGCGGAAAGCCACCGGCCCAACATGGCGCTGTCGCGAATGGGTGGTACAACCGCGATTACAGCGAAGTTCATTTCTGGAAGCAATCGAACCACTTGGTGCAAGGACCCAAGCTGTGGGATGACCTCAAACAGCGGGACCCCAATTTCACCTGCGCCAAGCTTTTCTGGTGGCACAACATGTATTCATCGGCCGACTACAGTATCACACCACGGCCCATGTATCCGGCCGACGGCAGCAAAGTATTCGATGTCTACTCACACCCGATGGGGATGAAAGAGGAGATAAAAGCGGAGCTAGGCGACTTTCCCTTTCATACTTTCTGGGGTCCAAAAGCTGGGATCGAATGCTCGAAGTGGATTGCTGAATCTGCCAAGTGGGTTGAGACCAAGCACCAGCCAACGCTCAATCTAATTTACCTGCCTCACCTGGATTACAATCTACAACGCCTGGGGCCAGAAGACCCGGCGATCGGAAAAGACCTTCGCAAGGTGGATCGTGTCGTGGGTGACCTGATTCAATTTTTCGAAAGCAAAGACATTCATGTGGTACTCTTATCGGAATACGGGATCACTGCCGTAGATCGCCCCGTCCACATCAACCGTGTCCTTCGGCAAAAGTGCTGGATCACGATCAAAAAAGAGTTAGGGCTCGAGCAACTTGACTATGGAGCCAGCCAGGCCTTTGCAGTCGCCGATCATCAGGTGGCCCACGTCTATGTGAAAGACCGAGACTTACTTCCCGCAGTCAAGGAAAGCCTGGAGCATATCGAAGGCGTAGAACGCGTGCTGGATTATGAAGGCAAACGGGAGCTGGGGATTAATCATGAAAGAGCCGGGGATCTCATTGCCATCTCTGATAACCACAGTTGGTTTACCTATTATTACTGGATGGACGATGCAGTCGCCCCCGACTTCGCGCGCTGTGTGGATATTCACCGCAAGCCGGGTTATGACCCGGTTGAGTTATTTGTTGATCCGGACATTAAGGCCAAAGCTTTAAAAATCGGATGGTTCCTACTAAAAAAGAAACTCGGTTTCAGAGCCTTGCTGGATGTTATCCCACTCGATGCGTCACTCGTGAAAGGCTCCCACGGTCGCATACCCGAAGACGATGAAGATTGGCCGGTATTTATTGCTGACGGATTGGAAAGTCATCCGGCGAATTCAACGGACGTATATCAGTCGCTGCATTCCTTGATCAGTGGAAGCTCACTCGATTGAGTGACCCCAATATCGAGCACTAAAGCTCTCGGATAAATATATCTTTGAACTTGAGGTGCAGTTCGTCCTTTTGGTGCAACTGCAAAGCAATCTGACCATTCATGCCGACACCACGTTTTTGGTGATCAGGGCTGTCCAAAATACCAGTCCCATCGAAATCACTAATAGGTACCCGGTTGACCGTGACCTGAATCTTGGTCCCTTCGCAGCGAATCACTAAATCGTTCCAGGGGTTGGCATCATTCGCATAATTAAAAAGCCACTCTTGAGGTCCTTGCTCTTCGGAAATTTTCCAACTTCCCATGCTGGGGCTAATCCACCGTCGTGACTCCCAGGTCTCGTCATAAATCAGCCCGGTTCTCCAGGGTAAGGGGGGATGGATATCAATCTGCGGACCTTCCATACGGCCTCCCTGTGCTTCCGTCGAATCTGCATCCCAGCGACTGCGAATCTGGACGCCACTGTTTCCAGGAGAGTCACGGAAAGCTTGGAACTTGAGCTTCAATTCAAAATCGTCGATGGGCAACTTGTGCTGCAAAAAAACAGCACCATGGTTTTTGTCTCCAATGGAATTACAGACGATCGCCCCCTCAACTACATGCCAATAGTCTTTCTCCTGATCATCAGGGGCGGCTTTGAGTTCCCAACCATCCAAAGTCTCTCCATCAAATAAAGAATACCAAACAGGATCTCGGCTGATTCCATGATAGACGCCAATGATAGCCCCTACTGAGAGCAGAATGGTCCCAACAACGATACGGGTGATAATGGATTTTGCGGACAGATTCATATGAAAGAAACCGTGAAGTAAGTCATAGTTTCAGGAGAAAGCTAGCCAGGGATTAGTGGTTTGCAAGACTAGGACAATTCGATCTGGATAACAATGTCTCCAATCCTTTTCCAACCCTGTTCTTAGCTAATAAATGAGTGATTCCAATAACATCGAAAAAAAAGTCATCGTCATTACAGGCGCCTCCAGCGGCATTGGTTGCGCCACTTCAAAACACCTGGCCGGATTGGGAGCCAAAGTTGTGCTGGGAGCACGCCGTGCTGAAAATCTGCAATCGATCGTCGAGGAAATCACCTCCGCAGGCGGCCAAGCGACCTGGAAAGTGACCGATGTCACAGACCAGCAGGGCTTTCAGGCCCTGGTCGATCATGGACGTGAGACCTATGGGCCCATTGACGTACTCATAAACAATGCAGGCATAAATACTCTGGGAAAGTATGAAGATTTGCAGGTTGGATCCTGGGACCAGATGATTGATGTAAATGTAAAGGGCCCCTTGTACGGCATTGCTGCTGTCCTACCCGAGATGAAGGAACGAGGCTCCGGACACATCATTTCCACCTCCTCCATTGCAGCCCATACGATTCTACCCCACATGGGTGTTTACAATGGCACGAAGTTTGCCGTTCGCTCGATGATGGAGGGTCTAAGACAAGAAGTTACCGGTTACGGGATTCGCGTGACCACCATTTCGCCAGGCGCTGCCTACACCGAAATTGGAACGGATGATGCACAAGCTTCGGTCGATTTTCTCATGAAAGAGTTTGAAGGCCTCGATTTGTTAGACCCTATGGATCTGGCACGCGGATATGCTTATGCGATCAATCAACCCACCAGTGTCGATATCAATGATGTAGTGATTCGACCCACGGGGCAACAGATGTAAGGCGGCCCATTTCCTTGTTTGAAAGTAGCCCCAATTCTTTTATAGTCCTGGATCTCCATTGTTAATTCAAGCTATCTGACCATTGGAACCTCAAAGCGCTTCAACACATCCAAATTGGAAGAAGGGGTTTTGGAGTCTCTTTGCCACACAATGCCAAGGCGCATTCTCAGATAACGTTTTCAAATTCGTCGTCATCTACACGGCCATGAGTCAGTTCACGAGTGAAGCGGAGCAAGATGGTTTCGTCTCTCTAGTCGGAGCTCTCTTCGCGGTGCCATTTATAATCTTCACCATGGCTGGTGGATACTGCGCCGTTCATTACAGCAAACGTTCAATGGCGATGTACATAAAAACCGCCGAAATCGGAATTATGATATTGGGTGCCATTGGGCTCTATCTAGGCTATGTCCCATTCCTTCTTGGGGTGATCGTTCTTATGAGCACTCAGAGTGCTTTCTTCGGACCGGTGAAATATGGGCTGATCCCAGAGCTGTTGGAAGAGAAGCGTTTGTCTTGGGGAAATGGATACATCGGGTTGGGAACCTTCCTAACCATTATCCTGGGAACGATTGCTGGCGGCTATTTTTTCGACTGGTTTGACAACCAATGGATCACCGGAGTCATCCTGATTGCTTTGGCCTTGTGCGGCTACCTGGCCAGCCGGAGCATCACTCCCCTACCCGCCGCCAATCCGGAGAAGCAATTCAAACTCAACTTCTTCTCCGAGTTCTGGGAGCAATTCCAATACACCAGAAAGGACCGAGTCCTGTCCCTTTCCGTTTTGGGCAGCACCTACTTCTGGTTCCTGGGAGCGATGGTTCAACAGGCAATGATGATCTATGGTCGCAATGTGCTCGAACTCAGTTTTCGCCACACCAGTGTTTTATTTGCCATGATGGCCTTGGGGATCGGTGCTGGAAGTTTTGTCGCCGGTTACGTTTCGGCTCGCAAGGTCGAGTATGGGCTCATTCCACTGGGAGCCGTCGGCATATCCATCTTCAGCCTTTGCCTGGGTCAAGACGGACTCACAGCCACAAATTTTGCGATCTTTCTCGCCTTACTGGGCTTTTTTGGAGGCTTCTACATCATTCCCATAAATGCCTTGGTCCAACAGAGACCGGACTACAAACGGAAAGGTTCGATTATCGCGATGCAGGCATGGCTGTCCTGGGTGGGAATTGTATTCGCCGCTGGGGTCTACTTCTTTCTCAAACGCATTGGACTCAGCACAGGGGAGATCTTCATTTTCACGGGTATTGTAACGTTCATAGGCACGATCTACGTGGTATGGCTGCTACCCGACTCTCTGCTTCGCCTCCTACTCGTGTTCGTGACGCACACTATTTATCGCATCAAGGTGAATGACCGAGAAAAGCTGCCAAGCAAGGGTGGTCTACTTCTGGTATCCAATCATATGTCCTACGTGGATGCCTTACTGTTGTTTGCATCTGTAGATCGACCGATTCGCTTTATAATGGCGAAGGAGATCTACGACCTATGGTATTTTAAACCAGGAGCAAAAGTCCTGGGTGTTATTCCAATTCCAACTACAGTTCGCCCCAAGGAAACGGTGCTCGCACTGAGACATGCTCGGGATCAAATCCTCGCTGGCGAAGTGGTGTGTATCTTCGCTGAAGGACGCATCTCAAGAACCGGGGAACTCCTCGAATTCCGCAAAGGCTTCGAACGAATCATGAAAGGATTGGAGGAGCCTATTGTCCCTGTGAATCTCAATGGAGTCTGGGGCAGCATCTTCAGTTTCAAGGATGGAAAGGTATTTACCAAGTGGCCCAAGAAAGTTCCGTATCCAGTAACCGTAAGCTTCGGGGATCCCTTGCCACCCAATTCGAATCCCGACGATGTCCGGGAATCGGTCAAAGCACTATCCATTGACTCGGATAAAAAAGAGCCAGCAGATTAAAGCTGCTCTACTTTACGCCCGAGCTTTTCCAATTGGGTAAGCAAGCCTTCCTCACCGACCAAGTGGGCTGCACCGACGAGCACGAATTCTTTTTCTTCTGAATCAAACAATGTTTGGATGAGCGGCATCCAATTATTGTTCCGATCAACAAGCAGCGACTTATAAAGATCGGGGTATTCCTTCTTCATGGCGATATTGGTGTGCTCATTTAGCCCTTCACGATCACCGCTTTTCCACAAGCCGACCATTTGCTCTAGCTCGCTTTTTGCCTGATCTAAATCACCTAAAGACTTGGAAACAAATTCATCCTCGTTGCCTTCGCCCATGGCACAGATGAAGTCGATCTGTTCCTCCACGTCTTCCAAGAAGAAAATGCCTTTACCGTCCTCCTTAACTCGCTTGTAGAAATGCATGTCGACGCCTTCCTGTGTGAGTCCAATTTTCTGCATCTCGCCTACTGCTACGGTGACTATCACGATGGAAGGTTTGAATCCCGCTAGGGCGTCAATGGGTATACCGGCATTGGCGCAGGCCTCGGACAAGGCTTGGTAGGTCTCGGCAGATAACACATCGGTCAGTGTCTTTCCCTGAAGCATACCTTTGCTCATGATCATTTGCTGTGCGCTCGGATCTTGCATCATCCCGATATCCGTCTCGAAAACCAGATTCGTAGAATCCTGGTAGGCTTCATCAAATTCCTCGGGCAGCGGAAAATCACTGGCCCTCAATAGATGAAAGGTTCCACCCAAGTAGATTTCAGAATCACCTAAACTGACTTTCCAAACGGATGTTTCTGCGGAGGCAACCAAGCCAGTACATAGACAAGTTAGGTAGAGGGATAATTTCTTAAGCATGACAATATTGGATATTATGGATTGGAAGGTATTGCGGACTCACGGGAGGGTTGAGGGATCCCACAATTTTGCCGATACGCTGATAGTGCTTCTAAGAACCATCAAGCCTCAAAATCGCGTCGTTCAATGTTGGCCAGTCCGTTGACAGCAAAGCTCAGGAGTCCTTAGCCTGACTGAAATAACTCAATCGTTTGATACTCCCACTACTTTATGGCTTATGAAATTCTGACCGCAGATTCGATTCCAGAATACCTGCAATCATTGGAAAGCATGCTGTCGGTCTTTTCCAATTTCGATTCGCTGGAAATTGAAGAGGTGGGAGATGGAAATTTAAATTACGTTTTCCTCATCTCAAATCGAGAGAAGCCCGACGAAACCGTGGCTCTAAAACAAGCAGTGCCTTACCTGCGCGTCGTTGGAGAATCCTACCCGCTATGTCGCGAGCGGATGCGCTTTGAAATCCAGGCTCTCGTAAAACAAAAAGAACTTTGTCCACAGCTGGTTCCAACCATCTATTACTCCAGTGTCGAGATGTCTGTGGTGATCATGCAGAATCTTAAAGCGCATCAAATTCTGCGCGGCCAGATCATTGAAGGTAGAACCTTTCCCTATCTGGCAGATCACATGTCTACTTTCCTCGCTCAAACCTTGTTCCACACATCCGACTGGTATCTAAGTTCGGCCGATAAAAAAGAAGCGGTCGCCAATTTTATAAACAAGGATCTCTGTAAACTCACGGAAGAATTTGTCTTCACATACGCCTTCGAGAGGCACAAGACAAACGATTATAACGAGGCTTTGACGGAAGAGGATATCCACTTCATCCAGCATGATGGGGAGCTCAAGGTAGCCCTTGCTGAAATGAAGTACAAGTTCATGAACAACGCGGAAGCCATGCTGCATGGAGACCTTCACATCGGCAGTATTATGGCCAATGAAAATGAGACCTATGTCATCGATCCAGAGTTTTCATTTTATGGCCCCATGGGATTCGATCTTGGTGCCTTCATCGGAAACCTTTTCATGTCCTATTTCTCTCACCAACATCGACAACAGCTTCCGGGGAATAAGCCTCGAGACTACCGTACTTGGATTCTCGATACTATCGCCGATACCTGGAATCAATTCGCGGAAAAGTTCGACGCCTTATGGAAGGATCAACAGCAGAAGAACGACCCTCTTTATTTCGATTACCCGAATGGCTCAACGCATGCAGACCAACAACGCGCTCGATTCCTACAACAGGTCTTGAGTGATACTCTGGGGTTTGCCGCCTGCAAGATGCTGCGTCGTATATTTGGTCTAGCCAAAGTCGCCGACATCGCAGATATTGAAGATCTAGAGGAGCGTGCACGCATCGAACGAATGACCCTTCGATTAGGCAAAACACTTGCTACACAAAGGGATCAATTTAATTCTATCGAGGAAGTCGTGGAGCTCGCCAAAACCATATCACCTCTTTAACGTCCATCTAACCTTTCAGCATTTATTATGTCAGACAGCGCCATCCGAAAAAACAGCCTTAATTTGCCAGAAACCATTTGGTGGGAAAACGAAGAGCTTTATCTCCTCGACCAAACGCTACTGCCACTCACGGTCATCGGCGAAAAGCAAGAGACCATCGAGCAAGTCTCAGAATCCATCAAAGCACTCAAGGTGCGAGGCGCACCTGCTATTGGGGTAGCCGGAGCCTACGGATTATTGGTCGGGACAAAGGCAGACCGGAACCTCCCAGTGGAGGACTTTATGGCACGCGTAGAAAGCCAGGCCGCCTGGCTAGGTGAAGCGCGACCCACAGCGGTAAACTTGAAATGGGGCCTCAAACGCATGGTTGAATTTGCAAAACAACAAACCGCAGCCAATAGCCGGGAGCTCTGGGACCTCATGCTCGGCGAGGCAACCAACATCCATGAAGAAGATCGCGAACTCTGTCGCATGATTGGCGTTCATGGAGCGGAGCTGATTACGCCTGGCTGTGGAATACTAACCCATTGCAACGCAGGTTCGCTCGCCACCTCAGAATATGGGACTGCCACATCCCCCATGTATGTCGCTCACAGAAACGAGGTCCCATTCCGCGTCTATGCCGACGAAACGCGCCCCCTTCTACAAGGAGCCCGTCTAACGAGCTGGGAACTTCAACAAGCGGGAATCGATGTCACGCTCATTACAGACAATATGGCGGCCCATATCATGTCTCAGGGGCTTATCGATATCGTCATCACTGGCACCGACCGGACGGCGGCTAATGGCGATGTTGCGAATAAGATTGGGACTCTAGGTGTAGCCATTCTGGCCAAACATTTCGGCATTCCCTTCTATGTGGCCCTTCCCTACTCAACCATTGATTTCGACATGCCGGAAGGTGGCGGAATCCCGATTGAAGAAAGGGATCCCGAAGAAGTCACTAATTTCGGTGCACGCAGAACCGCTCCCGAGGGTATACAGGTGCGCAGCCCAGCCTTTGATGTGACACCCAACGAGCTGGTCGCCGGCCTGATTACCGAGCGCGGAATCATTCGCCCACCCTTGAAAGAAAATCTGCTGACAGAATACGCCTCCTTGGGGGCTTAACTCTCTTCAAATTTTTCTCCATTCTGGTGCCGTCTTCGTTGACAGCCAGCATGGCGCCCGTTTGGCTCGGAAGCCACTTTTCCCCCAGTACAGTACACTATGAATAGTTTATGGAACGACGCGGAAGCTGAGGCTTTCACAAATGATCCCAAAGGCTTAAGAGCCTACACCTCCCGTCTCCTCGGGAAAGACCCCGATTTGGTTTTGCACGGAGGTGGAAACACCTCGGTCAAACTGAAGGAAAAGGACTTCTTCGGAGAGGAAGAGGACGTGCTATTTTGCAAAGGAAGTGGCTGGGACCTGGCAGTGATTGAGGAAGCCGGATTCGCCCCGTTGCGAATGAAAGTGCTGCTGAAACTGGCCGAACTCGACACCCTTTCCGATACCGACATGGTAGCTCAACAACGGGTAGCCATGCTCAACCCAGCGGCACCCAACGCGTCGGTTGAAGCGATCCTGCACGCCGTCATACCTCATCGGTTTGTAGACCACACGCATGCGGATGCGATCATCGCTCTTACCAATACGGAAGGCGGGGAAGACAAAATCCGCGAAGTGTTTGGAGAACGCATAATAATAGTGCCCTACGTGATGCCTGGATTCGTGCTGGCCAAAAAGGTCTATGAAATAACCAAGGACATCGATTGGAATGACTACGACGGCATGGTGTTGCTCAACCACGGATTGTTCACCTTTGATGACGACGCTAAAACATCCTACGAGAATACGATTGATTTGGTTTCAAAGGCAGAAGCCTATCTGGAAGCCAACAATGCAACCTCACTCGCCCAACCCAAAGGATCCAACGATCCTGATTTGATGAAACTGGCCGAACTGCGCAAAGCAGTATCTGCTGCCCGTGGTGTTCCCGTCTTAGCCAAATGGGATTCGAGAGAAGAACAAGTCGGCTACTCAGAACTGGAAAACATCGCCGACATCGGAACTCGCGGGCCTGTTACGCCCGACCATTCCATTTTAACCAAACGAATTCCCTTAGTAGTCGGAGGCGACGTTGAGGAAGCCGTGGCAAACTACGGTGAGGCCTACCAACGCTACTTCGACGAAAATAAAGAAGACGGAATGACCCGACTGGACAAAGCGCCTCGTTGGGCGATCTGGCCAGGACAAGGCACCGTTTCTTTTGGGGCGACCTACAGCGAAGCTGGAAAAATCAGTGATATCGCTGAGCACACTGCAAAAGTCGTACAACACGGTGAAGCACTCGGAGGTTGGAAAGCTCTCTCAGCCAAAGACGTATTCGATGTAGAGTATTGGGAACTCGAGCAGGCAAAATTGAAGACCAAGAAAACAGCACCTCCTCTTCAAGGAAAAGTCGCCTTGGTCACTGGAGCTGCCAGCGGCATTGGAAAAGCCTGTGCCGAAAAACTTCAAGCGGCAGGCGCAGCAGTTGTCGCTATCGATCTCAATCCAGAGATCGTCAATATGTTCAATACCGAGACCTTCATCGGTCAGGTGTGTGATGTGACCGATCGGGACGCACTTAAAAATTCCGTTGAGACGGCCGTTTCAACCTTCGGCGGACTGGACATCGTGGTGAGCAATGCCGGGATCTTTCCACAAGGCCAATACATCGACCAGATTGACGACAAGCCATGGGACATGAGCTTGGCCTTGAACCTCACACAGCACAAAAACCTGATGCAATACAGCATCCCGTTTCAAAAACTGGGTATCGATCCGTCATTTATTTTTATAGGCACCAAGAACATTCCTGCCCCAGGCCCCGGAGCTTCGGCTTATTCAGTAAGCAAGGCTGGCTTGAACCAGCTCATGCGGGTAGCCGCACTGGAATTGGGTGAATACAATGTGCGAGTAAACATCGTGCATCCCGATTGCGTCTTCGACACAGCTATCTGGGCAGGAGGCGTACTAGAAGCACGTGCAGAAAAATACGGTCTCACTGTCGATGAGTACATGTCGCGTAATGTGATGAAGACCCCGGTAAAATCAGTCGAGGTGGCCGATGCAGTCACAACCTTGGCTGGAGATACTTTTCTTAAAACAACAGGCGCTCAATTCACCGTCGATGGTGGGAATGAACGCATTATCTAATAGGTTCTAACTCCACCCTAAGAAAGGAATACCCCATGGCAAAAGTAGCAATCATCGGTGCAGGCAGCCTCGTCTTCTGCAAAACTCTCATGAATGACTTTCTGGCTACGCCAGCACTTGAGGGAAGTGAATACTCTCTCATGGCGTTGACCAATACCCGTTTGGACAAAATGCACTCTTTTGTCCAACGCATGATCGACGACAACAACATCAATGCCACGGTTACTAAAACCACTGACCGGCGAGAAACTCTGCGCGATGCCGATTATGTGGTGGTGATGATTCAGGTGGGCGGCGTAGATGCCTTCAAGGTGGACTACGAAGTCCCGTTGAAATACGGCGTCGACCAATGTATCGGAGATACGCTTGGACCAGGGGGTGTATTCAGAGCGTCACGACACATTTGGGCATTGATGGAGATCGCCGAGGACATGCGCGAGCTTTGCCCGAATGCTTTGCTCCTCAACTATGCCAACCCGATGGCCATGTGCTGCTGGGCACTGGGTACCGTTGAAGGACTCCGCTTTGTCGGCCTCTGTCATGGCGTTCAAACCACCATGGACCTGATCGCTTCTTACACCGATCGGCCCAAAGATGAGATCGATTTTATTTCCGCAGGCATCAACCACATGGGCTGGTTCACCAAGCTCGAGCACAAAGGCGAAGACCTGTATCCTATTCTAAAAGCGAACTTTGAGAAACCGGAGTACTACGTTCATGAAAAAGTACGTGGTGAAGTCATGCGCCATTTCGGGTATTTCATGACCGAAAGCACTGGGCATCTCTCCGAGTACTTACCCTACTTCCGGAAGAACCAGGAAGCGCTCGATACCTACTGCGACGAACCATCGTTCGGTGGGGAAACCGGCGCTTACTACAAATACTGTGCGGATCTGGCAGAGAAGTTTTCCGTGATGGATCCGCTATCGATCGAGTCGACCGAATTGCAACCCCGGAGCGCCGAGTATGCGTCACACATCCTGGAAGCACACGAGACAGGCGTGCCTTTCCGCTTCAGTGCAAATCTGCGGAACGACGGGTATATAACCAACCTGCCTGACGGATGCTGCGCAGAAGTACCCACTTACGTCGACCGATTGGGACTCCACCCCACCACGGTCGGTGACTTGCCGCCTCAGTGCGCGGCGTTGAACATGACCAACGTCAACGTGCAAGGACTCGCTGTGAAAGCTGGCCTGGAAGGTGACCCGGAAGCCCTGGTCCAAGCCATCGCAATAGACCCACTCACTGCGTCGGTCCTCACACTCAGGGAAATCCGAGAAATGGTGAGCGAAATGCTGGAAGCTCAACGGCAATGGCTTCCGCAGTACGAGGGTAAATCAGTCAGACCGACTCCGAAAATTGATAACCCAGTTGATGTTTCTCCGGTTGAAGTACCTCTCGATCCGGCACTAGCCATTGCTCACCGTTTCGGGAAGCTGGCAGAGGCATGAGTAGAAGGCTGCGTCACTCGACGCCGGCTAAAAAGGCTTAAATACGATCGCGACCACCAGGTGGTTGTGCACGGCGCTGCTGGCCGTTACCCGGACCTCCTCGAAACCGACTCGCCATCGCTTCGATTTCCTCTTCGTCGACCACGCCATCGCCATTTTGATCCATCCGATCAAATCGCTGCTGCATCTGGGCCGGCATTTCGTCTTTGGTGATTTGACCATCTCCGTTGCTATCCATGTTCCTCAGCTGGTCGGCCGGATTAGCTCGGCCAGCCTGACCTTGTCTAGGACCGCGTTGCCTTCCGGGCCGTGCCCGGGAAGTAAAGTCATCGATTTCTGCTTCATCTAAAAACCCGTCACTATTCTGATCCACCCGGGCGAATTGATTCACCATTTGCTGGGGAGCCTCCGACTCAGAAATTTTTCCATCCCCATCCGCATCGGATTGCATGATCCGCTCCTTCAATTGAGAAGCGTTCATGGGCTGACGACCACCGGGAGCCCGACCTTGTCCCCGATCTGCCTGGTTGTTTTCGACGAGCTTTAGTCACTTCCGAGCCAACGCCATCAACCCACCCCACCATTGGGTAGCATTGGTTTCGTTCCGGCTTATACGGTAGAGCTCAATATTTGAAAACCATTTGGAAAGAAAGGCCTCCAAACTGGCTGGATTGAAGAAGTTGACATGAGTACTTTCGAGCAAATGCCAGGGGACCACTCCATTTTTATGATTCAGCGGAATCCCGCTTAAATCCGGAACGGTCACAAGTATCTGCTTTTTGCATACGCGAGCCAACTCTCCCATAACAGGCTCAGGTTCCTCAAGATGCTCGAGCACTTCTGAAAGGATCACTGACTCGAAGGAATTATCCTCGTATGGCAACGGCAATGATCCGTCATACAGATCAACGAACGTCTCTCTTTCTTTGGGCAAGGCTTGGCGTATCTCGATACGGTCAATCTCGAGCCCCCTGGCCTCTGTGCCATTCTGCTGCAAGGCAGCTGCAACCACCCCAGTGCCACATCCGAAATCAAGCACGGGTCCCGGCAATGTTTTAGCCAGCGAAAGAACCTCTTCATTTAAATAATCGACCGGCAATCCCGAGCAGTAGATCCAGTCTCGATGAAAGACACGCTCATCATTGATAAGGTATGGATAGGAGGGCGATTGGATGGCTAGATCTTCCTCGACTGAGGATACGCATTCAGAATCCCAATACACATCCCAGGTTCGCTTTTTCGGAGCCTCATCTGGAATGAGGAATTCAAATACTACACCATGAAACGGGACTTCCGATTCCAATGCCGCATTTACATCAGCTCTGCTCACGCGGAAATGATTGATCGATTTCAGCTCCCCCACTCCACCTAACCTTATAGTAGGTGTGGACGATCTATTCTCAATAAAGTCATGATACCATCCATGAATCCTCACGATGCCACTGGCATCCACCTCCAAATAGTCTATGGCTCCTTCTGGGCTTTGGTATTCAATGGAGTGGCGACTCATAGAACACAGTCTCGGCAGGACCGTTCATAGGTAAACGATAAAGTTTCCTGCTCGAACTAAACTATATGCAGCGATAGAAATAAGTCTCGCGAGTCATGGTTGCCTTACTTTTATTCATTCACTTTATTCTATTCCTCAAAGCAAATGGCACTTTCCGAACTCACCGAATCTGTAGCATCCAACAGCACACCCGATTCATCTCTGTCACTCCCGCTCCAAGCACTCTGGTGGGATGCAAAAGGAGACTGGCATCAAGCGCATGACGTTTGCCAAAGCGCTGGTTCAGTGGATGGCGATTGGGTTCACGCCTACCTCCATCGCAAAGAGGGCGACTTGGGTAACGCGTCTTACTGGTATAACCGAGCACGACAACCGGTTTTCCAAGGCACTCTAGAAGAAGAATGGGATTCCCTGGTTCAAGGATTCTTGGACGCTGAATAGAGATGTGGCGCCTACTCTGGAAAGTTTACCTGTATGTAGGCATACTTACATTCCTACTCTATGGTATCGATAAGTTCTTAGCCAAAGCAGGATGGAAACGAATTCCAGAGCGCTGGTTCCATACCCTCACTATTCTGGGAGGATTCGGAGGAGCGCTCATTGGAATGCACATGTTTAACCATAAAAAGAGAAAACACGCTTTTCGCTGGGTCATCCTAGCAGCCTTCATTCTTCACGGGGCAGCCATGATCATAGTGATGGCCCGCCTGGCCTGGTTCTAGAGCTGCGCGTAATTAATCGTGGTGATGACCGTGATCATGACCGCATCCGTCCCCATGATGCACATGCTTGTGACTGATCTCCTCTGGCGTGGCAGGTCGCACGGAAACGACTCTTACCTCAAAGTTCAGGACCTTCCCTGCTAGCTCGTGATTGGCATCAATCGTTACCTTGTCGCCCTCAACCCCATTGACGGTAAACATACGAATACCGCCCGCTACTTCTCCCTGGAATCGCAAACCGGGCCTTAGCTCCATGTCTTGTGGAAACTGACTACGAGCCACTTCGCCAATCAATTCAGGACTTCTTTCACCATAAGCATGTTCAGGTTGCAGCGTTACGGTGAACTCATCTCCTTCTGATTTCCCAGTCAAGGTGCGCTCCAGGCCTTTCACAATCGCCTCCACACCCATCAAGAAAACAAACGGATCTTCCTCCGTGCTCTTATCGAGTACTTCTCCTACATCTCCTTTTAAAGTGTAGGCAATACCTACCACCGACTTGGAATCTATTAATTGCATCGGCTTATCCTTCGAAGAAAGGCCCAAAATACGACACTTTTCTGTTGATAAGTTAATCTCGTGGCCTAATATTAACACTGTTAACATAAACATATTGTTAACAGTGTTAATTTTATATCTCGACAATCCTTCGTGTCGCTCGTTCCCTAAGATTGTCCAGAAGGGCAATGCATTGAAACGACCTGACTCAAAAACAATTGGAGCCAGTTTGAGTTTTGAATCCATTCGATAAACATGCGCGCAAAATTTCATCATGGAGATTTAAGAAACGCTCTCATACAGAGTGGCTTACAGATCCTCGCTCAAGAAAGCATTCAAGGCCTCTCTCTGCGCAAAGTAGCCAAGTCGGCCGGTGTTAGCGAAGCCGCACCTTATCGTCATTTTAAAGACAAAGAAGCCCTATTAGCAGCCATCGCAGAACAAGGCTTTATCCGACTGTCTGAGCGTCTGGAAACAGCGGAAGAGCAATTCTCGGATCAAGCGGCTAAGCTTTTCTACCTATCATGTAGAACCTACATTGATTTCGCATTGGAGAATCCGCACTCCATGCGGATGATGTTTAGGTTCCGATCCTCTGAAGGTTTATCGGACTATCCTGACCTGCAAGATGCAGCCGACGAGTCATTCAGCTACTTAATCGATATGGTTGAGTACTGCCAGCAGGAAGGCCTGGCACGATCGGGACATCCCCTACCCCTTGCCTTGGCCGCATGGTCAACGATTCATGGACTTTCCATGCTTCTCATTGAAGGGTGCATTTCCCCTGATGTATTTCATGAAAACAGTCAGGAAAGCATGATCAGAGCAACGCTTGATACCATCCTCGCCGGCTGGCAACACCGTCCCCTTATACCCAATGCATAGGTGAATCTGAGTGCCCTTTATTTACGGCAACGCAGCAAGCGATGGAATTCGAAGGGTTTAAGAGACGGCTGCTCTATAGTCAGCGAACACCTACGCTAATTGTCCTAGTCCTTCTTCTTTCCCTTGATCTGCATGTAAAAACCGCCGATCGAGAGGCCAATTACGCCCATCCAAAAATACCAGGGACGATGGAGCACATCATGGATTGAGCCGCCGCCATATTTGTCCAAGAGCATTTCCCAGGGAAAAAGGAAAGGAGGCGGTATTTTCAACAAAAAGAAAAGACTTTGAACCGCATGCCAGGCGCCAACCACTGAGGTAGCAATTTTCATCATCCATGACTCCAGCTTCAAGGCCGCAAATCCACCCACCAATATGACGACCACTAGAAGGCCAATAGCCGCGAGATCCTGCATGGACTGCAGGAAGGGTAAGAAAATAACTCCTCCCAGATAGGCACCCAAGGTGAAGACCCCGGCCTTATAGAAGAAATTCATCAGAATCCCCAAGGCAAAACCTAGAACTCCGGCCGTTATCCAAACCAAGTTTGGCTGTTCCGGAAACAATAACGGTGAGTAAAGTAGCCCGGCATAGGCACCACTTGTCAGGCCCAACAAGAAAAGCACTACCTTCAGGATTTTGTACCCATGGAGACAAGTTAGAAGTCCAAACAAAAGCACCAACACACCTGGGGCCCACCAGGGAAGATTGTCTAAAGGAAGAGTTGTAAGGTCAGTTTCCACTTTTTCAGTTGTGCCTACCCAAATTACTGTAATCTGACAAGGATTAGAACCCCTGCAAAATAGACTCGCCCTTTCCCAAGTGATTCTTTCCATGTTGGAGCCCTGAATGAACAGAATTATTGGCCATCGGGCCAAGTAAGCGCATCAGAAGACCATGAACAAAGACGTATTATCAGAAGCAGCAACTATCGCTCGCGGACTGGCGATCGACGCTATTACCGCTTGCAAATCAGGCCACTTGGGACTCCCTCTCGGAGCAGCAGAAGTAGGCGCCGTTCTTTTTGGAGATTCGCTCTCCATGAATCCTCGGAATCCCAACTGGATCAACCGCGACCGTTTCATCCTATCTGCCGGGCATGGAAGCATGTTCCTTTACAGCTGGCTTCACCTCTCAGGCTATGACGTAAGCCTGGACGATGTTAAAAACTTTCGTGCGCTCCACAGCAAGACTCCTGGGCATCCAGAGTTTGGAGAAACACCAGGCGTAGAATGCACCACAGGCCCATTGGGACAAGGTATTGGAAACGCAGTCGGAATGGCCGTTGCAACCAAGATGGCCGCCGCCAAATTCAACACTGAGGATCATACCATCATTGATAACCACATCGTCTGCCTGGCAGGCGACGGTTGTTTCCAAGAAGGCATCGCAGCTGAAGCTAGCTCATTTGCCGGTCATTTTAGATTGGATAACCTCATCCTCATTTATGACTCCAACGACGTGACGCTCGATGCGGCAGCAGATGCCACGCAAAGCGAAGACACTGCCAAACGCTACGAAGCCTATAATTGGGACGTAGAGACCGTAGATGGCCACGATATGGATGCCATTCAGGCAGCAATGACCAAAGCTAAAGGCAACCGTAACGGAAAGCCGAAGCTCATCATCGCCCGCACTCTGATTGGTAAAGGCATCGACCAAGTCGCAGGAACCGCCGCTGCTCACGGAGAGGGAGGAATCAAGTTTTCAGTAGAATCCCGCGCTGGACTCGGTCTACCCGAAGAAACTTTCTTTGTATCCGAAAAGGTTAAATCCTTCTTTGCCGAACGTAAGCAGGCGCTCGCCTCCAGATACAACGATTGGCTCGATACTTATAATGCGTGGAAGACTGCGAACTCCGACCTGGCTGCCCAGCTGGAAGGAGCCCAAGCCGACACACCTGCGGATGTGGAAGCACTGATGGCTGCCATTCCCGAAGCAGATCCTGAGAAATCTGTAGCTACACGCGTAGCAGGTGGCCATGTGATCAACGCACTTGCACCGAAGGTACCTCTACTCATCACGGGTAGTGCTGACCTATTCGGTTCAACCAAGAATTACATCAACGACGTCGGAGATTTCACTCGCGACAACCCAACCGGTCGCAATATCCGCTTCGGCATCCGCGAGCATGCCATGGGAGCGATTGTAAACGGGATTGCCTATCATGGTATCTTCACCGCCTCTGGAGCCACCTTCGCCACATTCGCGGACTACATGCGCCCCTCGCTCCGATTGGCTGCCTTGTCAAAGCTCCACAATTTCCAGATCTTCACCCACGACTCGGTGGCTGTTGGACAAGACGGTCCGACCCACCAACCCGTAGAAGTTGTCAGTGCTGTTCGCCTGATCCCTGGCATGGACGTCATTCGCCCCGCAGATCCTGAAGAAACAGCCGGTGCCTTTGTGGCCGCCCTCGAAAGACAGGACGGTCCAACTTCACTGGCACTCTCACGCCAAGGCGTGCCAACCCTCAACCACATTCCCGTCGAAGTCCGTCGTCAGGGTGTTCTGAAAGGTGCTTATATTGCCCGCAAGGAGATCGGTGAGCTCAACATGATCCTGATGAGTAATGGAGCTGAATTACAACACGCCCTGGCCGCAGCAGAAGAGCTCGGCATCGGCGTACGTGTAGTATCCATGCCTTGTTTCGAACGTTTCGAACGCCAGAGTGCCGAGTATCGCGAATCCATCCTTCCGGCTGCTTGCAGAAAGCGTGTAGCTATTGAAGCCGGAGTGAGCGACGTGTGGCACAAATACGTAGGCCTCGATGGAAAGATCGTGGGGATTGACCGCTTTGGCCTCTCGGCAGATGGCGGAATCGTCCTCAAAGAGTTGGGAATCAGCGCCGAAAGCGTGATTGCAGCCGCCCAATCTTTGTAGTCTAGATCATATTTATCGGAACCCGGTCTTCCGAGGCCGGGTTTTTTTATACCCAACTTGTTAGCCAGTGAAATCGTTTACCCTATTTGTTCTCCTGGCGCTTAGCCTGTGCACCACGCAGGCAAAAACGCTATTGATCGGAACAATCCAGGGAACTGATCATCATTCCTCCTACGCAGGAAAAACTGTCACGACAGAGGGAATCGTTACCAGGGTCTACAACAACGGATTTATTATCGAATCCAAGTCTCCGGACAATAGCCCTGAAACCTCAGAAGCCATCTATATTTACCAGAAGGACACCGAGGTATCAGTCGGGAACGAGCTCGAAGTCACCGGGAAGGTAGAGGAATACATTCCGGGAGGCGAAGAAAGCTATAACCTTTCGCTGACACAGATTCGTCTCGATAAATTGAGACGACTCAATGCCCAAGCGACTCTTCCAAAACCAGTAGTCCTGAATTACCTACTCGCGGCGTTTCCTCAAACGATTAAGAACCCCGGCTCCCATTTTGATACCTCCCTCAATGCGATGGATCTTTGGGAAAGCGTGGAGCACATGCGAGTCGTAGTGATGGATGCATCCGTCATCGGACCGAAAACCAAATACGGAGAAATCACGGTACGTGTTCCGCAAAGTGATATTGAACCTTCTACTCCAAGAGGAGGTGTAAAACTCACGGGCTATGATGCAAACGTGGCTCGTATCCCACTGATCCTGACACAAGAAAACCTGCAGGATTACAATACCGGTGATCTGATTCCTGAAACCATCCACGGTAATGTAACTTACTCGTATGGAAATTATAAGGTGGGCGTCTCCAAAGCTCTCTCGGCACCCAAACCAGGCGAACAAACGCAATCGCCCAAGCACACGAAACTACCCGATACCGCTTTCAATTTCGCTTCCTTCAACGTGGAGAACCTTTACCTGGATTTACCCGACGAAAAGTTTGAAGGCTTGGCCAAAATCATTGTCGAGTCTCTACACGCGCCAAAGATGCTTGGACTACAGGAAGTGCAAGACAACTCCGGTCCCACCAACGATAAGACCGTGGATGCCTCCAAAGTGTTGAAGAAGCTGATTCGATTCATCGAGAAAGCGGGAGGCCCCAAGTATAACTTCCTACAGATCAGCCCAGAGAACAACGCCGATGGTGGTTGGCCCGGAGCGAACATCCGAAACGCATACCTTTATCAGGAGGACGTTACCCTCGGTCAAAGCTACTACTTACAACACCCAGGCTTTGACAAGAGTGATGAGACCGGATTCAGCGGAACTCGTAAACCGTTGGTCGCTTTTACGACCTATGAGGATGAGAAATTCATCTTCATAAATTGCCACCTGAAAAGTAAAGGGGGAGACAGTTCGACTTACGGCTCTCTCCGCCCGGCCTTACGCTTTTCCGAAGCACAGAGAATCGTACAGACCAGAGCTATCAGAAAACATGTCGATCAACTGCAGAAGAATCATACGGAAGCCAGCATTCTAGTCTTGGGCGACATGAACGACTTTGAGTTTTCACCAGCCCTTCAGATTCTGACTGAAAACCAAGGCCTGACCAATCTGATTGATCAAGCACCCTTGAACCAACGGTATACTTACATTTTCCAAGGCTACTCCCAGGTCCTCGACCACATTCTGGTTTCACCTAGCTTGGCACCTCGGCTGGAAGTAGAGATAATACACGTCAATTCCGACCTTAGCGAAGGCCTTCGCTCCAGCGATCACGATCCGGTGTTGGCATGGATCAAATAGTTCCAAACTGAAGGGATAATTTCCTTGTCGCAGGCGATTTCGTTCCTTGGAATTTCATTCCTTGGTTTATACCCACCGCCAAGATCCCAAATCCTATTTATCCTTTTATTCTAACGATACCGCGCTTGGTATCATTTAGCTAATGGCTGAACCCGTTTACGACGAAAAGTCGATTAAGTCGCTGGATTGGCGAGAGCATATTCGCCTTCGTCCCGGTATGTATATCGGAAATGTTTCCGGTAAAGGCACATCAGCAGACGAAGGGCTGTACGTCCTCATCAAAGAAGTCGCCGACAATTGCCTCGACGAATACATGATGGGCTATGGCAAGCGCATTGAGATCAAACTCAAAAACGATGTGGTCCGGATTCGTGATTACGGTCGTGGAATTCCGCTCGGAAAAGTGGTTGAGTGCGTGAGCAAAATCAACACCGGTGGTAAGTATGATTCGGATGCGTTCCAAAAATCCATTGGCTTAAACGGCGTTGGTACCAAGGCCGTCAATGCGCTGTCTGAGACTTTCAAGGTGGAATCGTTTCGCGACGGAAAAACGGTCAGCGCCGAGTTCGAACAAGGAAACCTGGTTAAACAGGACAAGAAGCCAAAAGCTAGCGGAGAAAAGCCAGGCACCCTGGTCACCTTTGTTCCTGACAAAGAGATCTTCGGTGAATTCACCTTCCGCAAAGAGTATATTGAAAAGCTGCTTTGGAACTATGCCTATCTGAATACCGGCCTGACTCTGGTTTTCAATGGCGAGCGGTATCACTCGAAGAATGGACTCCATGATCTCTTGACGGAAAACCTCGAGTCGGATCCCAACTACCCGATCATCCATTTCAAGGAAGAGGATATCGAAATCGCCTTCACCCACACCAACCAGTATGGTGAAGAATATTTTTCGTTCGTAAATGGTCAGCACACCACACTGGGCGGCACACACGAGGCGGCTTTCAGACAAGCTCTGGTGGAAACCCTTCGAGGCTTTTTCAAAAAGGATTTCCACGTATCCGACATTCGAAGTGGCATCGTAGGCGCAGTAGCCGTCCGGGTGCAGGAACCTACTTTTGAAAGTCAGACCAAGGTCAAATTGGGCAGTGACAGCTTCGGCCCCAAGGGGCCAAGTATCCGCCAAGGGCTCACCAATTTCCTGAAGAAAGAGCTGGATAATTTTCTCCACAAAAATCCGAAGGCTGCTGAGGCGATTAAGAAACGTATTCTCCAAGCTGAGCGGGAACGAACTGAGCTCAGGGGAATCCAAAAGATTGCCAAGGAACGCGCCAAGAAGGCGAAGGTGGTTAACAAGAAGCTCCGTGACTGTAAGTTGCACTTCAACACCAAGCACAAGGATGCCGGGAAAAGCTCTGTCTTCGTTACCGAAGGTGATTCAGCGTCTGGATCTATTACCAAGTCCCGCGATCCATTGACCCAAGCGGTATTTTCGTTGCGTGGAAAGCCACTCAACACCTATGGCATGCGCCGTAAGGTCATCTATGAGAATGAAGAATTTTATTTGCTGCAGAACGCATTGGATATTGAGGACGGTCTCGACAACCTGCGTTACAACAAAATCATACTCGCGACGGATGCCGATGTAGACGGATTCCATATCCGGATTTTGTTGATGTGCTACTTCCTCCAGTTTTTTCCAGAACTCGTTCGACGTGGTCATCTCTACATTTTGCAGACGCCCTTGTTCCGCGTGCGAAACAAAAAGGCTACCGTCTACTGCTACTCCGATGAAGAGAAGCAACAGGCCATGGAAACCTTAACTGGTAAAGTGGAAATCACTCGTTTCAAGGGATTGGGTGAAATTTCTCCCAATGAATTTAAACAATTTATCAGCGAACACATGCGCCTCGAGCCTGTGCTAATTGGCAAGAACTCTCACCTGGCAGATATGCTCAAGTTCTACATGGGCAAGAACACTCCCGAGAGAAAAGACTTTATTGTCAAAAACTTGGTCATAGAAGAGCCCATCAATGAGAGCGCAACCGACGAAAAGACAGAAGCGCTGACCGCCTAACAAGCCATGGCTCAAGATTCTACATCGAACGCGGACCTGGAGAAGGTCTCCGACCTCTATAAAAAATACTACCTCGAATACGCCTCCTACGTCATTCTTGACCGGGCAGTGCCGTCTATACTCGATGGTCTCAAACCAGTGCAACGTCGCATCTTGACGACCATGTTCAAGATGAATGATGGGCGCTTTCACAAGGTAGCCAGCATTGTGGGTGAGACGATGAAACTGCACCCTCACGGCGATTCTGCAATTACGGATGCACTGGTGCAAATCGCGCAACGTGATCTGCTCATCGAAATGCAAGGGAACTTTGGAGATCCCGTAACCGGTGACCGGGCAGCTGCCAGTCGCTACATTGAAGCACGCCTCTCTAAGTTTGCCCTGGAAGTACTTTTCAATCCGAAGACGACAGAATTTCAGGATTCTTATGACGGTCGGGCAAAAGAGCCCATCGTGTTACCTGCCAAATTTCCATTGGCTCTGTCTTCTGGCATTGAAGGGATCGCAGTTGGGCTCGCCTGTAAGATACTTCCACATAATTTCATCGAGCTGATTGACGCCTCAATCGCCGCACTCAAGAAACAAGGCTTCGAATTGTATCCAGATTTCCCTACAGGCGGAATTGCAGACGTCTCGGAATACAACGATGGCCTCCGAGGAGGAAGAATTAAAGTACGGGCAAAGTTTGAAATCCTGAAACGCCGGCAAATAGCGATTCGGGAAATCCCCTTTGGGACGACGACCGCCTCACTCATTGATTCCATTGTTAATGCACGCGATAAGGGGAAAATCAAATTTGATCGGATCGAAGATCACACAGCAGAGAATGTGGAGATACTCATCTCTCTGTCTTCCGGTATTAAGCCAGAGAACATGATCAATGCGCTCTACGCGTTTACTGACTGTGAAAACTCCCTCGCTCCAAATTCCAGTATCATTGAAAACCAACGGCCTGAGTTCCTTCCAGTCACCGAACTCTTAAGACGATCAGCCAAACGCACCCGAGCTCTTCTCAAACTTGAGCTCGAAATCGAGTTAGCTGAACTGGAAGAAAAATGGCACTTTAGCAGCCTGGAAAAAATCTTTATTGAGAACCGCATCTACCGCGACATCGAGAAATGCACGACCTGGGAAAGCATTATCGAAACCATTCACAAAGGCTTAAAGCCTTACCTGCACTTGTTGCGCAGAGAAGTGACTGACGATGACGTTGCACGCTTGACTGAAATTAAGATCAAGCGAATCTCGCGCTTCGACGCCTTCCGTGCCGACGAGTATATCAAAGGTTTGGAAGATCGCATGAAAGAGGTTAAAAAGAACCTCCGCTATCTCACCAAATTCACGGTTAAGTTTTACGAAGATCTCAAAAAGAAATACGGTGAAGGTCGTGAACGCAAAACAGAGCTGGCGAGCTTTGAAAAGGTGGTCGCTACCAAGGTCGCTGTCGCCAGTGAGACCCTGTATGTGAATCGTAAAGACGGCTTCATCGGCACCAGCATGAAAAAAGATGAGTCGCTCTTTAAGTGCTCTAGTCTAGATGACATCATCGTCTTCACTCGCGATGGAAACATGAAAGTAGTAAAGGTAGCTGACAAAGTATTTGTGGGCAAGGACGTCATCCACGCCGCCGTGTTCAGCAAGGAAGATAAGTCGATCTACTCCATGATGTATCGCGACGGGAAACGAGGAAACGTCTACGCCAAACGCTTCCGTATTGGTGGAGTCACTCGCGACAAAGACTATCCACTCACGAAAGGTAGTGCTGGTTCTCGTGTGTTCTTTTTCTCCGTCGACAAAACCGAAGAAGAAAGCCCCTTTGTCAAAGTGTATCACAAACCAATTCCACGCCTACGCAAGCTGGAGATCCCTTTCAACTTTGCCGAGTTCGCCATTAAGAGCCGTGGCAGCCAAGGAAATATCATAACCAAAAACATCGTGCAGCGTGTCGCCCGTGCGACCACCGACGAGGAAGAGGCCGAAGAGTCCTTTGATCCAGAGGCAGAACAAAAGACCTTGGACCTTGGTGGCTAAGAATAGCGTTTAGATCTTTTGAAACACCAGTTTCGCGAAGTAACTTAGTCTAGAAGAGTAAACCGTCCAGGACGACTAGGGAATTGGTTCAAGTCTATTCATCCCGATCAAGCTAAGCCTGGCACAGCCGCTAACTTGTTTTGCGAATGATAATCTCTGGAAGGATCCACTCCTTAACTGGATCTTGAGACGAAGGAGATTGGATTTGCTGGATCAAGGTCGCTACCGCTTCGCGGAAAATCTTAGGGATCACGTGGTCGACCGTGGTGAGAGGAGGATCGAACCAGGGGCTGATATCCAAATTGTCGAAACCAACCACTGCGATATCGTCGGGAACTTGAATGCCTTGCTCGCGCAGATAAGTCATTGCGCCAATGGCCAAGCGATCATTCATCGCTACCCAAGCAGTCGCTTTGTCGCCATTGGCTAAAATTGATTTAGCTAATGAATAACCATAGCCATAGTCTTGGAGCCCGAATCCATCTTCGGTGTAGCTGGTCACGCAATCCCCATAAGAAGAACCATGCTTCTCCACTCCCCGACGTATGCCTTCGGTGCGGTGTTGCCCAAGCACAAGGTCGCTTTCAATGCCGAGTAGCGCAAATTGTCTATGTTCCCGATCCCAAAGATGATCGATCAACTTTTCCATGATTCCCGTCCGATCCAAATGAATGGATGGGAAAGGCAATTCATGTATCGGATCCACCAATACGGTTGGGATTTTTGCTTCGGTTAAATAATTGATAGTCGGGTTATCCGACTTCAACGTGGATGCTACGAGAATGATAGCGTCCGATTTCAAGGACAGGAAGTGACGCAAAACAGATTCCTCTAAATTGGGATCACCATCAGTCAATTCGATCATCCCCTGAAAACCCATTGCCCTGAGCTGTTGCTGTAGAAAAGCAGTCTTCTTGGCTAAAGCGGGAGACTCAATTTCCTGAAAGCATACTCCGACCAACCCTGTAGACCCCCCGCGTAATCCTCGAGCCATTGCATTGGGAGAGAAGCCTAATTCCCGCGCTGCTTCCAATACACGTCGCCGGGTTTCCTCTTTCACTTCCGGATGACCATTCAAAACACGAGAGACCGTCCAGCGGGATAAGCCGAGGTGCTCAGCGAGGTCTTTGGTAGAGGTGATCATAGATTACAAGGTGTGGGCACAACGATTTTCCAGTAAACCAACACGCGTTAGAAAGCCTCGCAAGATCTAATTCCCCGGGCAACGAATCGATCCGCAAATTGAGTTATGTAGGACTCGATGCTGGCATCGAAGCCGGTCATAGAGATGGCGTACCGGATAAGGCCAAGCTGTAAGCAACTGGCCCTACGATCAATTAATGAAGCCTGATAAGAAAATGTCATTGGAATCGAAAACTGCTTTGCCCAGATTGTTTGCTATGGACGATAAGCAACAGGAAATCCTCACAATCTTTGAAGAATCGAAAGCGCTCTTGCGTGGTCACTTTATTCTGCGGTCAGGCCTTCGCAGTAGCCATTTTTTTCAGTGCGCTCGTGTCTGTGAATACATGGACAAAGTGGAGCGGCTCGCTGAAATAATGCTCGAGAAACTCGAAGACACTGAATTCACAACCGTTCTTGCGCCGGCCATGGGTGGACTGGTTTTCGGTCAGGAAGTAGCTCGCCAGGCCAAGGTCCGATACATTTTTGCTGAAAAGCAGGATGACAAACTGGTTCTTCGTCGTGGATTCAAAATAGAACCCGCAGAAAAAGTCCTGATCGTAGAAGACGTAATCACTCGAGGCGGCCGAGCTCAGGAAGCTATTGATATTGTACGCGGACTAGAGGGTGATGTAACCGGACTGGCATTGCTAGCAGACCGCAGTGCAGGGAATGCTTCATTTGACGTCCCGGTGATCTCATTGGCGGAATTTAACTTCCCCACCTACAATCCCGAAAGTCTACCTCCTGAATTGGAAGGAATTCCGGCGGTAAAACCGGGCTCTTAGTCTTTCTTAACAACAAGGGAGTTTTCCTTCCCTTCGAAGTAGATGTGGAGAAGGTTCCTCCCATCGGTGATATGTTCGAAGGCTTCACCCATGGTTTTAATTTTCGTTCGGTTGATAGCCATGATAACCATGCCGGCCTTAAGATCTCCCGCATAAGGAGAGTTCTCACCGACCTCGGTGACTAGAAGTCCTTGCACTGATTGTCCGACCAAGAATTCATCCCGTAATTCTGGACTCAGCTCAGACAGCGAGACTCCGGTAAGAAGTACGACGGTTTCGGTGGTTGTATCTTCCGATACAAGCGCATCGTTTAAATTGCCAAGAACCACGGGCAGCACGATTTCCTTCCCGTCTCGTATGACAGTCATCATCGCTTCCACACCGGGTGTAATCTGTGAAACCTTTAGCCTTAGGTCAGGCTGAGAAACTACCGGTCGACCATCGATCGCAATAATCACGTCATAAGTGAGTAATCCAGCCTCATCTGCAGGAGTATCTGGAAACACCTGAGTTATCACAGCACCTTGCGCATTCACGACTCCAAATTCCTCAGCCATATCTGAATTCAAATCACCAATACCGACTCCAAGGTATCCTCTACGGACTTCTCCAGTTTGGATCAGATCCATCATGACATTCTTGGCAAGATTACTGGGAATTGCGAATCCTATGCCGATACTGCCTCCAGACTGAGAGAGTATCGCGGTGTTTATACCTAACACCCTTCCTTCTGCATCGACCAAAGCACCTCCTGAGTTACCGGGATTGATCGAAGCATCTGTCTGGAGAAAATTTTCATAGGCATCACCATCGATCAAACTAAGAGAGTTACGATTGGTGGCCGAAACGATTCCTTGAGTTACGGTCTGCCCGACTCTCAATGGATTCCCTACAGCAAATACAATATCACCCACTCGTGCCTGGTCACTGTCAGCCATGATGAGAAAGGGAAGCCCCCCCTCATTGACCTTCAAGACTGCAACATCAGTCTTTGCATCGACCCCAATAATCTCCGCTTCAAGCTCTCGTCCGTCAACAAGCCGTACACTCACTCCATCCACATTTTCAATAACATGGTTGTTGGTGAGCACGTATCCGTCACTGCTGATAATGACACCAGAACCCAGACCTTCTGATTTGGGTTTATCATCTTCCTCATCGCGCTCGCCGAAGAACTTTTTAAGAAACGGATCGTCTTGAAATTGCTCAGGCAGTTGATAGCGCTGCCCTTCGAGTAGTTTAGAAGTCGCAACGCTGACCACGGCAGGTGTTACGTTGTCCAACATATCAGCATAACTGGCCATCCTTCCCCGATTCGACCGATCCAAAGGCGTGTCGTCCCACACAATATCGGGAAGTTCACGCGTCTCAATGTTGGTGACTGCGTGAGAATGGCCCAAAACAAGGGCCCAAGAGGTGAAAATCGAAACTAGGTAACGCAATTTCATGAATCCAAAACGACAAGAGCGAGAAACGAAGGTTTCTAGCTAAATTAGACTGATAGTCATAGCATCAGTTGAAGCTCTTGGGAATTCCTTTCGGAATCAGCCAGCGTTGCTCTCAGAACCGTCCTTCGTTTTCAGGCGAAAAAGACTGGATACACTTTCACTCAGGTGAGTTCGCATAATAGCTTTCCCCATCAGCTCGGCGATACTGATGACTGTGACAGGCACCCCCGTATCGCCCGCATCGACAGGAGTAGAGTTTGTGGTAATGAGTTCATCTAAAGGGCCATCCTTGAGACGCTTGTGCGCATATTCGTTGAGCACGCCGTGGCTCACACAAGCTCGCACCTTGGTAGCACCATGCGCACGTACGATCTCCGCTGCAGCGGTCAAAGTTCCAGCTGTTTCAGTAATGTCGTCTACAATAAGCACTTCCTTACCTTCCACATCGCCCACTACGCTTTCTGCCTCTACATTGGCGGCATCAATGCGCTTCTTGGCGACGACACCAAAGGGACACCCAAGGATATTGGCATAAGCAGCGGCCATTTTCATACTGCCAACATCAGGGGAGATAACGACAGTGTTTTCCGTGTCAGTATGGGTAAGTAGGTATTCATAAAATACCGGAGACGCGTAAAGGTGATCCACTGGCACATCGAAGAAACCCACAATTTGCTGTGCGTGCAGATCCATAGTAAGGATACGATTGGCCCCAGCGCAGACCAAAAGATTGGCTACTAGCTTTGATGTGATGGGCACACGTGGCTGATCCTTTCTATCCTGGCGGGCATAACCAAAGAAGGGAATGACTGCGGTAATCCGACTGGCAGAAGCACGTCGAGCTGCATCGATAAAGATGAGCAGCTCCATGAGGTGCTGATTAGGTGGATAACAAATAGACTGAATAATAAAAACATCTCGGCCGCGGATATTCTCATTAATTTTGGCAAAGCTTTCCCCATTGGGGAACTTGGTAACCTCGGCTGCACCGAGCGGGATACCGAGGTAGTCACAAATCTCCTCTGCAAGCGGGATATTGGAATTACAGCTGAATACTTTTAGTTTATTAGGGGTGATGAGAGCTTCCTCTTCAGTCATGGATCGGATGTCGGATGGGTTTCGAGCTTGTCGACTCTACGGAATAGGTCGGGAAGTTTTTTGCGGAGCACATTGAACTTTTGTGCTTGGAAATATGGCATTGCTGGATCGCCAGACACAAAGCTTTTAGCAGGTAAATTTGAATAGACGTTGGTCGATCCGCCAATTTGACAGAAGTCACCGATAGATAAGTGACCAGAAACTCCGGACTTACCGCCTAGTAAAACAAAATCGCCAATCGAAGTACTTCCTGCCACTCCCACTTGAGCGGCCAGAAAGCACCCTTTCCCAATCGTTACGTTGTGTGCGATCTGGACCTGATTATCGATCTTCGTCCCCTGCCCGATTCGGGTTTCGTCAAAACGTGCACGATCGATGGTGGTATTGGAGCCCACATCGACATGATCTTCGAGCACAACAATGCCCACCTGTGGAGAGCGGAGGTGTTGACCATCCACGGTCTCATAACCAAAACCTTCAGAGCCAATTACTGCTCCGGAATGCACGATGCAGTCGGATCCAAGCTTGCAGTAATCCATGATCGTCGCACGAGGCTTCAAAACACAATCGTCCCCAAGTTCAGCAAAAGGTCCCACATAAGCATGCGCATGGATCTCACTATTTTCGCCTACCTTTGCACCCTCTTCAATTACAGCAAAAGGCCCCACAAAAACAGAATCAGCCAGCTGTACAGAATCATGAATGCTCGCGGTATCATGAACACCTGACTCCCGCTTGGGGCTGAGCTGGTGCTGGATGTTTTCGCAAATGAGATCTATTGCCCGCGAAGGATTTCCGTGCAGCAGGTATATTTGCTCCTTCGAAGGATCACACTCGTAGTCTTCCGGAAGAATGAGCACGCTGGCTTTACAATCTGGAACCGCCTTGCGGTACTTCTTCCCGGATAAGAAAGAGAGATCTCCCGCCTGCGCAGAATCAAGAGATGCGATGCCATTGATTTCACCTTCCCACGATCCCTTGATGGATATGGGAGAAGTCAAATTTAGAACCAGTTCAAGATTCAGTTCAAAGCATGGCATCGACAAAAAAAACCCTGCTTCTAAACGAAACAGGGTTCAATTGGAAAAGTGTTAAATTTGCGGAGCGACTTGAGAATTTCAGTTGCACGTTGGTGGCAGGAGTTTCCCCCTCCATCTGGGTAGGCTTCAAAAAATCTAAAACTCTAGTTTGCTGGCTCATCTACCGGAGCAACAGGTGCATCTGCATTGAGAACGTCGAGCACTTCGTCCGTCGTATCCCATGCCGGGTTGGCATAGATCACAGATGGAAGTCCGATGTTTGTTCCGGTTGAAATGTCGAAGACTAAGTCAGCACCTTTCTGCTGAGCTACCTCAAGGATCACCGTCTTAATCTCCTCGAGCATGAACTGGCGTTGCGTAGCCTGCTGTTGGCTGAGCTGGCTATTGGTGCTTTGGCGAAACATTTGAACTTCCTGCTGCATGCTGCGGATCTTCTCCATTTGGAGGTCGGCATCCTTCTCAGCTTCAATACGAGCTTCGTCTGAGAGTGCAGGGTTCTGAGCCTGTTCGATCATGGTCTTATAGGCTTCCACTTCTGTTTCCCCGGAAGCGATCATTTCATCGAGCTGAGCCTTAGCGGTATCAAATCGACCCTGGATTTTATCACCAGCTTCCTTGGTTTTGTAATAGTTGTCATACAAGGTGGCGACATCGATCGTCATGATTGAATGCTCCGCTACCGCTTGTTGGACCAAAGCGAAAGGAAGCGCCACAAGAGCGACACTGAGTAAGAACGTTTTCATGGGCTTAAGAATCAAGTTAAATTTTGTTTAGAAGCGAGTACCAAAATTGAAGTTAAATTGGGCTCCTTCATCATTGGTGTAAATGAGTTCACCGAACTCGTCTTTGATGGTGGTAGAGTTCATCGGAATTGCATAATCAAGGCGAAGAGGAGTTCCCATAACCATGAGCGTAATACCTACACCCACGTTATCACTCCACCAATCCATTCCAAAATCAACAAATCCCCGATTCACGAGACCCCCATCGTAAAAAGCTGAAATACGCACCTGCTCAGAGATACTGTAGAAATACTCCGCAGTAAACATGGCGTACGTCTGACCTCCCTTTGGTTCGAAAGTCGGAAACGAACGATATCGAGGATTCCCATTTTCATCCCGAAAAATTCCTCCAAAGGGATCTCGTAATGGCTCCCCCATATCGACCGGTCCAACCATACGATAATCATACCCACGGACCGTATTTGGGCCACCTAGAAAGTATTGCTCTGCGAAAGGAAGACGTTTCGTGTCATCATAGCCAAAACCAACTCCAGCTCTCATATCGAGCAGGATACCCTGCCCTAACTCAAACGTAGGTATCCAGGTAGCTCCTAGAAATTCGACCTTCCCGAAATCTTGAGTACCTCCCAAGGGGCCCCCAGCAACGGTGTTGATCAACTGCAACCGCATTCCCTTGGTAGTGAAAAGAAGCTTGTCCCGCGTATCGCGTGCGAGGGCTACAGACACCCGGGAAACGGTACTATTGATCTCGTTCCGTCTTAAATCCAATTCCTCTTCCTTGAAAAAATTTCGGAATGCGAACGGAATCTGGCTAAAGAAGTCCAGAGTCACGTCTTCCAACCCGTAACCGATGCGTCCTTCGATCAGTCCAAAGAGGCGTTTTCTTACAAATACCTCAAACCCAGCTCGGGTTTCCTGATAGAGGGTACTTAAGAAGTCGGACTCCTGGTTGTAGATTTGGAAACCAAACGCTAACTGGTAAAAATAGTTATCCAGAAAATAAGGCTCTTCAAAATAGATACTCATTTGAGAGGACCGTGAACCCGCTTCTAAACGGATACGCAGCTTTTGCCCATCTCCTTGAAAGAAGGACCTGAAATTAAAGAGGTCAAAATTTCCCTGAGTAATTTCGATAAATCCAACCGCTCTTTGGATAGAAGAAAAACCAGCTCCAAAGGTGAAGTTACCCGTACGTCCTTCTTTCACAGTAACTTTGAAGTTCCGCCGTTGTGGGATATTGGTTGGCTCATCTGTTACTTCAACTCCACCGGCATCATCAAACCAACGCGTATTTTCTAGGCGCTGCTTACTGACCTTCATGCGAACCAAATCAAAGGGCATTCCAGGAGCCAGGGATAACTCCCGCAGGATCACCACACTCTTCGTCTTGGTGTTACCTTCAATAACAATGGATTCTACGCGAAAGCGCTCTCCTTCAGTAACCGCAAACTCAAGGTCAATAGCCCCCGTTTCCAAGTTAGGGATCCGTTGAACATTGATTCGGCAATCTAGATACCCGACCGACCCGTAAAAGTCGGAGAGTGCTTCATTCGCTTCGTCAATTTCTTCAGGGGCAAATACATCCCCTTCTTTAATTTCAATGCCCTGTACGAGTAGATCAGATGGGAAAAGTTCATTTCCGGTAACAGAAATTCTGCCGATATGATACTGCTTCCCTTCGGTAAATGGGATGTTTATGACCAAGCGACCTTCTCGGCTATAGTCATACTCGATTTGATCCTCAGCAATATCTGCATCCAGAAAACCTTCCTCTCGGGCATATGCAAGAGCTTCAATTAAATCTTCTTCGAACTGCGTCTCATCTAACTTGCCAGAACCCGTGAGCCAGGAAATCCAATTCCAGGGCCGAGTCTTCATCTGCTTTATCAGCTTCTTGTTTTTGATTTCCTGAGCACCGACAAAATTGATCTCACTAACACGAACTTTTGGACCTTCATCGATGGTAAAGGTGATTTCTCCGAAACCAGTGTCTGGATCGCGATCAATCGAATAATCGATAGATGCCTGCGTGAATCCACGTTTTTGGTAGAATTCGAAAAGCTTTTGAGAATCCTCCTTAACCAATCGCTCATTCAGGGACGCATTGGCTCGAGTAGAGATTTCTTTTCTCAGGCGCTTTTCTTTAATCCGATAATTTCCGTCATAGTAGATGGCCAACACCCGATATTTTGACTTCACCCGAAAGATTAGATCCTTTGTGTCAGCATCCACCTCTCTCTGTTTTACGTCAATATACTCGAACAGACCGGTACTGTACAGTGAACGTAATGAATCATCAACGATCGCTTCACTATAAGGCATGCCGGAACGAACCTGCATGTTTGAACGGAGCACTGCTTCGTTAACATTCTGTACACCAATAAACTCGATTTCAACCTTCCCAATAGTCACATCCCTTTGCGGGAGTTGTGCAGCTAGGTAGGTTGCTCCGAGTAGCGGTATGGCCAGGATAAGTGCCTGAGTCAGTCTAGTAACCAGACTCATGATCAGATTGCGGCGAATAATTCTCAAAGCGGGTGTATTCCTTACGAAAGGTTAATTTCAGTTCTCCTACTGGTCCATTGCGCTGCTTGGCAACGATTAAATCGGCGACGTTTCCAATTGTCTGAAACTCGTCTTCTGAGTCCTTTGGTTTGGAGAGTAAAAGTACGACATCAGCATCCTGTTCAATTGATCCTGATTCTCTCAAATCAGACAGTCTGGGCTTTCTTTTTTCTTTCTCCATATCACGGTTCAGCTGACTCAAGACAATCACCGGAACTTCAAGTTCCTTCGCCAAGCCCTTTATCCCACGAGAGATTTCAGATATTTGCTGTTCACGACCCACAGAGGGGTTTGTCCCAGCTAAAAGTTGTAGATAATCGACTACCACAAGCCCTACAGAACGTCCGTATTTGTTTTGAATCCTGGAGGCAATCCGGCGCGATTTGGCCCGAAGTTCCATAATGGTTATATTACTGGAATCATCGATAACAATGGGAGCTTTCTTCAGCTCAATCGCAGCCTCGGCCAGCAACTGTTTTTCCTCAGCAGAGCAAAACCCATCCTGCAATCGACTCATCGATACCCGAGCCCGTGCGCATAGAAGACGCATACCAAGGTCTTGGTGACTCATTTCCAAACTGAAAATGATCGTGGGAGATCCTTCTTCGCCTTTGGCTGTGGCCACTGATTCAGCAATGTTCATCGCCAAGCTGGTTTTACCCATGGATGGCCGCGCTGCGAGAACGATCATGTTACTCTTCTGCATACCAAGGGTCAGAGCATCCAGATCTTTAAGCCCGGTAGAAACACCCCGCATAGATCCCTTCCCCTCGAGGAAGGAATGGACCATGGCTACTGCAGCATCAATGGTAGTAGAAATATCACGGGATGCGTCTTCCGACTTATCCATCCCAATTTCAAAGATCTCAGTTTCTACGGCCTGCAAAAACTCGGCGAGATTCTCCTGCTCTTCAAAGCAACGTTCCACGGTGTGAGTGGAGGAACGAATCAATCGACGGAGAAGGTATTTGGTCCGAACAATATCGAGAAAGTGATTGGCGTGGGCCGTGGTCTCGATCCGGTCCATGATTTGGTTGATCCCCGGAATACCACCCACCATTTCCAGTTGGTTCTTATTGGCGAGTTCCTCAGCCAGGAGGATTTCGTCTACAGCGGTCTTTTTCTCATAGAGAGAAACAATCGATTCGTAGATGATTTGGTGAGTGGCCACATAGAAACCTTCGGCAGGAAGATTTCGCTCCAAGCAGAGCGGCAACACTTCGCTACTGTCGAGGATACAAGATGCCAATAACCCCTGCTCTGCCTCAACATTGTGGGGCATGGTCCGACCTACGAGGCCTCCGCTAGAGTCAGAGTCTCTCTTCGACCTGCCAGCACGATTAGCGTACTGGCTGCCCGATGCTTGTGAGGAACGAGAAGAGGTTGCCATCAGATGAGTAAATTTGGGCTAGAAACTAGCCTCTATTCCTCATCTTCGTGCAGAGGTACTACTTCAAACTCGAAGTCTACCACTACTTCAGGATGCAACTTGATCTCGATTGTGTGTTTACCCAACTCCTTGATCGGAGTTTTTAGCTGAATCTGTTTCCGATCCAGCTCAATACCAGCTTCGGTGATGTGCTCGAGTAAATCCTTAGCAGTAACCGCACCGAACATCTTGCCTTCTTCACCAGCACGTACTTGCACGGCAATGTGAATGCCTTCGATCCGGCCCTTTAAGGCCTCGGCTTCTTGAATATCTTTTGCTTCGCGTGAAGCACGCGCCACTTTAAGTGATTCGATTTGCTTACGGTTAGAGGCAGTCAAAGGAACTGCGATCTTCTGCGGAATTAGGTAATTCCGGGCAAAACCGGCCTTTACTTTTGCTTCGTCCCCTTCGGCACCAAGGCCTTCTACGGGTTTGAGTAATAAAACATCTGCTGTCGCCATGATTAATTAAATTATAGGTTCAAAATGGTACGTCGTCTTCTTCAATATCGTCGGCCGGAGCTTTCGGTTCGGCAACTCTTGGCGGAGGGCTATTGCGCTCAACATGAGAACCACCTTCGTTGGAATCACCTCCGGAGCCGCCGCGGTCACCGGTAAACTGGAAGTTCTCCAGGACTACACCGAGCTTGCTTCTTTTTTCCCCTTGGGGCGTTTCCCAGCTATCCAGTTTCAACCGTCCTTCTACCAAGAGAGCACGGCCTTTGGACATATATTTGGAAATCGTTTCAGCCTGACGACCAAAGGCATCAATATCCACATAAGTTACTTCTTCTTTCCGTTCGCCGTCCTTGGTTTGATAGACGCGATTGGTAGCCATGGAGAGTTTGCAAATACTCAATCCGCTAGCAGTAACCCTGAGTTCAGGGTCACGGGTAAGATTGCCCATGAGAATAACTTTGTTAAAGGATGCCATTGAATCGGAGGTTGAGTTGAAAATCAGGATTGAACAATGATCCGATAGACAACTTTATCCAAGCGGAATTTTGTCTGAACATCGTCAGCAAATGACCCTGGAGCTTCAACAGTGAGTTCGAAGTAGTGACCGGCGGTAAAATGACGATCCGTCACACGAACAAATTCGCGACGCCCAAGGTCGTTTTCCTTGGTCACGGTGGCGTCAATAGTCGCTAGTTTTTCCTTCACATCCTCAAGTAATTCGGGAACGGACTTCTCCTGTTCGCGTGTGTCGAGAATGATGGTAGTCTTATAGGTTGATTTAATGAGCGTCATGCTTTGCTTTTCTTTTATTGAATTGATTCATGGCAATGGTCACTCCCCGATGGAGAAGTAAGTCCAGTGCCTGATGGTAATGGTCCATCTGATGTTTGATCACGTCTGTCTCTGATTTTGAAAATTTTCCCAGTACAAAATCCGCCAAGTCAACTTCAGGCGGGTATTTGCCACCAAGGCCGACACGAAAACGGATGAACCGGCGGCCCACTTTGTTGAAAAGATCCTCGATACCGTTGTGCCCTCCGGCTCCCCCATCCTGATTTATTTTCAAGCGGCCCAGATCGAGGTTAATGTCATCGTAAACGACTACGAGTTCCTCAAGAGGGATCTTGAAATAGTTCAAAAGCTTGGAGAGGGCATCTCCACTCAGATTCATAAAAGTCTGAGGTTTGATGAAGTGCACCTTTCGGGGGCCTCGCTTCCAGGTATATATATTACTGAGAAACTTGGCTTCCTCTTTCCAGGATCCGCCCAACTTCTCAACATAGGCATCAACAACCTGGAAACCCACATTGTGGCGGGTGTCCTGGTAGGATTTCCCCGGATTGCCGAGACCGGCAATTACGGAGACAGACATTTTCAAAGAACAGAATTAAAAAACGGATTAAGACTCCCCTTCTTCGGAAGCGTCTTCATCAGTTTTTTCTTGAGCTCCAGAGTCTCCTTCTGCCGCAGCTTCTGCTACTTCGGCTTCTGGTTCTTCTTCGCGCATCGCACCGGCCACACTTGCAATCAGCGTGTCCTCATGCGTAATAAAAGTAACTCCCTCAATGGCAGGAAGATCACTGACATGAAGGGAGTCGCCAACATTAAGGCCGGATACATCCACTTCGATAAAATTAGGAATATCACTCGGACGAGAACGAACTTCGACCTCGTGAAGCTGCGTTTCGAGTGTTCCGCCGTCATTTTTCACGCCAGCAGGTTCACCGAGATAGTGTAATGAGGCTTGAGCAGTAATCTCCTCACCACGGGTGACTTCATGAAAGTCCACATGGATATAATAATCCTTAATCGGATGACGCTGAACCTCCTGGACTAGAGCCATCACTTCCTCCTTGCCTTCCATAAGTGTCACCAGTGGAGTAATCCCCAACAAGTCTTTCTGGAGTTTCGCAAACTCTTTGCTATCAAGAGATACGGAGCGTGATTCGCCTTTGCTATAGATTACGCCCGGGAATCTTCCGGTGTTGCGGAGGCGGCGGTTTGCACCGCGGCCTATATCCTGGCGAGCGTCGACTGAAATACTTAGTTCTGACATGGTTTTGAAAATCTTGATATCCGGCATTTAGACAGACCGGGACTAAGGAAAAAGCGTGTGACAGTACCAGTTGGCTTTTAGAAATCAACTAAAAGATCGAAAAAAATAGAGGGGGCCAAAACTTTTTTTCAAGATGTCAGAAGCAAAGGTTGACATTTAGATCCAAAATCCAAATCTCACCCGTTCTTTCTAATGCTGCCCGGTAGCTCAGTGGTAGAGCAGGTGACTGTTAATCACTTGGTCGCTGGTTCGAATCCAGCCCGGGCAGCCATTTTTTTGTACGCAACGCGTGCACAATTTGGCTGGTGTCCCGGGGTGGATGAAACGCAGTTCGTACCGAGGAGCAAAGCGACGACAGATGCGCAGCATCCATCCAGCCCGCGGTGGTTGAGTTCCGAGACCGCAGGTCGACAAGGCCGGTGCCTCGAGAACCAAAACCGTTTTGATTTAAGAACAAAGGATAGCCCCAATTGCCCTTATTATGATAGATTGCCTTAAGTAGTGCCTGTGGATATGGATAAGGAACATTTTGTTGAAGCAGCCTTCATGGGAAAAAGAAGGAAAATCCCCTAAACCGAGCGTGTTAAAGTCGTCATGATCTCCCTAAGTAATTTATTGAGCTTGGTATTACTTCTTTTCCTGCTCTCACTGCAATTAAACGGAGAAAACAGAGTAGTAGTCAGAGCGCAAGCTACTAAGAAATTCATTCAAGCCCGCAGCTTAAACGAGGGAAAAAAGATCCAGACTTATCAATTCATGCAAGGTCAGTATTTTCCAGGAAATGTAAGGCGAGATACCATGGAAGAAATTCCATTTATGAGCCTTCTAGAGAATGTTGCTGAGCACCTGCAAATACAGAGCTTTTATCCAAACCCAGAATTCGGTGAGGGGGATCTGGTCATTGTAGTTCATTATGGCGCAACGGATGTGGGATCATCCTTCCAAGAAGCCTTTGGTCAAACGAGTCTTTCTGATTTCGGATATGATGGCGTGCGCAGTGCTAGCTCAGAGTAAAACCGTATGGAAGCCTTCAGAAATGTTGGGTTTAACATCGCTTCAAGCAATTGGATGCAAGAAAGCAGTAAGCTTTCGGGAGCACCCAGGGAATATTTAATAGGAATAGAAGATGAATGGGCAAAAGAGATGGATTCGAAGGTGGTGAGTTCGATGGCAGCAGGTTTGAGGAGCAAGTTTGAGGACCTCGGTCTTCAATACCTGATGGAGGAACCTCGTTATTTTATTGTTCTTATGGCTTGGGATCTACCTCTTGCCAAAATGGGGGAATTCAAACTGCATTGGATGACTCGCTACAGCATACGAACCACCGGTCAATCCTATGACAATGCGCTAAACCAAATGAACATGGTTGCTTCCAACTACTTTGGTGAAAACTTTGAGAACCTTAAAAAAGGAAGAGCATCGGACGACGCCCAGGTCATCATAGGTGAAATAGAAGTGACGGACGAAGTCGTCGAAGAGTAAGTTGCTGGGAGCCTTCAAACTCAGAGAAACAGATGACCGTCCAGGACCAAAAATTTCCCCTACTTCTTCTGAAACGAAGCACTCATGTTCGTCTCCACCTTGCTCTCCACTACTTTCTTCACGTGGGTGGACTCCTCGATCAGCTTGTTGAGGCAGGCTTCGTATTCAGCGCTATCCAATGGCAATTTGATGGGTTCATGCTTCAAACCTGAGTAAAGAATGGCGTTGGCCAACTCGACGGAGTGGATCCCTTCGTCGGCGGGGCAGAATAACTCGGCACCATTGAGAATAGCTTGGGTGAAATTTTTGAAGACTCCCATGTGTTGCTCGCCGTTTCCGTCCACGGGGATTTCCACATTCCAGGAATCGGGTTTGGCGAAGCCCTGATCGCTTTCTTGGGAAAAGGCTGAAGATTCGACCTCGTTGCGCGTCCACTGGATTTCGTTATTTTCAAAAACCACCAACCCACGCTCACAGGCAATCTCCAGACGATTCACACCAGGAGACTCGCCCGTGGTGGAAATAAACACACCGGTGGTGCCATTGTCGTATCGCATGAGAGCTGTAACGGCATCCTCGACCTCAATGTCATGGAAACGACCCAAGTCACATTGAGAATAAATTTCGGAAGGCATGCCAAACAGCCACTGCCAGAGGTCCAACTGGTGAGGGCATTGATTGAGAAGCACGCCGCCCCCCTCGCCTTTCCAAGTGGCGCGCCAGGCACCAGATCCGTAGTAAGCTTCTGTGCGGAACCAATCCGTGACGGTCCATTGGATGCGCCGAATCTCCCCGAGCTCTCCATTATCAATGAGGCTCTTGAGTTTTAGATAATGTGGATCTGTCCTTTGGTTAAACATGCCACAGAAAACAAGATCTTTATTGGTGTGGGCAGCATTCAAACGTTCACAGTCGGCTTTGTGAACCGATACAGGCTTGTCTACGAGCACATGCAAGCCTGCCTCGAGAGCGGCAATACCCAAGGTGGTATGAAAGTAATGGGGAGTTGCGATATGGACCGCGTCGACGACACCAGATTTTAAAAGTTCATCGGTATCTGTGAATGGCTGGACACCCTCAAAAGCCGAAACCCGATCTTTATCCATATCGCATACAGCTGTCAGCTTCAATCCGGGGACCTCGCCGTCCAAGATGGCCTTAGCATAAAACTGCCCCATATTTCCTAGTCCAATAATTCCAAGTCGTACTTCTTTTTCCATGATGTAGTTAAATTCGCTGTTGGTAAGATTTGTTCCGATTTTTGCTGTAACTGATTTTCCGCGCTTGAATTGAGCAGAAGGAGTGATTCAACTCAACCCAACACGTGTTAGTCTAGACTGAATTTTTTCATAACTAACATAGTCATCCCACTCTCAGCCCAAAAACACATAGATTAGCAGATGAAATTCGGAATTTACGGCGGAAGTATGATCGCACGGTTTCATGCCCAAGCGATTAAAGCGATGGAGGGCTCTGAACTCATCGCGGTTTTTGCTCGTCGTCAGGAGTCAGCCGACGCCCTGGCAGAAGAGTTCAGCTGCAAAGCTTATTCGGACGAAGGTCGGTTTTTCAATGAGAGTGGAATTGAGATTGTGACCATTGCCACTCCCTCAGGCGCACATTTAGAACCTGCGCAACAGGCAGTATCTGCTGGAGTACATACCATTTGCGAAAAACCGCTGGAAGTCTCCCTCGAACGGGTGGACCAAATGATAGAAGCGGCAGATCAAGCCGGCGTAACCCTAGCCGGGATTTTCAACCGACGTTTTAATCCAGCAACCCAGGCGTTTAAAGCAGCTGTCGACAACAAGCGCTTCGGGAATGTCGCCCTGGCCGGGGCCTCTATTCGCTGGTATCGCGAACCTGACTACTACAAAACAAGCAATTGGAAAGGGACGTGGCGCTGGGATGGTGGAGGCGCTCTGAAAAACCAAGGGATCCATGCGATTGATCTCCTACTCTACCTTGCTGGCCCGGTTAAACGAGTCTCCGCAAGCACCACTCGCGCACTGCATAAAGGCATCGAAGTAGAAGACACTGCGGTAGCTACTCTCGAGTTTGAAAGCGGAGCCCGAGGAATCATTGAAGGCTCAACTGCCTGCTGGTCTGAAAATGGGAATCCAGCCGAAGTCTACATCAATGGTGATCATGGGTCGGTGGTCCTTTCGGATGACAAGTTTAGACAATGGAGTTTTCGCGAAGCGGAACCGAACGACAAAGACATCCTCGAAGAATACCTGATCGACCCACAAGTCACGGCTATCGGTGCCAACGATCCATCCGCGATCACTCCGGATAGTCATAGGTATAATTTTCAAGACGTCGTATCAGCGATTGAAGAGAATCGTATACCCTTCGTGGATGGTCATGAGGCCAGGAAGGCAATCGCTCTCATCTCTGCAATTTACGAAAGCGCAAAGAACAACGGACAACCTATAAATTTATAAGATTATGAGTCAGGCTTCAGACGGAATGTCATATGACCCGCAAGGGCAGTCAAAACCAGTAGTCGAACCCGGCGAATTCCCCTTCGCCGTAGCTCACTTGGACCACATGCACATCAACGGCATGACCGGGGCTTTGCAGAAAGCAGGAGGCGATCTTCGATACGTCTTCGACACAGACGCTGAACGGGTAACAAGCTGGCAGAAACAGTTTCCACAAGCGGAGATCGTGGATGACATCCGCCGTATTCTAGATGATCCGGAAATTAAACTGGTTGCCTCCGCAGCCATTCCAAATGAGCGATGCAAAGTGGGACTGGAAGTGATGGATGCCGGGAAGGATTACTTTACCGATAAAGCGCCCTTCACGACCTTGGACCAATTGGCTTCGGCTCGAGCGAAAGTTGAAGAAACCAATCAAAAATACATGGTCTATTTCAGTGAACGCTTGCACAACGCTCCCACCTTCCATGCGGGTGAACTCGTCCGTCAAGGTGCCATTGGAAAGCTTCTTCAAGTAATAGTCGCCGCACCACATCGGCTCAGTAAGGACAACCGACCGGATTGGTTTTTCGACAAGTCACGCTACGGAGGTATCCTCACTGATATTGGGAGTCATCAATTCGAGCAATTCCTCTACTTTGGAAATACGACCCAGGGCAAAGTGAACTTTGCTCGAGTTGAGAATTTCAATAATCCCGACAAGCCAGAACTCGATGACTTTGGTGAAGCCTCATTAACCCTGGACAATGGAACATCGTGCTATTGTCGCATTGATTGGTTCACACCAGATGCAGCACGTGCATGGGGAGACGGACGATTATTCGCTCTGGGAACCGACGGATATATTGAAGTCCGAAAGTACTTAGATGTGGGGCGGCCTGACAATCCTCCATCCGTTCTCCTGGTTAATCAGGAAGAGGAACGAGAATTCACATTCGAAGGGGCTCAACATTTCCCCTTCTTTGGGGATCTAATACTGGATTGTATCCATCGAACTGAAAATGCAATGACTCAGGAGCACGCATTCAATTCGGCTGAATTGTCTCTACTCGCCCAAAAATACGCTGAAGAAAAAAGAGACTAACAACGCCATTCTTGTGGCGTATTGCGATCGACTTCTTCGAGAGAAGTAAGACCCAGCAAGGCTTTCTTCAGTGCGTCGTAACGCAGAGTACGATACCCGACTTTTTCAGCTGCACGTGTCAGAGCCTGCACACCCGCTCGGTCAGAGATCAACGCCCGGATTTCGTCAGAAATAGTTACCATTTCATGGATCGCAACTCGCCCTTTATAGGCCAGAGGTGTTCCAGCTACATTTGCAGTAGGTCGGAACATCAACAAATCATAGATATCCAGCACATCTTCAAAGAAGGGCGCCAACATTTCGCGAGAAGGACGATAGGCTTCCTTATTGTCGTCATCAAGACGTGCACATAGGCGTTGAGCCAATACAGCGCTAATGGAAGGAGCGACCATATAAGGCTCAATTCCGATTTCCAATAGACGGGTCACCGCTTGCGGCGCATTATTGGTGTGCAAAGTAGCAAATACCAAGTGACCTGTTAGTGCAGCTTCTAATACAATCTTGGCCGTTTCCAAGTCACGAATTTCTCCAACCAGAATGATATCCGGATCTTGGCGAAGCAGAGATCTCAGGAGATCTGGGAAACCCAATTCGATAGAGTGATTAACCTGTGATTGAGTTAAGCCCTCCAAGGTAATTTCAATAGGACCCTCAATAGTTGAAATATTTACTTCCGGTGTATTCAACTCCTGCAAAGAAGCATATAGAGTCGTTGTTTTTCCACTACCGGTAGGTCCTGTTACAAAAACAATACCATTCGGATTACGAATAATCTTTCTCCAAGGTTTTAGGATGTTGTGTGACACAAGCATGTCATCCAGAGACATGGCTCCTTTACGTCCTGTTGAACCTAGAATACGAATAACGATCTTGGATCCATAACTTGCTGGAATAAACGAAACCCGAAACTCAGCTTTATTCATGCCCAGTGCCATTTCATAACGGCCATCCTGAGGAAAACGCTTTTCTGCGATGTCCAACTTACACAAGACCTTCACACGTGAAGCGAGAGCAGGTAGGAGAGATTTGTGGATACTTAAAATTTCACGTAAGCGACCATCGATACGAAAGCGAACGCGGCACTTGGTCTCCATCGGTTCAATGTGGATATCAGATGCGTTTTCCTTGATGCCAAAGTGCACGATCGAATCGAGGATATTCGCCAAGGTCTCCGACTCAGCAAGTGAATCCAACTCAAGCTCATCGAGGTCATCCAGGATGCCTTTATTTTGCTCCTGAAAGCGCTTGATAACTGAACTTACATCTTCCTCGGAAGAGTAGTGGATATCGATCGCATCTCTGATCTCAGAAGGAAATCCAAAGATCGGACTGATGTCATGTCCGCTAATAAATTTTAAGCGTCTAAGCTGTTCCTCGTCCAGGGGCACAGAGGTAGATACCGTGAGGACGTTATTTAGAAAGTATAGAGGTAGCACCTGCGCCTTACGCGCAATTTCCTCAGGGATGAGGCTCAATGCTTCGTCAGTAATGATGCGATGCTCTTCGGGAATGATCGGATCAACGATATTGATAAGTTCATCAAATGTCTTCTTCTCTTTCTTCTTAGCTCCTTTTTTCTCCAGCTTATTGCGGAACATCTGTTCGATTTCCAAACGGTCAATCCGTTCTTTACCGATCACATTATTTTCGCGCTAATACTGAGCACTTTCCATGAGTTCTTTGAGATTGCACCGAATGATCTGCGGTTCGTCTGTTTTCTTGATAGGCATTGGACTAAGCGGCTGGAGAGTTGGAGGAGAAAATCTAGCTGGTAGCAAACACTCTTTCGAACACCTCAGTGAGTGTGGCCTGCATTTCGGTAATAGGAGTATCTTTCCGGATAAAGTAGGTCGCTCCGGCTTTAAGGCTGGTATCAACCACATTGCGAGTACTTATGGAAGTGAGCATTACAACCGTGGCATCTGGATCGGCCTTCAGGATTCGCTCCATGGCATCCAGTCCGTTCATTTCAGGCATATTGATGTCCATCATCACCACGTCAGTGGGATCGGAACCATACATGTTACAGGCTTCTAATCCATTCTTAGCTTCCCGTATGTCGGGAATACCCATGAGTTCGAAAACTTTTCGAAACATCAAACGGATGTGAGCTTCGTCTTCTACAAGAAGCACAGAGTCGGGCATATTCATGGCAGTCAGTTATTGATAAGATACTTGTGGCTTCCAACAGACAGGATGAGAGCGTCTGCTAGAGGTGAGTGGTAAGATGCCTCCTTTTCTAAAAGGGCATCGTTACCTGTCCCATCAAAACGGCTGAGTCTCCCCTTTTATCAATCTTTTCACAGAAACCCACAGGCCTATGCAGAATTCTTTTACAAACGGTCTCGCTTACAAGGTAGGTGTACCTAGCCCGATCTACTTCAATGCTTTGGCTGCATAGGTAATTGCGGCCTCTAATCGATCAAGGTCATCATCGGAAAAACTCGCGGACATCGCTGTTCTCACCAGCTCTTTGCCAGGTGGAACACCGGGAGGAATGATGATATTTGCATAAACGCCCTTTTCTTTGAGACGTTCTGAAAAGAAATAGGCGCGTTCCTTGGATCCGGCGACGATAGGAGTAGCAGGAGTTTCACTTTCCCAAAAATCAAGGCCAATACCCTTTAGAAATGTATGATACCTACGGGTATTGCTCCAGAGGCGTTCCAGATGCTCTGGTTCTTCCAAATGAATTTCCAATGCCTTGCTGGCGATTGCGGCTTGGGTAGGATTGATGGCTGCTGAAAAGATAGTCTGCTTGGAGTAGGTCCGTAAGTAATCGATCACTTCTTTGTCTCCGGCTATGAACCCACCTGTACTTGCAAGGGATTTGGAAAAGCTACCAGAAATCACATCTACGGAATCGGTAACACCGAAATGATCGGACGTACCTCTCCCCTGGTTGCCCAAGACTCCAAACCCGTGAGCATCATCAACGACAATGAAGCAATCATGACGCTGTCCAATCTCCACAAACTGATCCAAGGGAGCAACGTGACCTTCCATAGAATAAACACCTTCAGCCACCAGCATCTTCTTTCGATCAGCACTCACAAAGGATAGCTCTTCTTCCAAACTGGCTGGATTATTGTGACGAAACTTTTCGATCGTAGCCATCGAAAGCTTCAATCCTTCCCACAAACTCGAGTGTACATTGCGGTCCACCAATGCGACATCCCCCTTGCTTACGAAGCAGGATACGGAGGCTACACAGGAAAGATATCCGGCTGAATGCACGTGACATGACTCCTTTCCCAGGAAGTCCGCTAATTGCTCTTCCAACTCCTTATGATAATTCCGACTGCCATTGGCGAAACGGGAGCCAGTAGGACTAGTACCCCAAATATCTAAAGCTTCTTTGGCAGCTTCTTTGACGCGCAGGTCAAAGCCCAGGCCAAGGTAGTCATTGCTTGAAAGCATGAGGTACTTCTTCCCATCTAGCCACACCTTGTTGCGCTCCTGTTTTTCAAACGCTTGGTACCAGAGGTCGTGTTTCACGCGCAGCTTCGTCAACTCATCCTTAAGGATTCGTTGCTTAATGGAGCTAATGAAAGCCGGCTTCTTTTTCTTAAACGGTAGCATGAAGCATTCCCACCATGTTCATATCGTGGACCCGATCAAGGTAAGTTTTCGTTGGGTAAAGAGCATCGAATTTCATTTAAGAGTTCGGCTCTAATGGCTCAAACTCGAACTCACACTGAAGATCGCAGATACGATTCCGAATGCAATCAGAGCTACAAAGGCAAAGGCGAAGAGCAAGGCGCCTAACGAGATCACACCTGTTAAGAGTGAAAGAATCTGGCCGAGTCGCTCCTGGAAGATTCGAGTTACTTCATAAAAACTGGGCACAAGGTTTCCAGTATTTTCACCCACGGATATCAAATCGATCATAATGTCGGGCATCACTCCCATTCCTTCGAGTGCTTTGGATACGGCAATACCTTCAGTTACCTTTTGACGGGCATCACGAAATTCCTGAGCGATGAAACGATTACCAATAGTGCGTTCTGTAAGCTTAAATGCCTCTACGGTAGTGACCCCATTTTCTAACAACAGCCCAAGTGTCTGGGTGATCTGAGTCGTCTCCGAATAAATGACCATACTTCCGACCAATGGCAATCGGAGAAGGAATCGATCCACAATAAGCCCACCTCGCTCGGTCTTATGCCAACGCCAGAGTGCCGTAGAGAGGAAAAATAGCCCCCCAAGAATAAAAGGCCCTAGATAGAGAAGGAAATCGGAAAGACCCAAAAGCATGCGAGTCGCAAACGGCAACTCGCCTCCCAAAGAATCAAAGAGGCTTTGCATCTTCGGCATCAGCACGAAGAGAAACAAAGCAACTACAATGATAGCTGCTATAAGAATGACGCAGGGATACACCATGGAGGTGATCACTTTGTTGCGCATCTCCTTCCGATTCACCATGTATTCGATAAGTCGATCCAGCACCTCGTGCAAATTACCGGTCGTCTCACCCGCACCGATCAAATTAATCGCCCCGGAATCAAACACCTTACCCATGTCAGCCAGGGAATCAGAAAAGGATTTTCCTTCCTGAATATTACGGAGTAACCCTTTGTTAATGGTTTGCTGAGCCGGGTCTTTTATCCGGCCACTCAATATCCGCAATGCTTCAGCAATAGGGAGCCCACTCTTGTGTAGTTCGTAGAAATTCTTGAGAAAGGGCAGCACGTGCTTGCGCCCCACTTTGACGGGTTTGGAAGACTTCCGGGTTAAGACAGACCCGTTTTTCTTTGTTTCCTTCTGTTTGGCCTTAATCGGCTTGACCGACACAGATCCTCCACCCGAAGCAACCTTTATGGGGGTCAATCCTCGACTCCGAATCTTCCTGAGGGCTTCTTTCCGATCGGCTGCCTGCAGATTACTGCTGATCAATTTGCCAGCCGTGTCGCGCGCTGAATATGCAAAATCAGCCATCAGCAGGGAGGGTTTCGACATCGTCGGTGGACGAATCCATCTCGATCACCCTATATATTTCTTCCAAAGAGGAGACTCCTTGTTTGACCAGATTCCAGCCCGATTCTTCGAGCGGTCTCATACCGTACTGTAATGCTTTCTTCCGCACTTCACGGGAGGAAGCTCGCTCAACAATCAAATCATGCAAATGGTCATCCACACGCAGGATTTCGTATAACCCTACCCGTCCGGAATACCCAGTATTACGACATTGACTGCAACCCACCGGACGCTGGATCGTCGTGACTCCTCTTCCCTTACTGGGGTCTAAGCGGAGGGCCTTCATGGTTTCCAACATTTCTTCCTCTGGGAAAGGAACGGTTTCGGAGCATTGCCGACAAAGGCGACGCACCAGTCGTTGGGCGATGACCATTTCAATAGCTGAAGCAATAAGGAATGGCTCGATGCCCATGTCGATCAATCGAGTCAAAGCCCCAGGAGCATCGTTCGTGTGGAGAGTGCTGAATACCAGGTGACCTGTAAGTGAAGCCTGAATACCGATCTCGGCTGTTTCCGCATCACGCATTTCCCCGACCATAATGATATCAGGATCCTGCCGAAGAACATGTCGAAGTGCCTGAGCAAACCCAAAATCAATCTCATTGTTGACTTGAATCTGGTTTACACCTTCCACTTCATATTCGACCGGATCTTCGATAGTGATAACACGTTTGTCCGAGGAATTGACTTCGCGGATGAATGCATTCAATGAGGTTGATTTACCAGCACCCGTGGGTCCCGTTACCAGAACAATACCGTGTGGAAGAGCAAGTACCTCATCAATGGTTCCCCGATCTTCCTCAGGTAACCCCAACTGCACAAAACTCAAGGGCTTCGATTTCTTGTTCAAGAGACGCAAACTTACACTCTCTCCATACAAAGTCGGAACGGTGGACAAGCGAATGTCTATCTCGCTATCAGCGCTCTTATAATTGATACGTCCATCCTGAGGACGACGACGTTCGGAAATATTTAGTTTCGACATGATCTTCATGCGCGAAATTACAGCGTCTTGATAACGCCTCAAATTGTCCGGGACAGGAATGGACACCAATCCTCCATCTACCCGATAACGAATCCTAAGCTCTTCAGCCTGCGGTTCGATATGAATGTCTGTAGCTTTATCTTCCACCGCTTGATGAATGATCTCATTCACGAATCGGATGATCGCCGCGTCCTGATCTTCATCATCCACCTCTAGGGCAGTCTCCTCTAGATCTTCTTCTTCGTCCTCAAAACTCTCAGACCCGACTCCAAAGAATTCAGTTACAAAACGGTTCACCAATTCGGGATGTACCAATTTCCAGGACACATGCTTCCCAGTAGTTGCAAACATCCAATCGTCCATCAAAGAATCCGGTGGCCAAACCGTTCCAAAAAGATCCTCTCCAGCTTCGTTTTTAAGAGGCAGGCAATGGTAAGCATGAACAAACCGTGAAGGCATTTCCCTCACTTTTTCTGAATCAAACTCGGGATTGGCATCGATCTCCATACGGGATTCCCGGGATACCATTCCCATCAATTCTTCCAACGGCTGACCGGAATACTCGGAGAGCACTTTTAAGCGCTCTTTGGGGTGCGATTCCCTGACTTCGAGCTGCTCTTCTTCAGAGAGCCGGTCAAGCATCGGAATCTTATCGAAACTCAATGAAACCATCTTAACAAAAATTATTGAGAGCCCCCATTAGGCTGATTGGTGCCACCAGGCGTCGGGTTCGTGTCTCCCGGCTTAGGTTGCTTACGCAACTTCTCCGCCAATTCGGCACGTCTTGCTCGTAGAGTCTCTAAGTTCCTACGGGTAGGACGTTGGACGGTTTGTTGTGTGCGGGATAATGTTCCGGTGGGAGAAACGGCTTGAGGCGTTGTTCTGTTGGCCGTGCCCGAGCTTGAAGCCTGAGTAGCAGGCCGGGGAGCCGCTCTGATCCCGGTTGGAGCAGAATAGTCATTCATCTGCATTTGCCGTGAAAGGTTTTCCGCTTCGGAGTGAATGACTACGCTATTCTTCTTCGAGTCGTAACTCTTAATAACCAAGCCATCCAACTCCACCCCTTGTGGTAACCATTTGCTCTCTCGTGTATAGGGGTTGTAGACAGAAAAAATATACTCACCGTCTACAGAAGTAATGCCTCTTAACTGCAACTTGGCTAAAGATGCGGGACCCTCAGGAGCTGCCGTTGTGGTGGATTGAGAACTTCCAGGAGGTGCGAAAGGCCAGTTATCCAATAATGGTATACCTGTCTGTGCATCTGAAAAAGCAGCCGTACCAAGGAACAACAAAACTAACGCAGTAGATTTCATTTGTTGAATCCTTTTCTAACGGGTTCAGCACTCGCCGGTTTTACATCTGCATCGGTTGAAACGCGAATGTCACCTGACAAGGCTCTTGAAATAAGCTCTGGGTCGGAAAAACGATTAGCTGAATCAAGCGCATCCTGGTTTGCATCTGAGGAGGTCCTCAGAATCTTTGGACGGATGAAGAAAATAAGTTCTGTATCTCGAACGTCTAGTGACTTAGGGCTGAAGAGGAGATTTATGATGGGGATTTCACCCAGTATACTCACTTTGCTATTAGTGTTCTCAGTGAAGGCTTCCTGGAATCCCGCCAATGTTATCAGCTCACCATCGGAAACAGTAAGAAAGGATGATGCCCGCCGGGTAGTGATAATCGGTTGTTCATTCCCATCAATTTCAATAGTGCCACCTAAATTGTCTACGACCTGCTCAATCTCGATCTGAATAGACCCATCTGCTCCAATCAAGGGTGTGACCGTTAACTCAATTCCAATATCTCTATATTGGACCGAACTGGAAAGTGCGCCACTTACTCCACTCGTTTGTGTACCCGTTACCACGGGTCGGGCTTCACCCACCACTATATTTGCTTCCTGGTTGTGAGTTGCGACAATCGTCGGGACATTAATCAAACGAATATTGCTTTTGGCCTCAGCTATACCGAATACCATGTCAAAGGTCAATGAAGATGGGGAAATTCCTTCTGCCCCCTCTTTTGGAGTTACATTGAAACCGTCTCCCCATTCAAATCCGTCAAAGGTACTGGAATCCCAAGTTCCATTATAATTAAATCCGAACTGCTTGATACCGGATGCATCTCTATCCGTCAGACTCACTTCGGCGATCACCACATCGATGCGAACCTGTGGCAACAGAACATCAATCTTTTCAATCAATTGCTTGGCTTGCTCAATGTCGCGCTTGGTTCCGGTTACGATTAGGGCATTGCTCCTCTCATCCGCAACAATGGTTAGAAGCTCACTAAACTGTAGACCATATTCGCCGGAGCCCTCTCCCCTGGTTCCTCGAACCGTCACCGATGGAGTTGGTTGAGGGGCTTGTGCAGCTTGACCGGCTGCAGGCGTCGGGCGTGTTTGTGGTTGACGATTGTTTTGCCCGGTGGAATTGGGATCTGCCTGCCCAGAAACAATCTCATTCAAAATACCGGCAATCTCGGCTGCATCCCCATGCCGCAAAGCAATGGCTTCATTAAATACTGACAGTCCTTGGTCCTTATCAATCTCGAAGATGAACTGCTCAATGATGGACAAATTGCTCGGATGCGTCACAACGATCACTTGATTGGTGCGCTCATCAGCACGAATCGTGGAATTTGCATTCAAGTATTTGCCATAACCAGCGGCAATAATGCTATCCACTTGGGCCACTATGTCCGCGGCAAGCGCATGCTCGATGTCGTAAAACTTAACTATGACATTGGGATTCGATGGACGATCTACTTCATCCAGAATTTCCTGCACACGCTGCAGATTCACCATACTGTCAGTGATGAGCATGGCATTCGCTTTTTCATAGAGAAAAATCTGACCCGTCCCGGGACTCAGGAATGGTTGGATGAGTGGTTGAATCTCGGCGGTCGTTAAATGCTGTAAAGTAAAGAAGCGCGAGTAGATCCCATCCGTTGCCGAATTATCTGCCAATTCACCCTCGGCAAACTGTGGGGTACGACCCGTAACCGAAGAAGAAGGTACTACCTTTAGGAAAAGTTCTCCCTGTGGGATCACTGCGATACCATTGAGAGCCAATAAGCTTTCCAAAGCCACAATCCGTTCGGCCACCGTCAATGGTTTCTGACTGGTAAAATTAAATAAGGGTGCAGGAAGCCCTTGAGGTCGGATAATGGAACGACCCGTAAGTTTCTCAAGCAGGGCTAAGACCGAGTCCACGGAATCCCCACGAAGAATGAGTGGGGCAACCGCGCTGTTTTGTGCATGGACCTGCAGCACTGTAACAGGATTTGCCAATGCAAGTATCCACAAGAATAGAAGCCCTTTGATACCGAAGGCGCGGCTAGAATGAAATGTCCGTTTAGGAGTCATAGCTAAAGTCGATGGATGATTCGTTAGACCGGAATCCCAAAATATTGAGTTTGTTGTGCATGATCACTGAGTATCTATAATAACAGCCAAGTTCCGGGCTTTGAAAGTCTAACATAGTTTTAACGCTGATAATCATTATGGGGATGCAGACATTTCCAGTGAGGATATAAAGAACTGCACGTTCATGAGATTGGAGTCGGATCGATCAGAATTCATAGTGATTCGATCCAGGGTAACATAAGGCACCAAGGTCTTGAGTTTTTCAGACAAGCGCAGCACCTCTTCTTTATCCGCACGATTCACAGACAAACGAATATTGTGGAAGGTAAATAGCGCTCCCGATTCTGTCTGCGGACTATTGATGGTGTAATTTTCAATGTCCATCGGCTTGATGAGCTCTGAAATCCGGCCAAGCAACTCAGTACTCGAGAGTGTTTTAGATGAGTCCAACTCGGAGGATTTTTCGATGAGTTGTGTTTCTACGTAGTCTTTTTGAGAAAGAATCATCTCGTATGCTTCGATCTGGGTTTGTGTCCCAAACAAAAGCTTGAACCCCGTATTGTATCTGGAGAACGAATACGACATCCAAACGATCGCAATAGCTCCAATGAAGAGCAGGAGCAGGAACTTCTCCCGAGTGCTGGTCTTCTTGTAGAGTTTTCTTAAGTCGGCAATCATGAGTCGGCCAGGAAGGATTGTGGCTGTAAGCTGCCGGGTTCAAATGTGACGGTCAGACGAAAGGTTCCACGTCCTTTATTGTCCCTAAAATTGCTAATTTCGACCAGGGAGAGTATTCCAGTATCTTTGAGTGTTTTCTCAAATCCATCGATTTCCGATGCATTGAGGGTCACTGCTTCGATCTGCAAAGAATTTCCCCCGGCCGCGGAAATCCGCGTGAAGTAGATATTACTCGGTCGAACCATATTGATCGCATTCAACATCTCAAACGGTAAGAGCTGGTTCGTCGTGATCTGGTTGATCTTGGCGAGAATGTCCATCTTCTGTTCAACATCTTCTGCCTTAGGTCGTGCTTCGGCAGCGATCGCCAACTCCTTCTGGTACCATTTGTTTAAAGCAATGATTCCAAACTCAGATATGCCAAGGAGTAGAAATAGAAAGAGCACGATTACACTAGCTCCCCAAAACCAATTGGTCCATCCGTACCGCTTTTCGAGAAGCTCTTTTTCTTCCGCCTTGCGGATATCCATAGCCCACAAGCTGCTACTGGTTGGGACTTCCACTCGCCAAGGATCCCCTCGCTCATCTCCATAGGGAACCAATTCAATGGCAGGTTTACCCTTGGCATCTTCCTGGTCCCAGTTCCTGTGGTAAATAGTTTTGCTTACTTCGACCAAATCGAAATTGCTAACTGGCTCCGCGAGGTTTGATTCCTCTACTCGGCCCACCTGCGCTCTAATTCGTTGAATAATATGCTCCTTTGTGGTCTCCAAATCTTCGCGAGAGAACTCCACATCCAGCGTAATTCCAACCACCGCCTGTGGAACAGAATCGTTAGCAGGAAGAAGAATCCCACTGAGCGTCGACTCGTGGATCAGGAAAATCAAGGTCGAGGAGTCAAATTTCAGGCCGAATGTTTGGGAGAAATCTGGGAAAGCATAGTCAAACAGTTCTGCCTCTGCTAAATCTTTCCGCAACTTCTGGTCAAAGGCGGTATAGGCGAAGGCACGATGGCTTTCCTCATCAAAATAGTAGCCCCAATTGAGCTGCTCCAGATTGAAAGGAGAGATTTCCTCCACACTCAACTCAGCAAACTCATCGATTTCTTTAGCCTTCAGTTCTTCGGGTACGGCAAAGGCCCGCGTCACAAACCAGTTTCCAGGCACGAGTAACGGCTCGATCGATTCTTCCGATCCGGCGAGTTGTTGGATCCATTGCGGGAGCTTAGGCATCAAAGGATATTAAAGCGAGGCTAAGGGCTTTTGTTGAGGGTTAAAGTACAATTTCATTTTCGTATATTTGGACGACAGCAAAAGGATACTGCAGGTTTCCAATTTCAGTGCTAAGTTCAGTGTTGTCTTCCACAGAGAATACCTGCTCCTCTCGGTTAAAACGATCAAAGCTTGTATTTTGGTTACCCGGAAGTGAGCCGCCCATGGAAACAAGGGCCCTGAGCTCAAATACACTCAATCCTTGTTGAGCACGTACAATAATAGTGAGCCACTGAATTTCGCTGGAAACGGTGACTCCAGGGATACCATCTCGGATCGACACAGGAACCTGACTCGTATCTGTCAGATAGCGATCATCAGCAGTCCCACGCACTTCGTCTTCTCCAGCGAGGTATTCCCAAAAAGAATCCTGCTCAAAGTTAATGCCTTCTTCACCCAAGGTAAATAAAGACGCATCAGCGCTGTTAATATTAACATTCCCATCGTTTACCGGCGAAAAAAGAGATTCCAATCTATCGTGTAACTCATTTGGCCGGCCATAGATGTCGAAAAATGTTTCCTGGAATCCGCCAATCAGGGCCAATTCCTTCAAGGAGCTGATAGGCGCATTGGCTGGCTCATAGGGGATAGGTGCATCCAGATAATAGTCGTTCTCGGCTCCATCAGGACGCTCCAAATCATCTTCATCCACCCAATCTTGAAATTTATCCACCAACTCGGTAGCCGTGTAGTCATCAAATCCCAGATCACTTAAAATGATCGTGAACATAATGTCGTCATTGTAGAGACTTGAGAAAGGCAGCTTACCCGATTCGTCTTGAAATTCCACCGTGACGGTTGCTTCTGGGAAGGCGATTCCAGCAAATTCCAGCGGATCCTGCCAACCTTGGGTGGGCGCATACATGGCACTATCATATTCGGCATATTCGGACATGACAGCCAAAGTCACTTCCAAGCTCGAATAGGCCACACGACGTAGATCGCTCTCCGCGTTCTTCATCGCGTTCATCTGGATGTGAGGGAGAATTTGCTCCATGAACTGCACCATCAGAATACTCAGCAGAAAGATCATGCCCATGACGAAGATAATGATGCTACCTCGCCGGGATGATTTGGACTTAAACTGGATCTTAGATTTTGACATTATACCCTCATTGGAAACGTTTCAAAACGAACGATTTAGTTTTGCTCCCTCATGTTCCGCAATTAACTGATTTTTGAAATCCATGATCAAAAAACGGGAAACCCTTCATTTGCGCTGGGTAGGTTAATCATAAACGTCATGGCATCTTCATCTTCGATATCGGATTCGAAGGTTACCTTTATACGATTGGGGATATCATAGAGCCGGTCCGTATTGCGGCGGGGTTCCGGTTCCTGTTCCCACAACTCACGCTCAACATCATAATAGTGATACTCTATTCCAGTCACATATTTGGATAACAGTGTTTGCCTGGGCACATACTCTTCGAAGTCTACCTCGAGTCTCGATTGCCAATAGAGAACCAAGCCTACGTCCTTAACGACTTCCAACTGGTAAATTACGTAGGGTAGCTGCTGATGCTCCCAGGGAAGAATCCCATCACTGTCTTGCACCTCCCACGTCAGCAAAGGAGTTCCAGAAGTCGTAAAATCGCCCGATGTATGATCGAGGAAAACATAAGCTAATCCGCCGGAGTCAACAGGCATGGCCCGCTGAAATCCACGCTTCAGAAAATCGACTACCTGACGGCTATGCACTTCCATGTTACGGACGGGAGTCGTTCCACGCCAGAGGTCACCCAAGCTGACAGTCAATAAAAGCACAGAAGTCATGATCCCGCTGGCCAGAAGAATGGCCAGTAGGACCTCTAAGAGCGTAAAGCCGTTCAACTTCTGATTCCGTGGGTTCATATTCCTTTAAAGTCCCACCCAAATTGTTGATCGTCTCGGAAATCCTGCATGCGTTCCTGCAAATCTTGCCGGGCACGCTCCACTTCATCGAGCTCGCTCCAAGAAGGTCGCAGCAGGTAAAAGAGTTGAGTTAATTCCATTCTTTCACCCTCCGCATCCACCATATCGACAAACATATTTACCGCAAAGAGATTGGGGATCTCAGTCATCTCGATCTCTGAGTACCAGTTTCCGGTCACTCCATTTCCCATATCAAACTCATCTCCATCCATGGCTTCCTCGATATCGCTGATGAGTTGCAGGTCGGCTCTTACGTATGCGAGCTCTTCCTCAAAATTGGTCTTGATGCGGCTGGCTTCAAAATTGCTCAGAATGTTTATGTAAGAGGCAACCAGGACCGTGGCTGCCCCGGCAAAGATCACCACAGCAACCAAGACTTCCAGAATAGTGAACCCCTGTTGATTAGTCTTCATCCGTTTCGCTCACTAAAAAAACCAGTGAATGGTTCTACAACGAGTTCCCGTTCGCGATCTCCAGCCACAAGCTGAACTTTGAAAGCAGCCGAGGTCGCATCAGGATACAGGATGACACTTTCAGCGACAAACCAATCCGGGTTCTCAAAGCTCTCGCCTTTGTAACGAGGCTGTTGGAAGAAAAAGCTTACTTCCATATCCGGTCCTTCATCCACGTCTTCAAATCCATCAACTTCGTAAGTCGCGACCACCTCACTGCGGAGCAGCACAAATCGCCTGGCTTTCTCGTCCCAAGTTAACTCAATAGACTCGCGATCCTCGAAGGCCATCATGCGCCCTTCCGTTTGCGCCAATACAAAGGAGCTCTCCAGCTCCGCAAGTGGATCCTTATCGAGCAAGGACTCCATGTTGACCGCAAAAATGACCCAAGCAGTTCCCACCAACACGATTGCAAGTAGAACCTCAAGCAGAGTAAATCCTCGCTTGTTCATAGTGTGGGACATGGCGGGGACTATTGCCAGTTACCTATGTCGTCAGCGCTTTCTACGCCATCTTTGCCAAAGGAGTAAATATCGTAGCTATCCGGATTGTTCTTTCCGGGCATGCGGTATTGGTACTCGGAACCCCAAGGATCACTTGGAATCTCATCCATGTATGGCCCCTTCCAGTTCTTTGCATTACTAGGAGCTGTAACGAGTGCTTGAATACCTTCTTCCGAATTTGGATAGCGGCCATTGTCGATCCGGTATCTAAAAAGCGAAGCTTTCATCGTATCGTTCACAAAAATGCGAACCGTGTCCTCCTGGCCTCCACCAAGAATTTTATCGACGTTCATCAATCCCAAGACCACAAGCCCACCAAGTAAGGCCATGACCAAAAGAATTTCCATCAAGGTGAAACCGCTTTTGCGACGGTTGGATTTCTGAGAATTAGGAGAGCTTGTCTTATGCGTCTTAACGTTGTTCATAGTTTCATATAAGCTGTTGTTTAAACGTTAGTTCCAGTCAATAGGGTTACGGTTCCCCTTTCGAGAAAATTTCTTACCCAAATCAGCTGGGGAAAAGCCTATTTTACAGTTTAGTGAAGATTCCTGCTTTTCATTTCATCCTAAGCAAACCATATTCCAAGACTTCAGACCGCTTTCTTCTCAACACTAAGCTCACGAGACTATGGATGGTTTCATACCGAAATCTAAAATCAATGGCGAGAACCGCACCGCACTCACACCGGACTCTGCTGGCAAACTCATCTCTTTGGGCCTCTCCCTGAACGCGGAACCAGGCATCGGTATCAAGAGTGGATATAAAGACAATGACTATGTAGCCGCTGGCGTGGCCATAGCATCTGATGATTCAACTCTCGGCTCAGCAGACCTCGTTCTAGGCTTGGACCTGCCGACACCCGAGCTCATTTCGCAAATGAAAGAAGGTAGCCTCTTCGTCGGTTACCTGGATCCCTTTTTCAATCTGGAACTTCTCAAGGCTTTTGCGACGGCTAAAGTAAATGCCATTTCTATGGAAATGATTCCGAGAACTACTTTGGCGCAAAAGATGGACGTGCTGAGCTCTCAAATGAATATCGCTGGATACTTCGCTGTGATTAAAGGGGCCGAACGCCTCAATAAGGTGCTCCCGATGATGATGACCCCTGCGGGCACCATTTCGCCCTGCAGAGTTTTTGTAATCGGCGTCGGCGTGGCCGGCTTGCAGGCCATAGCGACGGCCAAACGACTCGGCGCCAGAGTAGAAGCGTTTGATACCCGCCCCGTCGTAGAAGAGCAGGTGAAATCCCTCGGAGCCAAATTTGTGAAGATCGATCTCGGAGAGACCGGGCAAACGGATCAGGGGTACGCCAAGGCCCTCACGCCAGAGCAAATCGAAATGCAACAACAGGGAATGGCCAAAATCTGTGCTCAGTCGGACATCGTCATCACCACTGCCAAGTTGTTTGGACGCAAAGCCCCTACCCTCGTTACCAAAACCATGATCGAAGGGATGAAGCCTGGCTCCGTAATCGTCGACCTCGCAGCCGCTGGAGGTGGAAACGTCGAAGGCACTGTGCTCAACGAAGAAGCCATCACTGACAACGGTGTCATTATAGTCGGAGACGGTTGCTTGGAAGGGCAGGCCGCCTACCACGCCTCTCAAGTCTATGCATCCAATATCGCGAATCTGCTCGAACACTTTTGGGATCCAGAAAGCAAAAGTCTGAAGCTCAACCTCGATGACGAGATCATGCAGGGCTGCCTGCTCACGCACAATGGCGAGGTCCGCCATCCAACTTTCATTGAGAAACTAAAGGAGGCATAAACAACAGAACTATGACTATCATTCTTCTTCTCTTTATCTTTACTTTGGCAGCGTTCCTGGGATTCGAGCTGATTGCTAAAGTGCCCTCCCAGTTGCACACGCCTCTCATGTCGGGTTCGAACGCGATATCCGGCATCACCATCGTCGGGGCCATCTTGGCGACCATGCATAATCCGCAAGGAACGATGGCCATGGTTCTCGGCTTAGCCGCGTTGGTGCTGGCCACCATCAATGTGGTGGGCGGTTACTTGGTCACCGACCGGATGCTGAGCATGTTTAAAAAGAAAGGGGGCAAGTAAGCATGGAAGCCTCAAGCCTCATTAATTTCTTTTATATCGTTTCTGCGATTTTGTTCATTCTCGGCATCAAGATGCTGGGATCAGCCGACACAGCACGCCGAGGCAATGGGCTCTCATCGATCGGCATGCTCATCGCGGTAATCGTCACACTCATAGATAAGCAAGTCTTCGACAGCTGGGTCTGGATTGCCGGTGGTATCGGGGCAGGTGCAGTCATAGGATTTGTAGCAGCCAAGAAAGTCCAAATGACCTCCATGCCCGAATTGGTTGCCCTATTTAATGGATTTGGTGGATTGGCTAGTTTGTTCGTAGGGTGGGCAGAGTATCAGAAAATCAAAGACGCCAACGGCGGACTGGTAGGTAACCTGCTAAACCCCAGTCTCGATCACTTCACTGCATCGGTCGTATTTCTGGCTGTGTTTATCGGTGGCATCACTTTCACAGGTAGTATCTATGCCTGGGGCAAACTCTCCGGCAAAATTGGCGGTCAGGCCAAAGTCTTTAGTGGGCAGAAAGCCTTCAACATGATGCTCATGCTAGGGGTGCTTGTTTGTGGTGTTCTTTACGCAGCCGCACCCAATGGGGAAAATGCTTACGGACTATTTTTGGCGATCGTGGGGCTATCTCTCCTGGTCGGTATTTTTGGTGTCATGCCTATCGGCGGTGGCGACATGCCCGTGGTCATCTCATTGCTCAATAGTTGCTCGGGGCTTGCGGCCTGCGCCGCGGGTTTTGTGATTCAAAACAACGTATTGATTGTCGCTGGCTGTCTAGTCGGAGCCAGTGGCCTCATCCTGACCATCATCATGTGCAAGGCTATGAACCGGACACTGGCCAATGTTCTTTTTAGCGGCTTCGGCGCCAGCGCACAAAAGACCGGTGGCAAGCAAGAGGGTGAAATGAAAGCCATCAGCGGAGAGGATGCCTATTACGTATTGGAAGCGGCTAGCAGCGTGGTGTTTGTTCCCGGATACGGCATGGCTGTTGCTCAAGCTCAACATGCAGTAAAAGAACTCGGCGAAATTCTTGAAGAGAATGGGGCCGAAGTGCGCTACGCCATCCACCCGGTTGCTGGTCGCATGCCGGGTCACATGAATGTACTCTTAGCTGAGGCCGACGTGCCTTATGAACAACTTTCCGAGATGGACGACGTGAACCCTATCATGTCGACCGTCGACGTAGCCATTGTGATTGGAGCCAACGACGTGGTGAACCCGGCGGCAGGAGAAGATCCAAGCAGCCCGATCTACGGCATGCCCATTATCAATGTCTTCGAAGCCAAAACTGTGTTTGCCCTGAAACGCGGCCAGGGAGCTGGCTTCTCAGGTTTGGTGAACCAACTCTTCTTCCGAGAAAATACGAGAATGCTCTACGGAGATGCGAAAGCCACGGTCACTGACTTGGTGGGACAGTTTAAGGACTAGCGCAGATCTAAGAATCTTCAGACCCGGTAGGACTGATCTTCAGGTCCTTGATCGAATCCCATTCGTCATCCTCTGAGACATGGGTAACATCCCGTCGCAACAAGTAATAGAGTAATCCGATTATCACCAAACAGACCCACAGGAACCAATTACCATATACCACATAGAATGTGAGATTTCGGTAGGTTTTAGGATTATAGGTTACTTCAAAGATTTTGCTTCCACCATAATAAATGGACCCGTCAGGTGACTTCATAACTCGCTCGGGCTGTCGGACATTGTTCTCATCAATCCACTCTCCCCATCCACCAAATTCGTCGATCCATCCGCTCCACCCATTGTTGCCTACACGCACAACAGGGCGCGCAGTCTCCACAGCTCGAAGAACAGAGTGAGCAGCATGCTGATAGGCTGCGCCTTCTTCCCCGTACCAAGCGTCGTTTGTAACCACGAATAGTGCCCGCGCACCATTTAGGACAGTTTTGCGTGCCAAAGACGGAAAAATATCCTCATAACAGATAAGCGCACCGACGGGAAGTTCACCCGACTCCAGTTGAAGACGAAGCGGAGAAGAAGATTTACCTGGAAAAATATCGCCACCAATAGGCACAAATTTTTCCAAGAAAAACAAAAAGTTTCTGAAAGGAATGTATTCCCCAAAAGGGACCCGTTTACGTTTCTTATAATAGGGTCGATCCAAGCCACTCTCCGGATAAAGGGCCATAAAACAATTGTACCAGGGATCGTCACTCAAGGTCGCTCCTTCAGCGGCTAAAGCTCCCATCAATAACGGCCCACCAAAGTCATTCGTCAACTCCTCCGCCCAGTTTTGCATAGCAGGGTCACCAATAATGGCGTAAGGTAAAACCGCTTCAGGTAGGACGGCAATATCGGCTCCGATTCGTTTTTGATAAAGCAGCTGGTCCCGAATATTGTTCATAATATCTGCCGCTTTGGATGAATCCCACTTTTCATTTTGGGGAACGTTGGGTTGAATAAGCGCAGCCTTAAAAAATGTTTCCCGTACTCCACGTTCGAAGCGCATTTGAAATAAGCCCAAGGTGAAAAATATCCACACAGCCATACCGACCAGGAATTCCGGACATAGATGAATCCAACCCTTCCGTTTCCCTTTGAAGAGATGCCGTAGGTAAAAAGCAATGGTCATGCCTACAAACAACAAGAGGAATGAGACGCCATATGAACCTGTGAGCGAGGCAAGCTGCAGAGTCAATGGACGGTCCCATTGGGAAGCAGCCAATGGCAACCATGGGAATCCACTAAGAAATATACTGCGAACAAACTCCAACAACGACCAGACACTACATACTCCGAGCATACCGAGTATCCGCATAAATGCGGAGCCATCCTTAAAGCGGGGCACAGCCCACCAAACAGCCATTGCCCAAACCCAGGGAAACAACGCGAGAATGGTCGACAGGAAAAACCAGCCTACCCAAGTCACATGACGTAACCAAATAATCAATACAAGCCAACTCAACCAAAATGCTGCACCCACGACTCGGGTGAGTTGCTTGCGGCTTGGCTGCTGATAAAATAACCAGAGAAAGGCGGGGACCGGAACCAGGTAGGCCAGTTCAGGAATGTCAAACGGCGCGAAAGAAAAGGTATGAAAACAAAAGGTACAAAGAAATGCACCTAAGGCCCAATACTTGGTAACCGGTTTGTTCTGCGATATGCTTTTGCTCATTCGATTTACCGCAACGGGTAACCCGACTTAAACATCAGGAGCCGTGACAGTGCTTATATTTTTTACCACTTCCGCAAGGGCAGGGTTCGTTGCGCCCAACCTTAGGCATCTCGCGTTTAATCGGTTCTGCCTTCTGCTTTGCAGCAGGGTTCATCTGCGGCTGAGGTCCGCGTTGAAGTTGCGGAGGCAAATTCTGCTGCTGACCACCTTCGGCAGGAGGCGGAGCTTGAGCAACACTCAAACTTGGCTGCGTAGCCTGAGCTTTATTCATCCGATCCTGGAGCGCTTCGATGATATTCTTCTCTAACATAACTGCAGAGCGGAAGAGCGAAGTCGCAATCTGGGTACGAATACTGGCTTCCATTAGCTCAAAATAGTCGAAGGCTTCTTTCTGATACTCGTGAAGTGGGTTCTTTTGCCCAATGGCGCGGATTCCTACACTGCGTCGCAGATCTTCCATCTCAGTAAGGTGATCTTGCCAATGACGGTCGATCGCTGAAATAACGATCCAACGCTCGAGTTTCTTAAAAGCGTCTGGCTGTTGCAGGTCTTCCTTCTTGTCGTAGGCCTCGGAAATCTTCCCAAAGATGGATGTATGAGCCGTTTCTTGATTCGTCCAATCGACATCATCTTCCTGAATGGCAATTGGGAAGTGAGTATTCACCCAGCGCAAGAGTCCGCTGATAGTTTCGTCATTTGCATCGGACACGTAGAGCGAGTCATCATCCAGGCGTTCATCGAGCTCTTCTTTGATCATATCATAGATGATCATCTTCGGCTTTTCGTCGTGAAGGGCGCTGTTGCGCATTCCATAAATGACTTCACGCTGGGTATTGAGAACGTCATCATATTGGAGCAAACGCTTCCGAATCGCGTAGTTTTGCTGCTCCACTTTCTTCTGCGCACTTTCGATGGAACGATTCAATAAAGGGTGAGCTAACTCATCTTCCTCACTAAAGGATTTCTCCATGATATTGGCAATGGGGCCCGGTTGGGCAAACAAGCGCATTAAATTATCTTCAAGAGAAATGAAGAACTTCGAAGCACCCTTATCCCCTTGACGAGCACAACGACCGCGAAGCTGTCGATCGATACGGCGAGACTCGTGACGCTCAGTTCCCAGAACCAAAAGTCCACCCAGCTCTTCAACGCCGTCACCGAGCTTAATGTCGGTTCCACGACCAGCCATGTTGGTAGCGATCGTTACGGCGCCGCGTTGACCTGCACGGGCGACAATTTCAGCCTCCTTACCGTGCTGCTTCGCATTCAATACCGTGTGCGGTATATTACCCCGCTTCAGCATGCGGCTTAACAACTCCGATGCTTCTACAGACGCAGTACCAACGAGTACCGGTTGCCCTTGGTTGTGAGCTTCCTGGATATCGGCGATGGCCGCGCTGTATTTTGCCCGGCGCGTTTTATAAATCACATCGTTGAGATCAGATCTTTGATTCGGCTTGTTGGTCGGTACGACCATGACCTCCATGCTGTAAATATCGAAGAACTCGGCCGCCTCGGTTTCTGCTGTTCCAGTCATACCAGACAGCTTCTCATATTGGCGGAAGTAATTCTGAATCGTAACGGTCGCGTAGGTCTTGGTTTCCTTTTCGATCGTAACGCCTTCTTTAGCCTCCACTGCTTGGTGCAGACCTTCACTCCATCGACGACCTGGCATTAAACGGCCGGTATTTTCGTCAACGATTTGAACCTTGTTGTCCTGCACGACATACTCGTTGTCTTTTTCGTAAAGCGAGTAAGCGCGTAAAAGCTGACTAATGGTGTGAATTTCCTCACTGGCCTTCTCAAATGCTTCTTGATGGATCGCCTTCTGCTCTTCCCGTTCGCGTTCATCCATCGATTCGTATTTGTCCAGATCGCTAAAGATACTGGGCAGATCGGGCAGCATAAATGCATCTTTGTCGTTGGGTCGGAGAAAATCTCGGCCTTTTTCCGTCAAGTCGGCCTGATGCTGCTTCTCGTCGATCACGAAGTAGAGCTCTTCCTTCAATTCAAAGAGCTCTTGCTTGCGAAAGTCGTTATGCATTTCCAGGTCAGCCTTCTCAATCATCTTTCGGCTCGGACCCTCTTCCATCATGCGGGTGAGTTGCTTGTTCTTGGGCATTCCCATGCGCACCTGAAGTAACTGCATACTCGTAGCAAATTCGTCTTCCAGCTCGCCCTTCTCCATCTCAGCCTTTGCCTTGGCCACCATGTCGTTACAAAAACGATTCTGCTGACGCACCAAGCGTTCGATGACAGGTTTGAATTCGTTGAACGGAAGCTCTCGGGTAATCTGAACCGGGCCCGATATGATCAGCGGCGTTCTCGCTTCGTCGACCAGAATGGAATCCACTTCATCCACAATACAGAAGAAGTGATCCCGTTGAACCTGGGCGTCAGAAACCATGGCCATGCCGTTGTCGCGCAAGTAATCAAAGCCAAACTCAGAAGCCGTTCCATAGGTGATATCGGCCTGATACATCTCCTTCTTCTGCGGGAGAGGCATGGAGTTCTGGATACATCCGACGGTCAATCCCAGGAATTTGAATAGATAACCCATCCATTCACTGTCTCGATTGGCCAAATAGTCGTTCACCGTAACACAGTGACATCCACGAGCAGGTAGGGCATTCAGATACAGGGGCAAAGTGGCCACAAGGGTTTTACCTTCACCGGTCGCCATTTCCGCAATCTTGCCACTATGAAGAGCTAAGCCACCAAGTAGCTGCACATCATAGTGAACCATATTCCACTCGAGTGGATGGCCATTTACTTGGTGAGTCTGGCCACACATACGGCGCGCGGCGTTTTTTACAGTGGCAAAAGCTTCTGGCAGAATGTCTTCCAGCGTTTCTCCAGCCTCAAGGCGCTCACGAAATAATTCGGTATTATGACGCAGTTCAGCATCACTTAGCCGTTGGTATTTCTCTTCCAGCTCATTGATTCGGTCGATGATCGGCTGAGACTTCTTAATGAATTTCTTGTAGGGCCGATCAGCAAATCGTTTAAAGATAAAGGACAGCATGGTGCGATAAAAACGGGGCAATGTAGGTAGTTACCTACTAGGAAGCAACCGCAGAGTTGCATCTCTTATGGGCCTCTTTTAGTCCTTAGGAAACGTCCTTGGTTCCTCGATCAAATGGAGCTTTTACTGGAAAACGACCACAGCCCCTCGATCTGGGGATTCTCCATCCACCAAGTCGCAATAGGCTACCTTCTCTGAGACTCGGCTCACGGTAATGGTCGCAGTAATTTCTCCCTCTTCCATATCGAGGATTTCACCCGTTGAAGGATCAATGAGTACTTCACCTTCCTCCCGCACAACAAAGGTCTGCCCTGGGGCGATGCCATAGTTGGAACCACGGTTAATAATAACCTGCCCCTTCTTACTTACGGTCACCACGCTTCCTTCTAGTTCCTAGTCCTCCATTTCCAGAGCGATGAATTGGGTTGCCTGGTCGATTGCGTCTTGAGCGGCTTCTCCCATTGGAGTCTTAGCAAAACCACCCAATTGGGTTCCAAAACCACGCTCAGAATATCCGATCGTTAATCCAGATTTACCAGCTTCTCCGCGGATACGTTCACTGGCAACTACCTCACCGGTTGTAGAGTCAATGAGTTTCACCACGGCTACAATCTCCGCTTTGTCAGATTTGCCTCCGATATTGAAGCCTTTGATTCGTAATCCGCCATTGTTTCCGGAGGTATTATAGCTAGCTTCTGTAATGGCTCCGGTAGCCAGGTATTTTGCACTACGGATCTTGCCCGTACCGGCCACTTGAGAGGCTTGGGCAGTTCGCCCACTGTTCTGCAAATCCTGCTCTGCCATGACTGCCCCGAGCTCAGCACGCTCAACTATCACAAATCGACCCGTGTCATAAAGACTGGACTCAAGCATCAGACCTAGGTTGTCGCCTAAATTCCACTCGCTGACAAATCCAGCCTCGTTGTCAAAACTGATCACACCGAGCGCATGTTTCACGCCTGTGTACTCCGGCAACTTGTTTTCGGCCGTATCATCTTTGGTTTTAGTTTTGGTGCTCGGCTTAACAATTTTATCTAAAAGCGCAAAACCGGGCGTACTAATGAATAATGATGAAAGGAGAACTGCGGAGAAATGGATAGTTTTGTTTTCATAACGGACTAAAATTTTTAGTTTCAGAAGACCCAATCTGTCAAAGGAATTGAGATGCTGAGTCAGAAGCCAAAAAAGGGCTCCCGAATGGAAGCCCTTTGAAAAAGTATAGGATTGTATCCTTATTCAACCGCTTTGGCGATGGCTTGATCAATATCGGCAACGAGGTCATCGATATGTTCGATACCTACTGCTAGTCGTACAAGCTCCGGAGTAATCCCGCCTGCAGCCTGCTGTTCTTCGGTAAGCTGGCTATGCGTGGTGGTGGCAGGGTGAATCGCAAGACTCTTGGCGTCACCCACGTTAGCGAGATGGCTAAATAGCTCGAGAGAATCGATGAACTTAGAACCCGCTTCAGCTCCGCCTTTGATTCCAAAGACCACCATGGCACCCCCCTTACCGGAAAGATACTTGTCGATCTTACCATGCTCAGGATCGTCTTCCAATCCAGGATAGCGGACCCATTCCACTTGATCCAGGCCTTGCAAGTGCTTGGCCACTGCCAATGCATTGTCGCAGTGACGTTCCATGCGGAGCGGTAAGGTTTCGATTCCTTGAAGGAAGATCCAAGCATTGTCGGGCGAAATACAGGCGCCCAAATTCCGGAGAGGAACTGTGCGCATTCTCAAAATGTAAGCCAGTGGAGCCAACGGCTCAGGCAAATCGTGCCCCCAGCGTAAACCGTGATAAGATGAATCCGGATTATCATAGAGAGGGAACTTTCCATTCGCCCAGTTGAATTTTCCGGAATCGACAACGATACCACCAATACCTGCACCGTGCCCACCGAACCATTTGGTTAAGGAGTGAACAACGATGTCTGCGCCATGGTCGATCGGACGCGTGAGCGCTGGGGTTGAGAAGGTGGCGTCGACGATCAGAGGGATCCCGTTGTCGTGTGCGACATTGGCAATGGCTTCCAAATCGGCAATTTGGCCCGCTGGGTTGCCAACGGTTTCACAGAATACCGCACGGGTATTCTCATCAATTGCTGACGCAAAGTTTTGAGGATCCGATGGATCTACAAACTTCACATTGATACCCATCGCAGGGAGGATATCATTAAACTGCGTGTAGGATCCTCCATAAAGGTTGTTTGCCGAAACGATATTATCGCCCGCTTGAGCAAGATTAATGATGGAGTAAAAGATTGCACTCGTTCCGGAGGAGACAGCCAGTGCAGCTGCACCCCCATCGAGTTGCGCCACCCGCTGCTCAAGGACATCCTGAGTGGGATTCATGATCCGGGAGTAGATGTTCCCCAATTCTTTCAGTGCGAATAGATTCGCAGCATGCTCCGTGTTATCGAACACGTAAGCGGTCGTGCGGTACACGGGTACGGCACGGGCGTTAGTAGTGGGGTCTGGCACTTGGCCAGCATGGAGGCATTGTGTTTCTAACTTCATGAAAGTAATCCGATTGAATGGATCGTCGAAAATGAACAAGCCGCCTAGTCTTGTCGAGGGCGGATTAAAATCAGTGTTTTCCGGCCCGAATCTGTGGTGCACAAGTCACATGCAATAGGGCAAAGGATAGCGGCTGTCATAAGGATTGCTCATCTGTGGATCGTCTTTGATAATGAAGATCATGGCGGATAAAAGGAACGTCTTCATCACAGGTAGTAGTTCAGGGATTGGACGGAGACTCTTGGATGAATTTTGCAGAGATGAGTTCCGGGTATTTGCCACGGTGAGGCAGCCCAGGCTGAAGGCCTTCCAAGAATCACTCAAAGGCAAGTACTCGAATGTAATTCCCTTTGTTCTAGACGTAACAAACCTCGATGAAGGCACCGAAGTAATCAGAACCGTTGAAAACAAATATGGACCCATCGATATCCTAATAAATAACGCCGGAATATCCTACCGGACCGTCGTTGAAGAAATGTCAGAACCTGATGAGGCGATTCAAATGGCGACCAACTATTTAGGTCCCATGCATTTGGTGCGCATGGTATTGCCTGGCATGCGGCAGAAAAAGAGTGGACATATAATAAACATCTCTTCTGTAGGAGGCATGATGGCCATGTCAGCCTATTCTGCTTCCAAATTTGCGCTGGAAGGAGCATCTGAATCTTTGTGGTATGAAGTTCGTCCTTTCGGCATCCATGTCACCTTGGTTCGGCCCGGATTCATCAATTCCGATTCATTCAGGAAAGTAAAGTATGGAGAAGGGACAGACCCACAAGATAGCTCAAGCATCTATTATCATCACTACCACAATATGTCGGGGTTCATAGAAAAGCTCATGACCAGAACACCATGCACTCCTGAAAGTGCGGCCCGGATGATTTACAAGATCAGTTGCATGAAAAATCCCCCTCTCCGCGTTGCCGGGACCCCCGATGCGAGGTTCTTCTCCATCCTTCGGCGCATTCTCCCTCGTCGCTTTTATCATTGGCTGCTGTATCGCTCATTGCCGGGAATCAAATCCTGGGGAAAGGCTGCACATGAGTAAGGATACTTGCGATCTCCTGTTCCGAGTTCTTTTTAGCCTCATATTCCTCGCATTGGGAAGTGAGCACATACTAAGTGACGACCTACTTCAGCGATTGATGCCTACCTGGATGCCCGCCCCAATCATAGTCTCTATTTTGGTGGGCATCGTATTATCGGTCGGGGGAATTTGCATCGTATTGGGCTGGCAACTACGATTTGCGGCGGTGCTGCTTGGCAGCTTCGTCTTGGTGGCCACCTTGGCAGTTCATGTCCCTGCCGTCATTATGAAGCCGGAGTTTGTCACAGAATCAAACATGTGGCTTTGGGACATTCTCCAACGAAGCAACCTGGCAAAGAATCTGCGCTTGCTGGGTGTCTGCATTTTCCTTTGGCATCACAAGCCAGGGAAATGGAGTGTAGAAAGCTACTTGAATAAAAACAGCTCTAATTAAACCAAGAGCTACCTCTTTATGCCAAGTGTTTGGGCAAAGTACTCAATGGTCTTTTCCAATCCTTCGCGCAGTGGAACCTGAGGCTCCCAATCATTCAAATATTTCTTAGCCAAAGTAATATCTGGCTTCCTTTGTTTGGGATCATCGGCAGGAAGATCCTCATGAACGATTTTCGAGGAGGTGCCAGTTAGATCGATAACGTTTTCTGCTAACTCCAACATGGTAAATTCACCTGGATTGCCAATGTTGATCGGACCCGTGGTTTCGTCCTGATTCATGAGCCGTACGAAACCTTCGATCAAATCGTCGACATAGCAAAAAGAGCGAGTCTGATTTCCATCTCCATAGATGGTGATATTTTCCCCCTTAAGCGCCTGGACGATAAAATTGGAAACTACCCGGCCATCATTAGGGTGCATGCGTGGGCCATAGGTGTTGAAGATGCGAACAATTCGGATATCCACACCGTTCTGGCGATGGTAGTCGAAACAAAGTGTTTCCGCACAACGTTTGCCTTCGTCGTAACAAGAGCGAATACCGATCGGATTCACATGGCCCCAATAATCTTCCGTCTGAGGATGTACCTCAGGGTCCCCATAAACCTCCGAAGTTGAGGCCTGAAAAACACGGACATTGAGCCGTTTGGCTAAGCCCAGGCAGTTGATCATTCCCATGACCGAAGTCTTGATGGTCTTGATTGCGTTGTACTGGTAATGGGGAGGCGAGGCCGGACAAGCCAAATTGTATATCTGGTCAACCTCCACCTTAAATGGATCCACGACATCGTGGCGGACAAATTCGAACTTTGGGTTTTGCAGAAGATGCTCAATGTTCACCTTCCGTCCAGTAAAGAGGTTATCCATACAGGTAACTTCGTGCCCTTCTGCTAGCAGTCGGTCACACAAATTACTTCCTAGAAATCCGGCTCCACCGGTAATAAGAATTCGTAAGCTCATGAGATAGGATGATGTAGGTAGATTGCTAGGCTATGTCTCAAAACAATGAAAGCCAATTATCCTGGCAGCTTACAGCAATTTTACGCGATTTGAGTTCTTATTCACAATCTTGCAACTCGCTTGACGCTCTCCGCCGAAATCCCTTAATCCATTCGGGCAAATGAACGCCTAGCGTTCGTTTCTCCCAACTCCTAAATCCTTATGAAATGCCCACGCTGTTCGTCCACCGACATCAAGGTGATCGACTCCCGGGTTGCCAAAGAAGGCAACTCCATACGTCGGCGTCGGGAGTGCATCCAATGCGGCCACCGTTTTAATACGATCGAAGAAATCCTTCACGAGGGGTTGATGGTATTAAAAAGTGATGGGCGAAGCGAAGAATTTGACAGGACCAAGATTTTTAACGGGATTCGTCGTGCAACCGAAAAGCTCCCCGTCGACATCGAGCAGATCAACCTGCTGGTGAACGATGTGATTGAAGAGCTGATGGAGGAATACGACTACGAGATTCCCAGCCGAGCGATTGGTGAGAACATCATGTTTCGACTCAAGAAGATTGACCAGATTGCCTACGTCCGCTTCGCCTGCGTCTACAAAGACTTTCGCGATATCAACGAGCTCATGCAGGACATTTCCAACTTAAACACCTGACACGCGTGAAGGCTGATCAAAGGGACCAAATCACCCGCCTCCATCTACTCAACACGCTTTTCCCGTTGTTGACTGGGGAAGACCTTTACCTGGCCAAACAAATAGAGCACACCATTAACTTCGCCGCTACTGGAAATCCCGAACAAGCCGGAGACACGGAAGACTTCAACGACGCCCTGATTCAACTTCTGGAGAAGTATTTAACCCAGGACCAAAATTTCGGTTTCTTTCACTGGGAAGCCGCCACCCAAGATTGCGGCTGGGATCCGCTTTGGGCGCGGGAAGAAATTATCACAGGCCTCAAACAAGTAGCTGGTTTTAAGAAAGCCATGTTCTTTGGCACCGGGCTGAGAGCCGCGATACAAGGTCAGCAGCTCAGCTGGACCCCCAAGCTGGATCAGGAATACGAAGAGGCGGTAGCATTTGTAAGGGACCTTGCCGCATACTGGTCGACCAAAAACTCGCAGCTCACAGTCGTATTATTTTAGGAAGAAAACCGCAGATGGACACAGATGAACACAAATCTGATGATCTGCTTCGTGATGAATCTTACCAGTTGATTGGCTTCGCAATGAAGTTACTAAATGAGATTGGGAGCGGATTTCACGAAAAAGTTTATGAGAATGGGTTGGTTGTAGACATGAAGAAAAATTCCATTCCCTACGATCAACAGACAAACTATCCCATCGTGTACGAGGAAGTGGAATAGGACGATTCATCCCAGATTTAGTGGTATTCAATCAGATAATTATTGATACAAAAACTATAGATCGAATTACTGATAGGGAAAGAGGCCAGATGCTGAACTACTTAAAAGTGACTGGCCTCAACCTCGGCCTAATAATCAATTTCAAGCATGCAAAACTCGAATTTGAAAGAATTGTTCGTTCTTAATTTGCGTTTATCTGTGTTCATCTGCGGTTAAAATCTTTTTACTTACCTCATGCCAGAACCAACCCTATTCACTAAAATCATCAATGGAGATATCCCGGGTAACTTCGAGCACGAGGACGATCTCTGCGTTGCCATTCGAGATATCGATCCTCAAGCCCCGGTCCATATCCTTGTGATTCCTAAAAAGCCGATTGTTCGCACGGCCCTGGCCGAAGACGAAGACCAAGCCGTACTTGGGCATTTGCTTCTGACCGCTAGAGACGTGGCCAAGAAGGTCGGATTGGAGGATGGCTTTCGTATCGTAATCAACAATGGCCGCCATGGAGGTGAAGCCGTGCCCCATCTACATGTTCATCTTCTGGGTGGACGCCAAATGAGTTGGCCTCCAGGTTGATAGGCCATGTTGGAAATAGCGGGGTTCATATTTTTCCTGGCCGTGTTCGCTGGAATTGGACTCTGGTCCAATAAGAAGCGAACTTCGGCAGGCAACGATTACTTGTTGGCCGGCCAGACGGTAAATCCACTACTCACTGCACTCTCGGCCGCTGCCACAAAATACAGTGGCTACATGTTTATTGGCCTTATCGGCTATATTTATACCTATGGCATCTCCGCTATCTGGCTTATCTGCGGCTTTCTATTTGGAGATGTCATTGCCTACAGCTTCGTGCATCGACACCTGAGACAGGCGACCGAAGACACGAAGGCCTCGACCTTTGCTGAATTATTGAGCCGATGGCACTCGGGTAGCTATCGATACCTCAGAATGGCTGTTGGATTACTTACCTTAATCTTCTTGTGCACCTATGCTGGAGCTCAGCTAAACGCCGGAGGAAAAGCACTGTATGCGATATTCGGTTGGCCAACCGTTTCAGGTGCCCTGATCGGCGCAGGTCTAATTCTCGTTTATTGTCTCTTTGGTGGTCTACGAGCCTCCATTTGGACAGATGCGGCCCAGTCAATCCTCATGATGACAGCTATTTTGCTTCTGCTGATTTCGGCCGTCGTCCATATAGGGGGAGTCACGGTGTTTGTGGAGCAACTGAAACTGGTTGAACCCGGTTATCTCGATCCGGGAGTGACTCGGTTCGGATCCATCCAAGCGACTCTACTGTTTGCCTTCGGATGGTTGTTTAATGGCATAGGAGTCGCCGGGCAGCCTCAGGTCATGATTCGTTTCATGGCTCTGGATAAAACCGAACACATAAAGAAGACAGGATTCCTATACTTTCTTTGGAGTGGTAGTTTTCTTTTGGCCATTTTGGGAGTAGGCTTGGCCACTCGACTCTACATCACGCAAGCGAGCGGCTTTGATCCAGAACTTGCACTCCCCGAATTGTCTCAGATCTTAATGCCAGGTCTGGCGGTCGGTGTGATTCTTGGAGGGGTCTTTGCAGCGAGTATGTCCACTACAGATTCTCAAGTACTTAGTTGCTCGGCTGTGCTCAGCGAAGACTTTAATCTCTGGAAAGGAGCGAACGGGAAACGTATTTCCACTCTCATCATCACCATTGGCTCCTTGGCTATCGCCTTATTTGCCACCGCCAGTGTATTCAACTTGGTCATATTTGCATGGACCGCGCTTGCCTGCTCCATAGGTCCACTCGTCATCATCCATGCACTCGGTGCTCGTCCACGCGAGTGGCTCTGCTTTCTCATGATGCTGGTGGGAATGACAGTGGCCTTTACATGGAGAGCATCAGGACTTGGGCAACAATTCTACGAAGGCGCACCTGGAATATTGTCGGCGCTGGCCACATTTGGAATCCTAAGGCTGATTCTAAAAGACAAGGCTGTTAACGCCGCTAAAGATTGAGACTCGCCTCAAACGTACCGTCGAAGCGTTTCACAATCAAATGCTTGAGCTCGAGTAGCATCAAGGCCGATGCCAACTCGGGTGAAGATTTTCCCGTTCGATCAATCAGGCGATCCATATCGAGTACTTCCCCGCCTTCAAATTGCTTCATGATCAGCTGCTCCTCATCCGACAATTGAAATGATTGGGTGACGGTTTCTGCCGGTTCATCGGTCGACTTGTCGATCAGCAAATAGCCAAGCTCTTCTACCACGTCCTCGGGCTTGGCTAATAAGCTGGCACCTTCACGAATCAATTGATGGCAGCCACGACTGGTCGATTGGTCCATACGCCCAGGCACCGCAAATACAGTTCTCCCCTGCTCGGCCGCAAATCGAGCGGAGATCATGCTTCCCCCATAAAGATCTGACTCTACCACAATCAAACCCTGACACATGCCGCTAACAATGCGGTTACGCATGGGGAATGTCTGCCGATCAGCTCGTCGCCCAAACGGAAACTCACTTACTACTGCCCCAGTCTTGGCAATTTGATTAAACAATTCAAAATTCTCTGCGGGATAGACGATATCCATGCCACATCCCATCACGGCAATGGTTTTCCCATCTACCTCCAAGGCTCCTTTGTGAGCTTAGGTATCCACACCACGGGCGCCGCCACTCACAATGCAAAATCCACAACGCGCCAGCTCACGCCCCAACTTACGTGCTACTTGCCTACCATAAACCGAAGTCTTCCGGCTGCCGACAATGGCGACAGCAGGTCGGTCCAGGTCATATTCACCTTTCCAATACAATCCGATAGGGGGATCGTAGATCTCCTTCAACAAGGCGGGGTATTCCTCCGATTCGGTAATCACAAATCGAATACCCGATTGCTCCATTTGCCTGAGCTGTTTTTCGAGATCAAGATGAGTTTGCCAAGAACGTAAGGTATTAACAATGGCGTCACCGACACCTTTGACATTCTTCAGTTGGCTGGAGCTAGCATTAAAAATCGAAACCGGATCTCCGTGAAATGCATCCAACAACCGCCGAAGAGTGATCGGCCCAATATTCGGCAAACCATTTAGAACGATGAAGGCGTTATAACGATTGAGTTCCATTGAGAATCAGGAGGGTTAATAACTATCCTGCCTCATTCCCGCCTTAAAGAAAACTCAAAATATCGGTAGCCTTCGCAGCCACCTGCCCTTGCCGTTGGGCCATGGCATCTGCCGCGGCACCCTGCCAGGCTACCCCTTCAGCGACTGATACCAATAAATCGCTATTCGGTATGGCAATACGCCCTCCTACGAGACCCGACAAAATATCGCCGCTACCGCCCCGTGCCAAAACCGGACCACCGGCGCACGAGTAAACAGCAAGTCCCTCGCCTGCGATTAAAGTAGGGGATCCTTTCATGATGACAACGCAACCGGTATCACTCGCTAACTTCAAAACATCCATCTCGGAAACAGGCGTATTCAACTCGCGATCTAACAACCGATTAAACTCTCCGACGTGAGGACTGACCACGCAAGATCGGCCCTGCCAATCAAGAGAAACGATGCCCAGGCGCAACCCATCCGCATCGAGCAATACAGGTGCATCACTCAGTGCAAGCACCTCTTCGATCAAGGTTGCTGTCTCCTCATGTGTGCCCATTCCGGGACCGATGATCCAACCACTTGCTCTTTTGGCATGCTGGCGAATCAGACCTAATCCCTCCAAGGCCAATCCCCCATGTTCTGGGATCTCGGGCAACCCAACCCACATCGCTTCAGGAATCTTTCCCGCAGCTTCGGCAACGATACTTTCCGGAACGAAACAGGTTACCAGGCCCACTCCACTTTTAAGTGCAGATTGTGTCGCCATCAGAATGGCTCCAGGCATGGTGGTTGAACCGCCCACTAAAAAGACATGACCATACGTTTTCTTGTGGGTCTGCGACAAACGCAGGCTTCTTTGAAAGCTCAGGATAGCTTTGGACAATACGTAACGATCGGCCTCTAAGGATTGATCGAAAAATCCGATGTCCAGATAGCGAATGCGCCCTACCTTTGATCGATTGGCAGAAGCAAACAAAGCCGACTTGGCAATTCCAGTAGCATATGAGAAGTCTGCTCGAAAGGCATCTTGATCGGCTTCGTCCCCTAGCCCACTAGGAAGATCGACCGCAATTCGACAGGCGATTCCTTCGTGGCTATGGGTCCATCGTAGAAGCTCCAAGGCTGGCGTGCGCAGAGGAGGTCTAAATTGCATCCCCAGAATTCCATCCACACAAAGATCGAAATCTTCGTCTCCCAGAAATATACTCAACTGTCTTTCAATGGTGCCCTGGTCTCCAGCTCTCAAAGAAAGGTAACGAAGCCTATTTCCACCTGCGACCTGTAACTGGTCCAAACATCGCCTGACTAGAGGTCGCAGATGCCCTAGTCCGTAGGGGAAAACCAAGTCTGCCTGTGCCTCGGTATTTGAAGCAAGGATATGACGAGTTGCAATCAATGCATCACCTCCATTGTGTCCTTTGCCAACGAGTATGAGTGCCCGACGAATCGGTCTCCTTCCTAATACCTCCTGAACATCCAGCTGTGCTTGGGAAGCGATGGCCGCGCCGGCACAATTCATTGCCTTCCACTCTTCTGCTTCATCGCCTTTGAAGTAGTCTTTTTCAAAAGCTTGAGACTCGGCACAATCAAGCACTGGATGCAAGTAGCCGGAATCTCGAAGAGTCATCTTATTCGCCTTTAGTTTCGTTTACTAAAACTGCAACAGCAACCGCTGTAGTGCTTGTATGGGATAAGGTGATACGAACATCCGTAGCTCCTAAAGTTTTCAACAAAGCTTTGCTCAGATCGTCGAAACGGACAAGCGGCTCCATTCGCGAGCCATGGTAGATGGAACAAGAGGTCCAACTAAAGAGTTTTCCGATTCCGGTAGAAAAGCTTTTTGAGACGGCTTCCTTTGCAGCAAATCGTACCGCTAGATGGGGAAACGGATTCGATTTGCTCATACAGTAATCTTGTTCCTCCTGGGTAAATACACGTTTGAGGAAACGATCTTTCTGTCGTTCATAGACCTCTCGCACACGCTCGACTTCGATCACATCAACGCCCACATTGAGAAAGGTAGCTCCAGTTGGAAAGGTCGCGGCTAACTCAGCCAAGCTGGGTTCCTCATAGGACATTCATCAACCTCCTCATTTCACGCACCGATTCTTGAACACCCGTAAATAATGAACGGCTAACGAGACTATGCCCGATGTTCAATTCATGTAAGTGCGGAAGCGTACGAACTTCGCTCACGTTCACGTAGTTGATGCCATGGCCTGCATTAATCTGTAATCCACAACCATGTCCCAATTCCGCGCCGGATTTGAGTCGTAAGAATTCATTATCACGTTCCGGAGTATAATAAGCATTCGAGTAGGCCCCAGTATGAAGCTCCACTGCAGTCGCTCCTAAATCAGCTGAAGCCTGGATATGTGCCGGCACTGGATCGATAAATAGACTTACAATGACGCCGGCCTCATTCAGCCCATTCACGACCTTGGCAACTCGGTCTTTGAACTGGATGACATCAAGCCCCCCTTCGGTTGTAATCTCCTCCCGGCTTTCGGGAACGATGCAGGCGTAGTCCGGTTTCAACTCCAAGGCAAAGTCCAGCATCGCGTCGGTAGCCGCCATTTCCAAATTCAAGGGAATCCGAAGACACTCACGAAGTCGCTCCACGTCGCGCTGTTGCATATGGCGCCGATCTTCACGCAAGTGAACGGTTATACTATCAGCTCCGGCAATCTCACATTGCTGGGCATAAAATACAGGATCCGGCTCGACAATTCCGCCCGTCGTTTCAGCGGATTCACGATACCGGGCTTGTCTGACCGTTGCGCAGTGGTCGATGTTAACACCGAGTAATAGCTCTTGTTGGCTCATAATAAAATTCAAGGAGGGGCACCGTAGAGCCTCCAATCAGGTCGTTCCAGACAATAAAGCTCAAACTGTTTTAGGATAACGCAGCCTTCACTTGGGCCGAGGCGATCTTCATATCCAATGCAGCTCCGTGCTCTTTCTTTAGCTGCCCCATCACGAGTCCCATTTCTTTCATGCTACTTGCACCCGTCGCTTCAATTGCTGTGGCAACTAATTCGGGATAGGCACTTTCTTCAAGCTTGGCCGGGAGTAGTGCTGTCAGTAATTCAACGCATTGATTGAGCTCACCCGCCTTGTCATCGCGACCTGCCTTGGCAAATGCCTCGGCCGACTCTTTGAATTTACCAGCCTCCTTCTGCACCACTTGGATCTGCTGAGCCTCATCAAAGTCCTTATTGGCTCGGACTTCGCCTTCTTGAATAGCGGCTAAGGCCGCGCCATAGGCCTCAGTGGCGATGGGATCACGCGCCAAGCGCGCCTTCTGGTGGAGTTGTTTTAGATTATCCTTCATGATATTGGTAAATAGTTCTTTGCGATTTCCAGAAATGAATCAACGGAAGATTGAACCCACGCTTCATCACGATCCATTTTCTTAGCCATGAACCGGGCGACCTCTAGAGCTGCTTCAATAGCCGCCTGCGCATCGAGTAATAAAGAACGTGTTCGGCGTGATAAAACATCTTCTACCGATTCTACGAGTTCGTTCTCAATGGCCCACATGACCTCCGCCCAACAATAGGGCAATCGCTCATGGATGGCTTCGTCCCATTTCGGCTTCCAGGAAATCATCGTCTTCAAATGCCTGGCATCGATCCCATATTGACCAAACCGTGTCGGCTCCTTGGGAAGATCTTCGTCGTAAGCAGAGTAACGAGTGGCCATGGAACGAGAGGCTCGTTCCGCGAGTTGCCCCACTTCGATAGCCTTATCTATGGCATCCTCTCCCATCTTCCGAAAGGTTGTCCATTTACCTCCGGCGATGGTTATCAAACCTGAAGGACTCACTTCGATGACATGATTCCGGGAAAGGGCGGATGTATCTCCCTGCTTTCTCGGATCCATAACAAGCGGACGAAGACCTGAATACACGCTGCGGATATCTTTCTTCTCAATGGGGCGAGTCAGATAGGGCGCTGCATTCTCCAACATGAATGCTATTTCCTCTTCAGTTGGCTTTGGTTCCAGGCAGAGATCGTCATCGGGTACATCGGTCGTTCCAACAATTACTTTCCCCAACCAGGGGACTAGAAACAACAAGCGCCCGTCGGACGTTTTCGGGACCATGATGGCGTTTCCGTTTGGAAGAAAATCTCCGTCTACAACCAGGTGGCTTCCTCGACTAGAACGAATGATCGGCTTCACATTTGGAGTGTCTTCATTTCGAATGGCATCGGAAAATATCCCGGTGGCTTGAATAACTACACGGGCCTTGATCGAGATCGTTTCATGGCTAACCGTATCAAGAGCTTCAATACCCGTAACTCTACCTGCCTCTTTGTTGAGTCGGGTCACTTTCATGTAGTTGAGAGCCACATGACCCCGTCTCCAAATCGTTTTCACAGTCTGCATGCACAAGCGGGCATCATCGAATTGACCATCCCAATAAACCACACCACCAGCCAGGGTATCCGGTTTTAAAGTAGGAACTCGCGCAAGCGCCTGCTCTTTGTTGCAGCGCTTGGAGGAATGAATGCGTAGACTCCCTGCCAAGCGATCATACATCCATAGCCCCATGCGATAGTACCAAGTTTCAGCCCAGGAGTAGGTGGGAATAAGAAAGGGTTGCGGCGTAACCAGGTAAGGCACGTGGTTTAAAAGCCACCCACGTTCAGCCAGGGATTCTTTAACCAAAGATACGTTTCCTTGTCGCAAGTATCGAACTCCTCCATGGATCAGCTTGGTACTGCGACTCGATGTACCGTTGGCGAAGTCCGCCTCTTCCAGAAGCAATGTTCGGTAGCCCCTAGAGACAGAATCCAACGCACACCCCAACCCGGTAGCTCCCCCTCCGATGATGACCACATCCCAGGGAAGAGATTCCGATTTGATACGTTCGATACCTCGTGCGCGATTCATGCTAGGTAGATAGAATGTTGTTTAGGAAGCTGGGTCGATGAATTTTACAAGGACCATGCGCCTTTAACGCTTCGATGTGTTTCTTGGTGCCATAGCCTTTATTGGAGGTAAATCCATAGGCGGGATAGTGCTCGGCTTGCTTCTGCATGTAGCGATCTCGTGTAACCTTGGCGATGATGGAGGCCATGGCAATAGACAGGGACTTGCCGTCACCCTTCACAATCGCGGTATGAACGAATGGGAATGGCTTTAGCGGTTTTCCATCGACCAAGATGCGAGCCACCGATGATCCCTCCGTTTCACGAAATAACCAATCGTTCCCTTCGTCTGGCACCTGGAAAGGACAATCGTCCAGGGATTGAAGTTGTTGAACACAGTTGGCCATCGCTTTCCGGGTCGCTCCAAGGATGTTGAGTGACTCAATATCATTGATGTAGGCCATGAAACTGGCGAAATGGATCAACCCTGGTTCTGCCTGGAGAATGGCTTCGAACAAATGCTCACGTGTTTTCTCAGCCAGCTGCTTTGAGTCATTGATCTTCGCCGCATGCTTCGCAGCCCAGTCTGATTGATAAAAGTCTTTAGTTAAATAGACAGCCGCCGCACTGACAGGTCCAGCTAGAGGTCCCCTTCCCGCTTCGTCTACTCCAATGACTGCAGGAACGTCCTCCAGATATTGCAGATCAAAGTCGAGGAGCCGCATAAGCCTATCTCTTCACCCAAGCCGTTTTCTGAGGAACTGGAAGTCCAAGGATTTCGTAACTGGTTTTGAAATGCATTTTGGCAAATTCACCCAAGCGATCGGGGCCAAGCTTTTCGACCAGCTTCACACCCTGAGCTTTGGTTGCAGCACCCGCCCCCTTCAGTAACTCCTCACCAAATCCGGTGGAGATTTTCCTCAACTGTCGAAGGAACTCCGCACGAGCGATGATAGAGGCCGCTGCCACGACCGGATCAGACTCTGCCTTGGTTTCCATCTTTAATTCAAAGTCTTTCCGCTTAAGCTGCTTCTGCACCAATGGCTGTTTGCTAAACTGATCCAGCATTCCCCAGGGAACATGTTTTTTATCAAGGGCTGATTCGAGCGCCTTGGCATGCAGCCAGGCGATGAGCTTATTTAAGTTGGCCTTGGGTCGACCCATCAGCTCGTTATACTTAGTCATTCCACAAAAGGATTTCTCAACGACCACTCCTTTGGTTTTTAAGATAACCTTTTCGAGCCGGAGGATCTGAGGATCAGCAATCTTTTTACTGTCTTTGATGCCAGCATCCATCCATTTACGAACCATATCTCCATCGGCGATGACCGTGGCGCAGATCACAGGGCCAAATAAATCGCCCTTTCCTGATTCGTCCATGCCTGCGTGAGGCTCGTACCATTCAGGATGAAGCACCTCGTCGTAACCCAACTCTGCGACCTTGATGATTTCCGGCTCAATGACATCCTGCACAAAGTCTTGGGTCATTTTGCCCTGAATCACCAACTTGCCGCTCGTATACATGACCAAGTTTATTTTCGGCCCCTTGAAGGCAAAACGGGCATAGGCTACTTCGTTTTCACCCCAACCACGTCCTTTACACCAATTCTCTAGCTGGTCGGCCTCGTCGTCCGACAGCTTTCGCGTATACATGGTGATCTTCTTTTCTTCCTCGACCTCAAAGTCTTTATAATTTCGGCTCATAAAACAGCTATCTTCAGCGACCTTTGCCCAAGAATACAACAGTTTCCTACTTGAATAAAATGGCTCCCAAGCTGAGGAGCTCGCTTTCCGAGTGGTTTAAGAAAAATAAACGCGCCCTTCCCTGGCGACGACTGGCCTCCCTCTACCCGACCGTAGTCTCGGAGTTCATGCTACAGCAGACCCAGGTGAAAACGGTTCTTCCCTATTATGATAAATGGCTAAAGCGTTTTCCTGACTTCGAGACATTGGCGAAGGCGAAAGAAACAACGGTCCTCAAACATTGGGAAGGATTGGGATATTACTCACGGGCGCGCAATTTGCACCAACTGGCCAAGGACATCTCGAAGCTGGAAAGCATCCCCGAAGCCCCTGAAGAATGGCAACAGTTCAAAGGCATTGGAGCTTACACGGCGGCAGCCATCACTAGCATTACCTACAAACACCCAGTTGCCTGCGTAGATGGTAACGTCATCCGCATTCTTTGCCGCCTTACCGCCGACAAAACCATTTACAAAGACAATACTCAGGCGATGAAGGCGTTCACACCTCTTGCGAACGCACTTCTCGATCAAGCTGAGCCAGGCAGACACAACGAAGCAATGATGGAACTGGGGGCTACTTTGTGCACCAAGGCAAATCCACAATGCCAGGTGTGCCCATTGGCGCTTGGTTGCCTTGCCAAAGATAACAAACCGGAATCTCTGCCCAAAAAAGTCGCCAAAAAAGTGAAGCTCGAAACGATTGACCGAGCCTGGGTATTAACTGACAAACAACTTTTACTACACAAAGCAAACGGGGCCAGCCACAGACTTTCAGGTATTCTGGAACTGCCATCTCTGGAAATGCTTGGGACTTCGAACCGGGCTCTTAAGAAGCAAGGTCAGTCACCTTTTTTGACCAAGAAGCGTGGAATTAGTAATTCTCAAATCACAGAACCGATTTGGCAGCTTACGGAGGTCAGTATCGTAGATAATCCAGATCTTGTTTGGATTGATCGTGATCAATTGGGTGCTGCTACGCTATCGGGTCCCCACAAACGGTGGATCCAGGAAATCCTGCAGAAGGATCAGCTCGAACTGCTTTAACCTGATTTCTCACGGAGTTGAGATGTTGAGGATGAAGACCGAAAAGTGAAGGAGCGCACTCTTGTGCGTAACTGAACTAGAAGGAAGGAACACTCGACATGTCGGACAGAGAATCTTCTCAAAATAACGGTTAAAGTGTTTGGTCAGCTTGTAGGTCTATCGTTATTCATTCTCTAACACTCACCCTTTGGGAAGATTTGATGAGAATTCAGGTTAACCGTTCCGCAGCTTCTCTTCCAAGTAGTCCTTGGAACGAAGTATGCCTTCTGGAGAAGCACTCGGACTCAATTCAAGTATGCAAGGTGACTCTGGCTTTAAATACTGAAAGATAGGATCAAAATCGATGAGACCATCTCCTAGTGCTCGGTGACCTTTCCCTTCTTCTGTATAATCCTGAAAATGGACTCCTTTCATGAATGGGCCATTTTGCTCAAGTGTTTGTTCAGGAGTCAGAACGCCATAGTCATTTTTCTCCTGCGAATGTCCCGGGTCATACCAAAATCCTACATTTTGATAGGCTGAGTACTCGTCGAGCAAAGGGGGCATATCTTCATCCAAGGGCAATTCCTCGAGATCTTCACGATTTTCAAACCCAAGAGTGACACCCTTTTCTTCAGCATAGGGAACCAAGGCATCTAAAGAATCGTGGAGTAGCTCCATGTGCTTCTCCTTCTTTTGACGAAGCTTTTCCTGGGCCTTACCCAGCATTTCTTGGTACCGATCATCGGAAAAGGGATCTGCCGGCTTCTTGTTATCCAAGTATTTGGTGAGCTTATCTACCACCCCTCGCCAAAAGAAGTGAACAGAGCCGAGATGAATCACCATGTATTCAGCCCCCACTTCAGAAGCAAAATCAACCGTACGGCAGGAGTACTTCAACCATTGGGTTCTCTCACGTTCGTCCAATGAAGAAGGTTCGTAGAGATTCGGAGCTGCATGCTGTGTCCCATGCGGGAGCGGACAGAAATTGTGAACCGAGATCACTTTAATAATCCCGTCTTGGATGGCTTTGTGAATGCCAGGAACCAGGGTTATTCGCACACCATGGCTTAATTCCGTCCACTCAAATCCAAGATCCGCAATTTCTTCGAGCATATCGTACCCGTTCTTGTGGCGGTGCGAATTCCAGCAAGTTGAGAGAGCAATAGGATTTGAGATCATGATGAGAGGTGCAACTAAACGCCTAGGTTAGGTACGCAAAAAGAGATCCACACAAGCGGCGGATCTCTCAAGCTTAAAAAAAATGCTTACGGTTGCTTTACGACATATAACGCCGACGGAGCATATCTGTAAAAGCCATGACTTTCTTCTTACGACGGCGAACCTCGCAAGGTTTCTCGAAATAGCGTTTGGCACGCACATCGCGGATTACACCCTCGCGATCGAGTTTTTTCTTGAGACGGCGTAGTGCCCGTTCGGTGGGCTCGCCTTTGCGTATTTGTACTTCTAAAGCCATATGAAATTGGAGAAAGGGCGCTACTAAGAGCCTTTCCGACACCCAGGTCAACTGAAATTTCCGAGGAAATCCAAGGTATCTTAAGAGGATCCAAATCCCTCTAATTTACTCATCACCACGTCCTTGAGCCCCTCTTTGTATTCCTGGTAGCGTTCACGAAGACTCGGATCGGCACACCCCAGCATCTGGACTGCAAGCAATCCCGCATTTTTTGATCCATCGAGGGCCACCGTGGCCACTGGCACCCCGCCCGGCATTTGCAGGATGGAAAGAACCGAATCCCAGCCGTCGATGGAGTTTGAGGATTTGACCGGCACCCCAATCACAGGCAAAGGGGACAAAGCAGCAGCCATGCCCGGCAAATGGGCGGCTCCGCCGGCTCCCGCAATGATCACCTGAATGCCGCGTTCGTGAGCGGATCGACAAAATTTGAAGAGGCGGTCTGGAGTGCGGTGAGCGGATACGATAGTGACCTCGTGCGGCACAGAAAATTCTTCCAGGATATCAGCAGCCGCTTGCATAACCGGAAGATCGGAATCTGATCCCATAATAATACTAACCAGAGGTGTTTTCATGAGGTAACTACGCGAAGTTGTTTCTTTATAAGTTCTGCTTTCGCCCTCGCCTGGTCAACCGTGGATGCAAGGATCGTGACGTGGCCCATCTTACGAAACGGTCGGGTCGTTGTTTTTCCATATAGATGGATCTTCACTCCTTCTTCCCTCATGCATTCATTCATACCTTCGTAGCGCACAGGGCCTTCCATCTCCGGTTCTCCCAGCAAATTGATCATGGCCGAAGGAAGCTTGATACGCGTGCTACCGAGTGGGAAATCGAATATAGCGCGCAGTTGCTGCTCATATTGGGACGTGACCATACTTTCGATGGTATGGTGTCCACTGTTGTGTGGGCGAGGAGCCACTTCGTTGACCCATATCTCACCGGATTTGTCGACGAACATTTCAATGGCCAACAAGCCGACCAGTTTAAAAGCCTCAATAACTTGCTCGCCAATAGAAACAGCCAAGTCCTGTAATTTTGGATCGATAGAAGATGGACAAATGAGTAACTCCACCAAATTCGCCTCCGCATTGAATTCCATCTCTGAAACCGGAAAACACTTGATTTCGCCAGAGGGATTGCGCGCCGCAATGACGGATATTTCCGCCTCCAAATCGACTAGATCCTCTACCAGCGAAGGCCCAGGCAAAAGTAACGGCAAGTCGGCCAAGGATCGAATCAATGCCACTCCTCGTCCATCGTAGCCACCGCGCCTAAGTTTTTGAACAAAGGGAAATTCCAGATTTCCGCCAGTCACAGCCTCTCGAATGGCCTGGTCATCTTCAAAAAGTCGGTAGGCCGGCGAAGGAATTCCGTGTTCTGAGTAAAACTCTTTTTGCAGGCCTTTGTCCTGAATGATCGCAAGGCTCTCTGGATCCGGGTGCACAGGGATACCCTCTGCCTTGAGCTGTCGAAGTGCATCCACGTTGATGGCCTCCATCTCATAGGTAATCATATCCACCTGACGACCCAGGGTGATGATGTCATCGTAGGACATCGGATCTCCCTGAACAAACGCGGTGCAGCAAGAGGAAGCGGGACAGTGCGGGTCATTGTCCAAGATGTACGTTTTTACGTCCCAATTACTAGCAGCGAGGGCTAGCAATTTACCAAGTTGCCCACCTGCAATAATACCTAATTTGAATTGCGATGTAACCAGTTTTTCCATGAGCGAAGTGTAACTGTCAGCTTTCATCAGAACTGAAGCTTCTAAAAGCCACGGACTCTGCGTGCCATCAATGCAATGTCCACCTCTTTTTAAACTTACCATTGAAACGGTTTCACAATTTTAAAGGTAGATCTACCGAACGAATTCTCCTACATTTCCCGTCTTATATGTCACCCAGATCATCTTCTCTACTCCACATTTGCTTAAAGATCGTCGCCTTATTGATTCTGTGTACCGGCCTTGGTGCACAAAATAACGTAATCAGCACGATCAGCGACTCACACAAGGCCGACCAGCCAAACATCGTATTTATCATTGCCGATGATCTGACCTTTAGGGATGTCAGCTGCTACGGTGGAAAGAATGTGCAGACGCCACATATTGATTCGATTGCAGACGAGGGGATGCGATTCGAACGATGTTTTCAGGCTTCGGCCATGTGCTCACCGACCCGCCACAACATCTATACAGGATTATATCCTGTTAAGTCGGGTGCCTACCCCAATTCTACATTGGCCTACGAAGGAACCAAAAGCGTGGCACACTACTTGGGCGACGCCGGTTATAGGGTAGGAATAACCGGCAAACTCCATATATGGCCGGAAACCGTATTCCCCTTTGACTACTTAAACCGGAATGCCGGTACAGACGCCAATGAGAACGAACCAAATCTGGAAGCTGTTGAGGCATTTCTTACCCGCGATAAAGATCAGCCCAGTTGCACCTTTATCTGCTACAATGAACCCCACACTCCTTGGACGCGCGGGGACGCTTCTCAATTTGATCCGGACAAATTAGTACTGCCACCCTACTTCGTCGATACTCCAACTACACGAAAACACCTGGTCGACTATTACGCTGAGGTGAAACATCTCGATGATTCAGTTGGTGACGTGATTGCCCTGATTGATCGATTAAGAATGAAAGACAATACCCTTCTGATATTTGTAAGCGAACAAGGTATTGCGATGCCGTTTGCCAAATGGACCTGCTACGACCAGGGACTCCAAGCCGCATTTGTAGCTCGTTGGCCTGGAAAAATCGCACCTGGCTCGGTCAGCAACGCAATGATAGAGTACGTGGATATTCTTCCAACGTTTATCGAAGCCGCAAGAGCCACCCAACCATCCATCCTGGACGGACAGAGTTTCCTTCCGGTTCTCCTCGGAACTCGTGATCACCATAAAGATTATGCTTATGGGATACAGACCACACGCGGTATAACCAACGGATCCGATCACTACGGCATTCGATCCATAAGATCTCACAAATTCAAATTGCTCATCAATCTAACGCCGGATGTTCCGTTCCAAAACAACCTCACCGAAAACAAAGGTGGTTGGACGGAGTTTTGGCCCACCTGGGTCGATGCTGCTAAATCCAATGATTTTGCGAAAGAGACGACCCAGCGCTACCAATGGCGACCCGAAGAGGAACTCTATGACATCGAAAATGATCCCTACGAATTGAAGAACCTCGCAGGTGATAAAAAATACCAAGCGACACAAAAAGATCTTCGCATCCGCCTGCTTCGGTGGATGGACGAGCAAGGCGACCTGGGAGCCGAAACGGAGATGACCGCTTTGAATCGTACATTTAAAAAGGGCGGCACGGCAGCACGGTAAACGAGTTTCGAAAAACTCCTTGTTTATAAGTAGGTTAGTAGATTGTGGATAAATCAGTCTTGCGACTGGTCGCTCGTGACCAACAGTAAGGCCTACTAAGCGAGCTCCCAACCTCGCTCGTTTATCCGCTCTATGTCCGACTCCAGCCAAGATTTCGCCCACCTGCATTTGCACACCGACTACAGCCTGCTTGATGGGGCTTGTAGGATCGATCGGCTTGCAGCACGCGCGAAGGAGCTCGGCATGTCCTCGGTAGCCATGACCGACCATGGCAATTTGTTCGGTACTATTGATTTCTACCGAAAAATGAAGAATGCGGATATCAACCCGATCATCGGCTGTGAAATCTACTTGGTGCACGATCACACCATGTTTGAGAAGCCGCGGCGCGAGCGGAAACGCACGGACGACATCGGAGACCTTCCAGAGGATCACCAACTCCAGCCAGAAGATTTTCCGAAATACCAGATTCATCATAAAACGATCCTGGCGAAGGATTATGAGGGTTATATGAATCTCTCGAAGCTGGTGTCCAAAGCTCATACTGAAGGGGTGTATTATCGACCTCGAGTTGATGTCGAACACCTCGCTCAATATAGTAAAGGGCTCATTGGTCTCAGTGGCTGTATCAACGGCGTAGCCTCACAGCATTTGCTCTATAACAACTATGATATGGCCCGTAAGGCGACGGCCGACTTCATCGACATTTTTGGAAAGGAAAACTATTTTATAGAAGTCCAGGATCACGGACTCTCCTTTCAGAAAAAGATCATTCCTGGGCAACTCCAGCTGGCCAAAGAATTCGACCTCAAAGTGGTCGCCGCAAACGACGTTCACTATGTAAAAAAGGGCGACTGGGAGCCACATGATGCGCTACTCTGCATCCAGACTGGTCGAAAAATCATCGACGAGAATCGGATGAAATACCCGTCTCAGGAGTTCTACCTGAAGAGCCGGGAGGAGATGCTCGAGGTATTCAAAGAAATACCCGAATCTCTCGATAATACGCTGCACGTGGCCGAAATGTGCAATATAGACATTCCTTTTGGTGAGAACCACTATCCCATTTTCGAGAAACCAATTGAGATCTCCTATAAAAAAGATCCTGACAACTTCGATCGCATTCTCGACGTGTACGTGTCTGAGAAGGAGCGAGTCAACAAACAGAATGGTGTCGATGAACCAGCGACCATCGATAAAAAGACCCGTCAGGAATACCGCAGCAATGGCTTGTTTCTATTTGAACTTTGCAAGACCGGCCTGAAGGAACGCTACGGAATCGATTACGGCGAAATCCGCAACGGTGATAAAGATGCTCCCACCACCGCGGATGAAGGTAAAGGCACTCCGCCCGAACCAGGTTCCGAGGAGTACAACAAATTCCTGTGCTCAAAACTTGAATACGAATTGGCCATTATCATGGGCACCGGATTCATTGACTACTTCCTCATCGTTTGGGACTTCATCGACTGGGCGCGAAAGGAAATGATTCCAGTAGGCCCGGGACGTGGTTCTGGTGCGGGTTGCCTGGTCGCCTACGTGCTAAAGATCACTGATATCGAACCGCTTCGATTTGGTCTTCTCTTCGAACGGATGCTGAATTTGGAACGGGTATCACCGCCTGACTTCGACGTAGATTTTTGCATGCGCCGCCGGGACAAGGTCGTAAACTATGTGCGCGACAAATACGGGGCCGACGCGGTTGCGAACATTATTACCTTTGGAAAGTTTGGTGCAAAGATGGTCGTTCGCGACCTCGCTAGGGTGAATGATGTCCCCTACGCTGAAGCCGACCGTGTAGCAAAAATGATTCCCGATGAGTTGAACATCTCTCTGGAAGACTCCATTGCAAAATCGGGTGAATTGCAGAGCGAGATTCGCGGCAATCCCGTTGCTGGCAAGATTGTCGAACATGGACTCATCATCGAAGGGATGGTGCGCAATACCGGTAAGCATGCGTGCGGTGTCATCATTGGAGACCAGCCCATCAAGGACTTGGTACCTGTCACTCTACAGGAAGGAGATTTGACGACCCAGTTTCCAAAGGGCCCGGTGGAAGACCTTGGTCTACTTAAAATGGATTTTCTTGGTCTAAAGACCCTGACCGTCATCTCAGATGCTCAGGATAATGTGCAAAAAACGCGCAATCTTTCGGACTTTGACATTGAGAAAGTTGCACTAGACGACGGCAAAACCTTTGACCTACTCAATAGTGGTAAGACGACCGGTGTGTTCCAGCTGGAATCCGGTGGCATGCAATCACTATGCCGACAAATTGGCTTGAGCTCATTTGAAGAAATCATCGCGTTGATTGCGCTCTATCGGCCTGGACCCATGCAGTTCATACCTCAGTTCATTGAAGGTAAGAAAGATCCCACAACCGTGAAGGTGCCCCACCCTCTACTGGAGGAACTGGTAGGAGAAACATACGGCGTTCTCGTTTATCAGGAGCAGGTCATGGAGGCCGCCAGAATCATTGCTGGCTACACCCTGGGTGGTGCGGATATTCTTCGCCGTGCCATGGGTAAGAAGATCGCATCGGTGATGGACGCCCAAAAGGAAATCTTTGTCGACGGTGCTCTGGAACATAACCAGATCTCAAAGAAAAAAGCGCTCGATGTATTCGGGATTCTAGAAAAGTTTGCTCAATACGGATTTAACAAGTCTCACTCCGCGGCTTATGCGATGCTGAGTTATCGGACAGCCTATTTGAAGGCGAACTATCCGGTCGAATTTATGGCGGCCATTCTCTCCAACGAATTAGGGAACTCCGACAAGGTCGCGCACTTCGTCAATGAGTGCTCGGCCATGAAGATTTCAGTCTTGGGTCCGGATGTGAATATTTCACGAGAGAACTTTACTCCTGTCATAGATCTCGAAACAGGCAAAGAAGACATACGCTTTGGTATGGCTGCCATTAAGGGAGTGGGAGACGCAGCTTCGCAAAAAATTATTGAAGAGCGTGAAGAGAATGGATCCTTTGAAGATTTTGAGGATTTCATCACCCGCGTAGATGCCAAGACGGTGAATCGTCGAGTGATGGAGTGCTTGATCAAGTCGGGCGGCTTTGATTCTACAGGCGAAAGCCGAAAGGAGCTCCTGGATGGACTGGATGCAGCGATCAGCTCCGCAGCTGAAAGGCAAAGAGACCTGGAGCGCGGACAGGAATCGTTCATGGATATGTTGGCGGAACCCACGGCTAAAGAGAAAAAGCCGGGGGATAGCCTAAAAAGAAAATCATCGGGGGAGGCCATGCCACTCGCCGAAAAGCTGCAGTATGAAAACGAACTGCTAGGATTCTATATATCGGGCCATCCGATGAACGAGTTCAATGGACTGGCACAGGCTATCACCAATTTTGATCCAGACAAGGCCGACGAATTACCGGATCGCAACCCATTTCGTTTTTGTGGTGTCGCCAGCAATGTTACTAAAAAGCTATCGCGAAGAGACAATCGGCCCTGGGCCTTTTTCAATGTAGCGACCAAGACTCATAGCTTCCAGATGAACATGTATTCGGAAGCATTCGAAGACTATGGTCATATTCTCGAAGACGGAAAAACGGTCATGATTTCTGGAACGGTCATGAATCGCAAAGATGATGATCTTCGCTTCAGCGTGCGTGAAGTTTCTCACCTTCGCGGAGCCATTCCTCGCATGATCAAGGAGGTCCACTGGGTTCTCGACCCGAACAACCAGGCCGAAGATTTTCTTTCAATCCTTCGAGCAGACTTAGACAAACACCAAAGCGGTTCAACTCGTGTGCAACTTGGAATGCTGGTGGAGGATAATAAAGTGCTCTGGGGAGAGATAGCCTCCTCCTTGATCTGGCAGATCGAGCCCGCCACATTTTCCAAACTTAAAAACCACCCATCGGTGGTAACCGTATTTATCCAAACTGCGCCCGTTCAGGAATTTGAACAATTGAAGCCCTGGATGAAGAAGAAAGAATTTTAGACATAGGGAGTCTTTCAAAGGAGGGTAAGATAAGTAGCTTAGCGTCTCACAACTCAACCTGTTAGGTCCTCAACCAGTAAACGCATGGCATAGTGCCACGCCTGCAGCATCCGCTTCATCGAAGGCAAGAGCTTCTTCTAAAACTAACATTTGCTTAACCGTTTGCGCAACTTGTTGTTTGCTAGCGCGACCATAACCAACCACGGCCTGCTTTATTCGAAGTGGCGGATATTCAAAAACCGGTTTTTCCAATACTGCAGCGGCTGCAATCGCAGCTCCACGAGCCGCACCCAGGATTTGAGCAGTTTGAAAGTTCTGAACATAAATGGTCTGCTCGAGCGCGACGATCGATACATCACAATCTTCAATCAAACTACTTACTGCTTTATAAATTTCAGCTAAGCACTGGGGCATGGTGGCCTTGGCCTTCATACGAACGGTTTTGCTTGTTAGCAACTGACGTCTGTCTCCTTGGACTTGCAGAACAGCCAAGCCCGTTCCCCTTAGACTGGGATCCACACCCAGGATGACTCCTTCAATCTTTTTTCTACCAACTTGTGGCAACTGCGCAGATGAAGAGGCAGGTAGATTCCCTGCCAATTTCATCGCCCACAATTTACGAGCCGAGGTTTTAGCCATCAGATTTCAGGATATATGTTAGGATAAGGATGGCTTCATCCTAGGGAATCTTTCGTGATTTGGATAGCTAAAAAATCAATCGCAAGCTGGCGATAATCGTAACTGCCAACGCAAAAATTTCGAAGCCTTTTTGAGGGATCTTTAGCACTACGTAACGGCCAAGGATCACACCCAAAATCACAACTGGTGCCAGCTTCAGATCGAGAACCACGGTCTCCCAGGTAATTAAATCAATAGACCAATAAAAAGGGATTTTAAACAGGTTAAGAAACATGAAGAACCAGGCACCAGTACCTAAGAATTCGAGCTTGGGTAAACCGACTGCCAAAAAGAAGAGCAACATGATGGGTGCTGCAGCATTGGCTACGGTCGATGTGAAGCCGGCTAAGAAGCCGACAAGGCCTATAAACCACCAGGTATGCGGAACTTTCCACTCCTTATCCTCAGCTTTAAATACATATCTTCGAGTGATGTGCAGAGCCATCAATACCAACAGACAAGAGCCAATTAAACGGCCAGCTTGTTCTCCATCCATACGATCCAATAGCAGCCACCCGATGATAACACCTGCAATGGCCCACGGGATAGTAGGGATCAGGAATTTCCAAACAGCATGCCTACGGTAGAAATAGAACGCTCCCCAATCCCCTACAATCAAGAGCAGCAGAATGATACCGATTGAAAGCTTTGGAGGAAAGATAAGAGCGAAAAGAGCAATGGTGATGTTGTTCACTCCCATGATCCCCCCTTTCGAGAGTCCAAGGACAAAAGCCCCAAAGATGGCCAACAACCACAACTGAGGATCCATGGGTTCCATCACTTGGGTTCTTGGATTGAGAATTTTCCATTCTCTACTTCAAAAACCTGCCATTCGCTCCGGTTATCCTTTTCAGGGACTTCAGTACCCGTTGCGATGACTTGGACGTCAGAACCCACAGCGTTCCAGAAATTCGTTTTTCTCTGATGATCGAGTTCACTCAATACATCATCTGCGAGTAGAACAGGAATCACACCCGATGCGCGACGGAGATATCTCAATTGAGCGATTTTCAAACTAATAATCAAACTGCGTTGCTGACCCTCAGATGCATAATCTCGGGCTTTTCTAGATTGGAGTCGAATCAGCAAATCATCACGGTGGGGGCCTTGTTGGGTAGATTTTAGCATGCGGTCTCGCTCACGATTTCTCAGCAAACTATCTTGAAATTCCTCTTCAGAAGCCGCCTCACTGTCCGGCTTATAAATAAGCTCAGGGTCTTCTTCGTTCGGAGAAACTACTTGGTAAACTTCTTGAAGAAGTTCATTCAATTTCTCTACTTCAACAAGGCGACTCGCTCTCACCCGTGCCGACTTTGACGCCAGCATTTTTTCAAATACATCCAACTCCGAAGAGGAAGCATTGCGCTTGAGCAGAGAGTTTCGTTCCTGAAGCAATTTATGGAAATCTTTCAAATCATCGTAGTGAGATGAACTGGCAGAGGAGAGTGCCAAGTTGAGCCACTGGCGACGAATTCCGGGAGATCCACGAAGCAGCTGAATGTCTTGCGAGCTTAAGATCACCACAGGGAACCGGCCGATGAAGTCGCGGAAGCGTGTTATCTTTTCTCCATCAACTTCAACTTCTTTTCCTTTCCGTTTCAAAGTCATCCATACTTCGGTTTCTCCCCTCTCATCGTCCACAAGGTTGAATCCAAGCTTAGCCTCCGGGGTTCCTTGCATGAGAAGCGTATTTAGATCATGGGTACGAAAAGATCGGAGAGCAGACAGAAGCCCAACCGATTCAAGAAGATTCGTTTTCCCCTGGGCATTTTCGCCAACAAAAAAATGAGTAAGCCCATGAAGAGACAGATCGACCAAGGGTATATTTCGGTAATTTTGTAACCTGATCTGAGATACCTGCATCAAGACTATATTGAAATCACTTCTGTATTGCCTGAGTTGCCGGAGCTCAATAGCTCCTCCCAGACCTCTTGGAACGCACTTGATAAAGCCTGCCAATCAGAGCCTAAGGTTTTAGGACCAGAACTCACACGAATAGTACGCCGCCCAGCATCATCAGGAAAACCAAGCGCCTCTAATAAAGGAGAGGAGTGCGTGGAACCAGTTGAACAAGCAGATCCTGTAGACACCTGAAATCCTCTCAGATCCAGTTTCCTTACCCAACGCACATTTTCAAACCTGGGCATCACCAGGAAGGATGTATTGGGAGCACGCGTAGCTGTATTTCCGATACAGACTAATTCGGGAATGTTAGTTTTCACACTGTCTTCAAACTCATTCCGATAGGATGATTGCTGACCCATCTCCTGCAACCAGGACTCTGCTTCATTCATTGCAGCCACCATGGAAAGTATCGAGGGAACATTTTCAGTGCCTCCTCGCCTTCCGGACTCCTGACCACCCCCCAACTGAGATCTAAATCCATGGCTGTTACTTGAAAGAGTGGCAAATCCTACACCTTTGGGTCCACAAAACTTATGCGCACAACCGACTACAAAGTCACAATCTGAAAAGTCACCCCCTTCGAACTTCCCGAACCATTGAGATGCATCGCAATGCATCAAGATACCGGCCTCTCGGCAAAGTTGAGATACCTCATGCCAGGGCTGAACAACACCCGATTCGTTGTTAACCGCCATTAGAGAACAAGCTCCGATATTTTCCGAATTGAATGCTTGAATGAGGTTCTCCATATCGATGCGCCCATCCTTCAGCGCCTTTAATCGACGTACCCTTCCATCTAATGAAGCATCTGCAGCTTCTGAAACTGAAGGATGCTCAAACGGAGATATCAGGAGTTCGGAATCAGCTGGAATCTGTCGTGCAATGTATCGAATAATTGCATTGTTCGCCTCGGTAGCACCTCCTGTGAATACCAGCTCGCTTGGCGACTTCTGGAATCGTTCAGCAAGTGATAGCCGAGACTTTTCAAGCACATTATGAACTTGGGCGGAATCACGATAAGGGCTCGAAGGATTTACCCAATTTGACTCCAGCCCTTCCAGCAACGCCTGTTTGCCAGCCGAGCTAAGAGGGGTGGTGGCATTGTAGTCAAAGTAGGCCATACACTACTAATCTGGAAGTTTTAGACTCTGCCCTTCCGAGATGGTATTTACATTTGGAATGATGTCTCGGTTCGCTTCGTATATATCAACAACTCTGCTGGCATCTCCGTAGTACTGCCGACTAATCTTGGCCAGATTATCTCCGGGCTGTACAACGTGAACGCGTACGTTTCCTGGAGCTGTAGTTGGGGCAGCTGTTTGACCTCCAAGTAGATTACTCCGAGGTAATGGCTGAACTCGGCGTTGTTGTTGTGTGACTACCGGAGCTTCAGGCGCAGTGTATGAAGGTGCTCTCGACTGCATTTTCTGTAACCGCAGATTTAGGGAATTTTGCTCAGCCTGCAAACGGGCTAATTCCTTTTTTAAAGATAGGATCTCCGCATCTTTCTGTTCAATTACAGCGAGCATATCCATACGCTCAAGCTCGGCGTTGAACAGGTCCGCCGGGAAAGTCCGCGCAAACTCCTTTTTGGCGGTATTTATAAGCTCACGTACCATGGGTGCCTGCCGTGAGGTCGGGTTGAACTTTAAGTATTGTCCAAAATGGTAAATCGCCAGAACTGGATCTTTGGTATGCTCGAGATACAGTTGCCCTAAGTAGAGATGCGATTCAGGAGCAATGGGTGTCGTTTCTACCACTTTAAGAAAAGCAGCCAATGCCTGATCGTGGCGCCCTTGGCTGAGATAACTCTCGCCCGTTCTGAAACTAGAGATGTCTTGCTCTGATAATTCTTCACCCTTGGGCTGGACACATCCGATCATTACCACGAGAGATGCAACCAGGATTCCAGAAACTGGTCGAAAATTGAGAATTAACTTTAGAAATGCAGGCATTAGTGAAAGGTATTGAATACCAAAAACAGGAAAATAGTGTGGGGGAAGTTAGATCAAACTAACAATAGTATTTTAACGTGGATTCTAAATCAATACTTCAACGGGCAAGACAGTTTATGCAAGTCGAGTCCCAGGCGATCCTCGATACGGCTGATGCCTTAGATGAATCATTTGCCCAAGTCGTGGAATCCATCCAAGCGGTGGTGGATAAAGAGGGAAAGCTCATACTTGCAGGTTTGGGAAAAAATTCAGGCATCTGCCAGAAGCTTGTCGGAACGTTCAACAGCATTGGCGTTTCATCGTCCTTTCTAGATCCAGTGCAAGCGGTCCATGGTGACTTAGGGATGTGCCAAGCTGAAGATCTAGCTATTGTTTTCAGCAATAGTGGAGAGACAAGGGAAGTTATAGAACTGATCCCTCTACTTCGCCGTTTGGGTGTCCAAACAGTCGCCGTTACCAGTGAAAAAACGAGCAGTCTGGGGACTGTCTGTGATTTGGTGTTGAGCTATGTAGCCAACGAAGAGGCTTGCCCTCTCAATTTAGCACCCACAGCAAGCACAACGGCTTCGTTAGCTTTAATCGATGCTGTGGCCATGGTATTCTTGGATCAGGGACACTTTAGTAAAGAGGACTTTGCGAAATTCCATCCCTCCGGATCCCTGGGTGCCAGTCTTCTTCTGAAGGTGGACGAGATCATGCGATCCGGCGAACGCTTTGCCAGTATCCCAGTTGGAAGCACCGTCCAAGAAACTATTGTTGAGATGACCCGAGCTAAGGCCGGTTCAATTTCTATTCTTGAGAAATCAGGCCAACTAGCCGGAATTTTTACGGATGCCGACTTGAGACGTGCCATCCTCAAAGACACCGAAGTATTTCCAAAATTGATAGATGATTACATGACTCGGCAACCCATTGTAATATCGTCGGGCGCGCTCGTAGCCGATGCCTTAAAGGCCTTTGAGGAAAACAAAATCGATGACCTTCTTGTTGTAGATAGGAACAACAAGCCTGTCGGAGTCATCGACGGTCAGGATCTACCAAAACTTCGGATCGTTTGATCTTCAGTCTCCTACCACAGTGATGGTTAGCTTCCTTTGGTGAGGACGGCTTCGATGCTCCCACAAAAATAAACCCTGCCATGTTCCTAAAAGAGGGTGCCCTCCAGAAAAGGGAATCGTTTCGGAAGACCGTGTAAGAGCCATTTTTATATGGCTGGGCATGTCATCGGGGCCTTCGTAAGTATGTGTAAAATGTGGATCGTTTTCAGGAACCATGCGCTCCATCCAATCCTCTAAATCTCGCCGTGCAGAGGGATCCGCATTTTCCATGAGAACCAAGCTACAACTGGTGTGATGACAAAACACCGAAATGGTTCCAACCTCGCAGCCAGCCTCCAAAATTCTGTCGCGAAGCAGATCAGTTATTTCCTGGGTCCCTTTACCATGGGTACCGATTGAAACAGTAGTCTGAGAAACTGACATGGGATATGAGCGACACTCAGGAAGGTTTCTCTTCCTCTCCCTCTTCTTCAGGACTAGCAGGGCTTTCTTCAGCAGGATTAGTAACTTCCGCTGGTTCAGGAGCTGATGGCTGATCTTCAGGGCGCTCAACCACTTTGACAGTGAAGTCCTGCAAAACACCATCGCGAAATACTTGAACATCCAAAAATTGACCAGCTCGAGCAAAAAACATGGCATTTCTCACATCGGAAAATGAGTGGATTCCAAAATCCCCCAAACGAACCAACACATCACCTTGCATCAGACCAGCTTCAGCAGCAGGTGAGCCTTCAACAATGCCCGCCAGAAATATCTGCAATCCATCACGAATGGTGGAACGGCTCTTAATATCAATTCCTATCCAACCATGAATAAATTTCCCGGCAAACAGGAGATCATCACGCACTCGGAGAACAGACCGGGCTGGTAATACATAGCCTGATTCGATTTCCGGCACTGACCAGGCAAGAATACCCAAAAACCGTCCATTCAAGTCGATTACAGGGGAGCCACCTTCACCATCTCGAACTCGTTTGTTTATTCTTAGTTGAGTCGTTGGGAACTCTCGTGCCCCAAATTTAGATTCGGCCCCAGCGACCATGGTCAAGGAAGGGGATGGCGCGAGGTTCAATGGGCAAGAAATAATAACCGCTAATGAACCGACATCAGGCAAAGCCTGATTAGCTTCGGGAATGAAAAATGTAAAATCTTCAGGCAGGTTGTTCGCCTTCAAGAGAGCCAGGTTAATAGACCTTTCAACTCCAATCAGCTCGGAAGAGTAAGTGACCCCTTCATATTCAAACCAAGTTCTGTTCGAATTCGATACTACGGAGGCGGCTGCCAGGATGTGCCCTTCTCGACTAATAAAGCATCCAGAACCTATTTGGACTCCTTCTTGTAAATCTCCCCGTTCATCAAAGGTGGAATGAGCAGCAAACACTCGAATTACGCCAGTCGCATTGTCATCGTAAATGCCCGTCACGCGGCGTTGTAGCGCATTGAATTCACTCTGGGCCTGAGCCAACAGATCTCCCGATGATATTCCCAGAACAAGCAAAACTAGAATGAACCCAGTCTTTTTGGTGAAGGATGTTCCGAAATGAGTATGCAGATTGTACCCAGATAGAATACCTACATGCTTCAACCCTACTTTCATCAGAAGGATTCTCCTAGAATCCGATTGTCTGAGGCCGAGCAGAAAAACCAAATGACGGATTATCACGTGCAATGGTGTATGAAACCAAAGCGCCCACCGCCCGCTTTTCGGCTGGGATTGTGGAAGTTGGAAATGCGCGTGTGTAATTCAGAGGCTCAGGCTCTTCATTATGAATCGAATCCATCACAAAACTAGCAGCTGCAGGAAATAAATCTACCGGCGTTATTTGGACTTCTTCTAAAACGGGTGTAATGTTCGAAAGTTCCTGAGAGGCCTCCACTGCAGAAGGCTGGGAATCGGACTGCACCAGGTCAGCCGCCTCAAAATACCCTTTATGCATTGGATCTTCTTCCTTGAAGCTTAGAGTCAACACAAAGAGCGCAATAGCGACGCCTGAAAATGGGACCAATAAGCTGGCACGTGCAAATAACATACGTACCGTCTGCTTCCATCCAGATTCCTTCTCAATCAAGGTCTGCAATTGGCGTTGGCGGAACTCCTTCTGAAATCCATCCCAAAAATCGTCAGCAGGCTTCTCAGCTCGTTTTAGGTCGAGCAGTTGGTCTAAATTTATATTGTTAGGATTTTTCGACATAATCGAAATTTAATCGAGCAGGTCTTGTAGTTCGGATTGAAGCTGTTTTTTGGCGTAGTGCAGCCGGGACCGGACGGTTCCGACTGAACAATTCATGATCTCGGCAATTTCTTGGTGGGACAGGTTGTCAATTTCGAACAATACAAGGACCGTTCTATGCTTAACAGACAACGTTTGCAGCGCTTCGTTCAATTTATGCTGCAATTCTTTCAATAAAGTGGGCTTTTCAGTACTGGTCTTAGCTGCCAGGACCTCAATTATGTCACTTGTGCCTGTCTCCTCTGAGATATTCTCATAGCTCAAAAACCTGCGATGGCGGTTCTTTTTAAGGAATGAGAGGGTCGTGTTAACAGAAATTCGGTAGAGCCAGGTAAAAAACGAAGATTTCCCCTTAAACCGGGCAATCGACTGAAATGCCTTAATAAATGCCTCCTGGGAGAGGTCGAAAGAGTCTTCTTTATTGGAGGTGAGATTATAGATAACTGAATAAATTCGCTCTCTGTATTTAATGACCAATTCATCAAATGCAGCTACATCACCCGCCTGAACGCGCTGAACAACCAGCCAATCCGCATCTCTTTCAGACAATGCCTGATCAGACCCGGTAAATGGTTGAGTGATGGACTTTACAAAGCTCACGGAAGAAGACGCTAGGCTGGAACCCATGAAAATCAACCAAAAATCAGGTTTCCTAAGGGATCAATTGAAGATTGAACGAATTTGCTTTCCAAGTTAGGTAATCCATAAGGCCGCCCAAACAAGTGATCGTGCCGATCTCAATTGATCTGGGGTAAATACCCATTTCAACTAAGGTCTCTTGCAGAGAAGAAAGCTCTGTTGTTTCGCCACCGCAGTATAAGAGGTGTTTACCGAAATTACTGTCGAGATCTACCTCAGTCCCCAAATTCGGACTAAGCAGGCGGACAGCATTGTTGGCTGGATCAATTTGAAACTCGGATTTCAGATTCTCGGATAAATAATCCGGATCTCGTAATTTCTTGGAGTCAATGGCCGTACGGCAGAGAAAGCGTGAATCAGGATATACACTACAATTCCCCTGAATCATGCTGCGTTTACCTTTTCCACTACTCATGCCTTCAAGAATAGAACGCAGCTGTTGTTCTTCCGAAACCGGTAAGAGCATAAACTCTTGTACCGTTAAAGGAGGTTCAAACGCAGTGGCTGTAGCCCCGTAGTATGAGAACTCGGAGGCTTCAAAGAAGAAACCTTGTCTTTTTGAGGATAACATGGAGGCAAGATTAGTAGAGTCATGATCAAAATGACGACCCACTCGGTGCTCTTTAAAGGTATTTAACAGTAATTTTTGCCTCCAAGAAACTGAATCCGATGCAAATACAAATTTTCAGTAAAATATGAAGATCCTCAAAATATCTAAATCAACCGTCCCATTCGTACAAAGTGAAAGAGCACTCCCTCACTGGAAGGGAGATGCTCTTTCGAAAAGGTTGAAACGGGTAGTTAAGAGCGGACTCTTAACCCCATGAACGCTTCTTATGACGATTTGCGCGTGAACGCTTACGTCGCTTATGCTTAGCGATCTTTTTGCGGCGTTTCTTCTTAAGATTTCCCATAGAAATTAAAAATAAGGAGGGGAAAGTGGCTAATTTAAAAAGCCGAGTAAAGTCTTATTTTCAATTATTCTGCGTGCCGGAAACCACATTTTCTCAACATTAAGGAAAAGGGCTTTGGGAATGTAGCCTTGAGTGCCACATTCTCATCGAAAGATCTGGTAAGATTCATGGATACTAGAATTAAGGCTAAGCCAGAAAATCGAGGCTTACGCACCTGATTACTTCTGCGATGAAATTTAGCGGGCTCCTCATCCTTTTGTTCGTCATACAAATCATCTCCCCAAATAGGTATTCCAAGTTCAGCAGCATGCAGACGAACCTGGTGAATCCTAGGGTGCGACGTTGTGGCCTCCCAAAGCGCCCCATATTCGGATTCGTCCTGTTTTCGGAATTGAGTAGATGCTTTTTTGCCTAATCGATGGGAGATAACAGCTCTATTTCTTTCTTTGTGGCGACCGATGGGGAGTTCACAAACCAACTCAGACTCCGATGTTCGATTTCGAGTCACACACCAATACCGGAACTCTATTTGATCGGATCCATAAGCATTTTTCAGAAGATCAGCCCCCGCCTTGGTCTTCGCAAAGAGCGCCGGCCCAGATGACTCACATTCAGGACCACAGATATAGTAACAGTGGCTGATACCCAGTCGTTGAAGCTCTCCCTTACCCTCGTCGACTTGGTCGCGAATGGCTTGGGTCAGGTTGGGTTTGTCTTGATACCAAGGATGCGCTTGGGGCAAAAGCCCCGCGAATTTGTTGACTGCAAACCAATCGGGCTCGTTCTGCAAAACGGGCAAGCGAACCGGTTTTTCACGTAATCGGTTCTCAGGAAAGCCAATGAAATCGCCGCTTTTAGCCATAAAAAAACCCTGGCAAGCTAGTTACCAGGGTTGAAATAAATAAGTCGCACTTACGCAAAGATATACTTGGCACAGCCAGACTTTAGGCGACGTGCTGCATTCTGATGAATAATTTTGGTCTTCGCTGCTTTATCCAAAGCAGAGACAAAGGCCACAGCAGCTGCTTTGGCTGCTTCTTTGTCACCGGACTGAGCCGCCTCTGTGACTTTTTTGCTTAAAGTCTTCAAGCGGGTCTTGATACGGGTGTTACGCACAGTTTGCGTAGCAGTTTTTCTAATGTTCTTAATTGCGGACTTCGTATTCGCCATAGTCAAAAATTGTGGAACGCATGACCATGAAACCGGAAAGGCCATTGTCAAGGGTTAATGGAGCTAGCTTTGGACTTCATAAGCCGGATTTTGTCACCCCGAGGGGCGGGTATTCATTTATCTAACAGACAAGTCTGTTCTCCACAAGTGGAGCGCGACATACCCGGGATCATAGGACGGGCCGCCCGATCCCCTATTTCGTCTTGCACCAGAATGGGTTTATCATGCCGCCCCGGTTACCCGAAAGCGCGGTGGGCTCTTACCCCACCTTTTCACCCTTACCCTGAAAAAATTCAGGGCGGTATATTCTCTGTAACACTAGCCGTCACCTCGACTTGAATCGAAGCGCCCCCGTTTTCACGAGGAATCATACCCTACGGTGTCCGGACTTTCCTCTCAAATTCTAAAGAACCAAAGCGAATACCTAAAATCCAAAGCTAACTCGCTAAGAAGACAATCCTTCCGCAATTGTCACAGGTCGTCAATTCTTCTCCTTTACGAGCTTGTTCCAATGTATCATTAGACACACGGAGGTGGCATCCTTGGCAGGTTTGCAGCTCAAGTGGCGTTACAACCGGAAGTTTTATACCTTCCGTGAGGCGATGGTACCGGTTAAAAATGATATCTTTCACCTGGCCTTTGGACGCTTCAAAATTTGCTTCAGCCTCAACTAGCTGCTTCTCAGTTTCTACCTTTTTAGCCTCAAGAGTACTTATCGACTCCTTTATTTTAGCTACATCTTGATCAAAGACGCCTTCACGCTTCTTAAACACCTCCATTTCCTCGTCAATATCAAGGAGCAGCCCAATCTCTTCTTCTTCCCAGTCAGAAATCTTCTTTTGCAAAAGCTCAATTTCGTGGGTTAAGGCCTGGAATTCTTCATTCTTCTTAACTTGGAGCTGCTGATTCTTATATTTTTTGATCTGCTCCTCTGCTGAACCGACCTGAATATCCAAGTTTTTTCGCTGAACTTCTAAGGACTGCAACTTGGATTTGGATTCTTCTAGAGCATCCGTTTCAGCCTGTATTTCCTTCTCATACTTTTTTATAGCGAGTGGAATTGCCTGGAGTTGATCTTTCAGACCTCTGACCACTTGGTCACGATCCTGTATAATTAGGAGATTTTCAATGTGTGGGCTCGCCATAGTCGTGCTAAGGCTAGATGTAATACATATCTTCGCTTTCTTCAGGCAAGAAGGATTCTAAAGAATAACCCAATGTTTTTTCTTTGAGAGATTCTACTACCTCCAACCACACTTGTTGAACTCTTCCTCCAGAGTAACCAGTATCGCCCAAGTTTATCCCCAGGAGCTCACCATCTATCGCTGTAACTATTTCATATAAAGTGACTTCCGAGGGTGGCTTTGCAAGCGAGTAGCCCCCCTGCTTACCCCTCCGACTGTTAATCAAGCCGCCATTTCTTAGTTCATTAAGAATTTGTACCAAATAATTGGCTGGTATCTCCTCAGACTTAGCCAGCTCATCGATATGCGAGAATTTCTGGTTACCATAGGTCCGGCTCAATTGAGCTAAAACGCGACAGGCATACTCGACTTTTAGGGATAGTTTCACCCTGGAAACAAGATCCTCAGATATATCGCTTTGCAAACCTAAATAAAGGCTCGCAAATGCCATTTTGCTCGAAAAAATGAGTCGCTTTTGTCCCCAGATCCAGCCATATTTTACCTGCGAATGTCTAAAGATAAAGAAGCTATCGAAAATACAACTCCAACTCCTGACGAATCCGGCTACAACGCCTCCAAAATCCAAAAGCTAGAAGGCCTTGAAGGTGTCCGCAAACGACCCGATATGTATATCGGTGACACCAATGAAAGAGGACTTCACCACTGCGTTTTTGAGATCGTCGATAACTCCATTGATGAGGCACTGGCCGGATACTGTTCCCTGATCTCGGTGATTATTCATCTAGATGGATCCTGTTCCATCGCGGATGATGGACGGGGTATACCAGTGGATATCCATCCGAAGTATAATATCCCGGCGTTGGAGCTTGTTCTCACTAATCTCCACGCTGGTGGTAAATTTGGGAAAGGCGCGTATCAGGTCTCCGGAGGATTACATGGTGTAGGAGCCAAATGCGTAAATGCCGTCTCAGAACATTTTGAGGCCGAAGTCCGCCGAGAAGGAAAAATCCATCACATGCAATTCTCCAGAGGCAAAACGACTCAAGAATTGAAGGTGGTGGGCACCACCCAAAAAACAGGAACCAAAATCACCTTCCTGCCAGATCCTGAGATTTTCCTCACGACGCGAGACTTTAAGTATGAGATCCTTTCAAAGCGTTTACGAGAATTGGCCTTTCTAAATCCAGGAGTCGCCATCCTCTTGAACGATGAAAGGGTCAACAAACAGGAAAACTTTAAGTTTGAAAACGGTATTGCCGAGTACGTTGAGTTCCTAAATAAGTCCAAGAACACGATTACAGAGCACCCGATAACGTTTTCTGGAAAAGCGACACCGGAAGGGTCTGAAAACGAAATCGTTGTAGATATCAGTATGCAATATACGGACAGCTACAACGATCAGATCTATGCCTACGCGAACTCGATCTTCAATATTGAGGGCGGAACTCACCTCTCCGGTTTCCGTACTGCATTGACTCGTGCTATTAATAGCTACGCTAAGGCAAACGGGATCGTGAAAGACAAGGATCCGTCCATTACCGGTGACGATGCAAGAGAGGGACTCACAGCAGTCGTCTCGGTCAAGGTTCCAGAACCACGTTTTGAAGGGCAGACAAAAACCAAGCTCTCAAATGGCGAAGTTGATGGAATCGTCCAAAAGATCACTGGGGAAAATCTAAAGTTGGTTTTTGAAACGACCCAAGGGTTAGCCAAAAAGATAATCGACAAGTGCATGAATGCAGCCCGCGCCCGTGAAGCTGCCCGAAAAGCGAGAGAAACGGTTCGAAAAAGCGCCCTGATTGGCGGAGGACTGCCGGGAAAATTGGCCGATTGCTCCGAAAAGGATCCTGCTCTGTGCGAACTCTATATAGTAGAGGGTGATTCTGCAGGTGGGTCAGCGAAACAAGGTCGTGATCGTAAATACCAAGCGATCCTCCCCTTATTCGGGAAACCAATTAACGTTGAAAAGGCCCGTATCGACAAAGCGTTGGCAAACAAATCAATCCAACTGCTCACTTCTGCTTTAGGAACTGGTATCGGGGACCACGAAGGCGACGGCGCGTTTGACGCAGATAAAACACGGTATCACAAAATAATCCTCATGGCAGATGCGGATGTGGATGGAGCACATATCCAAACACTCTATCTCACGTTTTTCTACCGGTACATGCGTGGACTTATCGAACGAGGCTTTCTATATATAGCTCAACCACCTTTGTATAAGATCAAAAGGAGACGCAGAGAACAGTATATCGAGAACGATGCCGAACTGAACCGCATTCTTCTGGAGCTTGGCTCCGAAGATGTGACCCTGGTACGGACACGGGACGATCACCAGTTCCCATCAGCAACAATCGACAAGGTAGTCGAAGCCTTGGCTAGACTTGAAGTTCTGACCGGCGGCGTTTCTCGCTACGGGTGTTCCATCACTGCTTATTTGGACCAAAAGGATAACGATACTTTAGAATTGCCGAAGTATATCGCTCGAATCCGGACAGGAAACAAAGAAGAATATGCATTCCTGATGGATGACGACAAACGCTCAGACTTTTACCTCGAACAAGGAATAATTGAAGATTCTGAGGAAGGAGCCACTGTTCGTGAGTTTGAGCAAGAGGACGGGACGGTTGTTCAACAAAGAATCGGCGTCTATGAGATCTTTGAAGCAGGACAAATGAGTAAAATCCTACGTGAGATTTCGGAAACCGGATTAACGATCAACAACTTCACCCCAACTGAAGAAGCTCGCTACAAACTGATCGAAAACATGGGAGACGAGAAAAAAGAGAAAATTGTAGAGCTATTCTCAATTCTCGAACTTATAGAAAATATTCGAGGCTTGGGTCGGCGTGGACTATCCATCCAGCGATATAAAGGACTAGGAGAAATGAATGCCAAGCAGCTATTTGAAACTACTATGGATCCGACAAAACGTCGTTTGCTGAGAGTGGATATCGAAGACGCAGCTCGAGCAGAATCAACTTTCTCCATGTTAATGGGCGAGGATGTTCCTTCCCGTAGAGCCTTCATTGAAGACAACGCACTCAATACTTCCTATCTCGACGTCTAGAAACGCCGAACTGATTTAAACATTTTAGTTAATGAACTTGGAAAACGACAGATCCACTCCGACCAGTATTACTGAGATAATGCAAACGGCTTACATCGATTACTCGATGTCAGTCATTATCGCTCGCGCTCTACCCGATGCACGAGACGGTTTGAAACCCGTTCAGAGAAGAATTCTTTACGCAATGTTGCGTGAAGGGCTTTTGCATAATCGACCCTTTGACAAATGCGCAGGGGTAGTTGGTGAAGTACTTAAAAACTATCACCCACATGGTGATATTTCAGTTTACGACACTTTGGTCCGCATGGCCCAGCACTGGGTAATGCGCTATCCATTGATTATTCCGCAAGGAAACTTCGGATCTATCGATGGCGATCCCCCTGCTGCTTATCGTTATACCGAATCAAAATTGCATCAGATCGCAGAAGATTTGCTGGCTCAGATCGATGAAGATACCGTGGATTTTGTTCCTAACTATAAGGAAAGTACTACGGAACCATCTGTAGTTCCTGCTGCGCTGCCTAATCTGTTGATGAATGGTTCGACAGGTATCGCGGTTGGAATGACTACCAACATTCCTCCTCACAATTTGGGAGAGCTGATCGACGCAACCTGTGCGATCATCGATAACCCACTCATTTCCCTGGATGATCTGCTCACCATAATACCAGGTCCTGATTTTCCTACCGGAGGAACGATAGCCGGGCGTGAAGGTATTGAGAAATATCTAAGAACCGGGCGTGGAATTGTCCGTATTAAAGGCACTGTTCAAACAGAAGAGCTGAGCAATCTAAAGGAGCAGCTCATCATTACCGAGATTCCGTACAATGTTAATCGGGCAACTCTGGTGACCAAAATTGCAGAGTTAATCTCAAACAAAGTACTGACTGAAATCAGTGACCTTCGAGACGAGTCTGATGAAAATACACGGGTAGTAATCGAACTTAAGCGGGGAGAATCTTCACGAGTCGTTATCAACAAGCTCTACAAGCATACACCGCTGGAATCTTCCTTCGGAGTCATTCTGCTCGCCCTGGTAAAACGTCGCCCTAAACAAATGAACATCAAGGAAGTCCTTGAAGTTTATATTGAGCATCGTCGCGAGGTAGTTGTCCGTAGAACTCAATTCCGTTTAAGAAAGGCCGAAGCGCGTGCTCATATTCTGGAAGGCTACAAGATCGCTTTGGATAACCTGGATGATTTTGTGAAGATCATCCGTGCGTCTAAAAATCGTGAAGAGGCAAAGCAAAGCTTGATGGCTAAATATCCGCTCTCAGAGCGTCAGACCGATGCCATCCTCGATCTTCGCCTTTACCAACTCACTGGGTTGGAAAGAGAAAAAATTGAGGAAGAATACCTCAAACTGATGCAGCTTATAGAAGAGCTGAAACACATATTAGAGAACGAAGGGAAGCTACTTTCTGTGATCAAAGAAGAGTTGATCGTGATGAAAGAGAAATACCCTTCAGAAAGAAGAACTCAAATCATAGGCGCTGAAGGTGAATTCCGTATGGAAGACGTCATCGCCAACGAGGGTTGCGTAATTTCTGTATCCCACAAGGGCTTTATCAAACGCACAGGCGTTAGCGAATACAGATCACAAAAACGCGGCGGTAAAGGTGTCAAAGGTTCCGGATCTTACGAGGAGGACTTTATTGAGCATGTGTTCACGGCCAGTACTCACGATAATATCATGTTCTTTATGAATAATGGTCGGGTGTATGTGGAAAAAGTCTACGAAATCGTGGAAGGCACACGCATTTCAAAAGGTCGCTCCCTCATCAACCTACTTCAGATGCAGAAGGATGAGAAAATTGCCGCGATGATTTGCGTTCCTGAATTTTCCGAAGATCTCCACCTGGTCAAAGTAACGAAGAACGGCATAACCAAGAAGACCAATCTTCAAGCCTACTCAAATTACCGCCGAGGCGGTCTAATCGGAATCAACATCGACAAAGGCGATCAGCTTATCGATGTGCTGCTGACCAAAGGAGAAGACGAAATTGTAATCGTTACTCACAATGGCATGTCCATTCGCTTTAAGGAAACGGATTTACGCGACCAAGGTCGTGCGACTCGAGGAGTAAAAGGGATCCGCTTGAAAAAGAAAGATGTCGTTAAAACCGCTGTGGTTGTGGATCACGAATCATCTCTCCTCATTGTAGGAGAGAACGGCTTGGGTAAACGAAGCGATTTTGAAGATTACCGCCTGCAAAGCCGTGGAGGAAGTGGCGTAATCGCCATGAAGACCGACGGAGTAGCAGGTGCACTCACGGTAACCGAAGACGATGAAATAATGATTCTCACTCTGAGTGGTCAGGCTATTCGCTCTCCAGTCAAAGATGTTCGGATAATCGGCAGAACTACTCAAGGTGTTCGCATGATGAACCTGAATGACGATGATAAGATCGTTGCTATTGCAGAAGTTGTTGAGACAGACGACATCGACGAAACAGAGGATGCGGAAGAGCAAGGTGAAGGTTCACCTGAACCAACCTCATCAACTGAAGCGACCGAGGGTTCAGAGTAACTCCAGTTGATCACCTAGGACCTGGGAAGTATTTCCAGGCTGACTCCATTGTAAAAGTTGTGGGAGTGTTAATTCCTTTAGCTCTTCGTATGCTTCAAGCTGAAGAACTAGTACTGCGGAAGCCAAAGCATCGTATCCTGCGCAATGGAAGGTGTTGCGCGTTTCTGGACAATGTTGAACGGCAAGTTGATTCAAGCGATCCTCCAATCCAAAGGCCTGAATTAGGGCGGAGAGATTATAGCTCTCCAAATCTGGAAAAAGTGTCCTGTAAAGGGCACAAGTATCTAGCCAAGGGCCCCAATCGACATCCTGCTCTCCAGTCAGGAAATTTAGGCAACGATTCGTATAAGGCCACACTGACTTAATAAGACCGTTCTCAACACCAGCATGATGTGCCCCAAAAGGACCCGTAGCCCGAAGGTCACGAAATAATTCCCAAGATTCAGATAATGGCGGTGAATCAACCACATCAGCATTCCTGATCTGGTGAGTAGCGGTTTCCATTTCAGGGATGACCCCAGTGCCTAGACACAAACGTGTTTCCAGCTCAACAACAGACAGGTCTTTGATCGTAACAAGCCCATACTCCAAAATACCGCTCCTCAGACTTCCTTCGAAATCTAAGAAGTGAATCGCATGCTGATGCCACAATGAGTGGGTATCTGTTAAGTCATCATTCATTCTTTGCTTCCCAAGCAATAAGAAACCCGCCATAAAGCCAACTCAAAGATGGACGCCTCTACACTTAATTCATTTGTCAATGAGCTGCTTACTCAAAGTGGTGACATCATTAGACCTTACTTTTTCAATCGCGATTACTCGATCGATAGAAAGTCGGATGAATCACCAGTAACACGGGCAGATAAAGAAGCAGAGGAGTGTATTCGTTCTCTGATACAGAGAGAGTTCCCTGACCATGGAATCATAGGTGAAGAATTTGGTGACGAAAATAAGGGAGCGGAATATACCTGGGTCATAGATCCTATCGATGGAACAAAAGCTTTTATAACAGGTAGTCCCCTATTCACGACTTTAGTTGGACTACTTCATAATGGAGAACCCATTTTGGGGGCCATCCATCAGCCCATTGTTGGCCTACGATGTATTGGAGATAATAATGAAACGACCTTGAATGGCGAAGTCGTTACCTGCCGAGATACTGCTTCCATATCGCAGGCGACAATCCTTTCATCTAGCATTAAAACTGCAGATGAATATCAAAATGGAAGTCGATTTACCTCGTTAGTTAAAAGTGCACAGGTGTTTAGAACCTGGGGTGATGGCTACGGCTATCTGCTAGTTGCGACCGGACAAGCTGATGTAATGTTGGATCCAATCATGAACCCTTGGGATGTCCTTCCCGTAATACCAGTCATTCGAGGAGCAGGTGCAAGTATTGGAAATTGGCAGGGGAACACCAATCACTGGGAATCATGTGTCGCTGCAACTCCAGCCCTCTTCGATCCAGTCGTAGCAGAGCTCAACGACGCTTAACAATTCTAGGTGATTGAGGCTGAGGAGCTACAATCGAGTCCTCCTCCAGGTATCCTCCAAATGCCATGGAAGGATAGACCAGAGATCGCTTACCTATAATCGTGCCCGGGTTTAAAACCGAATTGCAGCCCACTTCAGCGTCATCTCCGATTAGTGCGCCGAGTTTTTTCAACCCTGAGCTCTCAATCCCGTCTCTCAATTTCACAGGTACTTCCGCTTGGTCGAGGCGAAAGTTTGAGCAAATGACGCCTGCAGCGAGATGTGCACGATTACCTAGAATCGAATCCCCCACATAATTGAAGTGAGGGGCCTGGACATTCTCAAGCAACAGGCAATTTTTGAACTCACAAGAATTTCCCAATACGGAGCCCTCGCCCACGATTACGTTGCCTCGGATATACGCTCCGGGCCTAAGTACGACATTCGCTCCAATATAGGCTGGTCCCTGAATAAGCACATTGGGGCCGAGTTGAACGCTCGGATCTAAATATACATCCCCTTCGATGACTGTTCCGGAAGGACGTACAGCACTATCGCTGTTTGTATTGAAGCTATTGGAAGAAAAAGCATTTTTGATTTTTGCCACCCATTCCCAAGGGCGATCTGCAGGTGAAAAAATGTCCTTAAAAGGAAAAGATGACGTGAGGGAAAATAGCTCTTCGGCTTTCATACCAACAACAAAACGGGATCAAAGAACCAGATCAATTGAATTACAATAGCCGTAACGCCCAGAAATGGCCGAGGCCCACCGGTTTTACCGATGAGCCTCGTTGGGTGCAGGGCTCGGATTTGAACCGAGGACCTTCAGGTTATGAGCCTGACGAGCTACCAGACTGCTCCACCCTGCAACATTAGAAAGAGGACGAATAGTTTTCAGATTCGCACTCGATTCAAGGCTTTTTTTCAGCAATTTAGACTTTTCGGCCTTAAACCCTAAAAATCACGCTTTATGCGGGCAAATACGCCTTGCTTTTCTTTTCCCAACCGGTAGCTTTTCCTACTTTTTCCGTAATCACGGAAAACAAACACTAAACCTAAAATTACTCGACAAGGAGCCCATCCAATAAGGGTTCCTGCAATTATCATGAATATAACTGTTAGAGATCTATTCGACGCTGGCGTTCACTTTGGTCACCAAACCAAACGCTGGAACCCAAAATCCAAGCCTTATGTTTTCGATCACCGTCAAGGGATCAGCATTATGGATCTAGGCAAAACTTTTGAATGCCTGGAAAATGCATCTTCTTTTATTGAAGATACGGTAGCAGGAGGAGGAAACATCCTTCTCGTTGGCACCAAAAAGCAAGCGCAAGAAGTTATGCGGGAAGCCGCAGTAGCTACTGAAATGCCCTTCTGTGTTAGTCGCTGGCTCGGAGGTACGCTGACCAATTTTTCAACTATCCTCAAGAGTATCGCAAAATACAAAAAATACTTGGCGATGGAAACCGACGGTTCTCTGGACAAACTTCCCAAAAAGGAACTGGCCGTAGTCCGTCGAGAAATGAGTCGGATGAACAGAAACTTCGAAGGACTTCTGGAAATGCCAGAATTGCCCGACGCCATCTTCATCATCGACATCAAGCGCGAAGACATCGCAGTTGCTGAAGCCCGCCGCTTGGGTATTCCAGTAATTGCGCTGGTGGATACAAATTCAGACCCAACTCTCGTCGCCTACCCGATCCCTGGCAATGATGACGCCGTTAAGTCCATACGTATTATTGTAGAAACCATTATGGAAGCTCTACAAAACGGAATGGCCAAGCGTGAGGCCAACAAGACAGCTCAGACGTTCGTTGCTGAACCAACCATGGAATCCTACTCCGAGCAAGTTGCCGCGGAAGCAGAAGAGAACATGGAAGAAATCACAGTTACGATCGACCCAGAGTTAATGGTGGACCAAGAAGCCAAGCGTGAAAGTAGCGAGGAATCACAATCCTAAACATTTTAAACTTAGATCTAAATGAGTGTACAAATAACCGCCTCTATGGTAAACGACCTGCGCCAGAAAACTGGTGTTGGATTAATGGACTGCAAGAAAGCGCTTGTCGAAGCTGACGGAGACATCGAAAAAGCAATCACTGCTCTACGCAAAAAAGGCGTATCAACAGCAGCGAAAAAAGCAGGACGCACAACAAGTGAAGGACTCATCGAACAATACATTCACATGGGTGGAAAAGTAGGTGTTCTTCTGGAATTGAACTGCGAAACTGATTTTGTTGCCAAAACGGACGACTTTAAGGCTCTTGCCAAAGACCTTTGTCTCCATGTTGCCGCAGCCAATCCATCCTACTTAAACCGGGAAGAAGTCCCGGAGGAAGAGGTGAGTAAAGAACGCGATGTTGCTACTGCCCAAGCTGAAGGCAAACCCCCACAAGCCATTCAAAAGATCGTGGATGGCAAACTGGATAAGTTCTTTTCCCAAATCTGTTTTGTAGACCAACCTTTCGTTAAGGATCCATCCAAGGTAATCAAAGATTTGATTACCGAGAAGGTTACTCAACTCGGTGAAAATATAGTTATACGTCGTTTCTCTCGTTACCAACTCGGAGAGTAAGCTTCTCTTACTTACTTCTTTAAATAAAAAACCTGCTCCAAATCGGAGCAGGTTTTTTGTTTAAAATGATAAAATGGATCTGTTACCTTTAGCGTCTTCCCAATCTTTGGCGGCGACATACACGATCTACCTGATCCATGAATTCCTCAACGGAACTAGAATATTTGATGTCCAACGCATCGCTCAGCATTGGCACAGCGTCACAGTACAATTTGTTCTGCACTAACATCTGAGCGTAATCAACAAGAGCCTGGTATTCATAATCTTCGAGCTCCATTGCTTGCTCATAGTACTTACGTGCTTCTTCAAAGTTCTTCTCACTACCGTGGAACTTTGCCAACAGGAGGAGTGTTTGCCCATCGTCCGGCTCAATCTCTAAAATCTGCTCAAGAAAACCAATGATAACAGTGGTTTCCTTTTGTTCCCCCATGGCTACCTGGGCTTCCAGACGGAGAAGGGTAAGGTGATGCTTTTCTTCAAGCCCACCAGCAAATATCTTACGGATGACATTAATTAATTCCTGTCCATTAGTCCAGAAACCACGACTAACCATGACATTCGCAGAATTCACGGGAACGTCCTGGGCTTGCTCAGGATCAAGCTCGATGGACTCGATGTAGGCCTCAGTTGCAAGTTCCACTTGATTCTCATTCAGGTAAATATCACCTAATCGCCCCATGGAATCAGCATTTCCCATCTTCATCCGACGAACAATTTCATAATTGGCAGCCGCATTCAGAGTCTGATCTAGAGCAATAAATGAATTCGCTTGAAGAAGAAGAAAGTCTTTTTCGGCTTCAGCGTCAGGCGCGCGAGCAATCATTTCTTCAAATAAAGAAACCAACTCAAGGTGCTTTCCTTGGTTAATGAGCGTAGAAGCTAGGCCTTTATACCAGTCTAGTGTATCTGGGTCAGCTACGATGGCTTTCTTATAAGCACTTTCAGATTCCAAAATCTTTTCTTGGTTCAAGTAGATCATACCCAATAACCCGAATGTCCGCGCATCATCTTCTCCAAGTGCAGTCGCAGTGGAGAATGATTTTGCTGCGCCTACCCAATCCTCGGTTTGGAGTGAGCAATATCCCAATAATTTATGGGCATTCTGGAAGGTCGGCCATTTATCAACTGATCTTTTGAAGAAGAGGGCCGCCTTCTTGATATCGTCAGAGCTGTAGTAATGCAGCCCCAATGTGAAATCTAAGGCAGAACTCGCTTGAGGAGTAATGACTCCAGCCAGGTAAGCCAACGCCTGTTTGTCATTGATTTCCTTAAGGTTAGAATACTGGGTCAGGATTTCTTGCTCATCTGACTTAATAGTGGGAATCTTTGATCCCACAGCATTTAAGTCTTTGTAGTAAGAATCAAAGTAGCCCGGTTTCTTCCAAAACTGCATGTCAATCTCAGCAGTCGCGGATGTAGAAAATCCAACAACAGTTACCAGGACTGTAGCAATGCGTGCTATTTTCGAAATTGATTTCATGAATGCCTTATCGACGAAGAGTGAATGCTAGTGGCAATCTTACTCGGGTTTTAACTTTCTTGTTATCTTTTTCGCCTGGTTCAAATTTCCACTGGCGAACTGCTTTAACCGCGTTTTCGTTAAACTCACGATTGGATGACTTTTCTATGCTGGGACGTTTCACATTACCAAGTTCATCTACGATAAAGACCACATTGACGGTTCCTTGAACACGATTCCGCTTAAGTTCCGGCGGATATACAGGTGCAATACGAACGAGAGGAACGGGAGCCTTATCAAGATCAGCGATCTCAAACACCATGTCATCGAAGTTATCCGCAATATCAAATACTTGAACTGAAACACCACTGGAAGACATTCCTCCATCTCCTGCGTTTAAAGCCATATTGATTTGATCAAGGGAAAGCTGCTGTTGTTCCTTCTTCATCTCAATGTCTTCCTCAACTTCTTCCTCTTCCGGTGGATCAGGAGTTTCCGGTGGAGGTGGTGGAGGAGGCTGAACTTGGACACGAGAATTCTTACTGTCGTCTGCGTCGTTGTTCAAATTCGATAGAATTTGTGTCAGTGGCAGAGCAACAAACAGAGCAACGGTAATAATTACTCCTAAGGGAATCGAAAATGGTAATGAACTACCCTGATAATTCGAAGAGAATACTTTTTTCATTTAATTATTGGTTGGGGTGGTCGGGTGGACTTAGTTCACCTCCGAAGAGATGCTAATCTGGTTGGCTTGACCCAGTTTACATTCGTCAATCACTTGAATGACGATACCAGCGCTTGCATTTTGATCAACTTGCAGAATAACCGGCATTGAGCTTCTGGCATTCAGTCGTCGAACAATGGGACGAATCCCAGTAACTCCTACTTGATTACCCCCGTATACAACCGCGTTGTTACCCGTGATTGCAATGAGGATAGAATTCTTCTCCAAACGTAGCGCGGTTTGGGTAATGGGTTTTTCAATGTCTACGCCTGGTTCTTCTACAAACACAGTCGTGACGATAAAGAAAATTAACAGGATGAATACCATATCAATCATCGGTGAGATGTTGATATCGTTAAGATCCTCTGCAGCGGCTATTGATTTACGTCCTTTCATGGAATTAGGCCTCCTGCGTTGATGGAGTTAAAGATCCGTTGGTTGTTTTTTGCGTTTTTTGCAGCATCAAACTCTCTAATCTTACGAGAAAAGCGGAATATTGGTTTCGTTTTTTCTGGATCATGGAAACTAACAAGTATCCAGGAATCGCGATGATCAATCCCGTCTGGGTAGTAATGAGAGCCTCTGAAATACCTTCAGCGACGAGATCAATGGTCTTACCGGATCCACTGGCGAGCCCCTTAAAGGTCGCCAACATACCAATAACAGTTCCCAGCAGCCCCATGAGTGGCGAGACAGTCACGAGGATGTTTAAAAACATAAGGCGGGCATCTACAACGGGGAGTGAAGCACTCGAAATTTCTAAAAATCGATTCCGAATTTCGTCCGGGTCTCCTTGTCCCTCTTCTTTTACGTAGCTGATTACTTCTCCTACGTGGCCATGTCCTTGTTCAGGATCATCGATCCAAGTTTCATAGGTAGCTTCAGTAATTTTATTATGATTACCTCGCATGAAGAAGAGAATCAACTCCATGGCGGAGAAGAAAATGATAAAGGCCAAGAAAACAAGCGGAATCATGACCCAGCCACCGCTGAACCAGACTGCCGAAATTTCGTCAAATGTTACTCCGAGAACAAACATGTTTTATGCCGATTAGTTTTTGTGTGGTAAGCCGTTCACAAGTCCAACGGCGGTGCGTTCCATACTCCCGAGAACACCCTTGGACATTCTGGAGAGAAGCGCATGAGCAATCAAAGTGGGTATCGCGATAACCAAACCAAATTCGGTAGTGATCAAAGCTTCAGAAATACCCGATGAAAGTTGAGTCGCATCTCCAGTCCCGAAGATGGTGATCAACTTGAAAGTATTAATCATACCCGTTACAGTTCCTAGCAGTCCAAGAAGCGGAGCGGTAGCAGCTGTAACAGCGATAAAAGGCAAGAAGCGCTCAAGTTTGGGCTGAGTGCTCAACATTCTTTCGTAGAGAATCTCTTCAATAAGATCTTCATCTGAGTCAATGTGCTCCAAAGCAGCGACCAGCATATCACCAACAGGACCTTTAATGCCACGGGCATAGGCCAAAGCATCATCAGGGCGGTCGCTATTTAAATGCTCCAGGATAACCTCTAAATCTTTGATTTTGCCCTTCTTAACAGAAACAATCTCGAAGACTTTGAAAATGGAGATTAAAAAGGCAGCCGCAGCAATGATGAGGATAGGCCACATGACCAAACCACCTTTTTTAATGTGCTCTGGAAGAGACTCCGTTAAGTTTCTAATGTCGAGTGCCTGGCCTAATTTGACATCCAAGAATAAGGTGCCTTGACCGGTTGTGGTTACATCCGCCATTTCCTTCTCAGGTGCAAAGGGCTTGGTAAGGATTTTTTCCAATTTTGCGCCGGCGATGTCATTACCAGCAGAGAGAGGGTTGATACTAACTAAACCAGAACTGCTTGCCGAATCGGAAAACAATCCAATGGGACCTATAATAGCATAGTTTCCATCAATGATGGTTCCATCAGCCAGTTCGCATTTCCCTTGGAACTTGTATCCACCTACTGATTTAAACAAGCGATCAAACGAAGTATTAACAGCATCGATTTGAGCTTGGAAACGATCTAAAAGCGGAACTTCACGAACATCTTGAATCTCAATAGCACTGTCAGCCACTTCTTTATAAAGCTGAACTTCACCCACGTGAATATTCACTCCAATAAATTCCTTAATGTAGTTTCCGAGAGCAGTATGCAAGTAGTCGATCTGGGTCACTAGCTCCTCAGATCTCGTACCCATCTCGGCCTTCACACGGTTGGCACCGGACGCTTCTTCAACCACTTTGTCACGCTCGATTGTCAATTCGATCTTTTGGTCTTCCAGATTGTTGATCTCTTTTGCCAATGGAATCTTCCCAGCAGCAATGTCATTTCTTAGCTGGGTCAATTCGGTAAGTGCTCGTTCCAAGTCACCGGCTGTCGTATTGGCAGCGGTGGTGGCACGATCTTGGGCTGAGAGCGTGAATAGCGGTATCAGCAGACTGATAATAAGAAGCTTTTTCATAGAAAGTATTGTTTTGGAAGTCATTTTTATTCGCCGACTGGGTAGTTCTATTCTTGCAGGGATACTGGAACACTAACGAAAAGAGCTGGCTTGCGATTATCCGCCACAAGAATGGCATCGTTCACTGCCTGAGCAATTTCTGGTCTTTCGATCCATTCCCAGCCTTTACCAACAACGGGATACCCATAACCGGCAGTGGTCATGGCTTCATCAGAAAAATAAGCTTGTCCGAAGCCTATGTATAGAGTTCGCACCTCAACTGTTTCTCCATTTGCTTCCCGGAGTTCACTACTCAGATTGATCGTTTTATTGAAGTACTCGACGTTCCTCAATATGGAGAGCACGTTCTGAATGCGTTCTTCTAGAGGTATTTCAACAATTCTGTCCAACGTTGGATCTGGGATGCGGCGCATTTGCGTAGCCACTTTTTCTATAAATACGGCAGGGAAAACGGAGGATAACTCGATCAACTTAGCTTCAAAGACTGGAACAGCCTTCTCAACGATGGCAATGGCAGCTTCGTATTCAGTAATTTCAGCTGATAGTTTTTTCTCATTGTCGCCTTGTGAGGAAATATCCTCACGAGCAACAGCGATGGCAGACGTGAGAGATTCAATCTCTGCCTTCATGAAATCAATACTCTCGTTGAGCGTTTTCTCTTCAGCCATCCATTCGGTTCTCTCCTCAGCAATAATCTGACGAGTTTCAACCCACTGCTTTAAGGTTACACGCGCGTTCTCGAGTTCTTCTGCCCCTTGAACTCCGGCCCAGCTACCTAAGAGCGTAATGATCGCGAACAATGGGATTTTAAATTTTTTAGTGGTGGTCATTTCTGTGTTTTCCGGGGAAATGGGTTAATACGTAAGGATCGAAAGTAGAATTTAATTAGCGACAGCGCGATAAACATTTCGGGCAGCGACGAGGTATTCTTCTACTTCGTCTCTTGGATCAATGTTTTGAGCACGCTCCAAAGCACGGATGGATTCGCGGTATTTTTCGTGGGCCATCAGCGCCTTACCGTAATGGTAAAGAGCCTTGGATTCATAAATGCTGATGCTTTGAGCTCTTTCGTAGAGAAACTCAGCTTTTTCAAAGTCACCGGCCGAAGAATAGTAATCTGCTAGAAGTATAAGCACTTCTCCATCCAATGGATTTTCAGCCGCCATCTCTTCCAAAGTGGGAATGATGGCGGCAGTAGCCTGCCCCGATTCAGCCTGAATCTTCGCTTGTAGTTTCCTTACTTCGAAAGACTGTTTGCTATCCAGACTATTGCCGTAGGTCTTTTGAATCTCAGTTAGTACCTCATTGGCAGCATCAGTGAACCCTGCTTCAATGAGGGTAGCCGCTGCATCAAGAGGCTTCTCTACATTGAGACGTCCTTGTTTAGAAATAGCATCTTTGTAAGCTCCTAAGGCTGCTTCAACAAAGTCATTTTCAACATAGATGTCTCCTAAAGCGACCAGGTTTTCTGCTGAAATTTGTCCCAAGCGACGAAGCACTTCATAATTAGAAGCAGCGGAAAGATTGTCTCCTAGCCCCATGTAGGCATCTGCCTGGAGTCGCCAGTATTCAGCTTGCTCAGGAGCACCTTCGATCAAGCGGTCAAAAAGTCCAACCGCATCCTGAAATTTACGCTGATGAAGAATACTTCTAGCGAGTCCGTATTCCCAATCTTCGTTTTCCACTTCATAGATTAAAGCAGAGCGGTAGGATGTTTCGGCTGCAATATACTGTTCCTTCTCAAAAAAGAGATACGCAAGGATCGCATAAATGTTCTTATCTACAGCGCCCAGTTTCACCGCTTGTGTGAAGTGGACGAGCGTCTTATCCAAGTTGCCCAACTGGAAATAGAGAAAACCGATATTCTCATGCGCACGGAGGAAATCCTTATGCTTCTTTATGGCATTTTCGTAGCTCTGAACCGCCTGTTGCAGTTGTCCGTCCTGATAATACATGTTTGCCAGTATCATATCAAACGAGGCGCCGGAATCGGGCAATTGAGTCTTTTCAACCAACATTGCTTTTGCGGCAGCTCGATCAGTTTGCAGAACTAACAACAGTTCTTCTTCGATGTAAGTCTTGTCTACCGGAGACACGCGAGGCTCTATGGTTATCCGTGGAGCATAGGTTCCAATGAAACGATCGACAAAGTCAGGGTTGTTCCACGGATTGGACTCCGGCACCTGGGCATCGGTGAATGAGAATCCGAGGGCACTAAACGCAACCAGAAGGATCGAGAATGGTTTGGATTTTTTAATTTGGCGTAACATGTGAACTAAGAGTTATCGTCTTGTAGATAAAGAGAGCGGAATATGAACCCGAGCTTCACGGCCTTGCTGGCACGCACTCTGGATTTTGATTTCCATTGGTTAGTAGCTTCGAGAGCTGATTTTGTGAAATATTGAGCATAGAGGATTTAGTCAGTGGCAGAAGAAAGGCTGATAATATCGGCTCCCCCTAAACGGGCTTCATCCATAACGCTGACAACGAGTCCAGCATTCGCGGCGTCTTGAGCCTCCACAACAACGGGAGCTTCAGGGTCAGCAGCGAGTACTTGACTCACTTTGGGGCGAACAGAGCCGAGGGCTACTTTTTCGCCGTTGTAGAAGATCTGATTGTTTTTATCTACGCGAATGTTGACGGATTCCTTATCTTCGTCTTGTGGCTCGGGCTGGTCTACAGGATTAGGACGATCAACGCCAAATCCAGACTCCTCCACAAATACCGTCGTAACGATAAAGAAGATTAAGAGAATGAAAACCATATCAATCATCGGAGAGATGTTGATATCGTTATTGTCGTCGCCGCCTGAAAGTGATTTGCGATTTCTCATGTCTGTGGGAGAACGATTGAGCTGGTTTGCTTATTATTTTCTGCCTGGCAAACCATTGATAAATCCAATCGCGGTTCGTTCCATACTACTAAGAACACCCTTGGATTTACGTGAGAGCAAGGCATGGAAAATCAGAGACGGAATCGCCACAATCAAACCGAATTGAGTAGTGATTAAAGCTTCTGAAATACCTGTTGATAGTGATTTTGCATCACCCGTTCCAAAAATGGTAATCAATTTAAAGGTGGTAATCATACCCATTACCGTTCCAAGCAGTCCTAAAAGAGGTGCAGTCGCAGCGGTAACAGCGATGAAAGGGAGGAAGCGTTCCAGCTTAGGTTGGGCTTCGATCATCTTTTCATAGAGGATTTCCTCTACATGATCCTTGTCTTTGTGATGATTGTTAACGGCAGCCGTTAGAAGCGCTCCTACAGGACCTTTAATCTTCTGAGCATATCCTAAGGCTTCATCTTTATTTCCATTGTTGAGTGCCTCGATAATGAAAGCCAAGTCCTGAGGACGAGCACGGCGAACACCAGAGATCTCTATAAATTTAAACAGGGCAATCAACAAGGCGATACCGGCCATGGTGAGAATAGCGATCATTGCCTTACCACCCTTTTTTACGATCTCAACAAAGGTGTCTTTGGCCTCTTCGATCTGGACCGCGGCACCAAGCGTCATATCGTAGGGGAGAGATCCAGACCCATTAGAGGAGAACTCTGAAATCAATGGATCGTATAATTCGCCTACGCTACTAACTGAGGGCTGGGCTGAGCCGAACTCGCGAGAAGCGATACCAGCTACATTGTCTTCAGGGCGGGCGAAATAAACGATGGGGCCCACCATAGTGTATGTGCCTTCCTTAAGACGACCACCGGGAACAACCCCTTTACCTTGGAACTGGTGACCTCCAACCAAGTTTTCCAATCTACCTATGGCTTGCTCAACTACTTTCAATTGAGTGCTGAAACGATCTGAAGCAGATAAGTTAATATCTTCAGTAGTAAGTTTGGCGTTTCCAACGCTTTCAGCGTATATCTGGCTTTCACTGATATGAAGGCGATTGTCAAAAGAGCGGATATACTCCCCCATCAAACTACTCATATAAGCGTTGGTGTCATCTAGCAAATCAACCTCATTACGGAGGGAGCCAAGATCACGGTCAGTGTTGTCGCGGCGACGTAAAATACGATCGCGATCAGCGCGGAGGGCGAATGCAGCGTCTTTAAGACGACTTTCTTCAGCCTGAAGCGGTTGGCGTTCAACAACGATTTGTTCCTTCAAGGCTTCTAACTGCTCAATTGAGGCGTTTAAGTTTGCTTTAACGGAGCCAGAGACCGAATCGAATGTTTGAGCTGAAGCAGCGGAGATCGCACTTAGCAATAGGATGGAAATTAGTTTTTTCATGCGGAAATAATTGTAGAGAATTGCTGAGTTCTTCTTGAAATATTATTTAGCGGGTAAGACCACAAATTCAGCGGGGATTTCACTCTTAAATACACGAATGGCGCGGTCGACGTCTTCGAGGATGGTGGCATCTTCTGTCCAGGTCCACCCCTTCTCAATGTCAACCGTTCCGTATCCTGCCAGTCCTTGATCTCGGTTCGCATAATACGCACGACCAAGTCCGATGTAGATCACGTTTAAGCTAACCGTGCTACTACCGACTTTTCTGGCTTCGGTAAATACGTGGATTCCATTATTGAAAACCTCCATTTGGTCGAGAAGACCCACAATGTTTAGCATGCGCTCTCCCAAGCTAGCCCGAATCTCGCTTTCTGGCGTGTTCCGATCAGGAATGCGGTTGGTCAGACTTTCCAGGTCACTTTTCTTCTCCTGGGGGAGTGCATTGGCGAGCTTGGTTACGCGTTGTTCATACCCACGAATAACAGTAGCTACTACTGCAGATGCTTCTTTAAGTTCCTCGATCTGCCCGTTCAAGCTGATCCGGTCCTTTTCGGCCTGCGTAGATTGCGCTTCCATCTCTTCAATCCCGACTTCCAAAAGCTCGATCTCGAGTTCTAGCAACTCGACAGCATCGAGTAAGGATTGCTTCTGGATGCGCCAACGCGATTGTTCATTGGCTATTTCCTGGCGGGACTGAACGAGTTCCTGGAAAATATTCCGAGTTTCTTCTAGTTTGGACTGCCCCCAGCTCAGGGTTGTGAGGCCTACTAGGGCAACTGATGCGATCGCAAGTAATCTCTTGGTCATAAGAAGTGTCAAAAAGGTCGAAGTTAAGTAAAAACCGATTCGATGTATAGATTTTTTTAAATAAATGTAAGAAAGAGAATTGAAGCTAGAAAAACGCCCGTTACTCAACGGTTTCAGACCCATTTGAATCGCCTAAGTGATTAGACGACCTTACCGAAAAATTTAAATTTGGAGTGTACTGATCCGATTCAATTGAATAACTGACATTAACGAGAAGAAAGAAAGGAATGGTTTTAGCAAGTATCATCTTTCATTGATTGGGAATATAATGGCTTTCCCTGATGCAGAATCTGGGGGTTTCATTTCAGCAAGAATACAGCCACATTCTGAAATCATAAGGATTGTATGTATTTTTCTACTAAACGTATCTACTGATCAAAATATTAACCCAAGGCTACTAATATAATAGTAAGCATTTGCCTGGCAGGAAATTCTAGTTACATTCTAGAGACAGAATTACCTGATTCGATAATCCATATGACTCAAGATTCACAAACCGCCATTATCGTTCCCGCTCGACTGGCAAGCACTCGCTTTCCCCAAAAGCTGCTCCATCAAATTAAAGGTAAGAGCCTATTGATTCATGTAGCAGAGAGGATCCGATCAGAGATTCCTGAATTTCCATTGATTTTCGCAGTTGATGACGAACGCCTGCAGAAAGAACTGAGCCAGGCGGGATTTGAAAGCTTAATGACTTCCAATACCCACACCAGCGGAACAGACAGGCTCGCAGAGGCGAATAGAATGGTGGGGGCCAAATACGTAATTAATATACAAGGCGATGAACCGCTGGTCACTGCCGATCAAATTCGGAAGTTAGCTTCAAAAGTTCAAGGCGGTGCCACGATGGCCACTCTAGCTACCGTGTTTCTTAAGCCAGAAGATTTTAAAGACCCCAATCAGGTGAAGGTTGTCATTGGTAAGGACCAGAATGCCCTCTATTTTTCAAGAGCCCCTCTACCCTACTTTAGAGATGAGGACGGTTCTCCTTCAGAAGACAGCCTGGCTCACCACCTCTGTTACCTACATCTCGGAATGTATGCGTATGAGGCGGAATTCCTGGAAACATTTGCAGCTCTTCCGCCAGGGCGCTTGGAACAGCTAGAAAAGTTAGAACAACTTAGGGTACTGGAAAACGGCTACCCGATTGCAGTAGGTATGACCTCCGATCCGTCGGTGGGCGTCGATACCCTAGAAGATGCAGAACGTTTTGGTGCTCTTATCTAAGAGTTCTTTTCCACCAAATGGTAAAAGTCGTCGAATAAAGGATCCGAATCATGAGGACCTGGTGAAGCCTCAGGGTGATATTGCACAGAAAATACTGGCAAATCTTTATGGCGTAACCCTTCTACCGTTTCGTCATTTAAATTCACCTCAGTAACAATCGCCCCTCGATTTTCCAAATCCTCCTTAGTCGAGGCAAAACCGTGATTTTGGGAGGTGATTGAAACCTTTCCGGTCTCTAGGTTCTTTACGGGCTGATTTGCACCGCGGTGACCAAATTTGAGTTTAAAGGTTTCTGCTCCTAAAGCGTGGGTAATCATTTGATGTCCCAAACAGATACCAAATGTGGGCAGACGCTCTATCAGTTGAGAAACGGTCTTATGCACATATGTAACAGCAGCAGGGTCACCAGGACCGTTTGAAAGAAACAGTCCGTCTGCCTGAAGCTCTAATACTTCTTCAGCCGTAGTGGTGGCCGGAACGACTTCCACATCAAAACCGTGATAGCGGAGCTTACGATAAATGTTGAACTTTGCCCCGAGATCAAAAGCCACGACTCGCTTAGTGGGACGATCGAGGGCAGCAGGTTCTAAAATAGTACCTGGAACAGTAAATGGGGTCTTATCTGAGCCATCCTTATCCCATAAAAAGGGCTCTTTGCAGGTGACTTCCTTTACATAATCCGCACCCACCAGACCGGGCCACTCCTTGGCTTTGGCGATAGCTTCCTCATCACTTAGGGCTTCCGTAGACAGACAGGCCTTCAATGCTCCGTGGACTCGAAGACATTTCGTAATGGTTCGCGTATCCACGCCAGACAACCCTGGAATGCCGTTTCGTGACAGGTAGGTATGGAGATCTTCTCTACTCCGCCAGTTGCTTGATAAAGGACTGAGATCCCGAACAACAAATCCTGAGACCTTGGGTCCCGAAGATTCTTCATCATCTGGGCAGATCCCATAATTCCCAATTTGGGGAGCCGTCATAGTAATAATCTGGCCGAAATACGATGGGTCGGTTAGTATTTCTTGATACCCGGTCATGCTGGTGTTGAACACCGCTTCGCCGAGAACCGTTTTTTCACTACCAAAAGAAATCCCACGAAAGACGTTTCCGTCTTCAAACGCTAATACACCGGTCCTATTTTTAGACATTAGCGCATTAGCAAAAGAGCTGTTGTAAGGTCTGCAATCAATTTCTTACTAAGAGGCATAGTTTTGTTTCACATTGATTTTTTAGAAGGGTTTCACAGCCTCTTCCTTATCTAATTTTCTTCGTTCTAATGTCTCAAAATAATCGATCAAATTCCTGGTTCCAAGGGCAAGGCCTCTGGGAGGACACCCCCAGTGAGGACTGGAAGAACTGGGGCTGGCAGCTTCGCAACCGTATTACACGCCTGGACCAACTCGAATCGTTAATGACTCTTACCCAGGAGGAAAAGGAAGGTTGCGAGCATGCCAATGAGAAGCTCGCACTGGCGATCACACCCTATTTTTTCAATCTCATTGACCGTGAAGACAAGGATTGCCCTTTACGGAAACAGCTCATTCCACGCAAAAATGAGATGACGGTCGCTTCCTGGGAAACGTTGGATCCTCTCGCAGAAGACAGCCATTTGGTGGTACCAGGCCTGGTTCATCGCTACCCGGATCGCGCTCTCTTTCTAGTAACCGATCGCTGTGCCGCCTATTGCCGCTACTGCACACGCAGTCGTTTGGTTAGCAACAGCCAGGGTTATGACTTCCACCCCCAAATCGAGCAGGCATTCGAATACCTGCAAAATACTCCACAAATTCGGGACGTACTTATCAGCGGAGGTGACCCCCTACTCCTTTCAGACAAGAAAATCGATTACTTGCTCGGGCGTTTGAAAGAGATCGAGCACATCGAATTCGTCAGAATTGGTTCTCGGATACCCGTTTTCCTGCCCCAACGAATCACCCCGGAACTGTGCCAAATTTTTCTAAAGCATGAACCTCTATGGATGAGCATACACGTTAACCATCCAAGCGAATGCACCGAAGAACTCAAGGAAGCCACTGGAAGATTGGCTCGTGCCGGCGTGCCCTTGGGTAATCAGTCCGTTCTTTTGAGCGGAGTGAATGACGATGTGGATACCATGAAGGATTTGGTCCATCGGCTACTCCAGATGCGAGTACGCCCCTACTATCTATATCAGCTGGACGCGATTACCGGAAGCAGTCACTTCAAGGTAGATATCAAGAAAGGCATAGAAATTATCCAGGGCCTTCGAGGCCACACAACGGGCTATGCGATTCCACAATATGTTATCGATGCTCCCCAAGGAGGCGGAAAGATCCCTATCAATCCCGACTATGTGGAATGTATCAATGACGATGAAATCGTCCTGAAGAATTTCGAAGGAAAGATCTTTCGCTATTCCACCGACACATTGGAATCTCCTAAGAAAGGTTCGAAACCGGATTTCCCGACAGAGCTCTACGCCTGAGAAAAGGGGAAACTTGTCTTAGGCAAATTACACCAGGTAGTTTAGCAATAGAAACGCCAGGTAGGTTCCCACCAGCAGGCCACCAACCCAACGGCTTAAGTGAGTATCGCATACTTTGATTCCAATTCGGAAAATGATCAGTAGTACGAGCATAACTGGAAAATGCGTGGTGAAGAAATCCTTCGGGACGGCCAGCCCAGCCGGTGTTACCGCAGCAGCAGCTCCTGCCACAAAAAGCACATTCAGTATATCTGCTCCTATCACATTTCCAATCGCGAGCTCACCTTGTCCTTTTCGAATTGAGCTGAGCACCGTTACCAGCTCCGGTAACGAAGTACCAAACGCGACTAGCGAGGCGGCAATCACACTTTCTGGCACATTGAGCCGATAAGCCAACTCCTCGGCACAGATGATCAGAACCTTGGACGTAAGAATCACGACCGCAATAGCACCTGCCATGATCAAAAGATCTTTAGTGATAGTCTGCCAGGTAAGCTTCTCATCCTTACCATTGCTTTCCCTGTTTTCTGCCTTCATGGCTGTCCGGTAACTCCAGAAAAAGTAAACTCCCAGCAGTCCGACAAAAAGAAAACCAGCTGCCTGGATCATCCGACCGCCAGTGGAGAACATTCCACTCAAGTGGGAATAGGGCAAACAAACCAAAATTAATAATACGCCGGATCCCACCTGAATCCAGCCTTGCCGATTCACCACACGCCGATCCAAGGGTAGTGGTTTGATCAACGCGCCCAATCCAAGAATCAGACCGGTATCGCAAATGATGGAACCCACCGCATTGCCCAACGCCATTCCTGGATTTCCTTCAATCGCAGCAAAGACAGACACAGAAGCCTCCGGCAAGGTGGTACCGAGGCTTACAACCGTGGCTCCAATGAGCGCTTTCGGTACACCTGCGCTGTGAGAAATCTCAACTGCCTTGTCTACGAGTGAGTCGGCACCTCTTGCTAAGAGTACTACCATGACTGCAAGAATGGCAAAGAGCAGTAGAGTTGACTGAGCAACTAGAAATTCATGTAAGGCGGCTTCCATATACGGCGCTGAAAGCTACAGATAACCTTCCATTTGAAAAGAATTATTGGATCCTTTTTTTATCCAGAGGCTGTACACAAAAAAGTCCCGTCATGGACGAGAACTTGAAATTCCAATTTGAATAGCACTCCACTGAAGTGGAGCGGGCGATGAGATTCGAACTCACGACCCCAACCTTGGCAAGGTTGTGCTCTACCAACTGAGCTACGCCCGCAAATTGAAGGAGCAGAGTAAGATTAAATTAAATTTCCAAGTCAAACTCTAAAAGAGCCTGTTTTTGTAGGTTCTCTGGAACCGGTACAAAGCCAGAATCCTTGAGGATTTCCTGCTGGTCTGAGTCTAGAAAAGCCTTCAAATAAGCCAGCACTTTAGGATCCGTTTTGTCAGCCACTGCTAAATACAAAGGCAATCGTAGTGGATAATCTCCATAAAACAAACTCTCAGGAGAGGGAGGGTAACCCACACTCTCATCCGTTTTTATCCAGCTCAGAGATCTTAACCCACGAGAAGAATCAGGTAACTGAGACATAATCAGCAGATTGGCAGAACTGGCCAGGTAAGGATCCTCAATTCGCTCCCCCATTGTGCCGTAGTTCTCCGGAATCTCATTGTCGAAAAACTGATTAGCCAAAATGGGGGAGGATGGATCCGTTTCCTCGACATCGAAGCTTACAAAGATCAAACGATTCGTCCATTTCGGCTCATTAGAAATAAGACTGCCCCACTCGGACTTCAAACCATCCTTGGTCCTCCGCAAAACCTCAGTAATTTCAGTCTCCTTCAACTCAGTCATAGGGTTGTCTTCCTGAACAGCGAAGTAGATGCCCTAGAATCCCAACGGAATAACCTGTAAGCCCTCAAGTGTTTGGAACTCATCCGGTCTCTGTAGGACAAAAGCGACATCCGCTAATCCCTCTTTTAGCTTAAGGGTCCCAAGCAGGCTACCACTCATCCGGTAGTGGACGCCGTAATTCCCAATCCGCTCCCCGTTGCCTTCCAACTGAAGTGCGAATCCGACAAAGTTACTGCCAGCCACTTTTATCGTCTGAGAATCAGCAGATCTTAAAACTAACGAAAGAGCTAAAAAGGATAGAACCAAGTGAAAACAAGCTTTCATGAAACGGATCTTATCCTCCCGCTCTTCCTGTGGTGTCCAACTCAGGCCATTGGACTAATTTTCGATGGAGCGTCCTCCGAGATATTCCCATCAGTTCCGCTGCCTTGGTCCGGTTTCCTTTGGCTTGTAGTAGGGCTTTTCTCAGCAAGTGCTTTTCGTTTTCCTCGACCGATAGGTTCGATTGAACTCCTTCAGATTGTACACTCACAGGTGCTCCTTCACGAAACCGGTTATCCAGATCATACTCAGTAATGGTGCCACCAAGATGCAGTACTACCGTATTCTCGGCAAAATTTCTCAACTCACGGATGTTACCAGGCCACTTGTAATCTTGTAAGACCCTAATCGCAGCCGCATCAAAATCAGGCAACGGAACACCATTATCTTTGGCGTAGTATTTTAGGAAATGGCTCAATAATAAGGGAATGTCTTGTTGGCGTTCGCGGAGAGGTGGCAGGAAAATAGAAACAACGTTTAGCCGGTAATAAAGGTCCTCACGAAAATCCCCATTCTCAACCAATTGCTTTAAATTCTGATTAGTGGCGCACACAAGACGCACGTCTACCTCGATGGGCTTTATACTCCCTACTCGTTCAAACGTTTTCGATTCTAGAAAACGAAGGAGCTTAACCTGGGTAGCGGCATCGATCTCCCCAATTTCGTCCAGAAAGAGCGTTCCATTATGAGAAGCCTCAAAGCGCCCTACCCGTTTTTCAATGGCACCGGTAAAGGCTCCTTTTTCATGACCAAACAGCTCACTCTCCAAAAGGTTCGTGGGCAAGGCAGCACAATTGACCGCTACAAATGCTTTACGAGAGCGGTCACTATTCTGGTGGATGGCTTGCGCTATCAATTCCTTACCAGTGCCCGTTTCTCCCTCAACTAATACCGTGGCCTTCGAAGGGGCGACTAACTTTACCCGTTCAATTACAACCTCGAGAGCAGCCGAATTTCCAATGATCCCCTTGAAACTAAATTTTTGATCCAGCCGCTGGTGCAACTCTTTGTTCTCAACCTGAATCTGCTTAGAGTTTATGGCTCGCTTGATCAAAATCTCAAGACGCTCGAGATTCACCGGCTTGGTCAGGAAATCGAATGCTCCCCGCTTCATCGCTTCAACGGCTGTCTCTACATTTCCGTAGGCAGTCATCATGATGCAAATGGGCTTCTGAGACATGGTGAGGGAATAATCAATGACCTTCAGCCCAGATTTTCCTGACATCCGTAAGTCCGTAAGCACGACGTCAAAAGGCTGACTGTCTAACAAATTGAAGGCCTGGTCAGCATCACTAGCCAAATACACATCGTAGTCATCTTCCAAAGCCATCTGCAGCCCCTCGCGGGTGTGCTTTTCGTCGTCAACAATGAGGATGGATGCAGGCATGATTCAATCGATTGATAATATTCACAACGGATCTCGGCTCTGAGGCAAGAGCCGAACACGCCGGTGTTTCTTTGGGAACTTTAGGGTAATGGCAGTGCCCAGACCTGACTTGCTGTCGATGGCTACCTGACCTCCATGCTCACGCAGGATTCGGTTAACAATCATCAACCCCAATCCGCTGCCAGAGGACTTAGTGGAGTAGTAAGGCTGAAATACACTCGCCAGTTCTTCCTTGTCTATCCCCTCCCCTGTGTCTGCAAAAATAGTGAAGAAGTAATCATCATCGGAGCGCGTTTGAATCCGCAAGGTCCCGCCTTCCTGCATAGCCTCATGAGCATTTTTGATAATATTGAAGAAGACTTGCTTCATCTGATTGGTATCTCCGGCAATCACCGGAGCTTCATCTCCGACTTCCATCTCCACCGACACTTTCGAGTTGAGCAGTTCCTGCTCCTGTACCTGGAGAACCGATTCGATGACCTCCATCAAGTTCATATCCTTTAGGTCGGGAGGAGAAGGCCGTATTGCTTCCAGAAAATTTGTGATGATACCATCCTGCCGCTCAACTTCTCCGCTACAAATTTCCAGGGAACGCTCAAGTTTCTCACGCACACTATCATCTTCAACCTTATCCAATAATCGCTCCATGAGCTGCAAATGGATGGTCAGTGAGTTGAGCGGATTGCCCAGTTCATGGGCTACTCCGGCTGCTAATAAAAAGATAGAAGAAATCTTCTCCGACTCGATCTTCTCCTCGGTCGACATGACTTCTTTGGTAATGTCCGATAAAATCACTACGAAGTGCGGATCCATATCTTCGAAGCCTTCAATCGGAACCATGTATACCCGAACATAACGATGCTCTGGATAAGTCATTTCAATTTCCCGAGTTACGGAAGATTGATCATCCACTTCGGGCTCTTCCCCATCCATATTTATAACAGGAGCAATATCGGGTATCCATTTCCACAATACGGCCGACCCGATATCCGCTTCTTTCAACCCGACCATCTTCATGCCCTCTGCATTAGTGTACTCAACCACTCCTTCTCGGGTGATGACCAAGATGCCTTCACGCACGGTGTTAATGATGCTTTCGAACAACTCCCGTTCACCAGCCAAGCGGTTAATCAAGTTCTGCAAATTGGTCTCATCCAAATGATCCAATTGGCCCAATACTCGATCCAAAGGGGAATGTCGCTTTTCACTCATGCACTTTGAGAATAGTCAGATTGATGAAGAATCTCGAAAACCATTTTATTCCTCCTAGTAACGATACTCTTATTGAGATTGCCAAGTCTTTTAGGGGTAACAACTGTGCCACCAATGTCTGAAACCACCAGCTCCAAGCCCATGCCAAAGAGGGAGAACCTGCTTCTTATCCTGGCCTTCAATATTGCCATCCCATTGTTCATACTGACCAAGCTGAGTGATCCGGAACGCCTGGGCCCAGTCAACGCACTGATCGTTGGACTCGCCTTCCCCTTCGGATACGGAGTCTGGGACCTACTAAATCGCAAACAGATTAACTTTGTATCCATACTTGGAATTATCAGCGTGGGCCTAAGCGGTACCTTCGGCCTGGTAGAAGTGGATCCTTATTGGCTGGCAGTAAAGGAAGCTTCGATCCCGGCTGTTATTGGTATTATGGTACTGGTAACTTTTCGTACCCGTAGACCCCTGATTAAAACCTTCCTCTACAACCCGCAGGTTCTAAATACAGAACTCATTGACCAGAAGTTGGAAGAAACGGGTAGTCAACGCCAGTTCACCAAAATCTTTGCCTTCTGCAATTGGCTCCTCGTGGTCTCCTTTGCCATGAGTTCGATACTGAATTTTATGCTGGCTCGAATCATTGTCACCACACACCCCGCTGATGATTTAGCTGCTTTCAATGCAGAGTTAGGCAAAATGAATGCACTAAGTTGGCCCGTCATCGCTATACCCAGCACCGTCATTATGATGGTGGCTCTTTGGAAGTTGATCAATGGCCTCACTCACCTGACAGGCCTAAAGCTCGAAGACATGATGCACGAACCTCAAAAGAAAAAGACCAAGGAGTAAGGATCCGCCGCTAAGCGGATACGATTATCCTTTAATCCTTAACGTTCCTCAGCAGGAACAAAGTGTTGGTCTACCTTACCGGTGTATACCTGACGAGGACGATGAATGCGATTGGATCCTGTAGCAATTTCTCGCCAGTTAGCAATCCAGCCAGGCATACGCCCAATGGCAAACATCACCGTAAACATCTCTACTGGAATGCCTACGGCTTTCAAAATCAGTCCGCTGTAAAAATCAACATTCGGATAAAGCTTCCGTTTCACGAAATACTCATCCTCCAAAGCAGCTTTCTCAAGGTGACGAGCGATATCCAACAATGGATCATCATGCCCCAAGCTGTTTAAAATTTTCTCGGCTGCATCCCCTAGAATCTTGGCCCGCGGGTCATAATTCTTATAGACGCGGTGACCGAATCCCATCAGTCGTGCTTTACCGGTTTTGGCGTCTTCAATAAACTTTGATCCATCGTCGCCGGAATCATGAATGGCCTGCAGCATTTTTACCACGGCGGTGTTCGCTCCGCCATGGAGTGGTCCCCAAAGTGCGGAAACACCCGCAGACACAGAAGCAAACAAATTGGCTCCACCACTTGCCACCATACGAACGGTAGAAGTTGAGCAGTTTTGCTCATGATCGGCATGCAATAAGAAGAATAGATCCATTGCCTTTGCGATCTCTGGAGTTGGCTCATAGTCTTTTTCCTCCGTCGAAAACATCATATGGAGAAAGTCATCCACGTACGGTGCATCTAAGCGTGGTTCGACAAAGGGCAATCCCTTACTCATTCGATAACTCATCGCCGCAATGGTCCGAACTTTGGAAATCAAGAGTGCAGCTGCCTGGTCAAAATGTTCTAAATCTTGCTGACGATCATTGCTGGTCATCTCCTTGTGGTAACAACCAGCCCCATTGAGCATGGCACTAAGAACAGCCATCGGGTGAGCGTCGGATGGAAATCCATTGAAATGATGACGGAAATCATCAGGCATCGCAGCATTGCTAGCCACTTGCTGACTAAAGTGAGCATATTCTTCCTTACTTGGTAGATGCCCGTAGATAACAAGAAAAGCAGTACCTAGAAAAGAAGCATTACCAGCCAGCTCTTCTATGGGAATTCCGCGGTGCCGCAAAATACCTACTTCACCATTGATGAAGGTGATATCACTTAAGCAAGAGCCTGTATTCCCATACCCATCATCGTAGGTGATGTAACCAGAGTCGGCGCGGAGCTTGCGGACATCGATCGCTTTTTCACCCTCGGTACCACAAATAACGGGGTATTCATATGAATTACCATCAGTGGTAATGGTCGCTGTTTCTGACATTTCTAAACGCTGATTCTTAGGATTCCGTGCAAAGAGGGAAGATGCTAACCACTCATTAGGCATTTTCAACTACTTTCAGAAAATTTTGGTATAGTTGAAGCCCTTTTTTCTGACTCTTCTCGGGGTGAAACTGAGTAGCCACACAATTCCCTCGCTTAATACCGCTTGTGAATGGGCCTCCATAGTCGGATCTAAAAAAGGATGCCTCCTCGTTTTCGGGGGCTAAGAAGTAACTGTGTACAAAATAAAATTGGTCTACTTCCGATACTAATCCATCAACGATAGGGTCGCTAGGATCCAAAAAGGTAGCTGCATTCCAACCCATGTGCGGAACCTTATACTCCGGTGGAAGTTGAAACCGCTTTACCTGGCCAGGAAAAATACCCAGTCCATCGACGGCCCCTTCTTCGGAATAGTCGTAGAGGGCCTGAAATCCCAAGCATACTCCAAAAAAGGGTCGATCTTCTGAGATCCACCCTTTGACCAAATCGATCAGATTGCAGGCCCGAAGCCCATCGATACAATCACCTAGAGCTCCTACACCTGGTAGCACCAAGCCCGATGCATCACCCATTTGCTCGGGAGATGTGATCAGGTTTACCTCGGCACCGCAGGCTTCAAATGCTTTGGAAACACTACGGAGGTTTCCCATTCCGTAGTCTGTAACTGCGAGTTTAGTTTTCATCGGTTCCCACTAAGTCAATTTGTCCTTAGTCGAAGGAAGCTGGCCTTCCGTTCTTGGATCCACCGATGTCGCCACGTCGAGAGCTTTGGCAAAACACTTGAATAACGCCTCCACAATGTGGTGCGGCTCATCCCCATATTCAATCTTCAGGTGAATATTTGCACTCAAATTGTTTACCACTGCCTGGAAAAACTCACGAATCAGTACGATGTTGAAATCACGGATATAATTGGTCGGCGATTCAACCTGGTATTTAAGAAACGGGCGGTTGCTCAGATCCAAAGCTACACGTGCCAAGGTCTCATCCATGGGCAAGATAAAGAAACCGTAGCGACGGATTCCAAGCTTATCACCCAACGCCTGTTTGATGGCATCGCCCAAAACGATACCCACATCCTCAACCATATGGTGATAATCAACCTCGATGTCACCCTTTGCAATCAGCTTGAGATCAAACAAACCGTGCTTGGCGAACAAGTTGAGCATGTGGTCGAAGAACGGGATACCCGTATCTACCTCAAACTCGCCGGAACCATCCAGATTGATGGTCAGTGCAATATCGGTCTCCGCTGTTTTGCGGGAGATTGAGACTATGCGTTTTTCAGCCATTGGTCGATTGTATCATTTAGAGTTTCCATCTCGGATTCTGAGCCCACGCTGATTCTTAGGAAAGAATCGGTTCGAGTATCGTTTCCGAAATATCGTACGAGAATTTTCTCCCCGAAGAGAAAGTCAAACAGGGATTTTGCAACCTCTGGACCCGTTTCCCCTCGAGAATTTACAGGTTGTGTAAAAATCAGGTTGGCCTGAGACGGGTAAGAAAACCAGCCGAGGCCTTCCCACCGCTTTTGGCAACGGTCCCGAGTATCTTTGATTTTCCCGGTCAATCCATCGTAATATTCGACATCGGAAAGGGCAGCCAATCCAGCGACCTGGGAGATCCGATTAACGTTGTAACTGTCACGCACCTTATCGAGAAGGTCGATGAGCTCAGGATTCCCCAAAAGATATCCCACCCGCATTCCAGCCAGGCTGTGCGATTTGGAGAAAGTCCGCGTTACGCAAAGGTTGGGGAATTCTTCCACGAGGGAAATTGCCGTTTCTTCGGCGAAAGCCCCATAAGCTTCATCCACAACCAAGATTCCATCATATTGCTCGGCTAAGCTCCGAATAGTGTCGGTGGTGAATCCAACTCCAGTAGGTGCATTGGGTGAAGTCAGGAAAAACAGATTGGCCCCGCAGTTAGCGACCTCCTCCACTGGCAAGGTCATGCTAGAGTCAAAGCCCACCGAAACTTGTTTCGCATTTTGAATGGCCAGCAAAACAGGGTAGAGAGAATAGCTCGGCACCATGTATCCGGCGCTTTTTTCTTCATCGCAGAAGCTACGAATCAAGAGATTCAGAATTTCATCAGATCCATTTCCTACGAATGCCCAATCCCCACTGGGGAGATGGAAATGCTGTGCCAACTCCTCGCGTAAGGTGGCGCAGATTGGATTCGGATACTTACGCAATGGATCCCCAGCTTCCTTCGCAATCGCTTCAGCGACACGCGGGCTCGGCGGATAGGGGTTCTCATTGGTGTTCAGTTTGATCCAATCCGCATCCTGTGGTTGTTTTCCGGGTACGTAGGCGTGCAACGCCTGCACATGCGCAAGCGCCCGGTCGGATAATGACGGATTCGATTTCATAGTTACGATTTATAAAGCTCGTTACTTTGCCCGAATAGATACAGATCTGCCGTGGGCGTCGAGTTTTTCTAAACGCGCAAATACCTCAATAGTGTTTGCGGCTTTCTTCACATGACTCTGCTCGTAACGCACGACACTACTTCTTCGAAAGAAGTCACTTACAGTCAGACCGCTTAAATAGCGCCCCACCCTGCCAGTCGGCAATTCGTGGCTTGGACCGGCAGTAAAGTCGCCCAATGCTGTAGCTGAGTAATGTCCTTGAAGAATAGCACCTGCAGTTGTGATCCGTTGAGTCATGGACGCTATCCGTGAGGAGTCGACCTGTAGCTCCATGTGTTCAGGAGCAATAAAGTTAGCAACGTCGATCGCGGCATTCAGATTAGGCACTTCAACAATCGCAAAATTCTTTTTCAGCACACGACTAATTGCCTCCTTGTGTGACAGTGATGGAAGTTGAGACGTAATCGAACTCAAGGCCGCTTCGATCAGCTTCTTTGAAGAAGAAACTAGATAGACCTTCTCCTTACCTGACCCATGCTCAGCTTGTGCTAGAAGATCTGCTGCGACAAAGGACGGCTTTGCAGATGAGTCCGCAATGACCATCACCTCACTGGGTCCTGGTAGAAGATCAATACCGACTCGTCCAAAGAGTTGCCGTTTAGCTTCGTTTACGAATGCATTTCCAGGGCCATAAATTTTGTCGACAGGAGTGACGCTTTTTGTGCCAAACGCCATGGCGGCGACCGCTTGAGCGCCACCAATCTTGTAAACTTCTTTGATCCCACAAAGAGAAAGTACTCCTGCCATGGCGGGGGCAATACCGCCCTCTTTATTAGGAGGCGTACACACACAAATTTGCGGGACCTTGGCGATTTTGGCCAAAGTGGCTGTCATGATAACAGTGGAAACAAGTGGCACACTTCCACCAGGCACATAAAGCCCCACTCGTTGAATAGGGTAATAACGCTCCCCTACCGTCGCTCCATGCGGATTTTTCTTGGACCAATTCTTTGGCAGGGACTCACGGTTGTAAGCCTTAACACAACGAATGGATTCTTTGAGTGCCGTGCGGTCCTTAGCGGAAAGACTGCTTTCGCCAGCCTTCAACTCGGACTCCGAAACTTTCAAGGTACGAGGATTCAATTTCGCCCCGTCCAATCGCTCTGTTATGGCGAAGACGGCTTTGTCACCTCGCTTTTGGATATCTCCAATAATATCAGCAACAATGGCCTCAACTTTCGAGGATCCAGCAGCATCTTCAGCGAACGCAGCCAGCCGTTTAAAAAAGCTGGGTGTACCATACTTGAATCTAGGCATCTATTTTTCCCTCAACGAGGGCAGCGGAGGCTGGGTAAAGAGTGAATCGTCAAAGACGGGATTCACTTCGATTTTGTTAAATTCAAGATGACTAATCTGCTCATCCCCTCTGAAGGTGATTAAATACTTTGGGAATCTGATGCCACTTACCATCAATTCTCCCTGTTCTTGAATGCGTTCCCCATTTTCGATTTCGGATAACAGCAATTCTCCTGTTTCTTCATCAAAATAACGGACAAATATAGCCGCCCCATAGAGGATTTTAACAACTTCAACGGGCTTACCATCGAGATCCTCTTTGCCAAGGTACTCAATCTTCCGTCCGTAGTTCGTCTTGGTTGAAAAGAAATTCAAACCTTCGTAGGTATTCGCGCGCAACCGTTTCAAGCGGGCCACATCCACCGGCATCAGAGCATAAACTTCCGGATTATCCGTTTTGAAGCGTTTAAGCCAACCTTCGTAATCGTTCAGCCCAAATTCATCGACCATTCCGTTATCGTGTTGGATAGACTGCATCAGCTTGTATGGCTGCTGTAAACTAATGGAAATCTTTCCAGTCTTACCGTCCGGATTGGTGATCGTTCCTTCGAAGCGCAAGGACCTTACGCCGTTAAGTGTTGGTTCATCGGAAATGAACTGGCGGGCCTTTTTTAGAATGGCTTCTGCTTGTGGATCTAGATTGGCCTTAAGCACCTGACCACCGACTGAAGCAAATACCGCACACAACGCAAAGAGGCGCCGGAACCCAATCGGGAGAACTAGAACGGATTTGATATCGAACTTCATAACAGAATCACAGGAATCGAACGCTATAGGACTCCATAATCCAAACAATGTTCAACCCAAATCGCACACTATTCCCACTCGATCGTGCTAGGGGGCTTAGAGCTAATATCGAGGACCACTCGGTTCACCCCTTTGACCTCATTTATGATGCGGTTGGAGATCTTGGCCAATAAGTCGTGATCCAACTTAGCCCAATCAGCAGTCATGGCATCCACACTTTCCACTATTCTCAGCGCGATGACGTTGTCGTAGGTTCTTTCATCACCCATAACTCCAACCGTTCGCACAGGTAGAAAAACAGCAAAGGATTGCCACACTTTGTAGTAAAGATCCGCAGCTTTCATCTCTTCGAGTAAGATAGCATCTGCTTCTCGCAGAACGACCAACTTATCTTCAGTAATGTCTCCTAAAACGCGGACTGCGAGGCCGGGCCCAGGAAATGGTTGCCGCCAAACCACGCTGTCAGGCAATCCAAGACTCTTACCGAGTAGCCGAACTTCATCTTTAAATAGTTGGTTCAGCGGCTCTAAGATCTTCAACTTCATCCGCTCCGGCAGGCCGCCCACATTGTGGTGACTTTTAATCAGCGAAGCTGGATTTCCATCAATGGGAACACTCTCAATGATATCGGGATAAATAGTTCCCTGAGCCAGGAAATCAACGGTACCGATATTCTCTACCTCGTCCTCGAATACATCAATGAAGGTATTGCCGATGATCTTCCGTTTTTGCTCCGGGTCAGTCACACCCGCCAAGCGCTCAAGGAACAAATCAGCGGAATCAGCGACGACCAGGTTAATTTGGAAATGATCTCCGTAGAGCTTCGCAACCGCCTCGCGCTCATCTTTACGAAGCAACCCGTTGTCCACAAACACACAAGTTAGTTGGGATCCGATTGCGTCATGAATCAGTTTCGCGGCAACCGAACTATCAACACCACCGCTAAGTCCCAAGATAACCTTCTTGTCTCCCACAGTCTCACGAATACTCGAAATAGAACTTTCGATGTAGCTTTCCATCGTCCAGTCCCCTTCACACTTACAGATATCGAAAACAAAATTCCGGATAATGTCAGTCCCTTGCTCGGTGTGAAAAACTTCCGGATGAAATTGAAGACCGAAGAATTGCCGATCAATGTCCTGAATGGCTGCGAAATCGCTGTTTTCGGTGGTGGCAACGGGTTTGAATCCTTCAGGCAGCACCGTCAGCTTGTCACCGTGGGAGTTCCAAACCTGTATGGATTTATTGACCCCATTAAAGAGCGGACTCTCGCCTGTGATATTCAAAGTACCTTTCCCATATTCTCGCTCTTCGCTGTGCTCAGCCTTTCCGCCAAGCAGATATCCTAGCAACTGGATCCCATAACAGATTCCCAAAACGGGAACTCCTAAGTCGAAGATAGCGTTATCCGGATGCGGAGCATTATCCGCAAAAACGGAAGAAGGACCCCCGGATAAAATGACACCCTTTATCCCCTCTTTTTTTAACTCCTCTGCTGAAGTTGAGAAAGGCAACACCTTCGAATATACCTGACACTCTCTCAATCGTCGGGCGATGACTTGTGTATATTGGGAACCAAAATCAAGAACGGCTACTACTTCGGCCATGGCTAAAATTGTAAATGTGTATTTTTAAATTCGCAGCGGGGACAGTTCGATTGCTTCACACCCATCTTGTCTGCATAAATTTTGCTGCATTTGACGCAGTGAAAAACGGTTTTGGAACGTTCCGACTGATATAGATTTTTATCCCTGAAGTCATAGTAAGCCCACAGACCTATCACCGTTCCTATTCCTATAAGAAGGTAGATTAGAAATCCATCTGCTAGTGTGATCGGGATCATTGTAAACACAAACGCGCCCGAAGATCAGGCGCGTTGTGGGAAAGTGTTTCTTTTGAAGAGTATGCCAAGTTTACTTCTTGGTTTCTTCCTCCTCGTCAGCCGCGTCTTCTTCAGCGGCAAGTGCTTCTTCAGCCTCGGCTTTTGCTTCAGGAGCTTCTTCAGCTTCCGCAGCGGGTGTTTCCTCCACTTCGGCAGCTGGCTCTTCAGCAACAACTTCCTCTGCCACTTCTTCTACTGCTTTTTCTTCAGCAGCTTTCTTGGCAGTCTTTTTGGCCTTCTTTTTTCTCTTCTTGCCGTAACCTTCGTCTGCAGCAGGAATCAATTCGATCAATGCCATTTCAGCAGCATCACCTACACGTGTACCAATCTTATAGATACGTGTGTAACCACCTTGGCGGTCTTTGAATTCTTCAACCTTCTCATTGAAGAGAAGTTGAACCGCTTCTTTATTTCGAAGACGGGAAGCAGCCAAACGACGATCAGCGAGTGTTCCGTTTTTAGCTAAGGTAATGATCTTTTCAATAAAAGGACGTAGAGCCTTGGCCTTCGCCAAAGTCGTCTTGATACGACCTTCTTTAATAAGAGCGAGAGCCAGGTTGGCCATGAGGGCCGGGCGATGGGCCTTCTTTACCCCTAATTCGTGTCTGTGTTTTAAATGGCGCATTGCGGATGGTCTCCAGAAAACTTAGTCTATGCGGGAATCGAGAAGACGCTCATCGATTTTCATTCCCAGGGATAGACCCAGCTGTTCCAGTTTTGCTTTAATTTCGTTGAGTGATTTCTTACCGAAGTTGCGGTACTTCAGCATTTCCTGCTCTGACTTCATAGCCAACTCACCAACGGTGGTAATGTTAGCATTGTTCAAGCAGTTCGCGGCACGAACCGAGAGCTCGATTTCATTGACGCTCATGTTGAGAAGCTTGCGGAGCTTGTTTTGCTCTTCACTTACTTCAGAACCTTCACTTTCAAATTCAACATCATCATCACTCACCTTATCGAATACTTCGAGGTGGTGCTTTAGGATGGAAGCTGCGTGCTTAACTGCATCGTCCGGAGAAATCCGTCCGTCGGTTGAAATTTCGAGGATCAACTTATCGTAGTCGGTCATTTGACCTACACGGGTGTTTTCCACGTTATACTTTACCAAGCGAACAGGGCTATAAAGACAATCGATTGGGATTACACCGATAGGATCGTCCTCAGTCTTGTTTTCCTCACCTGGCACATAGCCACGACCTACCTTAACTTCTATTTCAGCAAAGAAGCGACGCTCAGCATCGAGGGTGCAGATAACCTGCTCTGGATTGATAATCTCAATATTCGCATCGGGCTGAATATCGGCAGCTGTCACTTGTCCTTCTTTGGTGACGTCAAGGAGAAGCTTAACCGACTCACGCTTGTGATTGATGAGCAGAATCTTCTTCAGGTTCAACACCACATCGGTGATGTCCTCAACGATTCCTTCAATACTCTGGAATTCGTGACTGACACCTTCAATCTTGATTGAAGAAATAGCGGCTCCTTCAATAGAACTGAGAAGCACACGCCGCAATGAGTTACCAATGGTGTGACCATAACCACCTTCAAAAGGCTCGGCTATGAACTTGGCATATGTATCAGTTGCGCTCTCATCATCTTTGGTGAGGCGGTTTGGGATTTCGAATTTTCCTAATCGAGTGGCCATGGAACAAACGTATGTAAATGTTATAGTACCTCCGCTAAAGATTAGCGGTTGTAGAATTCAACAATGAGCTGCTCATTGATGCCTACCTCAATCTCGTCGCGAGTAGGTAGACGGTTTATTTTTCCTTTAAA